>CAKUOH010000005.1 GCA_934668765.1 uncultured Helicobacteraceae bacterium | reverse complement strand
ATTATTGTTTGATTGATTTGTGCTTCTTGTATTTAGATTTTGTGTGGAATTTCGCATTCGCCTTTGTCTTTGCTCTTTAATATCTGCTAGAAGTAGAGAATTGCTTTTATAAAAGAATGTGTCATTATAAGCAAATAAATCAAATAATGATTTGTCATTTACAATGGATTCGTCATTCCGAGCAAACAAAGTGAGCGAAAAATCCAAAGCAAACGGCGTTAAGTGATTTGAATCGCAATATTGCAAGAGCGAATCTAATTTATTGATTCGCTTATCTATCATTGCGTGAATTTGCCTTTTAGATTCGTGTGTTTTGAGATAATGTGAAAATCTCCACATATCCCAACCAAATTCCCCTCATAGCACCTTTGGCAGAGTGATTCCTGTTTGCTTTTGGTATTTGCCGTTTTTATCTTTATAGCTAATGGCGCATTCATCATCACCGCTGATAAAAAGCACTTGCGCTATGCCCTCATTAGAGTAGATTTTAGCAGGAAGTGGCGTGGTATTGCTAATTTCAATGGTGATATAGCCCTCAAATTCTGGCTCAAATGGCGTTACATTTACGATAATCCCGCACCTCGCATAAGTGCTTTTGCCTAGACAAATCGCAAGCACATCGCGCGGAATCTTAAAGTATTCAATCGTCCGCGCTAATGCAAAAGAATTTGGTGGCACGATACAAATATCGCCCTTATGTTCTACCACATTGCACGAATCAAAGTTTTTTGGGTCTACAATAGTCGAATTTACATTCGTAAAGATTTTATACTCATCAGCCACGCGAATATCATATCCATAGCTACTTACGCCGTAAGAAATCACGCCCTTACGCAGACTTGTAGATTCAAAAGGGCTTATCATTCCGTGTTTTAGCGACATTTCTTCAATCCATTTATCAGATTTTAATCCCATTTTAATAACCTTTTAAAAAATTTGTGTTATTATACAAAATTTTTTAATGAAAGGGGATTTTATGAATATCACAGAAATTAAGAAACTTTTAGAAATGTTTGACGCTTCCGAATCTGTAAAGTTAAAGCTTACAAACGAAGGCTTTGAGATTTCGCTAGAAAAAACAGCGGCAAAAGCCCAAAAAGTGGCGATTCCTGCGAATCCTGCAAATCTACAAGCGATTCAAAGTGTCGAATCCGCTCCAAATCCTGCGCCCACTGCCGAATCTGCTCCAAATCCAAGCGCAAATCAACCGCAAAAAGTCGCAAGTAGCGCAAATACCGAGCAAATTACTTCGCCTATGGTGGGGACTTTTTATCGTGCGCCATCGCCTGATTCTGCGCCCTATGTGAATGTCGGCGATAAAGTCAAAAAAGGGCAGACGATTGCAATCATCGAAGCGATGAAAATTATGAATGAAATCGAAGCCGATTTTGACTGCAAAATCGTGGAGATTGTCCCAAATGACGCGCAGAGTGTGGAATTTGACGCGGTTTTATTTGTAGTTGAAAAATTGTGATTTTAGGCAGAGATGATGAAAGAGTTAAAACGAATCCTAGTTGCCAATCGTGGTGAAATCGCACTTCGGGCGATTCGGACGATTCAAGATATGGGCAAAGAAGCGGTTGTGATTTATTCTGTGGCGGATAAAGATGTGCATTATTTAGATGTCGCCGATGTGAAAGTCTGCATAGGCGGGGCAAAATCAAGTGAGAGCTACCTAAATATCCCAGCGATTATGACGGTGGTAGAGCTTTTTAAAATCGATGCGATTTTCCCCGGATACGGCTTTTTAAGCGAAAATCAAAACTTTGTAGAGATTTGCGAAAATCACGGCATTACCTTTATTGGTCCTAGCCAAGCGGTGATGGCACTAATGAGCGATAAAAGCAAGGCAAAAGATGTGATGAGAGAGGCGGGAATCCCTGTCATTGAGGGCAGTAACGGCGCGATTAAGGATTATAAAGACGCTCAAAAAATTGCCAAAAAAATCGGCTATCCTGTCATAATCAAAGCTGCCGCAGGTGGTGGCGGACGCGGAATGCGAATCGTTGAGAGCGAAGAGGCGTTGAAAAACGCCATTTTAGCCGCCGAATCCGAAGCGGTGAGCGCGTTTGGCGATGGCTCAATTTATATGGAAAAATTTATCAAAAATCCCAAGCATATCGAAGTGCAGGTTTTAGCGGACAAAAAGGGCAATGTGATTCATATCGGCGAGAGAGACTGCTCTGCGCAACGAAGACAGCAAAAACTCATCGAAGAATCTCCTGCAGTTGTGTTAAGCGATGAAGTCCGTGCGAATCTGCTTGAAACTGCCGTCCGCGCCGCCAAATATATCAAATACGAGGGCGCAGGGACTTTTGAATTTTTGCTTGATAACAATAAAAAAGACTTTTATTTTATGGAGATGAATACGCGATTGCAAGTTGAGCACACGGTTAGCGAAATGGTAAGTAGCCTTGATTTAATCGAGCTAATGATAAATGTCGCGGAGGGCAAATCACTCCCTAAACAAAGCGACATTAAGCTAAAAGGACATTCAATCGAATGCCGAATCACTGCCGAAGACCCCGAGAAATTCTACCCCTGCCCCGGGAAAATCACCGAGTGGATTGCGCCCGGTGGTGGCAATGTAAGGCTTGATACACACGCTTATAATGGCTACACCGTGCCTATGTTTTATGATTCGATGATTGGCAAACTAATCGTTTGGGCAGAGTCGCGTGAAAAGGCAATCGTGCGAATGAAGCGCACCTTAAAAGAGTTTAAAATCGGTGGCATAAAAACTACCATTCCATTTCACATAAAAATGATGGATAATGAGGACTTCAAAAAGTCGCTAATCCATACAAAATATTTGGAACAAAAAATGCTTTGATTTGCCTTAAATATCACAATTTAAGGCGGTGTCTTATGAAAATAGAGCGCGATGGTGTTGCGCTTCAATCGCAATTAAAGCGCAATAATTTGGATTCGTTGGAGCAAATTTTGCACGATTCGCAAAAAAGCACGACTAAAATGCGTGAAATATCGCGAGAATGGCAAGATAACGGCTATTCATCAATCCCCCGCAAAGAGCTAAATAATAACATTGGCATTCTACAAATCGCCAAAAAAACACTGCAAAATATCTTAAGTAATAGCCATATCACGCTTGATGGCGTATTTAGAGAGTTAAATAACGCGCAGTTTTTAGGCAATAGCATTTTTAGTGATTCGATGATTTTGCGTGATGATGGGGGCGGAGTGCTTTTTGATGCAAATCGCATTTTAAGCATTATGCCAAACGATGAGCGTGATTTGTATATTTTCAAAAAGGCGTTGAAAAATGAAGTGGATTTTATCGCAAACTCACTGCAAAATCTGCAAAATAAAAATCTGCAAAGCGCAAATCTTGCGCAAGATTCGGCACTCTATGATACGGACAATATTAGCGATTATCTCACAAGCAACGCAATGCTTTTTGCCAAAGCGCATAATACCACAGGGCTAATTTCTAAAATTGACGCGCTGCTTATGTAAGTGCAAATTTGGGTGCAAATCTATCGCGTGGATTAGGCAAATCTAAATGAGTGGCGCGATGATTCCATATAGCACTCAATGTATCGATGATGATGACATAAATGCCGTTGTCAGCACATTAAAAAGCGATTTTATCACGCAGGGCGCAAAGGTCGATGAGTTTGAGCATAAAATCGCGGATTTTGTTGGTGCGAAATACGCCGTGTGCTTTAACTCCGCCACCTCCGCGCTAAATGTGGCATATAAGATTGTGAAATGTGATTTGGCGAATCGTGGCACAATTAAGGGCGATTCGCAAGTTGAATTTCTAACCACGCCCCTTACATTCTGCGCTACGGCAAATATGATGGTGGAAAATGGCATTATGCCGAAGTTTTGCGCTATCAATAAGATGGGTAATATTGATGAAAATAACTTGCAAATTTCGCCAAATGTAAGAGCAATAGTTAGCGTAGATTACGCTGGAAATAGCGTAGAAGTGGAGAATATCGCAAAAATTTGCAAGGAAAATAATTTATATTTTATTAGTGATAGTTCGCACTCTTTTGGTGGCGCGTATAATAGGCGCAAAATCGGTGCGTTTGCGGATATGACAATTTTTAGTTTTCACGCGGTGAAGCCCATTACCACGATTGAAGGTGGCGCGATTACCACAAATAGCGAGCTTTTTTATAACACTGCCAAGCTGTTGCGCTCTCACTGCATTGTAAAAACGGAGCTTTGGGAGAGCGAGATAATAAGCGATTTTGCGCGTTTAGATTCGGGCGATTTGCCCATCACTTCGTCATTGCAAGGCGTTGCAAACGCCGAAGCAATCTATAAAAAATCAGATTCGCAAGATTTGCGTGAAACTAGCGCAAATCTTGCGAATTTTATCGGGCATAATTTTCGATTAAGCGATGTCGCTGCAAGTTTAGGCATTTCGCAACTTAAAAAGATTGAATCATTCCTTGCCACGCGCCACCAAATCGCAAAAATCTATGATGACGCTTTTAAAGATGAATCCAAATTTCGCACCATAAAAATCCCCGCGCATATTTACTCAACCTATCATTTATATCCTATTTTGCTTGATTCCACGCTTGTGCCACACAAAAAAGCCATATTTAGCGCACTTTTGGAGGCTGGGCTTGGCGTTCAGGTGCATTACAAGCCCATTTATCAATTCGCGCCCTACAAAAACCACGCACCCATCAAAACTGCCGATGATTTTTACAACGCCGAAATTTCTATTCCCTGCCACCAAAAAATGAGCGCAAATGACGCCGATTTCGTCATAAGTGCGATTCGTAAAGTATTGCAGAAATTTTAGATAAAATATTTTATATTGACATTGTGGCAAAGTGCTTTATCGATGATATGCCCATTAAGTGCAATCCTAAAAATTTTTATAGATTCGTGTGTGGAATTTGGGGCTTAAATTGTAGAGTAAGGTTTTGATTTTGTTTGATTCGTGCAAATATGTGCGATTTGGTGCGATTTGAGAATCAAAAAAATCCTGCAATAAATCTAAAATTTTGAAATCTTCAATCAAAGCCAAATCCTGCCGTTTGGATAAAATCTTTGTTGCTCCGATTCGCTCAAATGCCCTATCTAACAGGAAAAACGGGACGCTATAAGTAATATCGCATTTGCCAAAAAGATTTGCTAGATTTGCACTATGATTTAGTGAATCTTGCGTCCAATTCGTGCTATTTGCGCTTAAATCTTGTGCTAAATCTGCAAAAAAATCATTTAGATTTTGCACTTTGTGGTGATAAAAAAAGCGCGTAGTTAGCTCATTGCGCTGGTTTTCATCGCCATAATCAAAGGCGATAAAAATAAATTTCACATTCGCAATCTCATCGCAAATCTCATCATAAATTAGCGGAATTTCGCCTTTGTGAATCTTAAAATTTTTACAAATTTCTTGTATTTTTTTATCATCGTGCGCTTTAAAAATAAGGCGATGATTTTGCATAAATGCCATTTTGTCATTATCGATTATCTCACAAGGGAGCGCGTCAAAAAATTCATTTGCGATAAAAATGCAATGGTGATTTTGTAAAATATTTGCGTTTTTTAACTCGGTAAGATTCTTGTAAAAAAATATGGATTGCTTCGGCGATAAATCGCCTCGCAATGACGGGGCGGGGGCGGTTTGCTTCGAATCGCGTTGCAAATCTCGCAATGATGGGGCATTTGCCTCCACTGCGATAAATTTACAATTTTCTACCACTCCAAGCCCAAGCACCTCTAAAAATGCGCGAATATCACTCAAAAGATTCGCGCTATTTGCACCCAAATCAATGATATTGAGTGGCAAATCAATCTCGTGCGTTTCAAGCAAATCCAAAATATATTTGGCGATTGCGCCACCAAAAAAGCGACTTGCATTTACCGCCGTGTAAAAGTCGCGCCCAAGCGGAATATTCGCGTAATATGCGCGAATCCACGCACCAAAATACTCGCTAAATCGCAAATCTAACAAATCCCACTAAATCCCTAAATCTCACGCATTGCTTCGCGCAACCTTGCGAATCCTTCCTCTATCTCGTCCTTTGTGATTAAAAGCGGGGGCAAAAAGCGCAAAGTAGCATTACCTGAGCGAAGCACCAAAAGTCGCTTTTCCTTTGCTTTTGCGATGATTGCACTCATCGTCTCATCATCTTTGATTTTTAGCCCACGCATAAAGCCTATGCCACTAATGCCCTGCACCACGCTACTAAATGCGCTTTTGATGTCTTGTAGTTGCGAAACAAAAAGTGTGATATGCTTATCTAGCGCACCGCTTTTTTGGTAAGATTCTAGCACTTCTAGCGTGGTAAGTCCCGCAGTCGTAGATAGCGGATTACCTCCAAAGGTGCTTCCGTGCTGTGATGGGGCAAAAATATCGCCTTTATCGCATAAAACCGCGCCGATAGGCACTCCACCCGCCAATCCCTTTGCCAAAGTTACGACATTTGGCTTAATGTCGTAGTGATTTGCCGCTAAAAATTTGCCACTGCGAAAAACGCCACTTTGCACCTCATCAATCATTAGCAAAATATCGCGCTCATCGCAAAATCGCGCTAGTTCCTGCACTTGCCCTTTTGGCAAAGCATAGATTCCTCCCTCGCCTTGAATAAGCTCTATAAACACCGCAGCCACCGCATTATCCGCCCTAGCCATTTCAATCATCTCGCTAATATCTTTTGCATAAAGAAAACCTTTGGGGAAAGGCGAAAAATGCGTGTGCATTTTGTCCTGCCCACAAGCGCGAAGCGTGGCGATACTGCGCCCGTGAAAGCTATTTTTAAGCGTGATAATTTTGTAGCGATGGTTTTTGTAGGCGTCAAAAATGCTAGATTCGCCGCTAGAATCGTGCAAATCTTTTTGGATTGCTTCGTTGCACTCGCTATCACTTCGTGCGCCTCGCAATGACGAATCATTTGAATTTATCTTAAATCGTTCTCCATAGATTCGTGCTATTTTTATGGCACATTCATTTGCCTCTAACCCTGAGTTGCAAAAAAACGCTTTCATATCTTGCCCTGCCAACTCCACCATTTTTTTTGCCAAGTGCGACTGCGAATCAATATAAAAAAGATTTGATAAATGAAGCACTTTTTGCGCCTGATTTGCGATTGATTCGACTAACGCAGGGTGATTATGTCCAAGCGCATTTACGCCGATTCCTGCGGTAAAGTCGATATATTCTTCGCCCTTATCCGTGTAGAGTTTCGCGCCCTCCCCGCGCACAAAATGCGTGTAATCCCGCGCATAAGTATCTAGCAAATATTGCTTTGAAAACGATTCCAAATCATTAAACTTATCCAATGTGAAGCTCCTTGTAAAGTTTGATAGCGAATCTATCCGTCATAGAGGCGATATAGTCGCTTACAATGCGGTGTGGTTTCGCGCCCTGCGTAATTTTCTCGCGCAAATCGCAAGGCAGTAAATTCCTATCATTCATAAAATCATTAAAAAGATTCCGCACGATATTTTTGCCAAATGCCATTTTTCGCACGACGGTTTCGTGGCGATAGAGATTTTTAAAAAGAATCTGTTTTAGTTTGGAGAGATTATTTGCGATAGATTCATTATATTTTATCGCGCCACTTGCTTTAAAATTGCGGATTAGCTCTTCAATTAGGTAGCAAATTAGCGCGGAAGTAAAGCGATATTTAAAAATCTTGTCCTTTCGACTTATGCCGCGAGATTCGATATTTGCGATGATTTCTTTGGCGATTGCGTTAGATTCTATGATGTCAAAATTTATTAGTCCAAGTTTCACGCCATCATCAATATCGTGGCTAATATAGGCGATTTCATCACTAAAATCAACGATAATTGCTTCGATTCGCGGGGGCAAATCAATGCTAAATTCAGCATTTAGATTCGCACTAAAAAAGGGCTTTTTATATGGCGCAGAATGTTTTAAAATGCCTTCTAGCGTGGCAAATGTAAGATTTAACCCATCATAATCTTTATAGCGTTTTTCTAATTTTGTAACCACGCGAAAACTTTGGAAATTATGCTCAAAGCCGTTTTTATGCCCACTTGCTTTAAGAAGCGAATCTAACTCATCGCCCCCACAATGCCCAAAAGGCGAGTGCCCTAAATCGTGCGATAACGCAATGGCTTCTGCTAAATTTTCATCTAAATCGCAATATCTTGCAATCGTCCGTGCGATTTGGCTAACCTCAATGCTATGCGTAAGTCGTGTGCGGAAATAATCGCCCTCTAGCGAATCTAACTGCGCATTTAAAAAAACCTGCGTTTTATACTCTAATCGGCGAAATGAACTGCAATGAATGATTTTATCCTTATCGCGCGCAAATGGCTCACGGAAATCTTCGCTAAAATCGTGGAATCGATGCGTGTCGCTGTATTTTTTGCTAAAATCTTGAATCAATTTTTTTGCCAAAATCTACCCCTAAAATCTGCTAAAATTAAAATTTGCGATTTTATCAAAAATACTTTAAAATTGCGTTTTTTAATCCAAATTTTAAGGGCAATCGTGGAGTTATTAAGCAAGGCGTTTGGAATCTATGAGACAAACTGCTATATTTTAAAAACGGCAATGGGCGATTTTATCATCGATGCGGGGGTGGATTCTGCGCAGTGGGTGGTGGATAATGCGACAAATCCGCTTTGCATACTAAACACGCACGGGCATTTTGACCACATTTGGTGCAATGCGGAGTTAAAAGAGCGACTGCAAATCCCTATTTTCTGCCCCAAAGGCGATGCGTTTATGCTAAAAAGTGATTGCTTTGATTTAGGGCTAAAACCTTGTGCGCCTGATATTGAAGTAGAACCGAATCAAATTCTTAAATTTGGCGATATTGCGGTGGAGTTTATGCACTTTGCGGGGCATACGCCGGGCTGTTCAATGATAAAAATTAGCGGTAGCGATTCGTCATTACGAGGCGATTTATCGCCTAAGCAATCCAAAAATAAAAGCGCAGATTCAGTGGATTTTTCGTCTGCGACTAAGAATGACGAAAATCTCTACATTTTCAGTGGGGATTTTATCTTTTATCGCACCATTGGGCGAAGCGACTTTCCCTACTCTAGCCCCAAAGATATGGGCGAATCCTTGCAACGATTTGGCGCATTAGATTACGATGCGCGACTTTACCCCGGACACGGGCAAAGCACGACTATAAAAGATGAGCAAAAAAATCTACCATTTTATTTGCGGGGGCTAATATGTTAAATGAGAGCGAGAAATTCCGCTATATTCGGCATTTAATGCTTGATGAAGTGGGCGAAGCAGGGCAAGAGAAGCTATTTAATGCTAGTGTGCTAATCATCGGCGCGGGTGGGCTTGGCTCTCCAAATGCGCTATATCTCACGGCTGCGGGGATTGGCAAAATCGGCATTGTGGATTTTGATAAGGTGGATTTAAGCAATCTGCAACGCCAGATTTTACATAATATGGGTGATTTGGAGCGATTCAAAGTAGAATCTGCCCTTGATAAGCTCTCCAAAATCAATGACAGGACGGAATTTACCCTGCATTATGAGAAAATTAGCGAGAATAATATTTGTGATTTGATTAAAAATTATGATTTTGTGATTGATGCTACGGATAATTTTGAAGCAAAATTCCTTATTAACTCCGCTTGTGTGCGCGAAAATAAGCCCTTTTCACACGCGGGGATTTATAAATTTTGTGGCAATGCGATGAGTATTTTACCCCGCAAAAGCGCGTGTTTGGCGTGTGCGTTTGAAGCCCCACCGCCAAAAGAGCTAAATAGCTTCTTTAAGGCAGGGCTTTTTGGCGCAGTGCCGGGCGTTTTGGGCTGCATTCAAGCAAGTGAAGCGATAAAATTTTTCTTAAACACGGGCGAAATGCTTTACAATCGCCTTTTAAGTGTGGATTTAAAAAAGATGATTTTTAGGGAAGTGGAAGTGAAGAGAAATGAATCCTGCCCGATTTGTAGCAAATGAAGTTTAAAAACTTACTATCTAGCGTCATTGCGGGGCTTTGCAAAAGCCGAAGTGCGCGTTGCGACAGCAACTCGCCCACACTTGCAAATCTACAAAATATAGATTGCCACAAAAATCCTAACGGATTTTTTCGCAATGACAAAGTGGATATTGACGCGCCATTGCGTCATTTCCTAGATTCACACCAAAAGATTCGCGCCACTTTGCGAATCTGTGCTATTTTTATCGCATTTTTAAGCGCACTGTCAATTTTTAGCTATATTTGGATTATCAATAATTATTACGCCGACATTACCATTGATGTGGTTATGTTTCACTTGCGATTTCCCCTTGTGGGCGTAAATAGCGACTTTGTATTTAGCTACGCCACTCACGCTTTAATCCCTGCGATTTTTGTGGCTATATTGTTTGCGATTCGCCCTAAAATTGCGCTAATTTTGGGCTTAATTGTCGGTGCGTTTTTGCTAAATGCGCAAAAAATCATAAAGGCTTCAATGCTTGTGGCGTGGCAGCAAAGCGTTTCGCTTTATGAAATAATGCTGACTTTCATCAAGGGTGGGTATTTTCAGTCGTTTTGGTATAATGAGCCTTTTGGAGTGATTTTTGCGTTAAAGGCGATTTTGTGGCTTGGCGGAATCGCATTTACGATTTTTGTGCTATTTTGGCTTTTAAAAAAACTTTGTGCGATGATGAATCTCTACGCACAAAGCGCGATTTTTGTGGCTTTGATTGCGCTAAATGCGTGGATTTTGGATTCGCATTTTTATTTGCGAAAATACTTTGCGCCAAAGGATTATAGCAATTTTTATGAGGAAAATTATAGGGTTGAAAGCTCTGATTTGCCACGCTCCACGCAAAAACGCAATCTTATTGTAATCTTTGTCGAATCTTTGGAGTCAAATTTTATTATCCCAAATCTACGCGCACTTGCAAATCAAAGCGTTAATTTTTCAACCACGCAGGGCTTTGGCGGACATAATCAAGTGGGCGCGACTTCTTGGACTATCGCTGGGATTGTTGGCTATATGTGCGGAATCCCGCTAAATTCGCCTTCAATCATCGCAAAGTCGTTTCTGCCAAATGCGGAGTGCGTGAGCGATTCGCTTGCAAAAATGGGCTATAATCAAGTGATGATTATGGGCAGTAATGATGATTTTGCCGCAAAGGGCGCGTTTTTAAAATCTCATAATATCACAAGCAAAGATGTAAAATATTACAAAAATATAGGTGCATTGCCTAGCGATTATGCGCACAGCTGGGGCTTTTCTGATAGCAAACTATTTGAATTTGCAAGAGATGAGTTGAAAAATTTAGCAGATTCGGCGGACAATTTTGCATTATATTTACTCACAAACAACACTCATTCGCCTGACTTTTTCATCGAATCCACTTGCGGTGCGATAGAATCAAACTACCAAAATGCCATAAATTGCGTAGATTTGCTAATTGGCGAATTTATTGCGTGGATTCGCACACAGGATTTTTATGAAAATACCACGATTTTGATTGTGGGCGACCATTTGATGAATACAAATCTGCCCCTGCCCCGCGAATCGCGCAAAATCTACAATGCCTTTATAAATCCGCGCTTTTGTGATTTGCGCACAAAATCCGCGAATCAAAAAATGGATTGCCACGATTCCACGCGTTGCGCAAAATCTCGCAATGACGATTTGACAAAATCCCGCAATCTATCGCATTTTGATTTCGCGCCTTTGATTTTAGATTCACTAGGAATTTGCACAAAATCCTTTGGTTTAGGGCACAATCCGCTTTTAGTGCAGACATTGCTTGAATCTAATGGCGTGGATTTTGCAACGCAAATCAGCGCGGATTCGCGCCTTTATGAGAGTTTTTGGCAAAGGGATTGAAATTTGCTACCATTTCAAAAAGTTTAATTTTGGGAGCGCGAATATGGATTTTATCAGCATAATTATGGGAAGCAAGAGCGATTATGAAGTGATGAGCGAGTGTGCGAATGTGTTAAAAAAATTTGACTGCGTTTATGAAATCATCATTAGCTCTGCGCATAGAAGCAGTGAGCGGACGCGTGAGTATGTGCGCGATGCGCAAAAGCGCGGTGCGTGTGTGTTTATCGCAGCTGCTGGAATGGCGGCGCATTTGGCAGGTGCGGTGGCTGCGGAGACTTCGCGCCCTGTGATTGGTGTGCCACTTGACTCAAGCACTCTTGGTGGGCTTGATTCGCTACTATCAACTGCACAAATGCCATCTGCAATGCCTGTGGCAACAATGGCGATAGGCAAGACTGGTGCAATCAATGCGGCATATATGGCAATGCAGATTTTGGCACTCAAAAACGAAGAGTTAGCAGGGAAACTCATTCAAGATAGGGTAATGAAAGCAAAAAAAGTCGAGTTAGATTCGGCAGAAATCGAAGTTAGGATTTGAAAAAATGAGCGCAAATACAAAAGAAAATTGGCTAAAAATCGATGAGTTTTTAACAATCACAGGGCTAAAAATAGAGCAAATCAAAGAGCTAATCAACAAGGGGCAGATTAACGCAAAATATATCGAAAATATCCTATATGTCGATAGTGTGAGCGGGACAAATGCACTTGTAAAAAGCACACAAAATGATTTGGTGGCAAAAAGTGGCGTAGATGGCGACTTTTTTGAGCAAAGCATAGGGACGATTTTGAGTTTGCACGAAAAGGTGGTGGAAGCAAAAGATGAGACGATTGCCACAATCAAGGGCGAAAATCAGTTTTTAAAAGATACGCTTTTGAATGCAAAAGAAAAAGAAGCAGATGATAAAAAAATGATAGATTCACTGCGCCAAGAGATTGAAATAAAACGGCAAGAGTTAGAAGCAATTCAGCGCAAATATAAACTAATGTGGGGGAAAATGCTAAATAATCAAAATAGCGAAATGTAGGCTATTTTGCAAATATTGATTTGTGAGATTAGCACAATTACAAACCTGCGCCGTCATTGCGAGATTTTGCGTAAGCATTATCGTGGCAAAACGAAGTTTCTTTAGTAATCCAAAAGGCGCGAATCTAAAAGGCAAAAGAAAATCAATATCCCAAAAGCGAATCGATAAACATTTGCATTAGATTTGCCAAAAGTAAGAGTTTCGCTTTTGATTCGCAAATCGCTAAATTGGATTACTAAAAAAACTTCGGCTATGCCTTGTTTTGCTTCGTTGTTTTCGCATTTGCTTAAACTGCATCGCAATGACGATTCCGCCAAAATCACGCCTTTATCGCCTCAAATAGTGCGAAAGTTAGCTCTTTTAGTCCCATTTTTTGAATGCTTGAAATTTGCAAAATAAATTTTTGTGGGTTTTGTAAAGCATTCAAATGCGCCTCCAAATCTGCTATGTCGCGTAAAAAATTCGCATTGATTTGCTCTGCAATGTCGCTTTTTGAAATGACAATGCCAAAATCTTTGCCAAAAAGTTCTCTTGAAAACTTTGATAGCTCACCTCGCAAACTCTCAAACTGCGCCACTACGCTATTTTGGCGCGTGGAGTCCAACACAAAAAGCAAAAAATTCGTCCGCTCGATATGCTTTAAAAATTGCAATCCAAGTCCCCGCCCGATACTTGCGCCCTCTATTATGCCCGGAATGTCCGCCATTACAAATGAATGTAGTTCGCCCACTTCCACAACGCCCAAATTTGGGATTAGCGTGGTAAATTCATAGTCTGCGATTTCGGGCTTTGCGTTTGAGAGCGTAGAGATTAGCGTGGATTTGCCGACATTTGGGAAGCCTACAAGCCCCACATCGGCGATTAGTTTTAGCTCTAATTTGATATGAAGCATCTGTCCTTTTATCCCGCTTTGCGCGTAGGTAGGCGTTTGATTCGTGGCGTTTTTAAAGTGAGCGTTGCCTAAACCGCCCTTGCCACCCTCTAAAATTTTCACGCGCGAATCTTGCGATTTTAAATCCGCGATTAGCAAATCGCTCTCAAAGTCGCGAATCTGCGTGCCTAGCGGAACTTTTATGATGAGATTCGCGCCATTTTTGCCCTTGCAGTTGCGTGAGCTACCTTGTGCACCATTTTGGGCTTTATAGTGCTTTTTGCCACGAAATTTTGACAGCGTATCGGAGTTATTATCCACTTCAAAGAGGACATCGCCACCTTTTCCGCCATCTCCACCATCTGGTCCGCCCTGAATGACAAATTTTTCACGCCGAAAGCTAATCGCCCCCGCGCCTCCATTGCCAGAGCTGATAAAAATATCTACGGAATCAACGAACATTTTTATAATCCTTTTGCCTTTTAGATTTGCTAAATTTGCTGATTCGCCGATTCGATTATATTTTTAGGGCAAATCTATTTAGATTCAAGTAATTTTTGCAGTTTTTCCATAAGCAGTGGCTGATATTTAGCAAAGATTTGCTCAGCTACTAACGCGCCCTCTTTTGCGAGTATGCCTTGCAGTTTCGCAGTCTTTTTGCCCACATCTGTGCTGTAAAATGCGATTAACTCACGCAAATCGCCCTGCGTATAGTGCTTTTTATAAACCTCATAAATGTATTTGTCGTATTCGGGCTTTGCATCTTGCAAAACTTCGCGCACCGCCTTAAGTAGCCCATCTTTCATCTTTTGGCTAAACTCCACGCCACCCATAAGTGCTATTTGCTGCTCTAAATTTTGCGCCAAATACTGCTCATTTAGCAATGAATCAAAGATTTCATCTATCCGCGCGACTTCCGCGAATCGTGCGAAAATCTCATCATAACTCTCTGCCTTTAGTGATAAAAACGCAAAAAAGAATGCCAAAAAGAATGCAGATTTTTTCATTTATGAATCCTAAAGCTGAAAATATCAAGCGAATCGTGCTAGTTTTAATCAAATCTTACGAATCTATTTCAAAGATTTAAGATTCGATAAAATTGACGCTAGATTCAAAAACTCACGCTTTAGGCAGAACGGAGACTTTTTTGCGATTTTTATCTTTGCGCGAAAAGCTAACTACACCATCAACTAGCGCAAAAATTGTGTGGTCTTTGCCAAGCCCTACATTTGCTCCTGCGTGGATTTTCGTGCCTCGCTGTCGAATAATGATATTTCCTGCGCGGACAAATTCCGAGCCAAATTTCTTTACGCCAAGTCTGCGTCCCGCTGAATCGCGGTTGTTTTGGGTGCTACCCTGTCCTTTCTTATGTGCCATTTAATTCTCCTTTGTTGTTAGGGTTGCGCTTGTCTCTTTGGCTATTTTCGCAGATTGCTTCGATTTGCTTACTGCAACGCACGACAAGTGCATCTCATTCGCAAATCTCGCAAAACCACAAAAATATCTCAAAGATTCTTCGCGCATTTACTGTTCCTAAATTTACTTCGTAATATCCACGACTCTTATGCGTGTAAAGTCGCGTCTAAATCCTCGCTTTGTTTTGCTGTCTTTGCGTCTGCGCTTTTTAAAAGTAATGACTTTTTTTCCGCGTCCGTGATTGATAACTTCAATCTTAACTTTAACATTTGGCAAAAATGGCGTCCCAACGGAGATTTTCTCGCCTTCTACTAATGCTAAAACTTCCGTAATATCAATGCTTGATTTTGGCTCAAGGTCTAGTCTATCAAGTAGCAGAATATCCCCCACTTGCGCCTTGTATTGCTTGCCTCCATTCTTAAATATTGCTTGCATTTCGGTTGTCCTTTAAGATATAAAATAAAAGCGCGGATTTTATAATAATTTGGTTTATTTTTTTCTTAAAAATTTGTAATTTTATAGTATAATTTCGCATTTTTTAAAAAATTGACGCCGATTCGTAAAGGACTGCGATGAAAAAACTTGTATTTTTTTGGATTTTTATTTGTATCAATTTTGGCGCGTTAGATGCGAATGAGATTTACAATCTAGTCGATGAATACCGCAAAGGCGGGATTGCAAACATAAAATCCACACTTGAAAAATACTTTTTAGACAAAAATTATTGGAGCAATTATCTTGCAAAAAAAGACACACGATTTGGCTATTTTGAAAATATGAATTTTATTTTTGTCGCTTCTAAATCAAAGGCGAATCTTGCCCTTTATGAGATTAAAGGAAATACCATAAATTTGCTAAATCAAACAAGCGCGATTTTTGGCTCAAATCCCAAAGATAAATCCGTGCAGGGCGATTTGGCTACGCCAATCGGAGCGTATGATTTGACGCAAAAACTAAAGAATCTTGACCAATATTATGGACCTTTGGCGTTTGTAACGGCATATCCAAATCTCTATGATAGATTGCAAAACAAGACAGGTAGCGGGATTTGGATACACGGGCGTCCGCTAAATGGCGATAGAGAAAACAATACGCGTGGCTGCATTGCCATCGATAATAAAACGCTTTTGGGCTATGAATCTAGCATCGATTACCAAAAAACCATTCTTATCACTTATCCAAACGAAGTCAAAGAAGTCAAAAAAGACGCGCTTGCAGTGATATTGCAAGGGCTTTTTGTGTGGCGCGATGCGTGGGTGAATAATGACTTGGAGGCATATTTGAGCTTTTATGATAATAATTTTATGCGATTTGATGGTATGAAAATCGCGCAGTTTAGGGACTTTAAAAAGCGCGTGTTTGCCAAAAATGAGAGCAAGACAATCGATTTTAGCGATATAAATATCGCGCCATATCCTAATGAATCGGGGTTAGATTTGTATCGTGTGCGCTTTTTGGAGGACTACAAGGCAAAAGGCGGGTATAAATTTAATGGCATAAAGGAGCTGTATGTGGTGGTAAGTGCGGACAAAATGCAGATTTTGGTAGAGAAATAAAAGCGCAAGTTGATTCGCCACAAAACACGCCACATTTAATGCGCTTCAAAAATCATATATTCAAATCTCTGTGCGATTCCACGCGCTTTATTTAAAATCTCCTTTGCGATTTGTGGTGTAAAAACGATATTTAGACTCTCTTCAAATAGCCCCAGCCACACGCCAAAAAGTTCGCGTTTAAATGGTGGCAAATCAATGTGCGCTTTCATCGGTTGCCCATTATAATCGCCCTGCCCTAGTAGCATTCCCTGCCAAAATGACGCGATTTTTGCCTTATGCTTATCCCAGCTTTCCTCATCAGTGCCGATTTTCCCATTAAAAATATCGCCCAAGCCACTTTTATCAGCGCGAATCTTTTCGTAGAAAATCTCCATTAGCGCACTAATTCCATCCATATTTATCGAATCATATTTCATTTTGTCCCCCTTTACATATAAAATGCTAGTTTTGCAAAAATCACTATAAAAAATCCTAAAATAAGTGCGATAGGGTGAATCGCATTTGCCAAAGGATTTTTGCGCCCTAATTTATGAAGCGTGATTGAAATTACCACCATTGCGACAATAACAAGCGCAAGTAGAATTTTTATGCTTAATAAAGTCTGCAAATTCGTGGTAAAAAAGCCCAAGCTAGGGCTTATCCAGCGCGTCATCATTGCCCCGCCTGTGAGAACTAGCATTAGCACACAAAGCGGCATAATCTTTTCGCCACGCCCCAAAACCACACGCCACATTTTATCGGCAAACTCATCGCCAAGCACCTTGCGCACAGGGCTCAAAAGCACAATATCGCAAAACAAAAATCCCACAAAAATAATCGCACAAATAAGATGAATCGTTAGAAATAGCGGATATAGCGCGTCCATTTTAGCTCCTTGCTTTTTGTCATTGCGAATCGCAACGCGATTCGTGGCAATCTACAAAAATATTAAAATTTTAGGCGCGATTTTAGCACAATAAATCTCTTTAAAAATTGACTTATGTTAATATTTTGACTTTCAAATCTTTTGAATCAAAGGTGGGAAAATTATGAATGATTATATAAGCAAATTGCGTGAAATAGGCAAGATTCGCCGCTACAAAAATGGCAATATTGTATTTTTTGAAGGCGAACTGCCTAGCAAACTAATGCTACTTTTAAAAGGCAAGGTGCGTTTAAGTAAAGCATTTGGCGAAGCGCAAAAGGTGCTGCATACGCTAAATGCGCCTTGTTTTATCGCGGAATATCCTGCGCTTACAGGGCAAAGCTATCCAGCGAGTGCTATTTGTATCGGTGAATGCGAGATTTTAGAGATTTATTTGCAGGATTTTAGGGCACACACAGAGCAAAATAGCACATTTTGCTTTGAGTTAATTAGCTCTTTATGCCAGAAAATAGGCATTTTGGAGCGATATATCACGCAAAATGCCAAAAATATCAAAGAAAATCTTATAAATTATTTGCTAGAAAATAGCGCAAATCTCCCAAGTCAAAGGCAAATCGCAGAGATTTTAGGCACAAATCCGCAATCGCTCTCACGAATCCTAAAATCACTAAAAGATTTAGGCGCAATCACCACAAACAAGGGCAAAATCATCATTTTAGATTCGCAGAAATTGGCAGAAATAATTGGGTAAAATGTCGTGGTTAAAAAATTAAAATGGGGAGTAAAATGACTAAAATACATAACGCACTTTTTATCGCGCTTGTGGGGATTTGTGCGATTGGGATTGTGGTAAATTCTACCGCACCGCTTATGAGTGGCGATGATATTGAGTTTTATGCAACTTTGGCAAATGGCGAATCCGTGTGGCACGGGCGCGAGTTTGCAATCGGGCGATTTTTTCCACTAGCTGGGTGGAATCTAAACCTAACTGCACTTTTTAGCATAAATCCTTATGCGTTTATGATTTTTAACGCGCTTTGTTTTGTGGCTACTGCGTGGTGTTTTTGGTGTATCACGCGTGATTTTAGCCATAAAATGCGTGTGATTTGCTTTGTGATTTTTACTTTTAGCGTGGGCACAGTAAAAATATACACACAGATTCCATTCCCTGAAACTACGCAAATCACATTTATAATGCTATTTTTTGCCCTAACTCGCGCACTTTTTAGCGCAAATCCGCACACGAATCTAGCTATGAATCTAAATAGCGCGAATCTAAAACGGGGGGGGGCAGAATGGGATTATAAAATCGCCATTATTTTTGCAATCGCCCTAATTTGCGCAAATATTGCGCTTTATCTCAAAGAAGTTTCATTTGTCATTATCGGCGGATTTGGATTTTTCTATCTTGCGCTTTCACTTATTGCAGAGCGCAAACAAAAGCACAAAAGGGCGCAAATCATTGCTATTTTCTGCGCTCTTTTGATGCTTTCTAGCCTTGTGTTTTTGGGTGCGTATTTTTATTTTACACTTGGTGCAAGTGGTAAATACGCAGAATTTGGTGTATTTTCTAGCATTCGCACGGCGGTTGTGGCGATTCTTGGCACTCCGCTTGTAAGTATTGCCTTGCCTATAATGATTGCGATTCGCATCTATCGCGCAGTCAAAGGCGATAAAATCCACCCTTTTTATGATTCGCTTGGGCTTTGTGCGCTTTTTTACTTTATGGCATTTTTGGTGCTTGGTATGGGGAGTTTTCACTATTTCGTAGTGCCAAATCTTTTGAGTGCGATTTATGGCGCGTTTTTTGTGAATCGCCATTTTGATTTGATGAAATGCTTTTGGATTCGCGCATTGTGCGTCATTATCGCGCTTATTTTTGCCACAAGTTGTTTGCCACAGAGCATTCATTACTACACGCTAAATAAGATTCAAAATAAAAATCTAAATGATGGATTTGCATTTTTAGGCGCATATATCAGCGCAAATCAGGGCAAAACCACGATTTATTTTGATGGATTTTGTCGTGGGATTGATAGGTGCTATAACTCGTGGAGCTATCCTGCGGTGTTTTCTATTTTGCCAAAACTGCATAGAGTGCGCAATTTTGACATAAAATCTGCCGAACCAAATGGGAAAATTTTTAGCATAGATTCGCACTCAAATCTGTCATTTTTTAATAGTGAATCGGTGGAAGTGCCACAGAGTGGGGATTTAATCGCCCTATTTTATATGAGCGATAAATTTATGAACAAATCATATATAGATTCGCTAAAAGCGCGATACACGCTAATTTTTGAGACGCAAAATCGCGGATATTTTCCAAACTACAATGCGATGAGTTTGGGTGCGTGGCTTTTGAAAAAATATGGCATAAACCACGCGCTAAATAATATGGGCAATATCTTTAAAATGCCAAAGCAATTTTATGTATTTCGTGTGCGGTAAGCGCGCTTAAAATGCACTTGGATTGCTTTATTATTTTCGCTTCGCTCAAACTGTCTTGCAATGACGATTCTAGGGCATTGTCATTGTGAGATTCATTTGTAAATCCTGCGAATCCGTTAGGGTTTTCGCGGCACTACGCCACGCTGTCATTGCGAGAATCTGCGTTAGCGGATTCGTGGCAATCTACACCTTTTTTTATCATTGCGAGATTTTACCCACCCCCTAGCCCACTCCGCAAGGGAGGGGGAAAGTGTGGCGTTACCACACGCAAGGGAGGGGGAAAGAGTGGTGTTACCACGCGCAAGGGAGGGGGGGGGGAATTTTTGGATTGCCACGAAAATAAGCTCACGCTCATTTTTTCGCAATGATAGAGAGGGAGTGTGCAAATCTATAATTACATCAAAGCAATGACGGAGTGGAGATTTGCTTTAATGCGTGGATTGCTTTGGCTCTTGCAAAGCATCGCAATGACGAAAAAGGTGGTGTGGATTGCTTTGATTTTTGCAAGAATCAAAGCAATGACGGAGTGTTTTTTAATCTCTCTAAAAGATATTTAGCTTAAATCAAAGCAAAGATTCAAGCTAAATCGTAAAGTTTATGTTAAATTTACTTAAATGCCTGTGATACCATTTTTCTACGCAAATACGCGATTTTGCTTTGCAATGGCAATTCTTTTGGGCAGTAGTCTTGGCAAGCCATTAGCGACATACAGCCAAATACGCCATTATCATTGCCGATTAGTTCATAGTAGTCCGCGTCCGTGCGCTTATCGTGTGGGTCAATCATAAACCTTGCCACGCGATTTAGCCCAGCGGGTGCGATAAAATCATCACGCATTACTTTTGTAGCACACCCAGCCACGCAACAACCGCACTCAATGCACCTATCTAGCTCAAATACCGCGTCAGCCACTTCAGGCTCGATGGGATCTTCTAACACGGCGATACTTTTTTCGCTTTTAGCGTGAATCCAGCCCTCCACGCGCTTTGTCATTCCCTCAAACCAAACGCCCGTATTTACGGACAAATCTTTGATTAGTTTAAATGCAGGTAGCGGTGCTAGTGTGATTACGCCACTTGGATAGTCCTTTGTTAGCGTCCTACACGCTAATTTTGGCACTCCATTTATCATCATCGCACAGCTTCCGCAAATCCCTGCACGGCACACAAAATCAAAGCTCAAATCGCTATCTTGCGTCTCTCTAATGACATTTAGCGCGATGAAAATAGTCATCGAATCAAGCTCTTTTAGCTTGTATTCTTTAAAATGTGGCTTACTTATCGCGCTTAATGGGTCGTATTTCAATGCCCTAATTGTTATAATTCTCTCACTCATTTTGTATCTCCTAATCGTTGATTTCTCGCTTTATATTGCGGTTGCAAGTCAAATTTCATCAAAGCCTCTTGAATCGCATATCTATCCTTGCCCTCTTTTTGCATAGTGGCGGTGATATTATCGACTTGTGCTTGACGCGCTGCGGTGTCAGGGTGCTCGATAATATTGCCCTTTGCGCCATATCCGCGATAAGCAGGTGGAATCTCCATAGCTTTGACATCTAAGTCCTCATAGCTAATTGTCGGCATATCGTTTTCAGGGTTTTCCCACGAAGCAAGGGTGCGTTTTAGCCAATCTTTATCATCGCGTTTTGGATAATCCTCGCGTGTGTGCGCCCCGCGTGATTCGGTGCGATTTAGTGCGCCTTGTGCCACGCAAAGGGCTAGTTTTAGCATTTTATTTACGCGATATGCTTCCTCTAATTCTGGGTTGTTATGCAAATTTTTGTTGCTTATGCGGATATTTTTGCTTTTCTTATAAAGCTCAGCAAGTCCTTTGACAGCGGTTTGCAAATGCTCTCCGTCTCTAAAAATACCCACATTTGCATCCATAACCTCTGTCATTTTGGTTTTAATCTCAAAGATATTTTCCTTGCCGTTTGCATTTATTAGGCTTTCAATGTAATCTTGTTGCGCTTTAATCGCCTTTTCAATAGTGCTTGTTTGGATTTTTAACTCTTTTTTCTCGCAGTATTCGCGCAAATAATCGCCCACAATCATACCCGCTACAACCGCTTCGCTTACGGAGTTTCCGCCTAGTCGGTTGAATCCGTGCAAGTCCCAGCACGCAACTTCACCAGCGGCAAAAAGTCCTTTTAAGTGCGATTCGCCCTTATAGTTTGTGCGAATCCCGCCCATTGAATAATGCTGCATTGGGCGCACAGGTGCCCATTGTTTGGTTACATCAATGCCATTAAAAATCTTGCAAATATCATAAACATCACGCAAATTTTTGTGAATATGCTCCGCGCCCAAAATCGAAATATCAAGCCAAATATGGTCGCCGTAAGGGGATTTTGCGCCTTTGCCTTTGCGAATGTGCTCCATCATTCGCCTTGAAACGACATCTCGGCTGGCAAGCTCTTTTTTCTCGGGCTCATAATCTGGCATAAAGCGATAGCCATCGACATCACGCAAGATTCCGCCGTCCCCCCTGCAACCTTCGGTTAGCAAAATCCCGCTAGGCACGATAGGCGTGGGGTGAAATTGCACCGCTTCCATATTGCCTAGCTTTGCGATTCCTGTTTCTAACGCAATCGCCGCGCCCACGCCATTGCAAATCACGGCGTTTGTGGTGTTTTTGTAGATTCGCCCATAGCCACCTGTGGCAATTAGCGTCCCTTTGGCAATGTATGCGATTAACTCGCCTGTTACCAAATCTCTCACAACTGCGCCATAGCACACGCCATCTTCGTGTATTAGCGCGATTGCTTCTTTTCTATCTTGTATATCTACGCCAAGTTTTATAGATTCATTTGCCACTGCATAAAGCATTGAATGCCCTGTGGCATCCGCAGTGTAGCAAGTGCGCCATTTTTTTGTCCCACCAAAATCGCGTGAGTGAATATAGCCGTGCCTAAAATCCTCTTCTTCGATTGTGGTTTTTTGTGCGTTTATTATGGCATCTCTTTTGCCCTTTTTGATTCTACTCCACGCCACGCCCCATTGTGCTAGTTCGCGAATCGCTTTTGGCGCAGTGGTAACGAACATTCTAGCCACCTGCTGGTCGCAACCCCAATCGCTTCCCTTTACCGTATCCATAAAGTGCAAGTCTTCATTGTCGCCATCGCTCATTTTTGAATTACCCAAACTTGCTTGCATTCCGCCCTGTGCGGCTGCTGAGTGGCTTCGCTTTACAGGGATTAGGCTTAAAACTATGGTGCTTAATCCCATTTTTTTGCACTCAATCGCCGCGCGTAGCCCAGCCAAACCGCCACCTATGATTAAACTATCGCAGTATTGTATATTCATATATCTCCCCTTGTGTTATTTTTGAAATTCAGTGTATTCATAGTGCATATAATCCGTGTTTGAATCCAAACTAATGCCCTTTTTCACATACGCTGCGTAAGTTGCAAGTCCTAGCACGATGAAAAATACGCTCATACAGATTTTTGCAGTGCGTAGTCGTTTCAAAGTCGCTTCAGGTGTTTTTGCTTCAAACCAGCCCCATTTCACAGCCAAGCGATAAAGCCCGATTGAGCCGTGAAGCTCCACTGCAAATAGTAGCACGATATACAACGCCCAAAAATGCTGATGCACAAATCGATATGATGAACCCACAGGACCGATTGTCTGTGGTTGTGTTATCATAATATATAAATGCACACTACCCAAAAAGAACAATATAAACCCTGTCAGTGCTTGAATCCCCCAATTTGAAGTATCCTTGTGGTGGAGCATATTTTTATGCGTCCTAAATCGCAAAAACTGACGATAATTGATAGGAAACTTCCTCATCGCCAAAAACGCGTGAAGCACAAATACGCTAAACACCACAATGCCGATGATTGTAACCACCAGCGGACAACCGCCATCGATGATAAAATCCAACTCAAACATTTTTGTGATTTTATACATCGCCTTTTCGCTGATAAGAATGCTAGATACAAAAAACATATGCGCTATCATAAACAGCGCCAAAAATAGCCCACTCGCGCTTTGTAGCCAATCTAGCGTGGCAGGCATTCTACTTGCTCTATTATTCTTTGCTATTCCCGTGTAACTTTCGATAATCTTATTATCGCCTTTCATAATACCTCCCTTTGATTTTTGAAATAAAAGCACAATTCTAACACTTTTTTAGAGATTATGAATCCAAATAGGTCAAATTTTGTGAAAAATATTATGGTATTACACATTTTTTTATTGTTTATTGTATTTATTTTCGATATTATAGCGATTACATTTTATAATACGGAGGTAGATTATGAGAGCGTTTATGATGAAACCACTTATGATTTTGATTGCGCTAGGATTCGCCACAAGTGCGTTTGCAGGTAGCCACCCAGAGCCACCAGAGCAATCAGTAGGTTGCGGGAAAAATAGTGAAGTGCGATGCACGGGGACAAAATATCGTTGCCTAAAACATTTTGGAAAAACCGAAAGTGATGCAAGGGCAGGGGGGGGGGTATTGCTTACCAAAAGCTGCCATTAGTTGCTCTGATGCTCCCACAAAAGATGCTGCAATGTATGATGACTTATATAATATGAAGCAATGGGATTGGAGCACAAACAACAAAATTGACACAGTAGTCGAAACGGGGCGCAGTAAAAAGAACTGCAAATTTACCACTTGTTGGCCACAGGGGACACCTACGCATTTTTGGTATGGAGCTACTTCTAATTCATATCAGCCATTTTATCAAGCAGACAAACAATACAGCGACACTCCCATAGATGGATATTTCTTTTGTGCCAAAGAGGGCAATGATTTTAATATAATAGCCAAATGCGTAAGTAAAGACACAGGAATTGAATTCGACCATAACAAATGCGAAAATGACACACAAGGCACTAAATACTATTATAAACCAAATTGCAAGACAAAAGAAGAATGCACTAGAGAAATGAATAATTGGGGAATGAGCGGACGAAATATCATTAGATTTTGCTACAATCCTTTTCCGCAAAGAGAAAGTTCAAATGTGAAAGTATTCTTTGAGAAAGGGGGACAATCTGTGCAATTCCAAGAATTTATCTATTCGCGAAATGGCAATATAAATGGACCCTGCCAACTTTCGCCTTTTAGGGTAGTGCAACTTAATTATGTCGATGTGCCACCAGAGCCTAAAGGCGATTTGGTTGTTGTAGATGACGCAGATAGCGATAGAGATGCGTCATTTGTGCATACAAAAGTATCAGGCGACAAATATAAATTTAGATTGTATATGGTAGGCGAAAATGGCAAAAAATTAGACAAAGAGATTAAAAATGCCACTTGCACGGTAAGCGGACAAGGCGGTGGCACTACGACTAAATCAAAAGCAACGCAGCGCAATACAAATATATTCTCCAAAGCCATAGCTCGTCTCACAGGCAAGTCTGGCTATTTATGGGGCGGCAATGATGGCAATGGCTGGAGCACGGATATAAGCGGGGATTACACAATAAAATGCGATGGCGAAACCGAAGATGGCACAGCACTTTCAACGGGCGAAGTGGCATTTTTTGTAGCACCGCACAAATATGTATTTAGTAATGTAAGCGTATCATTTAATAAAGGTGCGGAATCTAAAAAGCAAAATCCACCATTAGACTTGCTAAAAAGCAAAGTAGAAGTTGAGCGCACTTCTAACGCGCAAGACGCCGATAAAGGCAAAACACAAAGTGTCAAAATAGCGGATTGGAAAAATAAGCCCGTGATAAGAATAAGCGAAGAGTTAAGCGTGAGTTTGCTAGAAGCGGTGGCGATGACTTCTACTAATAAAGTCGATTTAGGCGTAGCTGCTAACGCAGGTGGCGGCAAGCAAATGGGCGAATTTAGCGCGGAAGCTAATATACAGACAATGCGAATCGCAGACTTTAACAAAACGCCAAACTATCAAAACAGCACACTCGCCGACAAAGCGAAATGCGAAATAGGTGGCACAAACAACTTTAACCCCATAACAGTTAGTAGCGTAACGCTAATCAATAACAACAACACTCTGACATTACAAGGCAATCCATTTGCTACACTTCAAGCCACAGAAGCGCAAATAGCGCGGGCAAATATTTATATTTATGATGTAGGTTTGCGAAACAAAATCGATGAAGAGGCAAAGAATCTCAAATGCAACGATAACAATAAATTCCCCTGCCCATATCCTAAAAAATTGCTATTGAGCGATTTTGAATACGAAGTCGCACCATTTAACTTTAAGGCAGAGGTGCTTGATAAAAATGGCAACCCTGTGAAAGTGCTATATTTTGGGCAAGGGACTTCACCAAAAGTAGAAGTTGGCTCTCAAGTGAGAGTAACCGCCCTAAAGGCTGATGGCACAACGGCAACTACATTTAGCGGTGGGAAAAACGGCTCTCCCGTGTGTGCGGCGCAAAATATGACTTTTAGCGGTGCTTCGGCAAGTGGTGGCAATACAACTACGGGACAGAGCGTTTATATCGAAATTGTCGGTAGAGATGGCAATGGATTTTCCGTAAATGCCACAGATTTTGAAAATGGCGTGGCTAGTTCGACAGATGCAATCATAAAAGTGCAAAAAGACAAAGATATGGTATTCACTCCCGCGATGAAATCTGAGCCTATAATTATCACGGACAAAAATGGCGTTACGCCTTCGGAAATGCGATATTTGAATTTTTTACCTGCGGATTCGTATTATCCGCTATATAGTGGCATTGCTTTAGGTGGTGGCAATATAGCAATTTTACGCGGACGAATCAACGCCATTGACACCGATAATGGCACTGCCAACAATATAGGCGCAATATCGCCTACAAAAGTGTGGTATGAATTTCAATGCGAGTATTGCAATTTGGATAAAATCACAGCAATCACAGGCAAAACATACACAAGAAGCCCCACACAGCAAGGTTGGTGGATTGATAGCGCATTTGGCGAAAACAATGGCAACTATATCACCACAAACAAAATTGGCATAGAAAGCGGTGGCTTAACCATAAGCGCGGTAAATCCAAATAATGGCGTAGCGACAGGCGCAAATGACGCTGGACTTCAATCCATAAGCTATGGCAATGCAACGCAAGGCACTTATAAGCTAAATATATTGCACGGCAATTTCACAAAGAATGGTAACTCAATAAGCGATGGCGACACAGCATTGTCAATGCCATATTTCTTGCTATATAATGCGTTTTGGACAGGGACACAAGAAATAATAAACGGCGTAAAAACAAGCACATTGACAAGTCCTATCAAGTGGAACACAAGCTCATTTATCTATGTCAAAGGCAAAGCAGCTGATGACAAACGAAATTATGGTGTAGATACAGGTGGTGCGAAAAACACTAGAAGCGGTGGGCGAACAGGGAAATATTAAAAGTGGCGGTGTGAATCTTGCGGGATTGTGATTTGTGCTTTGCGCAATCTAGCTTAAAAAATCCGTCATTGCGAGGCGATTCGCACGAATCGCCGAAGTGCCGTCATTGCGAGGGCTTTTTGAAAAGCCCAAAGCAATCTAAAAAAATAAAAATATAGATTGCCACGAAAAACTGCGTTTTTCTCACAATGACAGCACTAGAATTGATTCGTTATAACGAGCAAGCAATCTAAAATCTTACCCACCCCCTTAATCCCCCTCCGCAAGGGAGGGGGAAACAAGATGATTGCAACTCCGCAAGGGGATGGGGATTTTTATCGTCATTGCGAGAAAATTTTGCAAAGTAAAATTTTCGTGGCAATCCAAAGGGCGCGAATCTAAAAGCCAAACAAAACAAATAACCCAAAATTAAATCAATAAAATTGCATTTAGATTCGCACAAAGTAAGCAGATTCACATTTGATTCACAAGTCTCATTAGTGAATTACTTCGTTAGTCGCTACGCACTTCCTCGCAATGACGGATTATTTTATTAGTAAAGTGTGCCATATCAAATCCAAAAGACGCATCTACCTATAATCATTTGGGTTAATTGTATGCGTATAAGTCATAAAAAAGCGAATCTTTACTTTTGTCGTGGGGCGTGGATATTCCCTAAATGCGACTTTGATATTTGTCTGCATATCATTATCTAAAATGATTGAATTTGAGCTAGCCACCACGCGAAGCTCGGAAATATCGCCATTTGGGTGTAGGTAAAATTCAATCACATTTTTGCCACTCTGCCCCAAAAGTGCCGCTTCTCTAGGATAACCACGCCTATTGATATGGTATTGCGTGATTCGCCCTATATCGCGCAAGTTATTGACTAAAAAATCAATCTCTGCTAATCCATAGTCGCCCAACTCATCGCCATATAAATCGATGATTTCTGCCTTTTGGTCGCTAGGAATGGGGCGCGTGGCGATATAATTTAGTGCTTGCTTGTATTTCATCTCGCGGATATTGGGGTTTATATTGACATTGTCATAGATTTGGAGATTGGATAGATTTAGCGTATTTTGTGGCGAATCTTTACTCAAATCCGCGTTTTTTGTGCCACTAGATTCGGCTGAATTTTGCTTTGAAACTTGATTTGAATTTTGCGCGTTTAAGGGCATTTGCAAAATTTGTGGCATTTGATGCGAATCCTGCACATTTTGCGAATCTTGCGCCATTTTTTGCAATTCTCTTGCCTTGCTACTTGGGATTGAAGTATTTTCTTTGTATTTGCTATCTTTTATCGCGCTATCGCCTCCGCGTTTGAAAGAAAGCTGAACTTTTTTTGGTTCATTTTTTTTGGACAAAACTTCGCTTTTTTCATAAATCACATAGCCAAAAATGCCTATCAGCGCGTGAATAAATAGCGAAATCACAAAGCTTTTTAGCCAAATATTGCTATGCTTTTGCGCTAATAGATTCACTGCAAATTTTCCGTGCTTTTAGATTCGCTATCATCTGCGCTTGGTTGATTTTGCGCTATTTTGGCATTTTGTGCTTGTGTGCTTTGGTAGGCTTTAAGCAAATTTGCGATTTTATTTTCCTTATGTGCGACAATCTTTGGCAAATCGCTAACTTGTTTTTTGGCAATCTTATCAATCAAAAACGCCCCATTCTGCCCGACAAAAATGATATACTCTGCGTCTTTTGAAGCAAGGACTACAATCCTATTTCGCGCATCAATGGCAATGCTTTGAGTTATGCGAAGCTGGGGCTTTTGGAAGTATGGAAACGCGCTACTTGGGGCGTCCTTTTGCAAAGCTACGCGTTTTTTGGCGATAAATAGCGCAATGATTAGCATTAGCAAAATGGCAATCACAAGCGCGTATCGCCACGATTCGACAGAATTGCTTGGTGTGATAAGCTGATTTTGCGCTTTTAGGGCGTTTATGGAATCTTCTAGGCTTTGATTTGGGCTTTGATTTGCATTGCCCAAATCTGTGCCACCATTCGCGCTTGAATCCACAGCAATTTCGTTTGGAATCTCTTTTATTAGCATTTCTTTTGCAATGCCGATTTTGGGCTTTATGGCGATTTTAATGGCATTTGCGCTATTTAGCACGGAGATTTCAAAGCGCAAATCCAAATCACCCTCGCCTAGCACGACATAAGTATCATTGCCACGCGCGAAAATTTCTATATTTTTGATAAGCTGCGATTTGGTGGTGAGCTTATTTTTCGTGTAGTTTAGATTCTTAAAAATAATACTTGAAAATCCACGCGAATCTTCCTTTACCACGCGATTTTCAAAGGCTTTATCCAACAGCAATAAAATTTCAAGCGAATCCTTATCGCCTCTAATATTCACATCGCGTAAATTCGCATCAGCCGCAAAAAGATTCGCGCCAAAGGTTAATAGAAGCGCAAATCCAAAAAGAATCGCAAAAAAAAATCGCAATTTAATGCTTCTCTTTGGTGAGATAGTAAATGATTGCATTGCTATCTAATATCTCATTTATGCGGATTGCAAGGCTTTTTTCATATACCATAACTTCGCCCTTGCCGATAATCCTATCATTTACAAAAACCTCCACGCTCTCACCTGCTGGCTTTTGCAAATCAATGACCGTGCCTTTTTCAAACTTCAAAATTTCTTCTAAACTAATTTTGGTATTTCCTAGCTCGGAGCGAAAGATTATATCCATATCAAGTAGCCCTGAGTAGCTATCCATCATCTCTTGGAGATAGTTTGCTAACTCAATATCCTTTTCATTATGGACTAATCTATCATCTAATATATTGCTAATATTGTCATTTTCTGCCATTATTTCATCTCATAAATGCAAATTTTCATATCATCAAATTTATAGCTAAAAGCGTTCTCATAGTTTGAGATATATTCCCAGCCGATAAATTCGGGGATTCCTAGTTTTAAAATCTTGCCACTATCCTCAAATAGCACCTTTGCCTTGCCTAAAATGAGATTTGCTAGTTCTTTGGCAATGTCAATTAGCGTGTCATTGCTAGGATTTGGCGAATCTAAAAAATCCTTTGCAAATCGCACAAGCAGTGGCTTATTCATCGAAATGATAAAATGCTTGTCTTCAAGCGTGATTTTAGAGCTAAACGCGCTTTTTGGTGGTTCTCTATCCTGCATCAAATCAAAACCCATCGATTCTTTGATAGCACAAATTAACGCATTTTGCAGTATATTCATTAAACTTGCTCCCTAAATTTTACTTCAAAATCCACAAAAAATCAAAATCGTATTATAGCATTAAAACTCAACTTTTTAAGGCTTTTTTGTCTTTTTGGGATTCGCGCTTTTTGACTAGTGCGTCTTTTTTGCCTTTTTGCTTTTTAAATTCGCAAAAATTAGTTACAAAGCATTGTCCGCACTCTGGCTTTAATGCTTTGCAAATATATCGTCCAAAAAGCACGAATGCTTGGTGGAGATTGCCACGATTGCGCAAGAAAATTTTATTTAAATCTCTCTCGGTTGCTTCCGCGCTCTTTGCCTTACTTAATCCCAAGCGGTGCGAAACGCGAAATACATGCGTATCGACAGCCATAAGATTCGCACCATTAAATTCTAGCAAAATGACATTTGCGGTTTTCTGTCCTATGCCTGATAATGATTTTAAATCCTCTGCATTTAGCGGGATTTCGCCACCAAATCGCTCCATTACGCCTTGTGCCATTGCGATGATATTTTTTGCTTTGTTGTTAAAAAATGAGATGGATTTGATTAGCTCTTTGACTTGCGAAATATCGGCATTTGCAAGAGATTCAACGCTAGGATATTTTGCAAAAAGTGCGGGAGTTACGATATTTACGCGCTTATCGGTGCATTGCGCTGATAAAATCACGCAAATGGTTAGCTCATAGAGATTTTTAAAGACTAGCTCCGTTTTCGCGCCTTTATATTGCGCTAAAAACGCCTTTTCAATTTCTCGCTCTCTTTTTTTCACGCTCTATCACGCAAATCCAAATTTTTGCTAATATCGCACAAACGCGCCATTATTTATACCATAAAGTTGCGTTTTATAAGCAATATGCGCGTCTTCTAAATCCTCGCTAAAATATCGCCTAATGTCATCTTTCATTTTATTTAAAAACAAATCCACGCCAAGCGCAGTGGAGTAATTCACCCAATCATATTTCATATCAGCGGATAACAAACTGCCATATTCTATAAGCCTTGAATCTGCCCTGCCAATCGAATTTGCAATCACTAAATTGCGCGTATTTATGCCACGCAAAAGCGATAAAATCGCAGGATTGTAATTTACCTGCGTTGAGAAAATCTTGCTAGGCATTTGCCTTAAAAGCCCAATTTGGCTTAAAAGTAAGCCGGAAATAATGATTCGCGTGTTTAAAAAAACATTGCCATTTGCGATACTTGTGCGTCTTTTGGATAGATTCGCGCTAAAATTTGCCGCGTCTTTGTTTGTAACGATTTCTTGTATAAAGTTAAACTTGCCATTTTGTGCTACTTGCGCCTCTAGTGATTTGCCAATCATTGCACCAAGAGCCGAATCATCATTATATGCAAGTAATGTGTTTTTGTTTGCCTCCTTTAAAAGTAGCGCAATTTGGGCATCATAGTCGATTCCGCCAAAGATGATATTATCTTTGCCACTCCAATTTGTCGGCTTTTTAAGCGTGGGAATATAAGTGGGGAGATTTAGATTTTGCAAAACATCTAAACTTTCCTCCTTTGATAAAACAGCAATGACAAAGTTAAACTTCTCGCGGGTAAGCAAATCAAGTGCTTTGGCAAGATTTGCAGGGTTTTCATCGATGCTATCAAAAACCTTGAATCTAAAATCAATATCGCGGAATGCAAGATATGCTAATATCGTGTCAATCGTGGTTGTAGAGTATTTGCCAATGGTTTTTTTAGGCATAAGCAATGCGACTTCAAGTTTATCCTCTAACAAATCAAAACGCACCTTGTAATAAATGCCGATTTTTTTGCTAAAAGCAACCATTACATTTTGCAAATCCTCATCATCAATCTTTTTATCAAATCGCGCCATAAATGAAAAAATCTTTTTTTTCTTTGCTAAATCTTTTAGGCAGGATTTGGAGCAGGATTCAGGATTTAGGTTGATAATCTCAATCTTTGCTGGTGGAATATTTGAAAAAACATTCGCGCCACCGCCAACCGCTGCATTTAAAGCGCACAAAATTGCTCCCAAAATTGCCATAATCTTTAAAATTTTCATCATTTTTCCCCTAATTTTTCTTTTTTGCCAAATGCTCTTTTGCGACTTTAAAGTCCTCAAATGCAAGTTTTTTAAGGCTTTGATTTTTGAGTAAATCGCTAATGTGGAATGTTACTATAAAATCCCTTTTGTTTGTATTATTTAGGATTCGTCCGCGCAAATGCTCCAAAGATTCATCGCTATAAAGCACAAATCGCGCCACTTCCTCGCCAAAAAGCACAAAAAGTTTTGTATTTTTTAGCTTCTCTAATTGCGTTTGCAAATACTCAAGGCAGATTTTAGCGTGAGTTGCGCTGCTTTGAATGTGCGTATCACACTTGATAAGCGATAAAAGGCTATAAGATTCAACCCCAAAGACGCGCTTTGCAATATTTTCAATCATCCCAAAGCTCACACTATACGGCGCAATAGGTTTTAGCGTGATAAAGCAGATTTGCGAATCGGCGCGAATCTGCCCAATAGATTTGCCATTTGCGCTTTTGGATAGCTCACAAAGGGCGCAATTTTCAATGATTTGCTCCAAAGTCATTTTGCTTTTGTCGCTGACAAGGGGCTTTTTGGGCGCAAAATCGATATTTTGGCAATAAGATTCGCCACATAATTTGCGCAAATAAAGCTGTTTTAGCAATAATGCTTTTTCTAAAATCTCACTCATTTTTTAATCTACACTCCCAAATCTGCTATGAATTTTATATCGAATCGCTAAATCTAAAAAATATACCTTTGATTGCCAAAGCACCCAAAATATGCGTTTGTAAGCGGATTGACTTCCAAATCCTCAAAATCCACTTCATCGCTCAAATCCATTACCACCGCGCTTGATTTTGTAGCCAAAGTTTTGCCCTTTTTGCCGCGAATCACAATGTAGCAATTCTGTGGGGCTTTTAGATTGCCGCCTTGGCTTAAAAGCACGAATCTATCGCCATCTTTTCTAGCTTTCACACGCGTAAAATATCCGCCCGTGCGACTGCGGACGCGAATCAAATCATCATTTTGAGCTAAATTTTTAGAACGCGAATAGTAGTAAAAGTCCAAATCATCGTCAATTATGACATTTGAATGCTGTGTCGTTAGGGCTTCGTTGTTTTTGATTTTCGCATTTAGCCTATCTAAATCAATAATCACATCGCCGTCCTTTACCTTAAAATCCGCGTCATCAAGCATATACACGGTATCTTGCTGATATGAAAAATCGTGGCAAAATAGCGAAACTATCGCAAAGAGCGGAAAAAGTAGCGTTAAAATCTTAAAGCACATTTTGAATCCTTACTAAAATAAAATTTCTGCTATGATTCTAAATAAATTAAGGTTTTATTTTACTTAAAAAAGGGTTAGATTCACAACTATGACAAAGCAAAAAATCATCATTTTAGGCAAACCAAATGTTGGCAAATCATCGCTTTTTAATCGTCTACTAAAAGACAAAATCGCCATCACAAGCGACAAAGAAGGCACTACGCGTGATATAAATATCCGCCCTTTGGAGCTAGAAAATAATGGGCGCATTTTTTATGCAAATCTCTGCGATACCGCAGGACTAATGAAAAAGGCAGATGGCATTTTTAAAAATGTCAAAAAAATTATATTTGATTTTATAAACGAAGGCGATTTGATTTTATATGTGATTAGCGCGGAACAGGGCATAATCGATGAAGATTTGCGCTTTTTTCGCTCCCTAAAAAATGCAGTGCTAATCGTCAATAAAACAGATATTCAAAAAGTTGAGCGATGGGAATATGGCGCATTTGGCGCAAAAAATGTGTTTTTTATTTCGAGTTTGCATAATCGTGGGTTGAAACAATTAAAAGACTTTTTAGCGGACAATTTGTCTTTGGGTATGCAATTTGCGCCGTTTCCGCATAAAACTGCGTTCGATGAACCATTAGTTCTATCTCACTTGTTTCACGCGAAAACGGCGCAAAGCCATACCGCAAATACTTCGATTGTAGATTCTGCAAACGCAGAATCTAACGAAACGCAAAATTCACAATCAAACAATCGAAGTAATGGCGGTGTTGCTTTGCATTGTTTTGATACGGAACGAGCGAAAATAGGACTTGGGCGTCCATTGAGCGAAGTTTCGTATCAAAACAATGCAAATGAATACCCCAGAACAAATTGCACACAAGACGAATCTGCCACCATAAATATCGGCATCATAGGGCGCGTCAATGTCGGCAAATCCTCCATTCTAAACGCCCTTTTAAACAAAAATCGCTCTTTGGTTAGCGAAGTAGAAGGCACGACTATCGACCCTGTGAGCGATGAAATCGCCTATAAAGGTAAGATTTTGCGATTCGTAGATACTGCTGGAATCCGCCGTGCTTCTAAAATCGAGGGCATTGAAAAATTTGCACTCATTAGGACAAAAAATATTTTAGAGCAAAGCAATATCGTGCTTTTGGTGCTTGATTCATCGCAGGATTTTGTCGAGCTAGATGAGAAAATCAGCGGTTTAAGCCAAAAATACAATTTAGGCATTATCATTTTGCTAAATAAATGGGATATTAAATGTGCGGATTTTAAGGCGATTGAAACGCAAATACGGCGCAAATTTGCCTACCTAGCTTACGCGCCCATTCTTACCATAAGTGCGCTAAAAATGCGACACATTGATGAGATTAAGGAAATGATTTTGCGTGTGTGGGAGAATTTTAACCGCCGAATCGCTACTGCCGAGCTAAATAGCCACCTTAAAATTGCCACGCAAAAGCACCCCATTCCAAGCGACAAAGGCAAGATTATCAAAGTTTATTACGCCACACAGGTGGATTGCGCCCCGCCTACGATAATGCTTTCGATGAATCGCCCACGCGCCTTGCATTTTAGCTACAAGCGGTATTTGGTGAATTATTTTCGTGCAAATTTTGATTTTAGCGGAGTGCCGATTGTGATTTTAACCAAAGGACGCGAAAAAGGCGGAGTGGCGAAGTGATTCACAAAGTAAGGATTTAGCGCAAATTACGCAATATTATATCTTTTCTACTTTCGTTTTGCTTACCATATCGTGTAAAAATCGCCTGTCCTTGCGCACAAATGGCACAAAAATGCCAACAATTAGCCCAAAGCTCACACAAAAAATCACAAAGCGCACAAATGCCGTGGCAAAGCCGATGTCCTTGCCATTGTCTTTTTTAAGCACAATTCTGGCGTATCTGTAGCCCAAACTTTGCCCATTGTGCGCAAAAATCGCCGAAGTAATAATGCTATATGCCACCACACAGGCAAAAATCGCGCCTTGATTTGCCCACAAAGCCTCTTTTGAACCTAAAATCGCGTAAGTTGTAATGTATAAAATCGGCATATAAATCATAAAAATATCCGTGATAAATGCCTTGAATCGCGGGATTAGTAGCGTTTGGGATAAAAAATCTCTCCAAAAATTTTTAGTCATTTTTGCTAAATGCGCATTAGATTCGCGCTAATTGCCACGACTGCCGGGCTTTATGGCAGTGCTACCTTGTTTGCAAAGGGGGCAAGATTCTGGCGCAAACATTTCAAAATCAAAATTTTCTAGCGTGAAAAATGGCAGATTTTGGGGTAATTTACATTCTACCTTTGAATCTGCGCTTTTTAGATTCGCACTTTTGCAAAATCCGCGATTTGCCAAAGATGCGTAAGCTATGACTTTTGCACCAAGCGATTCCACGCAAAGGGCTGATTCAACCGCGCTTCCGCCTGTTGTGATTATATCCTCGCAAATTAGCACTTTTGCTCCGCGACTTACGCTAAATCCGCGCCGTAACGCCATCACTCCATTTATACGCTCAGTAAAGATAAAATTCACTCCCAAAGCCCGTGCAAGTTCGTATCCTGCAAGAATCCCGCCGATTGCAGGGGAGCAAACGCAATCTACCTGCACACCACTTGACTTAATCTGTCTAGCAAGTTCGCCTAGCAAAATCTCTGCTATTTTAGGATTTTCTAGCACTTTGGCAGATTGTAAATAGAATGCCGAGTGATTCCCACTTGAAAGCAAGAAATGTCCTTCTAGCAAGGCATTTGCTTCTAAATAATATTTTTTAATGTCCATTCTTTTCCTTTTTATTGCATTGTATCTTATAGATTGCCACGATTTTGCTTTGCAAAATCTCGCAATGACAAAGTAATGTAAAATTTCTATTTTAAAAATAGAAACCCACCCCCAGCCCCCTCCGCAAGGGAGGTGGAATTTTTTATTTTTTCGATTCACGCTGAATTGTGTGAAAATAACGCAAATTGCATACCCAAGACACAAATTGTCGCGCTAAACTTTTAAAATTTCCTCTTCCTTATGTTTCACCATCTCATCGACCTTTTTCACAAACTCATCAGTGATTTTCTGCACCTCATTTAGCCCTGCTCTGCTCTCATCTTCGGTAATGCCCTTGTCTTTTTCTAACTTTTTAATGGCATTATTTGAATCTTGGCGGATATTACGAAGTGCGATTTTGGTTTTTTCGCCCATAGATTTTGCCTCTTTGGCGATTTGCCCTCGCTGCTCTTTTGTCATCGGTGGAAAAAATAGCTTCACGCTCTCGCTATCGCTGTTTGGATTTACCCCGATATTTGCCTCTGCTATGGCGCGTTCGGTATCTTTTAGCAAATTTTTATCCCACGGCGTTACGATTATCGTGGTGGCATCTTGGGCAATCACCGAGCCTACTTGATTTAGTGGTGTGGGAGTGCCATAATAATCCACGCGAATATTATCCAAAATACTAACAGAAACCTTGCCACTGCGGAGCGTCCCAAAGTCGCGTTTTAGGGCGTCAATACTTTTTTGCATACTTTCTTTTGTGTGATTATAAACTTCTTGCATAGTTGGCTCACTTTTTGGGCAATTCGCCAAAGGGCGATTTAGAATCAAAAGGCACATTTGGCGCACTAAAATTATCTAGCGGATTCGCTGGTGGATTTGCAAATTTTTCTTCTTTTTGCTCAACTTGCAGTGCCTTATTATCCATCACAGATTTGCTTGTCTCTTTGTTATAAAAATACCCCAGCGCAATGGTGTTTGCGATAAAAATTAGCCCCACTAGCATAGTAAATTTTGCCATAAATCCAGCAGGTCCTTTTGCGCCAAAAAGACTCTCATTGCTCCCGCTATACACGCCAAGCCCGATACTTGAGCTTTTCTGCAATAGGACTGCAATGGTTATAATGATGGCTAAAATAATCTGTATAACTAACAAAATGCTTGTCATTTGATTTGCTCCATAAAATTTTGCGTTAAAAATCCGCGAATTTTAGCATAAGAATCTTAAATTCTATGAAAAAATTTTATTAAATCTTTGGCGGATTCATATCTATTTCTGCATCAGGTTTCCCTACAAAATACCCTTGCGCATAGTCGATTCCCATATCTTTTACCACTTCAAAAATCTCTTTGGAACAGACAAATTCCGCGATTGTCTTAATATTCAAATCCTGCGCAAACTGCACAATCGTTTTTACGATAATCTGCGCGTTTTTATCTTTATCGATATTTTTGATGAGTGAGCCATCAATCTTTAGATAATCAATCTGCAATTTCATCAAAATCGAAAAGTTAGAATACCCGCTACCAAAGTCATCTAGCGCGATTTTGACGCCTATATCTTTAATCTTTGCGATAAAATTATTTACGCTCTCAAAATCCTCCACGCTCTCTTGCTCGGTGATTTCCGCAACCACTCTGCCCTCGACTTTATAATGCGCTATTCTATCCATAAACCACATCAAAAAATCCGCTGAGTTCATATCTTCTAGCGCAAGATTTACTGAAAATACGCAGTCCTTATGCCAGGCAAGTTGCGCGAAAGTGGATTCAATCATAAGGCGTGAGAGTTTGGAATATGAGCTAGAACGCTTTGCCACCTCCAAAAATAGCCCGGGCAAAATGATATGCCCGTCTCTGTCTTTGATTCTCATCAATGCTTCAAATTTGATTCGCTCTTCATTTGCCGTGTGTGGCTGAATCCCATAGATTTTTTGAAAATATGGAATCACATCTTTGTTTTTTAAAGCCTGATAGACGATTTCGGTGTATTGAATGTTGTTTTTAAAGACATTTAAAATGGGCAAATTGCGATTATAGACGACAATAGGATTTTTGTATTCTTTGGCGTGGTGGAGTGCCATTGTCGCATTTACCATACTATACTTCGCGCTCTCATAGGAAAACGCCACGCCGATAGTCGCGGAGATATTAAGATAAGTGTAGTTGTCAATCAAAATCTCTTTTTTCCCCAAATAATCCAAAAATCCTTCTAGTTTTTGGATAAAAACGCCCCTATCCGTGCAGTTTGTCCATAAAATCGCAAAGTCATCGCCGTGAATCCTATACAGCAGGTAATTTTCGTTTTTAAAGTAGCTTTTTAGCACTTGTGCCACAGAGTATAAAATATCATCAGCGAGTTTCACTCCATAAAAGCTATTTATTTCCTTAAAATTGCTTAAATTTAGCACGGCAATTACATGATTTGGATACTGCTCTAAATCTTGGCGCAAGATTATGCTAGTCCGCAGTCCTGTGAGCTGGTCGGTGGTGATTTTGCTATTTAGCCAATAGATTTGATTTGCGATATTGTTGTGAAAATATTTTGATAGCTCGGCGATTTCTTTGGGGGATTTTATGATTCGCTGTGCCCAACTTTGGAATCCAAATTTGTTGTTTTCGTAAAAATTTCGCATATCCACATAAAAATCGCTAATGCCACTTAGCAAGTCATTTCTAATATATTTGCTTGAAATAAGCACGATAAATGCGAAAAATATAAGATTTAGTAACGCGATAATGCCGATATATGTGGAAATAAACACGCTACTATAAAATGCGCTGTCCTTAAATACTCTCCAAACCCACACGCCAAGCAGAATGTAAAGCACATTGATACTTAAAATAAAAATTAGCGGAATAAATAAAAATAGTCTAAATTTCGTTCGTATATCTTGCAATTTACCCCTCACTATCGATATTTTCGCAATTTTTAAAATCCAAATATTTAGGCAATATCAAATCAAAATTTGCGGGAATTTTCTTAGTGATTTTATCAAAAAATATCTTATTTGCGAATAAATCGCCAATAATTCCTATGCTTTTAATGTAATTTTTATTCTGCGCGTCCCTAAAAATAAGCACCAAATAATCCACCAAAGATTCTAGCAATCCATAAGCGATAATTTCGCGCTCCGTCCCTGCAAGTGTAAAGCTAATAATGGAGCGAATCGTTAGATTCGCATCATAGTGGAGCGAATCGTCAATTTTGATATTTTTAAAATCCACTTTTGGACTAATATCACGCAGACAGGATTGTGCTAGTTGAAAAATGAAGCGTTTATTTTGAGATTTATTTGTGGATTTGCTTTGGCATTTGCTTTGAGATTCGTTTGTGGATTCGCTTTTGGACGCGCCCAAAATCATCGCGGCACATTCAAAAATATCGGTAATATTTTCGCTTATTTGTGGCGCGGAATTTAATGCTTGAATCGCTTCATATCGCTCCCCAAACTCGCGCTTAAAATTTGCGATGAGTTTATCTCCATTTTCTAGCGTTGAGATTTTTGCCAAAATATTTTTGGGATTTTTGTCAAAATTGATTTTAATGTGTGGTATTTTATCGCCTAAATTTGCCAAAAGCGTGGGATTTGCCGTGCTAATGTAGGCGATAAAAAGATTTTTGTCATTGCGAGATTCCACGCTTTGCGTGGAATCGTGGCAATCCACTTTTATAGATGATTGTTTCGCTTTGCTCACAAATCCTGCGGATTGCTTTGCATCGCTTCGCGCTTCGCACAAAGACGCAAAGTTTAAATCCAAAAATTGCGATAAATTTGAAATTTTTGATTCGCGTGAATCTAAAAATTTTTTCTCCAAAAAATAACCCCTTTGTCCCACAACAATTTCAAAAAAATTATCCGTAGAATCCGTGCGTTTTGCAAATAAAAACGGCACTTCCAAAAGTGAAAAAATAAAACGAAAATCTATATCAAAGGGCAAAATAAAAAGCGCGTTTTTTGCGCCCACTTCTTTGACAAAAACTTCCTTAATTGATAATCTAATAAGCGGTTTTTCAAAAGTCGCCAAAGCATTGATTTCATCCTGTGATGCGCGAGTGTAGAGATTTAGCGTAGAAATATCATTTGCCAAAATAAAATCAAAATCATTGTCTTGTGAATCGTGCTTTTGCGAATCGCCTTGCAAATCGCGCAAATCATCGTGCTTTTGCGAATCGCTTTTTTGTGTAAAAAGCACGATTTTGCCTTTGCTTGTATTTAGCGCAATTTCGCGCCTATTTTTAAGGCGATCGCACAAATCTTGCAATCTATCTTTAAGCGCGGTATCTTGCAAAAATTTACGCGCATTTATTTCACTCACGCTTAAAATATTTTCGCTAGATTGGGCGTTCTGTAAGGGTTTTAAATGCGTGGGTTTTTCGCAAACTTCCACATTTTTAAAGCGAAAATAAAGCGACAAAGGGATTTCATTTGTCAGTGCAGTGGCAAAATCGCCTAAATTTTCGCCACTTGCGTAAAAATCTAGCGATTCTGTGCCAAAATCTACGCAAGATTCAACGCCAAAATTTTGTGCTATTTTTTGCAAAAGTCCCAAAAAATAATCTATATTTGCATTTTTGCAAAAAAATGTGAATTTTAAAGTCATTTGCGTTAAAAGCCCTTATATGAGAGATTTGCGATGTCTTGCAAATCTCTATCGGCGATTTTTTCTATCTCAAAGCCCAAGTTTTTCAAATGTGCAAAAACCTCATCGCGCATTGTCATAGCAGACTTTTTTATCGTTTGGGATAATTCAAAAGTCGTATCCGAATCTAAAATATGCGGAATTGTCGCTACAATCTTTATTGTCGGCAAATCGCCTAGCATTTCAATCATTTTTAGCGTTTGTAGCATTTCTACTTCGTGCGCAGTGCCCTGCCAATTCACATTCAGCGGGACAGCGTTAAAATCAAAGGCAAACACATCGCCGATTTTAGCATTATCCGCGTTTATGCAATCTATCAAAATCACAAAGTCATTTTCAGTAATTAGCGGGATTAGCCCTTGTGCCAAAGTCCCGCCGTCAATGATTTGCAAACTATGTGCGCTTGATTTAAAAGCGTAATTTACTTTGAGATAGTTTGATAAATGGACGCCAATCCCCTCATCGCCAAATAAAATATTGCCGATACCAAGGATTAGCACTTTCATAAAGATTTGCCACTAGATTTGCCGTGAATCTTTAAGATTCATCGCTTTTTTGTTGATAGCGATAACCACCCACAATCGAATCCACCCCACCATCAGGCTGTTTCACGGCATTCCAAACTGCCATATAAATATGTATGGGGATAAAAATACAAATCGCCCAAGTAGTGATATGGTGAATCTGTCGCACATTTGCTAATCCACCACAAAGCACTTCAAACCACTTAAAACACGCACCCAAAATCGCGCCAAGCCCATCGTGATAGACATTATAATAAAGCACCACGCCTGTAAGCGATATGATTAGCACAAGAATCCCCAAAAATAAATACGCAAAATATTGAAGCGGATTATAAACGCCGTGAATGTGCGGGTGCGGTCCTAAAAACAAGTAATTTTTAATCTGTGCAATCCAAATTTTTGGATTTACCAAATCCTGCGCGCTCATTCGCTCATTTGAATTTTTGCTAACAAAAAAGTAAAAATAAATTCTAAAAAATGACACAGAAATTAGCAAAAATCCCACCATAATATGCCAACTGCGAAATAGTGCGTAAAGGAAATTCGTAGGCTCGGTATTTGGCTCGGGCGCAAGGAATGGATATGCAATATAAAATCCGCTAAAAATTAAGAAAAATATACTAAATGCCCGCACCCAATGAAACAATCGCACCACAGGACTAAAAGTCAAAGTGCGCTCAAAAACTTTTGCTTTCCGTGCCGTGCTTTTTGGCACTGCACTTGTATCCAAACTATCTTTGAGATTTGCCGCTAGATTCGCAGTCTTTTTTGCCGACTTTAAAATCGTTGATTTCATTTTACGCCCCCTTATGCTCGTAATGTCGCGGGATTCACCTTATACTCGCCTAAATCATTGCCTTTTACATCCATCAAATGCACCGCACACGCAATGCAAGGGTCAAATGAATGAATCGTCCTTATGATTTCAAGAGGCTGGGTAAGATTCGCAATCTTTATGCCAATCAAACTCGCTTCATAAGGTCCCTTTTGCTCTTTTGCATCGCGCGGTCCTGCATTCCAAGTAGATGGCACGACTGCTTGATAATTCGCCACTACGCCATTTTCGATTCTAACCCAATGGCTTAACATTCCTCGTGGCACATTGCCGATATAGCGTCCCTCGTAAGTTTTGTTTTTGTCGATTGAGTATGGCGCACAGGTTCGCTTATCTCCAGACTTGATATTTTCAATAAGTGCGTTAAAGGCTTCAATGCCGTAATCCGCACTTAATTTGCACTCCAAAAGTCTAGCAGCCGTGCGTCCCAAAGTGCTAAATAGCGCGGTTGCAGGAAGTCCTGTGTCTTTTAGGAATTTTGTGGCAATGGTTGTGATTCGCGGATTTTTACTTGCTAGTCCCACGGCAATAGCTGCCAAAGGTCCCACTTCCATAGGCATTCCATCATAGCGAGGCGATTTTATCCAGCTGTATTTGCCCTCTGTGTCAAGCAATTTGCTATCGACTTCTTTTAAATTTGGTCCTATGCTTTTGCCGTCTTTAAATCCCGTGTAATTTGGCTCTGTTTCGCCTTGATATGGGTGCAATGGCTTGTCATTTTTATACCACGAGTGCGTAGCTTCTTCGCTAATTAGCTTTTCATCAATCTCATAAATTTTAGAAATGTCGTAATCTTTAATGTATCCGCTACTATACAAATATTCGCCATTGCCAAGTGGCACTTCTTGGAAACACATAAAGTTTTTGACACCAGAGCCTTTTAGGACGCTTGGCTCATTTTTATAAACTTCCGCTGCCATAAGCACATCAGGGTAGTAAGCACGATTGACAAAATCTGCGACATATTGATATTTAGTCAGCCAATCGCCCAAACGACTAGGGTCTAGCATATCCATTACCGAAGTGATTCCGCCCACGGTTAAACTTTGCGGGTGGGGCTGTTTAGAGCCAAAAATCGCCATCATTTGCGCAGCAACCCTTTGCACTTCAAGCAATTTCAAATAATGCGAAAGCACGATTAGATTTTGCTCAGGGCTAAATCGATAGGTTTTATGTCCCCAATAAGCATTTGCAAATGGTCCTAACGCACCTTTTTTTACAAAATCTGCAACTTTTGCTTGGACGGCTTTGAGTTCATTTTCGCCCGTATTAAGCGGGAAATCAGAGTAATTAAACGCGATTTTAGACGCTTTTGCAGGGTCTGCTTTAAGTGCAGAAGTTATATCGCACCAATCAAGTCCGTGAAGCGTGTAAAAATGCACAGTGTGGTCGTGCAAGATAAGCGAGATATTCATAAGTGAGCGCACTAATTCCGCATTTGGCGGTGGCGTAATGCCTAGCGCATTTTCTACTGCTGTAATTCCCGCTTTGTAATGTGAGTAAGTGCAAACGCCACAGATTCGTTGCATCAAAAATCCTGCATCGCGCGGGTCGCGATTGCGAACGATTTTTTCTAATCCACGCCAAAGCGTAGAGCTAGAAAATGCGTCCTTTATCACATTATTTTCATCTACCACAACTTCAACTCTCAAATGCCCTTCAATCCTTGTGATAGGGTCTACTACGATTCGTTTTGTCATTTTCTCCCCCTTAATCTCTATCTTTGTCTTTCATTGCCATCGATAATGCCGCGTGTGCCGCAATACCAATCGCTGTCGCACTCAAAAGCACCGCGCCAACGGTGTCAGCCGTTTTATCTGCGCCGATTCCATTAAATGAAGTCGCATAAAGTTTGTTTGCTAGTGGTTCTTCAAATGGACTCATCGTATCCCAGAAATTTGGCTCACTGCAGCCGATACAGCCGTGTCCTGCTTTCACAGGCCAACTTGTATGTTGATTAAATCCAAGCCTTGAGCAGTTATTGAAAGTATATGGTCCTTTGCAGCCGACTTTATAAAGGCAGTAGCCTTTCATCGCACCCTCATCGCCAAAGCTTTGCACAAATTCGCCAGCGTCAAAATGTCCGCGTCTCTCGCATAAATCGTGGATTCGCAATCCATAAGCCCAAGTGGGGCGATTGTAAGCATCAAGCGCGGGCAGTGCGTTAAACAAAATGTAATGCAACACGCTTCCTACGATATTGCGCTCACTTGGCGGACAGCCGGGCACATTGATTACAGGTTTATTAGTGATTTTGCTTAATGGGACGGCATTTGTGGGATTTGGATTTGCCGCTTGAACACCACCAAAGCTAGAACAAGTGCCGATTGCAAAAATCGCCTTTGCGCCCTTTGCTGCTTCTCTCGCGCTGTGTGCGCCTGTGTGTCCGTGTGCGCCAATCGTTAAATAAAACTCGCTTCCACCGCTAGGAATCCCACCTTCAACCATTAAAATATAATTGCCATTATAGGTTTTCATTGCATTTTCTGCATTCTGCTCTGCTTGCCAACCTGATGCTGCCATAACGGTCTCGTGGTACTCAAGGCTTATGTAATCAAAGATTAGCGAATCAATGCTAGGCGCATCGCTTCGCAACAAGCTCTCACTACAACCTGTGCATTCTGCCATATGTAGCCACACAACAGGGATTCGCCCCGCTAACTCCGCTGCCCTAGCAGTTAGTGGGACAAATGACGCTGGAAGTGCCATAGACGCAGTCATCGCCGCTGCCCATTTCATAAAATCGCGCCGTGAGATTCCATTCCGCGCCAAAACGGACTTTATATCCCCCTCTTGCTCCACCAAATCAGGCATTTTTTCAAGATTATCTAATCGCCTAGAAATCCGCTCAAACTCTTCTCTTTCCTGCATTGAACATCTCCTTTATGTTTTTGATTATTTTTAAAGTGTGCGAAACTATGATAGCAAAGAAATTGAAATTTTGCTATAAAAATGTAGTTAGATTCGGCGAATCGCCCACGATTTCTTTTACAAAAAGTTACAAAAAGTAAAATTTGCAAAGCAATTCGCAATCACTTCTTAATATGATTTTAACAAAGTTTGTGTAAGAATCCGCGAATCAAAAATCCAAAACAAAGGCGATAAAAATGACTATTTTTGAGAAAATTGTAAGCGGAGAGATTCCCTGCAAAAAGGTGCTTGAGAGCGATAAATTCCTAGCGTTTTATGATATAAATCCCAAAGCCCCCATTCATATCCTTGCGATTCCAAAGATTTGCACGAAAGATTTTGAAAGCGCGGATTTGGCGACTTTGGGCGAGATTAGCGACTTTATCAAAGAAGTGGCAAAAAAAGTGGGCTTGGATAAAAACGGCTATCGAATCATCACAAATATCGGTGCGGACGGCGGACAAGAAGTGCCACATTTGCATTTTCATATACTTGGTGGCGCGAAATTGAAGTGGGAAAATTTGGCATAATTTAGGAGCGAATCAAATGAAAAAAATACGAAAAATCGGCGAATTTGGGCTTATGGGCGGACTTGGGATTAGTGTGCTTTTGGCATTAAATGGCTGCGATAATGCGAATCAAAACGCACAAAGCGCACAAAATGAATCCATTAAAAAAGGTGCATTTGTCATCATAGAAGAGCAGATGGATGGAAGCTACAAGATTTTAGAGGAATATCCAAGCGAAACTACGCGCGTGCTTTTAAAAGCAAAGGACGGCACTGAGCGAATGCTTTCAAATGAGGAAATCGATAAATTGCTAAAAGATGAAGAGAAAGCGATTGACGCGGGAACTTCGGAGCTGACAAATCCTAGTGGCACGGGATTATCGCTAGGTGGGGCGATACTAGCAAGTGCTGCGGGGGCGATTATCGGTAGCTGGATAGGCAATAAACTTTTTAGCAATCAAAACTACCAAGCACAGCAACGCACAAGCTATAAATCGCCACAGGCTTATGAGCGCAGTAAAAATAGCTTTAATAACGCACGAAGTGGCGCGGGTGCGGGAGCAAGGGCTACAAGCGGGAGAAGTGGATTTTTTGGCGGGGGGGGGAATAATGATAGGCGCAATAACGCAGTAGGCGGATAAAGCAATACAATTTGTTTTAGGGTATGCTTTTTACGCGTCCATTTTTACACAAAACTTGATGGACGCACAAGTCCTATTTCGCTTGTTTCGCGTAAAAACGGCACAAAGCCACACCGCTATTACTTTGATTGTTGCTTTAATTGTATTTACAAATTTCTGCGAATTGTGATTCGCGTTGCAAATCGACTATGAATCCTTATTTCGTCATTGCAGACGAATCGATTCTAATGCTGTCATTGCGAGAGAATTCGTTAGGATTCTTGTGGCAATCTATATTTTTATTTTTTTAGATTACCTCACATTCTTGCAAATGTTCGCAATGACAAGTGGGTATTTTTTAGATTGCCACGAATCGCTTTGCGATTAGCGCAATGACAAGGTTGGGCGGATTGCCATAAATTTATGATTCGCCGTCTCGCAATGACAGCGCAATGGCAAAGTAACTCAATAGATTCACGCAAATCTAATTGCAAATCTAAAACTTATCCGCAAACTGCACGATGATAAAATATGAAATCGCGCTTACAATCGCACTCGCAGGGACTGTTATTAACCACGCTGCGACTATTTTCTTTATCGCACTGCGTTTTACTAGCTCATCCTGAACGCTCTTTTTTAGCACCCTTCTATCCTTTTTGTTAAAAGGCAGATTTTTTGACTTTAGCTCTTTTAAAATCTGCTGTTTGCGCTCAATGGTTGATTTTTTAAAATCATCTAGGAATTTCTGCACCACTTGCGCGTCCCTGCCCTTGTGTGCTTGGATAATCTCTTGCTCCATTTTTTTGTAGTTGCTTTTTAGATATTCACGCAAAAATCCTATACCAAAAATCGCGCCGATTGCGATATGTGTAGAGCTGACAGGCAATCCTAATGCTGATGCCACAAGCACCGTGATTGAAGCAGATAGCGCGATACAAAAAGCGCGAATCTTATCTAACTCGGTTATTTCATTGCCAACGGTGCGAATGAGCTTTGGTCCATAAAGTGCCAAACCGATTGAGATTCCAAGTCCGCCTAAAATCATAATCCAAATCGGCACGGGAGATTTGCTCCCCATTGCGACATCGACAGCTTGACTAATGGCTTCATTTATCGCAGCCAAAGGTCCTATGGCGTTTGCCACATCGTTTGCGCCGTGAGCGAAACTTAAAAGCGCAGCAGCAAAGATAAGCGGGAATGTGAAGAGTTCGCCGATTGAATCCTTGGTATTATTTAGCAAATCCGCTTTTTTAGCAATCATCGGCTTTGTTATTATAAAAATAATGACAGATAAAACTAGCGCGATTATGATTTGCGTGATAAGATTAAGATGAATGATTTTTGATAAGCCCTTTTGCAAGAGATATAAAATAAAGCTCCACGACATTACAAAGATTAAAATCGGCACGACTTTTTTGGCAGCTTGTGGTTTGTCCTGCTTATAAGTTATGGTGCGTTTGATGATGATTAAAAATGCTGCGGCGATTGCGCCCCCGATTGCAGGGGAAATCACCCAGCTTGAAGCGATGCCAAGCAAAACGCCCCAATTCACCACGCCAAAGCCACCAGCTGCGATTGATGAGCCGATTAGCCCACCTACGACAGAGTGCGTGGTAGAGACAGGCGCACCGACAAAAGTAGCGAGATTCAGCCACAATGCGCTTGAAATAAGCGCGGCTAACATTACAGCGATAAACACATTCACATCGCTAAAAGCATCTTGACTTACGATTCCGCCACGAATCGTATCTACGACATCGCCACCTGCGATAATCGCTCCACCTGCTTCAAAAATCACAGCTATGACAATAGCCATAAACATAGTCATCGTTTTTGAGCCAACAGCAGGTCCGACATTGTTTGCGACATCATTAGCTCCGATATTCATCGCCATATATATACCAACAACAACGCTTACAATTAGCAAAATATTATTTGTTACATCGCTACAAATCACCGCAATAAGTGAGCCGATAAACATAAATATTAGCACAATGCCGATTTTGCGTAAATCTTTCATACCAAAATGTGTAGCCTTTTCGATTCGCTTAAAGTTATCAAAGTCCATATTGTTTTCCCTAAAAATTTAATCTAATGTAAGTAGTAATGCCATTCGCATTATAACACAAATCGTAAAGGATTCGCAAGAATTGCATATTTTTTTGATATTTTTAGGCGATTTTGCGCATTTTTATATGCGAATCTCCAAACTTAAAGCAAAATTAAGCTAAAATCCGCGTGATTTTTTTAGATTTTTAAGGGCAAAAAATGAATTTTTTTAGTTTTTATAAGCAAATCGCACTTTTTTTTGCGCTAAATGTGATTTTTAGTGTGTATTTGCTGATTGCGGTGGATTTTTTAAGTGGAATCTTGCTGTTTGTTTTTAGTGTTTGTGCGATTTTTGTTTGCAATTTTGCTAAACGGCACACTTTTATCAATGTCTCTGGTTTTCGCGTGGTAAAGGATAATTTTGAGAAAATCATCGCACTTGTGCCTTTTAAAATCAAATTTATGGACGCAAATGAAAATGTGCTAATTAGCAACAAAAGCGCGATGAGCTCGGATTTGGGTGTGATTTTGGATAAATTTGATTTAAGCAATTCAAAGGTTTTGCGCGTGAAAATGGACGATTCTATTCATCATTTTGCGTTAAATCAAAGCCCCATTTATGACAAGCACAAAAATATCATCGCATATTTGCAAATCGAATTTGTGATAGATGACATTATAAATTATCTCAATAAGGACAATATCAAAGAAGTAAGCGACAATGAAAAGGCACTTCTAGCGTTTAACAATCTCAATGACGCGCTTGTGCTTTATGAGATAAATGACAAAGGATTTGGCGCGATAAATGCGGGAGATTCGAGTGATTTGGCGGAGATTGATTCACAAGATTCGCAAAGATTTAGGGATTCGACAAATATGACGAATCCAAGCGATTTTGGCGCGTATTTTATCACAAGTCCTAGCTTTGAATCTATGCTTGATTTTGTGAGTTTGGCAGGGCAAAATGACTATATTTTGGATTTATTTCACCCAAGTGAGCGGACGCGCGTGGAGACGATTTTAAATAGTTTAAATAATGAAAAAATCCTATTTGAAAGTCTTATGATGAATGAAAATAGCACTTTTCCTGTGGAAATTTGCGCAAATGTCATCGCTCATAATGGCATAAATCTCATAAATCTCAATATCCGAGATACTTCACTGCGAAAGATAAATGAGCAAAAGCGCGATAGAGCGCGAATCTTAAAAATAGTGCAAAATAATACTTTGCAAAAGATTCACGCGATGTATTTGGTGCTAGATAAAATAAATGCGCTGTCAAACGCCACACAAAGCGCGATTGAAAGCATAATCGCAGAGCATAATGAATTGCAAAGCGATTTAAGCAAAATATCGCAACTGCAAGATAACGCGCTAAATGCAGTAAATGAAATCATTGATTTTTACTCGCAAACTGATATAAAGACGATTGTAAATATTGTCGCGCTTGTTGAAACTATGCGTAGCGTGATTTTTACAAAATATATTTTAAATAACACAACCATTAGCATAATCCAAAAAGATGGCGCAAATGAAATCTACTGCGATAAAAACGCGCTAAAAATCGTGCTAATCGCGCTTATTAGAAATAGTTTGGAGAATATCAACTACGCCAAAGGAAGCAATTTTTATGGTAGGATTGTGGTGGAAATCGCCGAGCTAAACGAAAATAGCATTCTTTTAAGTATCGAAGATAATGGCGGTGGAATGAATGAAGCGAATTTGGAGCGATGCTTTGATGCCTTTTACACTACACATATTGGCAAAGTCGGGCTTGGATTAAGCGCGTGTAAAATCATCGTAGAAGACTTACTCGCAGGAGAAATAATGGCGATGAATACCGAAGATGGCTTTAAGCTGGAAATAACGCTGCCAAAGGAATAATCAAAGAAATAATGGGAATTGTTTAGATTTGAGCGGATTTGTCATTAAGATTGCTTGTATAGATTCATATATTGCTTTGCGTTAATCTACGAATCGCCCTTGCAATGACATTTTTTGGATTTCGCGCTTCTGCTTTAAGATGACGAATTTTGTTTGGATTGCCACGATTTTGCGAATCGCAAAATCTCGCAATGACGACTTTTTACGCCCTGATTCGCCTTACGGATTGACGAAGCAATAGTGCAAACTTCGTGTGAATTGCATGCAAAGACACAAATTGCAAAAAAGCAGATTTATTTCACGCGCTTTTTTAGCACATCAGCTAGCAAAAACGCCAACTCAATCGCCTGTGTAGCATTTAGTCGCGGGTCGCATTGTGTGCTATAATTTGACGCTAACGCACTCTCTGTGATTTGCGCCCCGCCACCGATACATTCCGTTACATCTTGCCCTGTCATCTCAAGGTGAATGCCTCCAGCATAGCTATTATGCGCCTTGTGAATCTCAAAAAAGCTTTTCACTTCCTCCAAAATTTTATCAAATGCGCGGGTTTTGTAGCCATTACCTGCTTTTATCGTATTGCCGTGCATCGGGTCGATACTCCACAAAATCTTGCGCCCTTCAGGCAAAATATCCTTTAAAAGCGTGGGCAGTTTTGCCTTTATCTTATCTGCGCCCATTCGCACGATGAGATTTAGTCGCCCTGCTTCATTCTGCGGATTTAGTGCATCGCAAATGCCCATAATTTCGTCCTTTGTCGCGGTGCTACCGATTTTCACACCAAGCGGATTTTCCACGCCACGCAAAAACTCTATATGCGCTTCATTAAGCCCCCGTGTGCGCTCCCCTATCCAAAGCATATGCGCCGAGCAGTCATACCACTGCTCCGTTAGCGAATCCTTGCGACAGAGCTGCTCTTCGTAATTTAGTAGCAACGCCTCGTGGCTTGTGTAAAACTCCGTTTCTTTGAGCTGCTGCGTGTTTTGCGTGTTTATGCCACAAGATTCCATAAAGTTCAGTGCCTCTGTGATTCGCTCTGCCAAAACCTCGTATTTCTTGCCAAATGCGTTATTTTTGACAAATTTCATATTCCACTTATGCACTTCATTTAAATCCGCGAATCCCCCTTGCGCAAAGGCGCGGAGTAGGTTTAGCGTGGCAGCGGATTGATTGTAGGCTTGTAGCATTCGCTTGGGATTTGGCGTCCGTGCCTCTAGGCTAAAATCCGTGCTATTTATAATATCGCCCCGATAAATAGGGATTTCCACGCCATTTACCACTTCGCTATCATTGCTTCTAGGCTTTGCAAACTGCCCTGCAAGTCGCCCGACTTTCACCACAGGCATTCCGCCTGCAAATGTCAAAATCGCGCTCATCTGCATTATCACCTTAAACATATCACGGATATTTATGGCGTTAAATTGATTGAAAGATTCGGCGCAGTCGCCACCCTGAAGCAAAAATGCCCTGCCGTTAGCGGCATCGGCAAGGCGTTTTTTAAGATTCCTTGCCTCTCCTGCAAAAACTAATGGCGGATAGCCTTTTAACTCGCTCTCCACGCGCTTTAAAAGTGCCTTATCCTTATAAGTAGGCTGTTGTTTGATAGGAAAATTTCTCCAGCTCTTTGGCGTCCAATCCTCTGCAATATGTCGCATAAATCCGTCCTTTTTATCGTAAAAATTAAGTGCAGATTGTAGCAAAATTTGTTTTAAAGATTGCAAGGTTACACATTTTAAAAACAATTCTTATATTTAAGTTAAATTTAAATTTCAAAATACTACCATTCGCTTTTTTAAGATTTACTATAAGAATGATTCGTAAAATATGGTAGCAGATTCCTAGCAGAATTAACAAAATATCCGCAAATCACGCGTGAATCTTAAAGAAAATTCACATTTCAAATTTATAAAATGGAGCACATTATGAAAACTACACCGTTCAAACAATGCAAATTTTTCGCCAAAGTCCTATTAGTTGCAACGCTAATGGGGGGGGGGATTTTAGGACAAAATCTCAATGCCGATGAGTTAGATTCTCAAGATTCAAGCACACAAAGCACGGATTCGAGTTTAGATTTACGCCAAGATTCACAAGATTCACGCGAATCTAGCGTAGATTCAGTCGAATCCAAAAGCATAGAAGCCCAAATCGCCGAAGCCGATGAAGTTTATATCGGGGAGAGTGTAATTTCTGCAAGTGGCTATGAGCAAGACATTAAGGAAGCTCCAGCCACCATTAGCATAATCCCAAAAGAAGAGATTATGAGCCGTCCCATTCGCGATTTGGGAGATGCTGTGCAAGATGTCCCCGGTGTGTCGATAGAGATGCAAAAAACAGGTGGCAATTCTATCTCTATGCGTGGGCTAGGCTCTGCCTACACGCTAATCCTTATCGATGGCAAACGGCAAAATGTCGCGCAAGGATTTAGCACAAATGGCTTTGGCGAGGCGTTAAACTCAAATATGCCACCGCCTTCAATGATTGAGCGAATCGAAGTCATTCGCGGACCTGCAAGCACGATTTATGGTTCTGATGCGATGGGTGGCGTGATAAATATCATCACTAAAAAACACACAGACAAAGTAACAGCAGGTGTGCAAGTGGATACAAAACTTGCCGAACACCACGATATATTTGGCAATACTTATGGCATAAACGCATATATAACCACTCCATTAGTAGAAAAAACGCTTTCATTAAATTTGCGCGGTGGCTATAAATATGGCGAAAATAATAGATTTTATAAACCTGCGGGATTAGTAGCCGCCACGACAGGCGGAGGTGGTGGTAATGGCGCACAAAACTCAAATCCTTACGCAAATCCCTACGCCACGCACTCTTCTACGGGATTTACAAATTGGAATGCAGGATTTCGCTTTAACTATACGCCTGATGAACACAATAGCCTTTACTTTGACGCAGAAGCGTATTTTGCCCGTGTAGGCTCACTAAACACTTCTGGGCGTCAAATCACAGCAATCCGCGATTTTTACAAAATAAATTCTGTGCTAAATCACGATGCAGACTATGATTGGGGCAAACTAAATTCTTACATTCAATACTCTGCGACTTTGTGGGCTTCGCATAATAATGTCCGCATTGGCGCAAATAAGGGCGATTCTGTGGCGTGGGGAAATGCAAGTATCAATCAAGATGTGGTTTTTCAAAGCACTTATAACAAAGCCTTTGATTTGGACTTTGCTGGGGCTATCATCTTTAATGGTGGGCTATACTATCTCTATGAAAATCTATGGCGCAAATCTAATGGCATAAAAATGGATATGCACCAAGTGGCAATCTTTGGCGAGGGCGAATATATAATCAATGACTATGTATCCACGACTTTGGGATTGCGACTAAATTATAGTGATAAATTTAAATCCATAGCCGTGCCAAATCCACGCTTTTATGTCAATGTATTTCCCACCAAATGGCTCACATTTAAAGCTGGAATCTCAAGCGGTGTGCTAGTGCCACAATTAAGCTATCTTTATGATGGGTGGAATATGACTGCGACTAACTCAGGCACACTAGGAAGCAAAAATTTAAAGCCCGAGCAAAGCTGGAATTACGAATTAAGCGCGATTTTTGATTTTGAATCCACAAATCTAACGCTTACAGGATATTATACAGATTTTCGCGACAAAATCTCTACACAACCATATACAGATGGCACTTGCACGGACAATTCTACTTGCTCAAGGGTGCTAAATGTAGATAAATCGCTCATCACAGGCGCGGAACTTGCCTTTAAACTAAAACCTATTTATTATGGAATCGGGCTTGATATGAGCTATGCTTTCACTTATACGGAGATTTTAAGCTCTTCGCAAAGAAGAGGGACTACTTCGTATGCGGACTACTACAAAGGCGAACCGCTAAATCTAATCCCACGCCATAGCTTTGTCATCAAACCTAGCTATAAAATCGGTGGCTTTGAGGCGTTTTTGCGATGGAGTGGAAAATTTCAAACGCCCACGCCTATCCCTGCGCCAAATAACACTACTGCTGGAAATAACCTAGTGCGTGGAGCTATTGGCAAGTTTTACAAAGATTATCAAATATTAGATTTGTCATTAAGCTATAAATTTGATTTTGGCTTGAGTGCGACATTTGCAATCAATAATTTGCTAGATACGAACTTTTGGGACCCGATTATATTTAATGACAACAAAAGCTACACAAATCAATATAAGCGAATCCTGCCTAGCCGAAACTATTGGCTATCGTTGAAGTATGATTTTTGATTTGATTCCCCCTCCCTTGCAGATGGTAACATCACACTTTCCCCCTCCCTTGCGGAGGGGATTAAGGGGGTGGGTAAATCTTAACGAATCGTCATTGCGAGGCGAATCGTAGATTCGCGCAAAGCAATCTATTAAGTAGGCTTTGTGTATCTTATGCAAATCGCTTACTTTGGGTAAATCTAAATGCAATAATTTAGCGATTCGCTTTTGTGGGATATTGATTTTATTTATCTTTTAGATTTGCGTGATTTGGATTGCTTCGTTGCGTTCGTTTCACTCACGCGCCTCGCAATGACGGGGAGTATAGATTTGTAGATTGCCACGACTTGCACCCCAAAAGCGCAAATCTCGCAATGACGATTCGCCTTGCCCTGTCATTGCAAACGAAGTGAAGCAATCCAAAAAAATACTTTTAGATTCACGCAAACCCGCGCTTTTTGTAAAAATCTAACAACTTTTCGCTAAAATTGCCGAATTACTATACTCTATAAACAAGGAGATTTTATGATTAAAAAATGTTTGATTTTTGTGCTACTTTTAAGCGCGATAAGTGCAAATCTAAAAGCAGATGATTTTAGCCACGAAAGCAATCTCTCTCTTGGTGCGTATGCAGATTTAGGCACGACTATGGGTGCGGGTTTGGAGTTTGGATTCGCACTATATAGCTCGCCATCTTGGCAACTTCACAATATCATCTCAATGGAGATGAAAGGGCTAAAATTACAGCACAATCGATATGATTCATTTGCGCTAATATTTCACGAAAAGATTATGGCTGGGCTTCTTATGGGCAGCTCGGTAACATCATACATAGGCTTTTCGTTTTTTCGCCCCTATTTTTATGTGAGCGGTGGATTTGGGCTGGTTTCGGCAAATGGCTTGGGCAGTGCGCCATTTTATTACGAAATACAAGGTGGGCTAGGACACGAATTTATCTCTCTTGGCGGACACACGCTATTTTTTGAAATAGGTGGTGGAATTAGCAATCTAACTTATGCCCTGCCAAATCAAGTCAAAAATGCCACGCTAGGCGGAATGTTTAAATTATTGTTAGGATATAGGCGGCATTTTTAGGGGATTTTGCCTACTAAAAAATTGCCACGAATCATATTTATATTACCACCACTTCGCTTTGTAATTCAATGCCGAATTTTTCTTTCACAGCGTCTTTAGCGAGATTTGTAAGTGTTATTGCGTCCGCAAAACTCCCACCACCGCAGTTTATCAAAAAATTCGCGTGAATCTCACTAAATTTTACGCCACCAATTTGTCGTCCTTTGAATCCTGCCATATCAAGCAACTCTCCTGCACTTTTTGGCTTTTCAAACCCACGCGGAATTTCGGCTGGATTTCTAAAAAAGCTCCCCGCACTTGCACCTTTTGGCTGATTGCTTCGCATTATTTTACACTGCGATTCTATTTGCGAATCAAAGTCCGATATTTTTTTAAATCGCACCGCGCTAATTATCCCGCTAATCTCACTTTTGCGATAAGAAAATGCAACATTCTCACGCCACACGCCATTTTCACACACTCCACAAATCGCATTTGCGACTTCGTGGTGCTTCATTCCTGCATTCATTTTGACAATCCCGCCCATTTTGCCCGGAATCGTGCCTAAAAATTCTAATCCACCCAAATTTTGCGCTCTAAAATACAAAAATGCCTGTCTTGCATTGCAATCAGCCCCAACTTCGATACAATCCCCCAAATCACGGATATAATCAAACTCTTTGCCTAGCATAAAAAGCGCGTGATTTTGGGGACTTAACAGCATATTATTTGCGCCACCGATGATAGTATGCGAATCTTGCAAAGATAAAATCTCATCAATATTTTGCGCGATTTTCACAGGGATTTTAGGACCGATTTTAATGCTAGAATATTTGGCAAAATCTATTATTTTTTCTTGCATTTTTATTGCCTTTGATTCATCAAAAATCGCGCATTTAAAAGGGAAAATTTGGAATCATATTAAACAAAATTCTTGTATAATCAATAATCATATTTAGCATCCAAGGCATTGTCAAAATAAGCACCGCAATAATCGCCAAAATCTTTGGGATAAAGGTAAGAGTTGCGTCATTTATTTGCGTGGTGGCTTGAAAAATGCTAATTAGCAATCCTACGATTAGCCCTGTCAAAAGTAATGGGAGTGAGACTAAAAGCGTGATTTTGTAGGTTTCGATGGCTAATGTGATAAATTTTGCTTCCAAATTTTCCCCAAGTGCTTGTATTTTATGCTTTAAATCGGCTTTGAATCTTTAAAAATCAAGCGCGAATAAAAATCGCAAAATCATAGCAAAATAGATTTTATAAGAATCTTAAAAATGCCGTTTGGATTCGATTAAATTTGCGTGGATTAGAATTTATAAATGGTTGCGGGAGGCGGATTTGAACCACCGACCTTTGGGTTATGAGCCCAACGAGCTACCGGACTGCTCTATCCCGCGACAATAAATCAAACCGTGGATTTGTTTAAAGATAAAAATTTGATTTGATTTATCCAAAAGTGGCTGGGGTAAAAGGATTCGAACCTCTGAATGGCTGGACCAAAACCAGCTGCCTTACCGCTTGGCTATACCCCACCAAAGCGCAAATTAAGCTTACAAATAAAACGCGAATTATATTTAAATTTGCGCTTTTTTGTCAAGCGTTTTTAAGTAGAATTTGCTATAATCGCAACTTTTTTAAAAATATTTAATGAAATTTAAGCAAGGAATCAAAATGCAATTAAAGCGCGTAGAGGACGCTATTACTGCGATAAAAAATGGTGAAATGATAATTATAATGGATGATGAGGGCAGAGAAAATGAGGGAGATATAGTCTATGCGGGAGAGTTTTCAGCACCTCAAAAAGTGAATTTTTTGGTAACTGAGGCGCGAGGCGTTTTGTGTGTGAGTTTGACCAATGAAATTGCAAAAAAGCTAGATTTTCCGCTAATGGTGGATAAGAATAGCTCCAATCACGAGACGGCTTTTACCGTGTCAGTTGATGCAAAACGCGCTAAAACGGGCGTTAGTGCGTTTGAGCGCGATATGACAATCAAACTAATTTGCGATGATAACTCGCGCCCAGAGGATTTTGCAAAGCCCGGGCATATTTTCCCACTCATTGCCAAAAAAGGTGGCGTTTTAGTCCGCACAGGGCATACGGAAGCGAGTGTGGATATTTGTAAGATTGCGGGATTAAAACCCATTGCTGTGATTTGCGAGCTAATGAAAAAGGACGGCACGATGGCAGGCAATAATGATAATTTCGTGTTAGAATTCGCCAAAAAGCACGACTTAAAGATTTTGTATGTCTCAGATTTAGTTTATTATAAATTTCAATATGAAGTTTTGGTGGAAAAAGTAAGCGCGAAAAAAGTGCAGTTTTTTGGCGCAGAGTGTGAGCGAATCGACTTTATAGACCATTTGGATTCGGCGCATATTGTATATGAATTTAACACAAAAAATGACGAATCTAACGCTACTTCTGCGCCTTATGTGCGCTTTCATTCATTTAATAATACTTTGAAATTACTTGAAGGTAGCGAATTTGAGACGCTTAATAAAGCGGTAGCGTTTTTGCGTGAAAACGGCGGTTTTTTGGTGTGCCTAAATAATGCAAATAACGAGATGGGACAAAAAAATCAAATAAATAAAAACAATGCAAGCGAATCAAGCAAGGTTGTAGGCATTGGCGCACAGATTTTAAAAAGCTTAAAAATTGGCGACTTCACACTATTATCCACGCGCAAAAATCATCAATATATCGCGCTTGATGGATTCGGACTGACAATCAAAAATGAGATTTTGCTTTAAGATTTGTTTGTAATTTTGGTGTGATTTTTGGTGCGAAAAATGCTAGAATTTTGGCGATAAAATATTGTAGGGAGATTTAAGAAATGAGAATTTTGATAATGGCGTTATTAGCGGTGAGCGTGTCGTTTGCAAAAGTAAGTGTTAGCGTTAGCATAATTCCACAGGCATTTTTCGTGCAAAAAATTGCAGGAAATTTGGCGGAAGTCAATATTATGGTGCAAAAAGGCAAGAGTCCAGAAACTTACGAGCCATTGATAAAAGAGCTAGAAAAGTTAAGCAAATCGCAGATTTATTTCACTATCGGTATGCCATTTGAAAATGCGTGGCAAAAGCGATTTGAGGGCGTAAATCCAAATCTAAAAATCATTGCGCCCTTGCAAAAAGGCGAATTAGAAGCGTATTTGGCAGAATATGGGGATTTGGCAGATTCGCATTTTCATAAAGATTTTGACGATTTGAGTGGCAAATCTAATGAATCTAGCCACGAATCAAGCGAAGCTAAAAGCAAATCAAACTCAGATTCACGCGAATCTAGCGACAATCCACACGAAATTCGCGGAAGTATTTTAGATGAGAAATCGGGGTATGGACGCCACGAGCAAGGAAATAAGACTGATAGTCTATTGACGAAGCGAGTGGCAAGTATCCCCGATTTATCGCTAAAAGACGAACGCGAATCACATATCCATCGCCACTATCCGCATATTTGGCTTTCATTTAAACTCTCAAAAGCCCACGCAAAAGTGATTAGCGATAATCTATGTGAGATTGATGCCCCAAACTGCGCGATTTATAAGCGAAATTTGGCGCGATTTGAAAAAGAGATTAACAAAATGTTTGCGCATTTTAAAAGCGTCTTTGGCAACAAAGGCGGGGCGTTTTTGGTATATCACCCTGCGTTTTCTTACATTGCAAATGAACTAGGACTTAAAGAATTTGCCATTGAAAAGGACGGCAAGGAAGCTAAAATCGCACACACAAAGGAAATTTTAGAGCTAATCAAAAAGCACAATATTAAGGTAATTTTCACGCAACCGCAATTTTCTAGCAAAAACGCGCAAATCCTTGCCAAAGAAGCAAAGATTAGTCTTAAAACTGCCGACCCATTAGCTTTTGATTGGCTTGAGAATATGAATTTGTTTTTAAGTCAATTAGCAAAAACAATGGGACATTAAAAAAGCGTGGAATCTACACAAAATAGCGCAAATCTTGCAAATACAAGCAGTGCGATTAAGATGGATTGCCACGATTCTATGATAAGCGCAGAATCTCGCAAAACAAGGCAGAGCCGAAGTTTATTTAGCAATGATGATTCGGCGCAAGATTCACGCGAATCTAAAAATCCACACGAATCGCCCACTATTTTAAACCTAAAAAATATCTATTTTAAATATGAGCGCGATTTCGTGTTAAAAAATATCAATTTTAGCGTGAAAGATGGCGATTTTATCGCACTAATCGGTCCAAATGGCGGAGGCAAAACCACACTTGCTAAAATCTTGCTTGGACTTTTGAAACCCACAAGCGGAGAAGTGATTTATCCAAATGTAACTTTATTTAACAAAAATTCACTTATCGGCTACACTTCGCAAGATTCTAGTATAAATACTGACTTCCCTATAACGGCTTTTGATGTCGTGCTGATGGGCTTTTTGCAACGAAAAATCTTTGGCTATAAAATCACAAAAACCGATAAGATTCAAGCGCAAAAAATTATGGAAAAATTAGACATTGCGCATTTAAAAAATCGCAAAATCTCAAATCTTTCAGGTGGGCAAAGACAGCGTGTAATGATAGCTAGAGCGTTATGCGGGAATCCAAAATTGCTGATTTTTGATGAGCCTACTGCCAATATCGATTTGCCAACACAAAAAGAAATTTATCAAATATTAAAGCAAATAAATGCTAATCATACTATAATTTTAATCAGCCACGATATTTCTGTCTTAGAATATGCGAAATGCGTTTTGTTTGTAAATTGCGAGATTCTAAGGCGAGATATAAAAAGCTCTAATAATTTTATAAAAGGTTTGAGAGATGGAAAAAACTTTTGATTTAGCAATAATCGGCGGTGGGATTTCGGGCTGTGCGGCGTTTTATGTCGCAAGTGCTTACACAGATATTAAAAAAGTCGTGCTGTTAGAAAAAAACAAGAAATTAGCCCAAGTTAGCTCTAGCCAAAAGGCAAATTCACAGACGATTCACGATGGCTCGATTGAGACAAACTACACCGCGCAAAAAGCCGCCAAAGTCAAAATCTCCGCTGATAAACTCAAAAATTACGCGCTTCGTCATAATCTCCAAAATAAAGGCATTTTTAGTATGCAAAAACTTGCAATCGGCGTAGGCGACAAGGAATGCGAGTTTATGAAAAAGCGACACGCTGAGTTTGAGAGCATTTTTGAGGGATTGCAGTTTTTTGAAAAAGAGCAAATTAAAGAGCTAGAACCAAAGATTATTGAATCAATGAGCGGAGGGGAAAGGGCGGAAAATGTCGTAGCGTCAGGCTATAAAGAGTCGTGGTGTGCGATGAATTTTGAGACTATTAGTAATAGCTTTGTGGAATCCGCACTAATTGCAAATCCAAACAATAAAGTGCTAAATAAATTTCGCACAATCGGCATTTATCGCGGAAAAGATGGCACATATATGGTTCATTCAAGCGATAAGCAAAGGATTCGTGCGCGATTCGTGCTTGTCAATGCTGGCTCATATTCACTACCCTTGGCGCAGAAATGCGGATATGGCAAGGATTTGGGCTGTTTGCCTGTGGCTGGGAGCTTTTACTTTGTGCCGGGCAAACTCTTGCGTGGCAAAGTCTATGGTGTGCAAAATCCAAAGCTCCCATTTGCCGCGCTTCACGGCGACCCAGATATTGCAGTGGAGGGCGTAACTAGATTTGGACCCACCGCCCTTGCTATGCCAAAATTAGAGCGCGGTAGGCATTTTTGGAATAATATTAGCGGTGAGTTGCTAACGCTTGATTTTAAACTTGGTGCGCTAAAAGTCGGACTTGATTTATTGAGTGATAGCGAGATTCGTAGCTATGTGTTAAGAAATCTCGCCTTTGAGTTGCCACTGCTTGGCAAACGGCTTTTTATAAAGGACGCTAGAAAGATTATCCCATCGTTAAAACTTAGCGATTTAACTTATGCAAATGGCTTTGGCGAAGTGCGTCCGCAGGTAATTGATTTGGGTGCAAAAAAACTTGAACTTGGAGAGAAAAAAATCTTAACGCAAAAAGGACTAACCTTTAATATGACGCCATCACCGGGCGCGACAAGCTGTCTTGGCAATGCAGAAATTGACATAAAAGAAGTGGCGCAATATTTGGGTGTGAGATTTGATAGTGAAAAATTTAATACGGAATTAACATAAGTAAAAGCGATTTGCAAACGCGAATTCATAAGGCAAAATCAGAGAATGCTATTTTGTGAATAAATTTAGGCACTCTTTAGCGGATTATTTAGCTATCATTTAAAAGAAAAATTTTATTGCCACGACTTGCTTTTACGAGTCTCGTAATGACAAAATGGGATATAGATTGCCACGAATCTGCTTTTTTTACAAAAGCGCAGATTCTCGCAATAACGATTTAATTTGATTTCTTTGATTTTTTTGCAAAAGATTATAATGACAAAGTGACTTGGGTGTAAATAATTTACGCCCAAATCGCTACAAAGCCCTACTTTTTCTTTTTGTCCTTTTTGTCATCATCCTTATCTTTCTTTTCTTTGCGCGAGAAAAATGACGCTTGAGAATACTGCGTAACTATCGTTGGGTCAGCTAGTAGGCAGACTTTTGTTTGGTCTTTGCCATCATAATCCACTTTTGAGAGCAAATCCCGCGCGATATTGATTCTAGCGCGTTTTTTATCCGTAGAATTTACCAAAATCCACGGAGCCTCCGCAGTGTGAGTGCGTGAGAACATTTTTTGAAATGCCTCCGTATAATCATCCCAAAGATTGAGCGATTTATTATCAATGGGGCTTAGTTTCCACATACGAAGCGGGTCAGTTTTGCGTCTCTCGATTCGTCTTTTTTGCTCATCACGCGCGACATTTAGAAAGTATTTAAACACAATTAGCCCGCTTGAAATTAGCATATTTTCAAGGTTTGAAACCTGCATAATAAATTCGCGGTATTCATCTTGTGTGCAAAATCCCATTACGCGTTCAACGCCTGCGCGATTATACCAGCTTCTATCAAAAAGCACGATTTCCCCAGCGCGTGGGAGTTGCTTAAGATAGCGCAAAAAATACCAATCGTGTTTTTCAAGCTCTGTGGGCGCAGGAAGTGCCACGATTCGCAAACCACGCGCATTTAGGCGATTTGTAAGAGCCTTAATTGTCCCACCTTTTCCCGCGCCATCGCGCCCTTCCATTATGATAAGCACACGCTTTTTGTTATTCATAACCCAAGTTTGAAATTTTATAAGCTCAATTTCTAGCTTATACATTTCATCTTCGTAAAATTTGCGCTTAAAAACTTGTAGCTTCCCGCGCTCTTTATAAACCTCGCTTATATCCTTGCTATCCTCAGGTCGAATCACAATTTGTTTTGACATTTTGTCCTCCTAAAATTTAAAAAATTGAGAAAATAAAATCGGCATAATAGCACAATAAAATTTACAAAATGCTTTTTATTTGTGGATTTTTGCGGAGATTTTGTGAGATTAGATTTCGTGTAAAGTTTGGGATTTACTTTTGGTTTGTAAGCCGTATTTTTGGATTGCCACGAATCTGCTTTTCCAGATTCTTGCAATGACAAATAAGTGCGAATCTACCACACTTGCGCCCTGACTTGCCACACCATCAAGCGCATTTTATAAATAATCAGGCGTTATTAGTAGCGTTAGAATAAAGCCATTTTTGATTGTCTTTGCGCCGTTTTTGCGTGTCATTTCTACAATCACGCCTTTTTTGAAATCCACATTTTGCTTTAATCCTGTGGCATATTCCACGAAATCCCCCAAGTCTAGCTGATGTCCCACAAGTGCGATAATCTTGCTATTTTTTGCATTCTCTATTGCACTTAAATAGCCCTTGATAGTGCAATCTGGCGCGATTGATTTACTCTCTTTATATGCGCCTTTAAAACTCTTTAAAAATGGCTTTATAGTCTGCTTTGTGCGCTTTGCAGGGGAGCTTATCACAAGTGAAATAGGCATTATTTCGCTTCGTGCCTTTAAAAATTCCGCAATTTTTTTGCTTTGCGCTTTGCCCTTTTTGCTTAATGGACGCGCTAAATCATTGTGTGCTATGCCATTTTTGGCGCAAGATTCGGCAAATTTTACCCTATCGCAACTATCTGCGTGGCGAATCAAAATGATTTTTTGTAGATTCGCAGGAATCTGTCCTGCCCTAGTCATTTTTGCTTTTATTAGTAATTTCATTTTTGTCCTTTTTTTAAAATTTATAAGCGCGATTCTACCCTAAATCGCCTTGTTTTACTCATCATTACTATCATCATAAGGGTCTAAATGTGCCAAAATAATCCACTCAAAATCCGCCGCAATGCCCTTGATTTGCGCCTCGATTCCATCTGAAATCTCGTGAGCGTTAAAAAGCGAAATCTCTTTATTAAATACCAAATGATATTCCAAAAAGATATTTTTCCCGCTTTGGCGCGATTTTAGATTGTGGTAGCCAGAAATTGCCTTGCCCTTATGCAATTCCAAAATCGCCACTATTTTATCGTGAGTTTCATTATCAATCGCCCTATCAAGCAAAATCAAAAAGCCCTCCCGTGCGATTTTGTAGCTTTGGGCGCAAATATAAATCCCTAAAATCGCACCCACAAGGCAATCAATGGCGCCAATCCCTGTCATATACACCAAAATTAGCGATAAAATCACGGCGATATTGCTAAAAAGGTCTGTTTTGTAGTGCAAAATTTCTGATTTTATGATAATGCTGTAATTATTTTTAGCGACAATTTTCAAAAAACTGACAATTCCAAAAGTCGCGCAAATCGAAATTAGCATTATAAAAATCCCGCTTTCAATGCTTTTTATAGCCTCATTTGCGATAAATTTTTGGATTGACTGATAGATGATATATACACCAGAGCCACATATTAGGGCAGATTCGACAATACCTGCCATTCCTTCTAATTTGCCAAAGCCATAGTTAAAGGACGCTGTGCTTGGAGATTGCGCCTTTTTGTAAGTGAAGTGATTAAAAAGCGAAACAAACATATCAAGTAGCGAATCAATCGCACTTGCCAAAACCACCACAGAGCCACTAATTAGCGCGAAAATGAGCTTTAAAATCGTAAGGCAAAATGCACTTGCACTAACTATCAAAATCACATTTTTTTGCAACACCGCGCTTTTTTGCAAAAAACTCATAGTTTTTCCTTTTGTAGAGATTCAAATGATTTGCTAGTAGATTTGGGATTTGATTTTGGCGCAAATTCGTGTGATTTAATCTCTGATTTGTGCAAATCTAAATGCGAATCTATGGATTGCTTTGGTGATAAATCGCTTGATGAAATGGAGTGCAAATCTAAAACAGATTCAAAGCTAGATTCGCGCCCTTTTTTTGCATTTAGTAGCTTTATAATCGTCATAAAAAGCACCGCCTCTATCATCGCAGCAAGGACAAATGAATAATAATCGTTCTTTTCAATCGCGCCGATATTTAGCCCCAAAGTCGCAGTCGCCACAAGAAATGTCAGTGGCATCGCACTTCCTAGCACAAAAAGCGTGATATTGCGCCCACCCCTTAAATCATAGCCAAACGCCACAAATGCCGCTATGAATCGCACCGCAATCATCGCCACACAAATATCTAGCGAATGCAGGATTATGCTTTTGTCTGCAAAAATCGCGCCAAAGTCCAAAGTCGAACCGATATAGATGAAAAATAGCGGGATTAAAAAGCCAAATCCTATGTCGTTTAGTTTGCCGTGCAGGGCTTTGTGTGCTTTGAAAAAATTTGATATTATCACGCCTGATATAAATGCTCCAAGTGCCACTTCTATGTCAAGCAGTGAAACAATCATAATCATAAAGAAAAATAACATCATTGAGTAACGAATATCCTCTTTCATCTCGCAAACTTCGGGGATTAAGAGATTTCGCAGGTGCGGAAACCACCAAAAAATAATATCGCTAACCTTAAAAACAATCATCATAAACGCGCTAAAAACCACCAAAATCCCCATTGCAAATCCTAGTTCATAGCCCACGCCAAAGGAATAGTAGCCATTTAGCAAAACTAGCATTGAAATGCTTATGATTTCGCCTACCACGCCGATTTTGAGTGCTAAATCCACCCAAATTTGCTTTTTGCTGTAATCTTGGATTAGAATCATAATCATTCCAAGCGACATTACGGGGAATGCGATAGCGTAGATTATGGGTAAATCAAAGGCTAGGACGATTAAAAACGCACTTAAATAAAGCACCAAAAAATACACCGCCATTTTCTTTAAAAAGCCACGCCCAAGCCGAAAAAAGCTTTTGGCATTGACTTCGATTCCCGCCAAAAACATTAGGAATAAAAAGCCGATATGTGCGACTTCTTTTAATGCTTCTGATTCGCCTATGTGTGCGGAGTTTAGCACGAGTGCGCCTAGTAGGATTTCAATCACTACAAGCGATAAGCGCGTGATTTTACTAACTAGTGGGGCTAGAAAAATCAAAATCGCCGCAATGCCAAAAATGATAAAATCTTGCATTTTGTTAGTTATGCCTTATGAATCTTGCGAAGTTTTTGGGGTTTTTGAATCTTTAAAATCACCACGCGAATCTTGCGAATCTTTGCACTTTGAATCGCCAAAAACCTGCGGATTTTGCGCCAAAATCTGCACGGCTTTTTCGATAGCTTTGGGATAGAGTTCATACTCTAGCGCGTGGATTCGCGATTCAAAAGATTCAAAACTCTCGCCTTCAATCTTATGGATAATATCTTGCGCGATGATTGCGCCTGAATCCAGCTCATCGCTTACAAAATGCACGCTCACACCTGCGATTTTCATATCACTTTGATATGATTCGGCAATCGCGTGAGCTCCCTTAAATAGCGGTAAAATCGATGGATGAATATTTATGGCACAAAATTTTTTGTTAAATGTCGGTGGCAAAATTTTCATAAATCCTGCCAAAATCACCAAGTCAATGTCGTAAGATTCAAGGGTTGCGATGATTTTTTCAAAAAAATCGCTTTTGTTTTTTTTGTAATCGATAACTTCGCATTTTAGCCCAAGATTCGCGCAACGCGTTATGCCAAAGGCGGATTTATTGCTAGAAATGGCAAGAGGAAAATTTAGCATTATGATTTCGTTTTGCGATGATTTGTTTGGTAAAACCACAATGTAGGCATTTTGCATTTTTTTATAAATATTCTCCAAATTGCTCCCATTGCCACTAAATAGGATTGCCAAATTGATGGTTTTCACTTAACAATCTCCGCCAAAAAGTTCTGCGTGATTTTGTTTCATTTTTAAAATAATCTCACACACGCTTTTATAGTCATAAGGCGCGTCATCATCGCATTTATCAAACTCTGCTTCATAAATATTTAGCGCGGATTCAATCTTGTCATCACGCACACCAGCAAGACTCAAAGCCGCACTTAACAAAATCACAATCTCATCAAGCAATTCATTATAATCGTTGCCAATCATCATCGTCCTCCACGCCATTGCCAATGTATGCTTCTAATTGCGCCCTTGCTTCATCATATAAAAATGTCCCTTTAAATTCCTCGATTTTGCCACCAGCGGCATTTTTGTGTCCGCCTCCGTTGAAATATTTTTTTGCCACTGCGCTTACATCGCAATTCCCATTCGCCCGAAAGCTCACAGTCCCGCCACTGCCCAAATCTAAAAAGAAGTCAAACTCGCTATTTTGCGTCAAAAAAAGATTTGCCAAAATCGAAATATTACCAATGCCATAAGTCAAAATTCCACGCTTTTTATCGCCATTTGCATCATTCAAAAAAATGGTATATTTTTCTTTTTGTGAGCGCAAAATTTCCGCTTGTTTTTGCGATAAAATCTGCTCCATAGTTTGCGTTTTTAGATTCCCACCAAGTGCTTTCTTTTTATCCAAAAAGATATTGTTATCAAGCTCGACATTAGCGTTTTCGCGAGGATTATTATCTGAATCTAGCAAATAATTTTTCGCCACTTCCAACATTTTAAACTTCAAATCCCTATCAAAATCATCAAACATATAGCGACTAAATTCCCTACTTTGCGCAATCATTCCAAGTGCGACTTTACCAAACTCAAATGATGGCTCATTTTCTTTCCAAGTATCCGCGCAATCAATCATATCAATAAATTTCTGCATACCTTCGCGCTTCTTTGAATCGCGTAAAATCTCGCAGGATTTGGCAGATTCGGCACAGAGATTCGCAATATTTTGGGACAAAAACTCAAGCGTAATTTTTGATGCACAAATGCTTGAATCCAAATGATACCACTCATAATTTTGTGCGCATTCCTTGCCTGTAATGTGGTGGTCTAGCAATAAAATTTGCGTTTTTTTGCCTTGCGCGTTTAAAAGTGCGACTTCGCTTTGCAAGAATTTTGCTTCATTTAGCGTTAGATTCAAATCTGTGATTAAAATCAAAAAACTTGTATTTTCTGCACTTTTAATCTTGCTTAACATATCGCGCAAACGCACTTCCACTTCTCTCCCATAATTTGCATTATAAAACACTATACTTTTAAAAAATTCTTTTCCCACAAACTGCGCACCATAGCCGTCTAAATCAATATGCGATAGATGATGAACTGCTGTCATTTGTCTTTTCCTTTCTTTAAAATAGATTCATAAGATTCGCCAAAAATTTAATTAAATTTTAGCTCAATGTCGCCTAAAAACTCAAACTTCGCATTCGCGCTAATCTCAGCATTTCCTAGCACTTTAAGCGGGACATTATTTTTCTCTGCAAGTTTGGATAGCGCGGAGCGAATGCTGGTTTCCACTAGCAAAATAGGGATTATTTGCATTTCACGCGCTTTTAGGACGGCGTTATTTAGTGATTCAATAAGCATTTGCGTCTCGCTAATGGTTAAAATAAAATTACGCCCATATTGATTATCCTGCATTTTTTGCAGTAAATAGCTCTCAGATTCGGCTGGGAGTGTAAAAAACTTAATGCCCCCATCATCGCTTTTAAATGTATCTGTTATCACACGCGCTAACGCCGCACGAACATAATCCATAATAATAGCGTGATTATTCTGCGTTTTGGGCGCAACTTCGATGATTGTCTCCAAAATCGTAATCATATCCTTGATAGGAATCCCATCGTGGAGCAAATCTTTTAGCACTTGATGAATCGTCCCTAGTGGCAATTTTAGCGCGTCTTCAGCTAGGCTGGGGAATGAATCTTTTAGCTTGTCGATTCTATCCTTGACATCTTGGCGCGTGATAATCTCTTCGGCGTATTGCTTTATCATCTCGCTTATGTGCGTGGTAATGACAGCAGGAGCATCGACTACAAAATACCCACGCATTAGGGCTTCATCTTTCATATTTGAATCAATCCACATTGCATCGCCATTAAAAGTCGGGTCTTTGGTAGGAATCCCTTCAATATCATCTATCGCCTCACCTGTGGGATTTAGTGTTAGAAATTTATCAATCTCTACTTTGCCACCGCCGATTTTTACGCCTTTTAGGAAAAACTCATAGCCATTTGGTGGAAAATCAGGGTAGAGATTTGGCAAAATGCGAATCTTTGGCACGATGAATCCATACTGCTCAGCGATATTTATGCGAATCCCGCGGATATTTTCCATTAGCGATGAATCTGGCGTTTCGGCTAATTTTGTCAGTGTAAATCCAAGATTTAGGCGCAGGACATCGATTTGTAGGCGATTATCCAAAGTCGCTTCGTGCTGCTTGATGATTTTTTCCTCTTGCTCTTTTTTCTCTTGTTGTGTTAAGATTTTTGGCGCGGATTCGGGGATTTGGCGAATGGTAGGCTTTGCACTATCGCGCTTTGGCGTAAGATTCGTAGGCAAAAGGTTAAAGATTCGCTCACTGCCATAGCTCAAAAGATAGCTCATTAGCAAAAATACAAATCCCACAAACCCAAGCGATAGTGTTGGCAACCCGGGCACAAGCGCGAAAAAGATTAAAATCGCCCCCACGATTGCTAGTATCTTGCTATTGCCTAAAAGTTGATTTACTACGCTTGTGGCGAAATTTTGCTCATCGCTTTTGGTGGCGCGAGTGATTACGATACCTGTGGCGGTGGATACGATGAGTGCAGGGATTTGACTAACCAAACCATCGCCGATTGTTAAAATCGTAAATGTCGCTGCACTTTCGCTAATTCCCATACCACGCGCAAAAACGCCGATTAAAAATCCGCCGATGATATTTACAAAGGTTATGATGATTCCCGCAATCGCATCGCCTTTGACAAACTTACTAGCACCGTCCATTGAGCCGTAAAAATCCGCTTCTTGCACTAGCATTTCACGCCGTTTTTGCGCTTCGTCCTTTTCGATTAACCCTGAGTTTAAATCCGCGTCAATCGCCATTTGTTTGCCCGGCATAGCTTCTAATGTAAATCGAGCTTGGACTTCTGCCACGCGTGTCGAGCCATTTGTGATTACCAAATAATTCACAATCACCAAAATGCTAAATACGATTATGCCGATGACATAATTCCCGCCGACAACGAAATTCCCAAACGCACTGATAATTTCGCTCACATTTTCGCTACCCAAATGCCCATTGCTTAGAATCATACGCGTGGTGGCGACATTTAGCGCAAGGCGAAAGAGCGTTACCATCAAAAGTAGCGTAGGAAATGCCGAAAAATCCGTAGGCTTGGCGATATAAAGCCCGATTAAGATGATAAGCACGGATAGCGCGATAGAAATCGTTAGAAAAAAATCTAGTGCAACGCTAGGCAGTGGCACGATGATAATGGCAAGAATCGCCATTATAAAAACAACGACTACCAAATCTTTGGAGCGAAAAATATTATTTAGCACCGATTTGACGGCTACTTGTGGCTGACTTCGTGGCAAAAATATCCCTTAAAATTTATTTTTCATTAAAATCTTGCGCTTTTAGTATAAGAGTCGCCACTATCATTAGCGAAGCATTGCAGATTTTTAACTGCTTGTTTTTAGGCGAACTGATTGCGCTATGCGCCTTTGTCAGTGCGTTTGCAAAAATGAATTTCATAGCGTCCCTTTATATGAGATTTTTGGATTTTTAAGACTTTGGCGCGGATTATAACCAAAATCGCATTAAAATTTGGAAAAAATATTTTGCATTTTTGGGATTTGTGAATCTGTGGATTGCTTCATTGTTTTCGCTTCGCTCAAACTGCATTGCAATGACGAATCTATGCGCCGTCATTGCGAGAATCTACGCGCAAAGCGTAGATTCGTGGCAATCCAAAGATTCCCCTCCCTTGCAGAGGGGGATTAAGGGGGTGGGTATTTTATGGATTGCTTCGATTTGTGCCAAATCTCACAATAACAAAAGGGTTGTTTGCCACGAATCGCAAATGCAATTCTTGCAATGATGATTCAATCAAATCATAAATTGCTTTTGCTTAAAATCCTAAAAATCCCTAAAAATTATAATCCAGCATAACAAATGCGTGGCTTCTATCATCTGTGCGTTTTTGAATCTTGTTTTTATCATTTAGCCACTCCACCTTTAACCCAAGCGTAAAGCCCAAATTAAAGATTTGTCGCAATAGCAATGCCACACTTGCTTCATTACTGCTTGGTGCAGTTGTGTAACGCGCTAATATTTCCCATTTAAATGTCCCTATTTCAAAGCTATGTGCGCCACCGCTTGATAGATACGCAGTTAGTGCATTTCGTGCAGTGATATTACTTAGTGCGTGTGCATTATTTTCAGAGCTACTTGCATCGCCACCACTAGCTTTATCATACACACTACCTGTCCATTGGTCGATGCCTATTGGGTTACCATAAGTCCCTATATGATAACCAGATGAGCCAAAGTTTTTATAAACGCCCAAACGCACATTATAATCAAACATAAACACCTTTAAAATCGCATTTAGATTCCCGCTTAATTTATCTACTTTTTCGCCTTTTAAACTCAAATCATTGATTTCTTTATTGCCTACTAGATTTAACGCATAACCTTGCGCTGTCAATCTTATGCCATAGCCATTGCCAAAATATTGATGATATTCTAGTTTGCCACCACTTGCATTAAATAGCCCTGCATAAAATTGCGTCCAAGGGCGAAATAGCACACTTGCACCGCTTTTTATCCCATCATTTTCTACAATCGAATCGTGCTTATAATCCATACCGCCAGAGTGAATCCCTATATTTTTTTCATCTGCGCCTAATTTTACCGCATAAAAGTCCAAAAACCACTGCGAATCAGCCAACGCCCTACCCCACGAGCTAAACCACCAAAATTTTATCTCATCATTTGGAGTAGGATTAAAATGCAAATCCACACTAAATCCTTGCGTGTAACCTGAATGGTAATCTTTATCGGATTCATATCTACCGCCTTTTAGATTGAAATATGTGCTTTGAAAATCTATAAAAGCATTGTGTAGCATATAGTTGCGCTCACCGCCACCACTGCCACCTACTTTGCCATTGCCTTGCCACGCGCCGACATAGTTTCTATTTAGTCCGCTACCATTAGGATAGACTGAATTAGTGTCGCTTACTCCGCCGTCCTTTTTTGTGCTATCATAAGCCAGTCCGTTTGCGCCCATTCCAAGCCCGATTTTAAAAACCTTAATCGCATCGCTATGGATATATGGCTTAAAGTCATAAATTGTATCTACCTTACCAAAAATCGTAGTAAAGCTCTCTGTGGGATAAATGTCCTTGCTATTATCTACCTTTTTATTATTAAAACCAAATTTGTTAAAAGTCGCCAAATGACCGCTGTAATCAAAGAATTTTTCTTTATTTTCATCATTTTTTGGGCTGTCTGGTTTTGTGATTAGATTTTTGTTTGCGTTATTGGTTGTATTTTTGCTTAAACTCTCATCTGCGTTTTCATTTGTATTTTCGACTACATTTTCCGCTATATTCTCCGAAAATGCGCTTGTGAGCGCAAAAAATAGTGCGATAATGCCTATAAACTTTTTCATTATCTAACCTCCGCTTTTTAAAATTTAAGCGGAAATTATGCTAATTTTAACTTTAAGTTTTGCTTAATAAATCTGCGGATTCGGTGGATTGCGTAGTGGATTTGCTAATAGCTTCACTTGAATCGCCACTAGATTTGGTAGTTTCACGCGAATCGATGCTTGATTCGCCGTTTGCGGCAAATTCGCTAGATTCGCCTATATTGCTTGGTGCGACATATATATTGTCCTTTGTAGCAAGGTGTAGCGTGATTATGCCTAGCACGATGGCGACTGATGAGGCGATTAGGATTGAGAGTTTTGCCAAAACCATTTGCGATTCATTGTCAAAGGCAAGTCCCGCCACAAAAATCGACATTGTGAATCCTATCCCAGATAGCACACCCACTGCCATAATGTGCTTGTAAGTAAGTCCTGTGGGACGAACGGAGATATTTAGCTTTTCGCCCAAAAATGAAAACGCCACGATTCCAAGCGGTTTGCCCACCACTAGCCCCAAAATCGTCCCCCATAAAATTCCATCTATGTCTAGATTCACGCTATCATCGATGCTAACCCCTGCATTTAGAAAGGCAAACACAGGCACGATGAAATACGCACAAATGGGCTGCAAAATTAGCTCCATTTTTACAAGCGGATTTTGCGCATAGGATGAATATTTTGCGATAGAATCAAGCAAATGCACTTGCTTACTCGTCTCGGCAATATCGATTTTTTTGTTTGTATCCTGCCTAAAAAAGTTAATGATTCCAGCAAAAAAGTCATACAAAAATCCACGATTTTTCTCATCGTCCTTTGGCAGTGGCGAAGAGCCTTCTTTAAGCAGCATTTTATTCCACTCTTCAAGCATATTTAGAATGCTAACAAAGTATTTTTTGCGGATATTTGAACGCCCCGGAATTGCAAATGCCAAAATCACACCCGCGATTGTAGCGTGAATCCCGCTATTATAAATCGCAATCCAAAGCAAAATCCCTACAAAAATATAGCTAATTAAATATTTCGTATCTTTGTAATTCAAATAAATCAGCACACACACAAGCAACACTGCGATTGTAAGCCAATCTATGCTTAAATTCTCCGTGTAAAGAAATGCGATAACTAAAATCGCACCCAAATCATCAAATACCGCCAAAGTAACCAAAAAAATCTTTACAACATTTGGGATTCGCTTCCCTAAAAGCAAAATCGCACCCAACGCAAATGCCGTATCCGTGCTCATCGCAACGCCAAATCCGTGAGCTGAAGGCGTGTCGTGGTTAAAATAAAGATAAAATGTTATGGGGATTATCATACCGCCTATCGCAGAAAGCACAGAAAAGCTAACGCGCTTAAAGCCCGCTAACTCGCCATACAGCACTTCGCGTTTCATTTCTAGCCCTACCATCACAAAAAATAGCGACATTAAAATGTCATTGACAAAATGCCCGATGCTAATTTGCACCTTTTGTCCGCCGATAAATGCGCCAAATTCTTCGTTTAAAAGGGTAAAATAGAAGTCCTTGTATTGACTATTTGAGATTATCATTGCCAAAACCACGCAGAAAAATAGCAAAATCCCACCAAAAGATTCGTGGTTAATGAAGTTTGACAAGCCGCGCTGTAATTTTTCTTTGACATAAAGTGTCGTTTGGACGGGGTTTGTGTTTATTATAGTTTTGTGTTTTTTGCTTTGCGATTTCATAAAATGCCCTTAAATATTGCTAAAATGCTTTGGATTTTTATAGATAAAAATGAATTTTAGCAAAAAAATTGTGCGATTTTAAACTAATTTTTAGGAAATTTTCATAGTATTTCACATCACAAGTTTCAAAAAATGCGACTTGTGATAAACAATTTACAATATTAAAAATTCAAAAGGATAAAAAATGGAAAAAATTGGAATTTTTTACGGAAGCACCACAGGCAGAACGCAAGAAATTGCGGAAGCTGTGGCAGAAAAGCTAGGTAACTGCGATTTAATCGATGTCTCAAACGCAAAAAAAGATGATTTATCAAAATACAGCAATCTTATTTTGGCAAGCTCAACTTATGGTGATGGCGACTTGCAGAGCGATTGGGAAGATTTCGCGGGAAATCTAAGCGAAGATGATTTTAGCGGGAAAGTCGTGGCGATTTTGGGACTAGGCGACCAAGATGGATATAGCGATACATTTTGCGACTGCATAGGCTTACTTGCAAATCTCGCTAAAAAAGCCACAATAATCGGCAAAACTAAAAACGAAGGCTATGATTTTAGCGAATCAAAAGGTGTGAGTGGCGGGGAATTTTTGGGACTTGCCATTGACGATGACAACCAAAGCGATTTAACGCCCACACGCATAGAAAAATGGGCAGAAGAGATTAAGGGGCAGTTTAAATAATTGCGCCAAAAATCAAAAAATATAAATTAGATTTGCAGGTGTAGTCAGTGCGAAGCACGGACGCCACACCTTGCACTCGCAAACCTTATAATGATATGAAAGGACAAAATGCCAAAGCTAATCATCGCCCTTGATATGCCGACAAAAGCGCGAAATTTAGCCCTTTGTGAAAATCTAGCGCAAACTCTCCCGCAAAGCGATTTACAAAATCTCTATCTAAAAATCGGTCTCCGTAGTTTTATCCGCGATGGCGCGGAGTTTGTGCGGGATTTACAAAAGCTAAAATTTAAAATATTTTTGGATTTGAAACTCTATGATATTCCAAATACGATGATGGATTCACTCCGTGAAATAGCTACTTTGGGTGTAGATATAGTTACGATTCACGCCTCATCTGGGCGAATCGCAATGCAAAGCATAGCAGATTTTGCGCTAAATACGCCAAATGTGCCCCTTGTTTTTGCTGTAACTGCGCTGACTAGCTTTGATAATGATGGATTTAGTGAGATTTATAACTGCGACATTGAAAAAAGCGTGGCAAATCTCGCGCGAATCGTGGCGGAATGCGGGATTTGTGGCATTGTGTGCTCACCATTTGAAAGTAAATTTGTAAAAGAAAAATTCAATCTTTTGACGCTCACACCTGCGATTCGTCCTGTGAGAGATGATTTTGGTGCGGACTTTGCACTAGATTTGGAATCCAAAAAAGATGACCAAAATCGTTCCGCCACGCTTACATTTGCACTCTCACAAAAAAGCGATTTTTTAGTCATCGGGCGTCCTATTTACACACACAAAAGCCCCACACTGCTTACAAAACACATCTTACAAAAATTAAAGGAAAGCTAAATGGAAATTTTACGCACAAAAAATGATTTGCGCTTGTGGCGCAAAAATGCAGTAGGGCATAAACGGCTTGGATTCGCCCCGACAATGGGTGCGTTGCACGATGGGCATCTCTCGCTTATAAAAGCAAGTAAGCACGATAATGAGAAAACGATAGTTTCCATTTTTGTCAATCCCGCGCAGTTTGGGGTAAATGAGGACTTTGATAAATATCCGCGAAGTGAATCGCAGGATTTGGAGCTATGCGAAAAAAATGGCGTAGATGCGGTGTTTTTGCCTAATATCGCTGAAATGTATGATAGCGGCAATGAGACTAACATAATCCCGCCTAAAAATCTAGCAAATTGCTTTGAGGGTGGGCTTCGTGCAGGGCATTTTAATGGTGTGCTTCGCGTGGTGCTTAAATTTTTTCATCTCATTCGTCCTAATTGCGCGTATTTTGGGCAAAAGGATGCACAGCAGCTTTTGATTATCAAAAAAATGGTTAGCGATTTGTTTTTACCGATAAATATCGTGCCTTGCCCCATTGTGCGCGATTCGCAAGGACTTGCGCTTAGCTCACGCAATGCGTATTTAAAAAAAGATTCCTATCAAAACGCGCTAAAGATTCCACGCGCAATTAACGCCGTGCGAGTGGCTTATGAAAAGGGCGAGTGCGATTCAAAAGTGCTAGAAAATATCGCGTTATCGCACATTGAAGGCTTGAAAATTGATTATTGCAAAATCGTGGATTTTAACTTAAAGGCGCAGAAAAAAGTGCGTCCAAATGCCACTCTTTTGCTACTTGCCGTGCGGATTCAAACTTCAAATGATAGTAATGGCAAGTTAAGCGAAGTCCGTTTGCTGGATAATATATGGTTTTAAAATTGCTTACAAAAAATGACTTTTAGAAAAAAGGAAATGGAAATGTCTAGGATTGTAATAATTGCATTGCTCTTTGTCGCGCCTATAATATCGGTGTTTGCGCAAGATTCGGCACAAGATTTTACGCAAAATAATGCACAAAATGGTGCGGATTCAAGCGCAAATACAAGCGAATTTATCCAAGCCCTAAAAGGTGGCAAAAAAAGCGGGGATATAAATTTGCTCTTTGATTTTAATCACAATTCGCGCACTCCGCCTAAAAATAACTCGTATTTGGCGACTTCATTTGGACTTTATTATAAAAGTGCGTTTTATGGGTATTTTCGGCTTCATTTAGGATTTCGCGGGGCATTGCCTTTATGGGAGCAAAGCAAAAAGACGCAATTTAGCGGTGGCAAAGGTAGCGTGGCGCAGGATTTTTGGGATAATAATATCGCAATGATTGCACGAAGCTATTTGGAGTATTTTGATGGCGATACTAGCATAAAAGCGGGGCGAATCGAGGATAAAACCGATATGATTGACAAGCATTTTGATGGCGTGTGGATTAGCAATAAAAGTGCTGGGTGGCTTTTGGTTGATGTGATTTATCTAAATCAAGTGGGGCGTGTTTTGGATAGGGAATTAAGCGGATTTGAGAAATTTACGCGCTGGGATAAGGCTGTAAATGGCACTCCGCCTAAAATTGGCAATTCGCGCTTTGGCGGAGCGTATTATTTGGGGCTAACTTTTGAGCTATTTGAGTGGCTAAAATTAAAGGCGTATGGGCTAACTTCGCCTGAGATTTATAGCTTTGTGGCAGGGAAAATTGACATTAACACGACATATTTTTTGCTAAATGCGGGATTTGTGGGCGGATTTGAGCATAAAAATGGGATTGTTCGCGCACAAAATAATGGGCATTGGAGCTATTTAGCACACGCAGATATGGGCGGTAAATACGAATCGCAATGGGGACAATTCTACGCCACAATGGGCTATCGCGGGACAGAGCATAGCGGAGGAATCGGCTCACTAAATTACACGGGCAATAGCTTTAATCCATTTTTTTATTTTAGTGGCACTGCGCTAGAAAACGCAAAGGCATTGCATTTAGTCTATGGCAAACTAGGCTTTAAGGTGGATTTTTTGGATATTTATTTGGCTTATGGATATAATTTTTTCAAAGGTGATTTGAAGCGCAAAGGTAGCGCAAACAACGCGCAAGGCGAAGTAAATTTCTATATGGATTGGCGATTTAGCGAATGGACTAGCGTAATTATTTCTTTGCTAAATACACACGGCGCGAAAAATGGCGTCCCAAATAACACGCGCTTTGATTTTATGTTTAAAGTGAGTTTGTAGGGCTAATCTTGCGAATCAAGCGCGAATCTAGGCACGAATCTAATAAGATTCACGCGAATCTAACGCAATTTTTGCGTGAATCTTATATGAATCAAATCGCAAATCTTTGATAATTTTAGTATAATTTTGGCATTTTAAATTTTAGGGGGATAGTATGCCAAAGAATATCGATTTTATGCAGAGCGTGAAATCCGTGCGCGATGTAGATGTGAAAGACAAGCGAATCTTAATCCGTGTGGATTTTAATGTGCCGATGGATTCGGACTTTAATATCTCTGATGACAAGCGGATAAGAGAAGCGATTCCTACGATAAATTATTGCATTGATAATGGCGCGAAACATATCATTTTGGTAAGTCATTTGGGGCGTCCAAAGGGCAAGGATTCAAAGTATTCTTTGAAGCATATTATAAAACGATTAGAGCGATTGCTTGATAAATCTGTCGTATTTACCGAGCGAATCGATAGTGTGCCAAGCATAATCGCCACACTTGAAATGAAATCCGTGATTTTACTAGAAAATATCCGCTATTATGAAGGCGAGGAAAAAAATGAAGAATTTTTAAGCAAACAACTTGCATCAATTTGCGATATTTTCGTAAATGACGCATTTGGCACAAGCCACCGCAAACATAGCTCAACTTTTGGAATAGCCGAATTTGCAAAAGAAAAAGTCGCAGGGCTTTTGCTAAAAAAAGAGATTGATTCCTTTGCCAAAGCTCTCACAAATCCGCTCCAACCTGTGCTTTTAATCGTAGGCGGTTCAAAAGTCAGCTCAAAACTCACTTTGCTAGATAATATTTTAGAAGTCGTAGATAGAATCATCATCGGCGGGGCGATGAGCAATACTTTCCTAAAAGCCGTAGGCTATGATATGCAAAAAAGTTTCACAGAAGACAATTTACTAGAAGAAGCAAGGCGAATCCTCCGCCACGCAAAGGAAAAAGGCGTGAAAATCTATTTGCCTGTCGATGTTGTTAGCACCGATGATATAAAAACGCATAAAAATATCAAAATCACCCCAGCACAAGATATACCAGAGGATTTTATGGCAGTAGATTCGGGACCTGCTAGTATCAAGCTATTTGGCGAGGTGATTCGCGATAGTGAGACGATTATTTGGAATGGACCGATTGGGATTTATGAGATTTCGCAATTTTCGCGCGGGACTTTTAACCTAGCGCATTATATCGCCGATACTTACGCATTTAGTCTCATTGGCGGTGGCGATACGGCGGATGCTGTGGATAAAGCAGGCGAAATTGATAATATGAGCTTTATTTCCACAGGTGGCGGGGCTTCGCTTGAACTTTTGGAGGGTAAGATTCTCCCAGCGTTTGAAGTTTTGGATAGAAAATAAGGGCGATTTAGGCTAAATCTAGTGGCAAATATTTCAAAAAGGGGCGCAAAAAAATGATAGATATTTTTGCAAAGCACAATTCGCTTGTCTCCAAATATACATATAATTCTATGGATGATATTGAGGGCAAAAATATTTTGTGGCTAGATTTGCTAAATCCTAGCATTGATGAGATTGGTGCGATTTCAAATATCTATGACATTGAGATTCCTACCAAAGAAGAGCGCGAAGAGATTGAATCAAGTGCTAGGTATTGGGAGGATAAGGATTCTATTACCATAAATACGCGTTTTTTGGTAAAGCTAGGGCAGAGCAACGATTTAGAGGGCAATTCGCGCGATGAAACCGTAACTTTTTTGCTTTGCAAAAATATGCTTTTTACGATTCGTTATAGTGAATTTCAAGTTTTTGATGATATTGAACGGCGCGTTTTGGCTTCTCCACGCAATTTTGAAGATGGATATGATTTGATTGCTAAAATCTTTGAAGTGCGAATCGAAAAGGACGCCGATATGATTGAGAATTTCACGCGCGATATTAGAAGCCTCCGCAAGGGCGTTTTTGAAAATCAATTTGATTATAACGAAGTGCTAGGCTCTCTCTCAAATCTGCAAGATATAAGCACACGGCTACGCGATTCGCTATTTGACAAACGGCGCGCCTTAAGTGCGCTATTATCAAGTAATAAGCCAGATAGCGATGTAAAGCGCAATATCACTACCATAATCAAAGACTTAAATTCGCTAATTGACTTTTGTGTGGTAAATATGAATGCACTTGATAATATCCACGCACTTTTTGCTTCGCAAATCAATATCGAGCAAAATAAAATCATTAAACTTTTTACTGTGGTAACTGTGGCGATGATGCCTCCCACGCTAATTGGGACGATTTATGGTATGAATTTTGAGCATATGCCAGAGCTAAAGCTGACTTATAGCTATCCTATCGTGGTGCTTGTGATGATAATCTCTACGATTTTACCCATCGTGTATTTTAAGAAAAAAGGGTGGTTATAAAAGCGCAAATCATATACTTAACGATAAGCCTTAATTGCCCCTTAATTGCTCTAATCGCTCCCTTTTTGTGCCGATTTCGGTGATTTGGACGCCAAAGTTGCCATCGATTATCACTACTTCGCCTTTGGCTATGACTTTATCATCGACTAAAATATCAAGCGGGTCGTTTGCAAGTTGATTTAGCTCAACGACTGAGCCTATGTCCATTGAAATGACATCTTTTAGTAGCATTTTCTTTTGTCCGATTCGCACTCTCACTTGCATTTTGACATCAAGCAACATTTCTATATTGCGCACTTCTGTGCCATTTAGATGATGATTCACGCTTACATTTTCCACACTTGCACCTCCTGCACTTGCACTCGCCGATTTCGCAAAATCTTGCGGTGAAAATTCATTTTCGATTTTTCGACTTAAAAGAATGATAAACTCCGAATGCAGATTTTCTAAATCAAACTTAAATTTGCACCCTCTATCAAATCCGTGAAATTCCACATTTTCGTTTAGAATCTGCGCGTCTATTATTTTAAACTCCATTTTTGGAAGCGTCTTTTGCGCTTTTAGCGCGGTAGAGACGGCGGAGAAAATATTTGAGACGATTTCTTTTAGCGCGTCTAAATCATCATTTGAAATTTGCGCCCCCTCCGCTATGCCAGAATCTACCATATTGCCACCTAGCATTAAGTCTGAAAGCCCTATGGTTAGGTTGCTTGGCGCGATAAAAATGACTTGCGAACCCGCACTATTTTCTAGCAAAACTTTAATAAATGGTGGCTGAAAGTTGATTTGGGCAATATCTACGATATTATCATTTGCTACAATCGCCTTTCGCCCTGTAAGTCCCTCGATGGTGGAAACACTTTCGCTTTTGATAAGATTGATTAAATCTTTCATTGTGCTTCCTCCTCGTCTTCTTTAATATTTTCTACGCGGTGTTTGCGGTTGTTTTCTAGCATTTCTAGCACTTCTTTGACTTTGTCTTTTTCGGTTTCTATTATATCTTTTATTTTAATAGTTTTTCTATATCTTTGCAATCCAATTTCAGCGATGTATTTGTCCCTCTCATCGATATTTACGATAATCGTATCATCTGCCGTGCGATCTAGGCGAATCGTATCGCCCACGCGAAGATCCAAAATTTCCTCCAAGCTCAACTTTGCGCTTCCAAGCATTGCCGATACATTGACTAACGCGCCACCTATTAGCACTTGCAATTCTTTATTGCGCGATTTTTTGGAGTTTGTCTCGCTTAACATTAGGTCGCGACTAGCAAGGCGCGATAGCACCGATTCAAGAGAGATTACAGGATAGCAGATATTCATCATTCCACTGCTATGCCCGATAGTGATTTCCATAACAACCATAATGACAATTTCATTTTGTGCCACGATTTGAATAACGCTAGGCGAACTCTCTTTGGCATCGACAGCAGGATAAATCTCTGTTACCGAACTCCACGCTTCTTTTAAATTACTCATCACATAGCGCAAAATCGTATCAATGAGACTTAACTCAATGTCGCTAAATTCTCTATTGACTTCATAAGGTTCGCCATTGCCACCTAATAGCCTATCAATCATAGGAAATGCAATGCTAGGGTTTATCTCCAAAACGCCACTACCATCTAATGGGCGCATTGAAAAGATATTAAAGCTAGTAGGGCTTGGCAAGCTCATCAAAAACTCGCCATAAGTCATTTGATCAACTGAATGCAGCTGAATCTCCACGATAGAGCGCATAATAGCCGAAATCTGCGAACTAAGATTCCTTGCCATCTTATCGTGAATCCCACGAAATGCCCGAAGCTGCTCTTTGCTAACGCGATTTGGGCGTTTAAAGTCATAAAGCGTTACTTGCTTTTTATTAAGAATGTCGCTGCTATCTAAATCCTTATTTTCAATACTATCATCTTCAGCGACTTCAAGTAGGGCGTCAATTTCCTCTTGGCTTAAAATATCAGCCATTTATGTCCCCTAAACGATTGCGAATCTTTTTTATGACTTCTTTGTGAATCTGTGAGATTCGTGAGCTTGTAATATTTAAAATCTCGCTAATCTCGCCTAATGACAATTCCTCAAAATAATAAAGCTGTATGATTGTCTGCTCCCTTTTGGTAAGAGAAGAGAGAATATCTTTGATTAGGCTAACTAGCTCATCTTTTTGGACATTTTCTATGACATTATCGGCGATTATGGCGTTATATTGCTCATCGATTGGGATTACAGTGTAAATATCTGATGCGATTCGCGCTTCTTTGATTTTTTTCACATCTTCGCCCAAAACTTCCGCCAAATACTCATCGGTGGGCTCTTCCTCGTGTTCGTTGAAATATTTTGAGACTTCTTTATCAATGGATTTGATTAGTTTGCGACTTGAGCGCGAAACTATGTCTAATTCGCGCAAATAATCAAGCATTGAGCCATAAACGCGCATTTTTGCATAGCCCCAAAAGCTGTCATTTATAGAGCTATCATAACGGCGCGCAAGTTTTATCATTTCCTCCGTGCCGATTGAAATTAAGTCATTTATGTCAATAGAGCTAGGCAATCGCTCCCTCAATCGAAACGCCATCGCACGCAGTGCTGGCATATATTGAAGCATTAGCGAATCTTGTGAGTGTTTTAGCTCGGCGGTGTATTTTTCAACATTATTTTGCATATTAGTCCTCGTCATTCATCGCGCTTAAATTGTGCTTTAAATATTTGCGAATATTTAATGCCTCTTTTTCGCGTTTGTCAAATTCGTTTAGATAGTAATCAAGGCGCGAATCTAGCTTTTTGATATTCATCTTTTTCTCATCATAATCAATATATTTCATATAAAAACTTGCCACCACAAGCGCGATTAGATAAATAATGCTAGTTGAAATGATAGTCCATAAAACTATCAATTCAGGCGAATCAAACTTTATTGATGAGATAATAAGCCCCACAAAAAATCCCACAACAACGCTAAAACTTATATAATTATCCTGCTTCACGCGCTTTTAAACCTTTTATGTTTCCCCGCTTAAATCGCCTTTTGAATCTGCCTCCCAAAATTCGCGTCTAAAAGCGATACAGCAGATTCCTAACGAATCGATTGAATCGGTTTTCGTTATTTAAAAGCATATTTTGTTCCATAGAATCGCCAAAAGATTCGATTAAATTTCGCGCAATGGTTTGGATACTTGCTGTGGGCGGAGACTGCGGAAAAATCTTGGCAAAAAGTTTGCGAGTGCGACTTGATTGAGTAATAAGGTCGCTTGTAGGAATCTTGCCTAGCATTTGAAGTGTGAGATTGGGAATATTTGCGCTTGCTACGCTTTGGATTTTACTAAAAACATTGTCCGCTTCGCCTAGCGATTTGCTTTGATTTATGATTAAAAAGATATTATTTTTGTGCTTTGAGGCGACTTTTATAGTGGCGTAAGCGTCCGTCATCGCGCTTGGGTCAGGCTGTGTTACCACAATCAAATATGAGCTAATCTCTAAAAATCTTTGCACATTTTTGGCGATTCCAGCACCCGTATCAATTAGCAAAAAGTCCAAATTATCCAAACTATCGCTTTTTAGCTTATCCGCAATGCTTTCATTGTAATCAAAAATTTCCTCCCCTGTATAACCCGGGATTAAAATAAGTCCGCTTTCAACAGGCACAATAATATCATCTAACTTCGCATTGCCCTGCAAAACATCTAGCAAACTTTGCTTCATTGATACACCAAAAATCACATCTAAATTCGCTAACCCAATATCTGCATCAAAAACGCCCACTTTATAGCCCATATCCCAAAGCGTGTAGGCAAGATTCGCACTAATAGTGCTTTTCCCCACGCCACCTTTGCCTGAAGTGATGGCTATGATTCGCGTGGGCTTTGAATCTATGCTAGATTCACGCGAATCGCGCTCCATTTGCTCTAAAAGTCTATCTAATCCAGCTGCTTGATTTTCCATAATCTTATCCGTGCTATTTTCTTATAATCGCGCTTCGTTTGGGCTTTGAAAAGCCGTTAATGATATAATCTGCGATATAGTCATTTTTTGCCACCAAAATATCCTCAGGCACTTCCTGCCCGATAGTAAGATAGCTCACAGGCTTTTTGGTATCATAGATTAGCGAAAACACATTGCCAAATCCCTTGCTCTCATCTAACTTTGAAAAAATCAGTGTGTCAATATTTAAAATCCCAAACGCGCCATAAATATCAAGCAAATCCTCAAACTTCGTATTTGCCGAAAGCACCAAATTTACATCAATATCATAATCCGCGTGGGCGAATTTCCGCAAGAAATCTAATCGCTTTTTATCATTCTGCGATGAACCAATCGTATCAATCAAAATATAATCGCAATGCTTCATATCCTCTAATGCGCGTTCAAACTCCGCCGTATTTTCGGTGCGATTTATGGTAATTTTTAGCTTTCTAGCATAAAATGCAAGCTGCTCATAAGCATTGATTCTATAATCATCTAGCGTAATTAGCCCCACTTGATATTTGTGATTTAGCTTGTAATGCGTGGCAAGTTTGGCAATGGTAGTGGTTTTACCCACACCTGTGGGACCTACAAGCATTACGATTCGTTTGCGCTTCATATCGATATTTTCGGCGCGACAAGGTATCATTTTACGCAACACTTCGCGGAAAAATCGCTTTGTCATCGTAGAATTTTCGCGCATATTGATAGGCATATGTTTTTGGGAAAGTTGCATTAGCTCTTCTAAATGCTCATTTTTCATACCGCTATTTTTGCAGATTCGATAAATCTCGGCAAATTCGTGTGGGATATTATTGCTATTTTGCACACGGACGCCCATATCACTCCAAAACATATTTTGGAGCAATTTCATTTTGTCATCTAATTTATCAAGTGAAGTTTTTATGGTTTTTAGCTCTTTTAGCTCATCGGCATTGAGTTTGGCAAGCATTTCGCGTGTCTGTGCGATGGGATTAAAGCGCGTAAAATCCCGCGCTACATCGCTAGAATCTCTTAAATCCTTTGAATCTCTTTGCAATTTAGTATTTTTTGGTTTAGATTCGGATGATTCGGCTAGTTCAAAGCGATTTTCACTACCTTTTGTGGAGGTTTCTATGATTTTATGAATCTCTTTTGCCGCATTTTCAATCTCTGCCTTTATTTCATTTTCTCGCACTCTGCGTTCCTCGCGCCTTTTTGCTAACTCTTTTTGCGCAATTTTATCAAGCCTTTTGGCTATGTCATTATCAGGTTTATCATCGTCTTTTGCGCTTTGCTTTATATCTTGCCTTTGTGAATCGCCCTGCATTACGCTATCTTTTGGCTTTCTATCCACGATTACAACTTCATACAAGCCATTTTCTAGCAAGGATTTCTTTTTAATCTCCCTATTGCTAACCATAAGCGCGTCATCGCCGTGCTTTTGCTTGGCGATTTCCATAGCTTCCGCGAAAGTGGGCGCGGTGTAAGTGAATAGCTCTATATCTTCTGCTGCCATTTTCTACCCTTTGTAATGAACTTGATAAATAAGCGGGATTAAAACACTCGCTCTGCCATGCCACTGCGTGTGTGGAATATTTAGCTTTGTGCTTCGCATAAAAATATCATTAAAGAAAATTATGTCAATATCAAGTGTGCGCGGGGCATTTTTAAAATCGCGAATCCGCTTACGCCCAAAAATGCGCTCCATATAAAAAATAAAAGCGTAAAATTCAAGTAGGCACATACTTGTAGCTAAAATCATCGTGGCGTTGTAAAAAAACGGCTGATTTGCGTAGCCAAAGGGTGGATTTTTGTAAATGGGCGAAGTAGAGATAATATCGATTTTAGCGTTGCGTTTTAGCTTGTGAAATAGCGTGATAAAGGTGGATATGGGACTTTTTAGATTTGCACCAAGTGCGATAATGGTGGTGTTTGGCAAAAATGCGCCACTATGAATCTTGCGAATCTGTGGCGATTTGGCGGGAAAAAAATTATTGCAAATTAGCTTTGATTCGATAGATTCGTGCTTAATGGCATTAGATTCGCTTACAAAATTCGCACTCATAGCACTTCTGCCCTCCCATTTTTCATTACCACCAAATCCTCGATGCGCACACCAAACTCATTTGGCAAATAAATGCCGGGTTCTATTGAAAACACCATTCCGTCCTTTATAATTGTCTCGCTTTTGCGTGAAATGCGGGGCAGTTCGTGTATGTCAAGCCCAACTCCGTGTCCCAAAGAGTGTGCGAAAAACTTGCCAAAGCCCTTTTTATCGATAAAATCCCGCGCTAAAAAATCAATCTCTTTTGCCTTCATTCCGCTTCTAGCACCATTAATGGCGCATTCCTGCGCCCCCAAAACTACATCATAAATCTTTTGCATTTTTGGCGGAAATTTTTGCGCTTTGTCAAAATTAAAATCCAGCGATTCGCGCCCAAAAAACGCCGTGCGCGTCATATCAGAGCAGTAATTTTTATATTTCACTCCCGCATCAAAAAGCAGCAAATCGCCTTTTTTAAGGGGTATTTTGCAAGGCAGGGCGTGTGGTTTGGCGGCATTTTCATTAAGCGCGACAATGGGATTGAAACTCAAATCCTGCGCTCCGTCATTTTCTAAGCATTGCTTGGCGATAAAATGCAATTTTTTTTCACTTAAATTTTTGCCATTTTTTGCGATAAAATGCGCGAATCTTTTAAAGGCTTTTTTATTTAATTTTTGTGATTTGGCGATGAGTGCGACTTCGTTATCGCTTTTTATGGCGCGTTTGATTTGATGAAAATTAGGCTTTGGATTTAGCGATAAACTTTTGATTTTTTCAAAAAATTCCACGCTAATTTGGGTATTGTCATAGATGATATTTTTGGCATTTTTTGCAAGTTTTATGAAATCTTTGATTAAATCTTTTGATTGAATTATTTGTGTGTTTTTAGTCGCCCTTTCTCGCGCTTCTAGCGTATATCGCGAATCTGTAATAAAAAATGCTTCGCTCCCAGCGCAAAAATAAATCGCATTATCACAAGAAAATCCGCACTCATAGAGCATCGCACTTTCATTTGTGGTAAAAAAGCAATCCAATTTTTTTTCTGCCATAAATTTGCCCTAGATTCGCATAAATTTTTTAAAATTCGCCCCAAAACTTCGCAAGATTCGTGCTCTATTTGTTTGCGTTTTGCTCGTTTTGCTTTTTAATTTGCGTGATTTCTGTAATGATTTGCATAACGGAAAGTAGCCCGATATGGTAGCCAAATGGTCCAAATCCAGCGATTACTCCCGCACACATCGCACCTGTGATGGATTTTTTGCGAAAATCCTCTCGCGCCAAAATGTTACTTAAATGCACCTCAACCACAGGAATCCCCACTAGCGCGATTGCATCAGCGATTGCAATGGAAGTGTGCGAATACGCCGCAGGATTGATGAGAATGCCGTCTGCCGTGCCGATACACTCTTGAATCTTATCGACAATCTCGCCCTCAAAATTGCTTTGAAAAAACTCGATTTCAAAGTTATTTTGCTTTGCAAGTGCCTCCATATTGCTATGAATCTGCTCTAATTTCATATCGCCATAAAGTCGTGGGTCGCGGTGTCCTAGCATATTTAGATTTGGTCCTTGAATGACTACGATTTTCATAAATGTCCTTTTTGCAAAAATAATTTGCGATTATAGCGAATTTTTATTTTAAAAAGCGAAATTTGGTGGAAAAATTATACAAAGCCATATTTTTCGTGCCACAAAGCATTTTACAAAATTTTCGCAAAAAATTTTTAAAAAATTAACATAAGTTAATGTTTTTTGTAAAAAAATATGGGTAGAATTTCGCTTTTATTTTAAGAAAGATTATTATAAAGGATTTTAAATATGAAACAGAAAATTATATTTTCAATTCCGCTTTTAAGCGTATTTTGTGTCATTTATGGCAATTTAATGGCAGATGATTTGGCGAGTCCAACGCAAACGAAACCTTTGGTGCAGTTCTCGCCTCCGCCACTTATAACACCACAAAACGCGCTTTCATCAAAGCTAGAAAATCAGTTTGATAACTCAGAGCGTAATTTTTATCATAGCGTTACAAACACGCTAGATAGCGCAATGAATCCATTTCATTTTGCAAGTGGATTTTTTGGGCGCTCAAATTACACAAGCCTTTTGGCAAAATTCCGCGATTCACAAGTCTATGGCAATTTGGTAGCGCATTATTCTTATGCGAATCCATACACAGACGGCTATGGGGACAAAGTGGATTTTGGATACAAGCGCAAGGGTGCAAGTGTAGTTTTGGGCGCAGTGCCAAATGCGTTTAATGAGCTAAAAGCGACATTTATCTATGATAATATCACTGATGATAAACAGCCACATTATCAAATGGACCCCGTGAATACCACGCGATTCGTGGGGAAAATCGATTATCGTTTGGGCAAAGATGATTTGAGCAATACTATGAATTTGGGCGCATTTTATCGCAATGTTTCGCGCAGGGCAAATAACTTTGACTTGCGGGAAAATAACGGCACAGCACGAATGAAAATGGAAGTCGATAGGCATATATTTGATTTTAGCGCGATTTATGATTATAAAGGTGGCGAATCTAGCGTTGATTCAAACACCAAAGGCGAATCTAAATTTTTGCATAATTCATTTGGGCTAATCTACACGCTAGATAGCCACACTGCCAAACGATTCGCCTCTCAAAATTATGGCGCGTTTAATCACAATGGCTACCGAATCCCAAATGCCTTTGTCAATCAAATTAGCGCGTTTGATACGCTGACTTTGACGCCTGATTCGCTTAATAAAATCGCACTTGGGATTCACTATGATTATAATATTGCGGATTTAAAGGATAAAAATGTCGTAGTCGGCACACAGCAAAATGGCGGCAATGGGCAAATCACCGCAAATAATATGTGGTTTGCACATTATGGTAAGCGCGTGGGGGGGGGGTTGATTCAATCCCACGCAGTGAGTGCGAGTTTCAACTATGACATAATGCCAAGCGATTCGCAACTTTACACGCTAAATATTTCTACATTAGAGCGAATCCCAAGCAATGATGAGCGATTCGTGGCGGTAAATCCGCCCGGACAAAATGCTCACGCACAAGCGTGGGTTAGCAATCCATTTCTAAAACCAGAACGGCGCAATCGAGCAAAATTAAGCGCGGAAATCGCAAGTGATTCATATATCAATTATATGGAATCGCGCTTTGATGAAAATGCCTTTAAATTTGGCTTTAGCGTTTTGGCAGATTATGCGAATCGCTTTATAATCTATGATAGATTCACAAATGCCACACAGGCAAACGACAAGCAGCACATAATTTCGCGCAATGTCGATGCGTTTTTGTTAAGTGCAAATGCGAATTTTGCGTATAATTTTTTGGGGCTTTTTGGCGTAAAGCTAAATCTTTGGTATGCTTATGGGCAAAATCTAAGCGACAAAAGGGCGTTATATCAGATTCGTCCTTTTGAAGCGCAGTTAAATTTTGACTATGAAGATTACGCGCCTTTTGGAAAATACAATATTGGCGCAGGATTTCGTGGCGTGGCAAAGCAAAATAGATATGATACTATTTTAGGCATTGATGCACCAAAAAGCGGATTTGTCGTGCTTGATTTATATGCTGGATTTAGCATAATGGATAAGCTAGGGATTCGGCTTGGCGTAGATAATGTGTTGGATAAGGGATATAGCGAATTTATAAGTGCATCGCATGTGGAATCGCTAAGCCCTACTAACATTATAAATGCGCCGGGGCGGACATTTTATGTGAGTATTCACGGCAATTTTTAAATTTTAAATGAAAGGATAAAAAATGACAACAATAAATAGACGAGAATTTTTGAACAAAAGTGGAAAATTAGGATTGGCAACAATGGCGAGTTTGGCAATGCCAAATCTTGCATTTGGAGCTGAATCGCTAACGATTTGGGGCGCACCTGCGCTAATTGCATTAAGCCTTGCGGTAGTTACACACAGGGGCGAATCGCGAAAGCAAAAAGATTTAAAACTAAAAATTTGGAATAGCGTAGATGCGCTTCGCGTGGGATTTGCAAGTGGTGATTGGGTATTAAGTGCCGCACCTTCAAATGTCGGCATAAATTTAGCAAATCAAGGCTTTGATGTGAAATTGCTAAATGTGCTAACAAGCGGACTAAACTATATTTTTACACGCGATGAGGGCATAAAAAATTTAAAAGATTTGGAGGGTAAAAAAATCATCGTGCCTTTTAAAAATGACATTCCAGACATTGTGCTAACGGCACTTTGCAAGAAAATGGGCGTTGATATGAGTAAGATTCACATAACTTATGTGGCAAATCCACCACAAGCAGCGCAACTTTTTATCGCCAAAGATGAATTTGACGCTGTTTTATCCCAAGAGCCACTTGCTTCTGCGCTGACGCTGATGGCAAAGAAAAACGGCATTAGCGTTTATAGGCAGATTTCTATGCAAGAGCAGTGGTTTCAAGCATTTGGGCTAAAGATTCCACAAGCAGGGCTGATTGTAAATGGTGCGTTTTATAACGCAAATAAGGCATTTTTTGAGACTTTGCATAGCGATTTGCAAAATGCTGTGAAATGGATAGATTTAAACAAAGACAGCGCGGCAAAATTAGGTGCAAAATATCTCCCAGCACCAGAAGCAGCGATAAAACTATCCATTCCTTATGCCAATATGGTTGCGCTAAAGGCAAGCGAAGTGGCAGATGATTTGATGAAATTTTATGAAATCATTTTTGAGCTAAATCCGCAGTTTTTGGGCGGAAAAATGCCTGATAAAAGTTTCTTTTTGTGATTTTTGAACGCATTTTAGATTCGCACACATTGCGCGAATCTATCACATTTTAATGGGGCGAATCTATGATTTTAGAAGACGGAGTAAAATTAAAAAGAGGCATTTTGCCAAATCTAAGTGAGCATTTTTTTGGCGCGTTTAACACGCTTGGGATTATTTGCTTTTTTATGGGTTTGTGGGAGTTTGTAGCGCATTTCACAAATCCTATCATTTTGCCAAGTGCGTTTGAATCTTTGATTCGCGCATATCATTTGATATTTAGCGAAAATGGTGAATTGCTTTTGAGTCTGCAAAGAGCGTTAATCTCAATCATTGCGGGATTTTTGTGTGGTGTTATTTTGGGCGCAGTGGCGGCGAATTTCAAAAGTTTCGCGCTTTTTATCAAACCAATCGTAGATATTTTGCAAGGAATCGCGCCCATTGTGTGGGTAGTTTTGGCATTATTTTGGTTTGGCGTGGGAAATTTAAGCGTTGTTTTTACTTGTTTTATCACAATTTTGCCTTTAAGTTTTGGGGCGAGTTTTGTAAGCGTGATAAAGTTAGATTCGCGCCTTAGCGAAGTCTGCAAAGCGTATAATTTTGGTTTATTTAAACGCTTTAAAGTTTTTTATTTGCCTTCAACTATGCCATTTTTGCTAAGCAATTTAAGCGTAGTCTTTGCAATGGGGATAAAAATCATCATAATGGCAGAGCTTTTAGGCGCAAGTAATGGCGTAGGCGCAAAAATCAACGATGCACGAAATTTCCTTGACACCACGCAAATTTTAGCATTTGTTTTGATATTAGTCGCGCTAATTTTGCTCTTTGAATCACTTGTCATAAAATCGCTAAAAATCACTTTGCTTCCGTGGTTGGAGAAATAATTATGCTGACAATTCAAAATTTGCGCTACCAAATCGCACAAAGCGACATTATTAAGGATTTTAATTTGCATTTGCCAAAGGGCAAAATTTTCACACTTTTTGGCGCAAGTGGCTGTGGCAAATCTACGCTACTTCGTTGTGTGGCTGGGATTTTGGAGAGTGAGAGTGGCATTATAGATTCAGCAAAAAATGCGTTTGTTTTCCAAGAGCATTCATTATTTGAAAATCTAAACGCGCTTGAAAATGTCGCAGTTGTGATGGATTCGCCAGATTATGCGTGGATTTTGGAGCAATTTGCGCTACTCTTTTTAAGCAAAAAAGACGCGCTAAAATATCCAAGCGAATTAAGTGGCGGAATGAGAGCGCGAGTGGCATTTGTCCGTGCTTTGGCATATAATGCGCCTTTGTTGTTGCTAGATGAGCCGTTTTCGGGGCTTGATTCGCAGGTAAAAAGGATTTTGATAGAAAAATTGCTTGATAGAGTGCAAAATCACAATCATTCTGCCTTGCTTGTAACGCACGATGCGCTTGAATCTTGCCTTATCAGCGATGAAATTTATTTTTTAAAGCCACGATTTATGGAGGTTGAAAAAGTCGTGCATTTGGGCGTAGCACAGAATTTGCGTAATGAAAATTTTATCAATGAGACATTAAAAACACATTTCAACAATAGGATTTACTTTGAATAATTTTTTTACATACCCATTGCGGATTTTTTTCCTAAATAGCGCGGTTTTTGTCATTATTGCAAGTGTGGTTTTGGCATTTAATTTGGGCGATTTTGTAGCTTTGCATAAATTTATATTTTTGCAGAGTTTTTTGGGCGCGGCATTTGCTGGATTTTTGCTAACTGCACTTCCTCTTTGGTGTGAAATAGAAGTCAATCGAAAGCCTTTTAGTATCGCTTTATTTGTGATTTTGTGGGTTGCGTTTTTGAGCTGTGCGTTTATAGATGAATCGCTTGGCTATGCGATAATGAGCGCGTTTTGGTTTGTGCTATTTTTAGTCGCGCTTTTGTGGATTATAAAGGCAAAAAACACGGCGAATCTTATTTTAATATTTGCTCTTTTGGGGCTTTTTGCATTAAGTGCGGTGCAAATTTTTATGCGTGAAGCGCGATTTGCTTATGCTTTTATCCATCTTTGTGCCCTTGCCACGCTAATAGTTAGCTTTCGCGTAAGCCTTGTGCTAGGCAATGAAGCCATAAAATCACTGCCAAATAGCGATTCGCTAATGTTTATCCCAAATGTTGCTTTGAAAAATATCTCTTGCTTTTTAGTTTTCGCGCTCATTATAGCAACTCTTTGGGACAAAAGCGCGAATCTAAACGCATTTTTATCGCTTGGCGTGGGATTTAGCCTTATGTCGTGCTTATCACAATGGCACTATCGCATTTTTTTTACTACGCATTACACGCTTATACTTTACGCGCTATTTTTAGGATTTAGCGCAAGTTATATCGCACTTGGCATAGCATATTTTGCAAATGCTTATATTAGCTCTGCTATGCACTTTTTAAATATTTTTGTGATATTGGGATTTGTGCTATTTATTTTCAATGTCGCTTCACTGCGCCATACGGCAAATCAAATATTTATTTTTTCGCTTTTGACGCGCATTAGTTTTGTTGCGCTACTTTTATCGGCGATTTCGCGGGGGATTTTGATGAATTTTGCAGGGATTTTTTATATCACAATCCCTGCGATTCTTGTGGCGTTTGCCTTTGTGTATTTTATCGCTAAATTTTTAGGCATTTATAAAAACAATGATTTTAAAGCAGATGATTAAAAGCAGATTCGAGGGATTTTTAAAACTCCCTCGAAATATAAGCATTATTTAGATAGCGGAATCGTTTCAGGGATAATGCCTGTGAGTGCAAAGGCGATTATCGCCGTCCAAACGCCTATAATCAAAATAAAGCCTATGGAGTATTTGAGCGTAAATCTAAACAGCTCACT
>CAKUOH010000004.1 GCA_934668765.1 uncultured Helicobacteraceae bacterium | reverse complement strand
TTAGCTTTTTTCCGCAGCTGATAGCAGGACCGATTGTGCATCATAGAGAAATGATGCCACAATTTGCTAAAATGGGCAATTCGTCTCTTGCGCGACCTTCGCGGGAGCTTGAAAAATTCTCATTCGATAGGCAACCAGCCTTATCTCAATCGAATTTTTCGGCGCAACCCACGAATCTCACACAAGATACTAGAATTGCGAACGATTTAAGAGATTCTAATAATCCGTCATTGCGAGATTCGCAACGCGAATCAAAGCAATCCGCAGGATTTGTGAGCGAAGCGAAACAACCATCCAAACATTCCCCATCTCAAACCCCTCCTGCAAGTGGATGGGTTTCTTTTGATTCCCCCTCCCTTGCGGAGGGGGTTAGGGGGTGGGTAGAATCCACGCAAAAATCCACCATAAACTACGAACTTCTAGCAAAAGGCATTTTCATTTTCTCAATCGGGCTTTTTAAAAAAGTCTTTATCGCCGATAGCTTTGCCAAATGGGCAAATGCTGGTTTTAGTGTGGTAGAAAAAGGCGGATATTTAAACATAGCTGAATCTTGGGCGACTTCATTAAGCTATACCTTTCAGCTCTACTTTGATTTTAGCGGATATTGTGATATGGCGATAGGACTAGGGCTAATGTTTGTCATAGTTTTGCCGCTAAATTTCAACTCGCCTTACAAATCGCTAAACATAGCAGAATTTTGGCGTAGGTGGCATATCACTTTGGGGCGTTTTCTCACAGAATGCGTGTATGTGCCACTTGGCGGCAACCGAGTGAGTAAAATCCTAAATTTACGCAACATTTTCATCGTCTTTTTTCTCAGCGGAGTATGGCACGGAGCAGGGTGGGGCTTTGTGATTTGGGGAATCTTACACGGAGTGGCAATGGTGATTCATCGCATTTATTCGTGGTGGATTGGCACAAATTCCCCATCCCTTGCGCGTGGAGATTCTACCAAAGATTCCCCCTCCCTTGCGGAGGGGGATACAGGGGGTGGGTATGATTCTGCACTAAATATTAAAAACGCAAAATTTGCAAATAGCGATTTTACCCTCCCCCTAACCCCCTCCGCAAGGGAGGGGGAACAAGTTGGCAAATCGCGCTTTTTAGCATTCACCCAAAGCAAAATCTACAAAATCCTTGCGTGGCTTATCACATTTAATTTCATAAATATCGCTTGGATATTTTTTAGAGCAGAAAATCTAAGCGGAGCGGTGAATCTACTCAAAGGTATGTTTGGAATCGTATGGGTAGATTTGCCACAAAAATGGCATAGAATGCCAGAAACTTTGGCACAAATAAACGGACGCAACGACACGATTTTTTATATCATCATCGCCATTATTGTGTGTTTGGCGTTTAAAAATTCCTTTGAAATGCTGAAAAAATTTGATACCAAAATCTTATGTTTTAAACTTGCCTTGCGTATTTTTAACACAAGGCTTTATCTCAAAGGTGGCGCGTTGTTTGTGCGATTTGTGCTAACTCTTGTGCTGTTTTATGCGAGTGTGTGGGCTATGATTGCAAATGTGCTTGATTCAAACGCATACACGCCATTTTTGTATTTTAATTTTTAGGGAGGTTTGGAGTGAAAAATAATGATTTTATCCCGCCTTTGAGAGATGAATCGCAAGATTTGCCGAAGCAATCAAAAGATTCCCCCTCCCTTGCGGAGGGGGATACAGGGGGTGGGTTAAAAGCGCAAAATAATAGTGGCGTAAAATTTTCAAATGATAAATCTACCCACCCCCTAACCCCCTCCGCAAGGGAGGGGGTAGATTTGGGATTGCCATCCGTCAGGGAGAGGGGACAGGTTGGCAAGTCTCACAATGACGATAAAAACTACAAAAGATTCGCCGTTTGCTTTGTGTGGAGTTTGTTTGTGGCAACTTTACTTGGCATAGCACTTGGATTTTTGCTATGGCTTTATGACCCTTTTATGTTTTTTCATAAGCCGTATTTTAGAGAACAAACTTACCACGGCGATATGCGGATTCAAGCAAAGGGTATTATTGACAATATGGATTTTGATAGCATAATTTTAGGCACTTCTATGCTAGAAAATACTTCGGCAAGAGAAGCAGGGCAAAAGCTAGGTGGCAAATGGGTAAATCTAAGCGTAGCAGGGAGTGATTTTAACGAGCGCAAAATCGTATTTGAATACGCCATAAAGCGCAAAGATATTAAGCAGATTATTTTTTCTGTTGATGCTTATTTACTAAATGGAGATAGAGAAAATAATTCTTGGCGAATCGATTCAAATCTCTATGCAGATGACTTGTTTTTTGAAAAATATAAGCGGTATTTGGATAAAAAGCTAATTCTTTGTGCTATAAAATGGAGTAAAGATAAGGATTGTGTGGGTGATAACAAAGATTTGGAAACATTAACGCAAAGTGAATACCGCTCATCTAAAAAGCATTTTGGCGGATTTGTTTTTTGGGGCAATGGACAAAAAGATGAAGTCGTAAAGCAATATAATGAATATGCAAAAAATGATTTTCACCCAAAAAGCGAGCAAACAAAACAGCTAGATTTTGATGGACAAAAAGCGTATTTGCAAGAAACTATATTGCAAATGATTAGGCAAAATCCGCAAGTAGAATTTAGCCTTATTTTTCCGCCATATCCGCGATTTTCCTATGTGCTTTTTCCGCTACTTGACGAAGCGCTTCACAAAGGTAGGAATGGTGCAGAAATATTTGCTGAAACAAAAGCGATTTTAAAATGGTTAGTAGCTGAAGTGGTGAATCTAAAAAACGCTAAAATCTATGGATTTGATGATTTAGATTATGCTGATAATATCACAAATTATTGCGATTCAACGCACCATTGGTTTGATATGAACTCAATGCAACTTGACGCCATAGCAAATGGCACGCACATTTTAACACCCCAAAATATCGATACATATTTAGCCACAATGGAATCTAAAATCAAAAATTACGACATTGCGCCACTTATAGCTGAAATCAAAGCGTGGGAAGCGAAACAGATGTAGCGATTTTCGCAAGATTCCTGCGAATCTAAAGGATTAAAGTCGCATTTTGCCAAATCTATTTTCTCTACTTTACAAATTTATTTTTAAGTCCATATTGTGTAGAATCCACAAATTTTTTTAAGATTCTTGCGAATCTAAATCGAGGAAATATGCCACAACGCACCGACATTCACACTATCTTACTTATCGGCTCTGGACCCATTGTCATCGGGCAGGCGTGCGAGTTTGACTACTCTGGCACACAAGCAGCAAAGACACTTAAAAACTTAGGCTACCGCGTGGTGCTGATAAACTCCAACCCAGCCACCATTATGACAGACCCTGATTTTGCCGACCGCACCTACATTGAGCCTATCACAAAAGAAGTCATTGCAAACATTATAAAACAAGAAAACATAGACGCCATACTCCCTACTATGGGCGGACAAACCGCGCTCAATGTCGCAATGGAAATGTTTGAAAGTGGTGCATTGGAGGGCATAAAGTTTTTGGGCGCAAATCCCGCTGCGATTAAAAAAGGCGAGGATAGGCAGGCATTCAAAGAAGCAATGCTAAAAATTGGAATGGATTTGCCAAAGAGCCATTATGCTTACAATATTGATGAAGCGTTGAATGCCGCACAAGATATAGGATTCCCGCTGATTATCCGTGCGAGCTACACACTTGCAGGCGGTGGCAGTGGCGTGGCGTATAATATTGAAGAGTTTAAAAATCTTGCAAAAGCGGGGCTAGAGGCAAGCCCGATAAATGAGATTTTAATCGAAGAGAGTTTGCTAGGTTGGAAAGAATTTGAGATGGAAGTAATCCGCGATAAAAATGATAACTGCATAATCGTGTGCAGTATCGAGAATCTTGACCCTATGGGCGTGCATACGGGGGATTCTATCACTATCGCCCCTGCACTCACGCTTACAGATAAAGAATACCAGCGAATGCGCGATGCTTCTTTTAAGATTTTGCGCGAAATCGGCGTGGATACGGGCGGGAGCAATGTGCAGTTTGCCATAAATCCTAGCAGTGGGCGAATGACGGTAATTGAAATGAATCCACGCGTATCGCGCTCTTCGGCTTTGGCGTCTAAAGCCACAGGCTATCCCATAGCCAAAGTCGCCACAATGCTTGCCGTTGGATTTAGTCTAGATGAAATCACAAACGACATAACAGGCACACCTGCTAGCTTTGAGCCTAGCATTGATTATATCGTTACTAAAATCCCGCGCTTTACTTTTGAGAAATTCCCATTAGCAGATTCTACGCTAACTACTTCGATGAAGTCTATTGGAGAGGTGATGGCGATTGGCGGGAGTTTTAAAGAGAGTTTGCAAAAGGCATTGTGTAGCTTGGAGAATGGATTTTGCGGACTAAATAGCTTGACAAGCGATATTGAAGTGGCAAAAAAAGAAACGCGCAGGGCAAATGCAAATCGAATCTTGTATGTGGCAGATTGCTTTCGGCTGGGATTAGGCGTAGAAGAAGTGGCGGATTTAAGCAAAATTGATAAGTGGTTTTTATGTCAAATCTATGAGATTATAGAATCTGAGCGGAGTGTGAGTAGCGAGATTTTACGCGATGAGGGAGCTATGCGGATTCTCAAATCACAGGGTTTTAGCGATAAAATGCTCTCTTTGCTTTTGTTGCGAAATAATGGCATAAGCGTAAGTGAGGGCGAAATCTATAAAGCACGACAAGAAATGGGCGTGGTGGTGCGATATGAGGAGGTGGATACTTGTGCGGCGGAGTTTGAGGCATTGACGCCTTACCTTTACTCGACAATCCCTATGAATCCTTTGCCTAACAATTTGTCTTTGGGTGTAGATTCTGCAAAAAACGCAGAATTTAGCACAGCACACGACTCACAATCAAACAATCGAAGTAATGGCGGTGTTGCTTTGCGTTGTTTTGATGCGGAACGAGCGAAAATAGGACTTGGGCGTCCATTGAGCGAAGTTTCGTGTCAAAACAACGCAAATGAATACCCCAGAACAAATTGCAAACAAGACAACGCGCAAGAGACAATCGCACAAAAAGTGTTAATCATCGGCGGAGGACCTAATAGAATCGGACAAGGCATCGAATTTGACTACTGCTGTGTGCATTCTAGCTTCGCACTTAAAGATTTAGGCATTCAAAGCATAATGTATAACTGCAATCCAGAAACCGTTAGCACGGATTATGATACAAGCGATACGCTTTATTTTGAACCTATCGACTTTGAACGAGTGCGCGCTGTGGTAGAGAGAGAAAAGCCAGATGGTATAATCGTGCATTTTGGCGGACAAACGCCCCTAAAACTTGCTAAAAATCTCACCACAATCGGCGCAAAAATCATCGGCACAAAGGCAGCCGTAATCGATACCGCAGAGGATAGAGAGAAATTTGCCTCCTTTGCTAAAAAGCTAAACCTAAATCAGCCCCAAAACGGCTCTGCGACAAGCAAAGATGGGGCGTTTAGCATAGCGCGTAAAATCGGCTATCCAGCTCTAGTGCGCCCTAGCTATGTGCTTGGCGGACGGGCTATGCGTATCGTGCAAAGCGATGAGGAATTAAATGCGTATATGGACGAGGCAGTGAAAGTGAGCGAATCTAGCCCCGTGCTTGTGGATAAATTTTTAGACCACGCTACCGAGCTAGATGTAGATGCGATTTGCGATGGCAAGGAAGTGTATATCGGGGGGATTATGCAGCATATCGAGGAAGCAGGTGTGCATAGCGGGGATAGTGCGAGTTGCTTGCCACCTTTTGGGCTAGATTCCCACACGATTAAAGAAGTAGAGAATCTCAGCGCGGCAATCGCCATAGAGCTTGGTGTCATAGGATTGCTTAATATCCAATTTGCGATTTTTCAAAGCACAATTTATATTATCGAGGTAAATCCACGCGCTTCGCGCACCGTGCCTTTTGTCAGCAAGGCGACAGGCATTCCACTTGCCAAAGTCGCCACAAGAGTTATGTGGAATCACGCCCAAAATCCTACGCAAAAAGGCATTTTAAGAGAATCGCTAAAATTTTATGATAGCTTTGAATGCGTAGATTTTAATGCAAAGCCTATGTGCCACAAGCATTTAAATCACATTTCTGTAAAAGAATCCGTCTTTCCTTTTAGCAAATTAAGTGGGGCGGATTTGATTTTAGGACCAGAGATGAAAAGCACGGGCGAGGTTATGGGGATTTCATGCTCTTTTGCGATGAGCTTTGCCAAAAGTCAAATCGCTTCAAAAAATGTCATTCCATTATCGGGCAATGTGCTACTCTCTGTGGCAGATGAGGATAAGCCAGAATTGCCACGAATCGCAAATGGATTTATAAAACTAGGTTTTAAGATTTATGCGACAGGTGGGACTTATGATTGCTTGGAGGCGCATAAGATTCCCGCACAAAGGGTGCTAAAAATAAGCGAGGGGCGTCCAAATATCCACGATTTACTTATGAATAATGAGATTTGTTTGCTTGTCAATACAAGCGACAATAAATCTAGCAAAGATGATGCAAGGCAGATTCGCGCCCAAGTCGTGCGGCTGAATTTGCCCTATTTTACGACAATAGCAGGGACTACTGTGGCACTACAAGCAATCAAAGAGTTGCGTAAAAATTCGCCTAATTTCGCAAAACCTTTGCAAGAATATTTGGGCGTGGAATCTACTTTGTCATCGCGAGATTCGCAGGGCAAATCAAAGCAAAAACACACAAAATCAAAATAAAGGTAAGCGTTATGGATTTATCAAACGCCATTTTTTTAGCGCAAAGCGACACAACAGCGGGATTTTTGAGTGCGAATCAAATGCAAATTTTAAACGCAAAAAATAGCCCCAAAAACAAAGCGATTTTGCGCGAATCCTGCGACTTATCGCATATAAAAGATTTAAGTAAAATCCCCCAAATCTTATGCAAACGCATAAGACGCGCCAAAAAAACGACATTTATTTTTGATAATGGATTGTCATTTCGCGTAGTGAGTGAATCTAGTGGCGAATCTAGGGCAGATTCAAGCAATAAAGGCGCAAATATCCACCACGCATTTTTAAAACGCTTTGGCATACTTTTTTCATCATCGGCAAACAAAAATGGCAAGAGATTTGACTTGCAATTCGCGATACAAAATGCAGATATTATCGTGCGCGATTCGCGTGGAATCTATGAAGATTTACCATCGCACATTTTCAAAGCCAAAAAATCCAAATTAAAGAAGATTCGATGATTGAGCGCGTATTTTCGACTCTTGCGTTTGGCGCAATCTTTGGGTTTTTCCCTATTATTTTATTTTACGGCGGAATTTTTACAAGTTATTTTACATTTTATGAGATTAGGGAATATTTTAATAGCTTTTTTATGAATAATCTAAATGGCTATTTTTACGCGATTTTTGGGCTTTTTAGCGGGATTTGCTTTGTGTCAAATAGCAATTTTTTAAAGATTTTGTATCTGCTTTGTGCTATCACGCTCTCGCTTACTTTTATCCCAAGTCTAGGGAAAAATGTGGGCGATAGGCTGTTTTTGCGGGAGAATACTAAAATCGTGCAAGAAGGCAAAGAGCAGTTTGTGCGTGTGATTTATAGGGATAAATACAAATTTTATTACAACACGGCGGAAAATCCAAAGGTTGTGCGGGTGAATTTAGGTGCGAATCGATAAATTTCTAAACACGACAAATATCCTAAAACGGCGAAATCTAGCGCAGGATTTAATCAAAAATAACCTAGTTAGCGTAAATGGTGTGATTGTAAAGGCGAGTAAGGAGGTTAAAATCGGCGATATGGTGGAAATTAAATTTTTGCAATACTCCAAAAAATACAAGATTTTAGCAATCCCGCAAAATAAAAATATCCCCAAAAATGCAAAAAATGACTTTTGGGAGGAAATGTAGTTAGATTCTCGTGAATCTGCTTTCTACTCGCACAAACTGTTATCCATTTCACAGGCTTTTTTTAGGTAAATTTCTGATATTTTTTCATCGATTTCTACGCCGATTCCTTCGCCATAAAATTGTGCCACACTTTGACAGGCTAGTGCGTCATTTTGCTTATTACACGCATCCATATACAACTCTCGCGCTTCCTTAAATAGCAACTTTGCGCGAATCTCCCCAACGCTCACGCCATATCCATACGCATAAGAAATGCCTAGATTTAGGCAGCCCTCCGCATTTCGCAAATCACAAGCGCGCCCAAAGTAGCTATTTGCGTCCTTGTAATTCTCTACTTTTGCGTAAATCACGCCCAAATTCACGCAACCCACGCCATAGCGCAAATCGCAGGATTTTTTGTAGTATTCAATCGCATTTTTGACATTCACACTCACGCCAATCCCGCTCTCATAGATATATCCAAGCACTCCGCAGGATTTCGCGCCCTTATTTCTGCACGAATCTTTCAAATATCTTATAGTTTGTTCGCAACTTTTAGCATTTCCATTTTTGCAATCATCAAACGCCAAATTATTATCATTTAGCAACTGCAACGCCAAAATAAGCGTCATTTTTAGCATTGCAGTGGTAAAACCTGAAAACATAAATTTCCTTTTGATTTGGGCTTTTTAGATTTGGTAAATTTTAGCACGATTGTAGCAAAATTTGCTTTTAGATTCGCAAGTCATTTGAGACAAGCAATGTGCTAGATTTAGGCGAACTTTCAAGGTTAAAGCAAAGTTTAGAGATAATAAACGGCGCGGAATCTAATATAGAATCTAACGCCAAATCGCCCACACACACGCAAAATAACAATGAAAAAGATATAAAAGATAAGATTGATGCGATTGTGCAAGACTTTGCAAATAAACTCTATGACGCGATAAAGAATGGCTAACAAGATTGTTTAGCATAAACATTCGTGCTAAAATTTTAGATTTGTGCAATGGCAAAAAATAGCGTAGATTCGCACCCAAATCGCCCAAATATTAGATTTGCGCTATTTTAAGATTTACTTAATGCTTTTTTGTTACAATCAAATTCTTACATTTTTATTCAAAGGAAATTTTATGCGACACGCTAATCAAAATCCCAACAATTCGCGCCTATTTTTACTGCTAAATCTAGCAGCAATCTCTGCATTTGGTCCTTTTATCACAGACTTTTATCTCCCTGCTTTGCCTAGTATGGAGAATGTGTTTAACGCGACTACTACGCAAATTCAGCTTACTATCACTTGCTCACTCATAGGACTTGCTTTGGGACAGCTTTTGATTGGACCGCTCAGCGATAAATTCGGCAGGAAGCCCATTTTGCTAGTTTCATTTGTCGTTTTTATCATCGCCACAATCGGCTGTCTGCTCTCAAACGAAATCTATGTGTTTATATTTTTCCGACTCTTGCAGGGAATCGCAGGTAGTGGTGGCGTGGTAGCGAGTCGCTCCATTGTCGCAGATTTGTTTAAAGGCGAAGATTTGGCGAAATTTTTCGCAATGCTTGGCGCGATTCACGGACTTGCGCCCATTTGTGCGCCACTTTTGGGTGGGCTAATGTTGAAATGGACTGATTGGCACGGCGTTTTTGTGATTTTACTAGCAATAGGAATCGTGCTTTTATTTGTGAATCTCTTTTTTAAAGAAAGTTTGCGCGTGGAAAATCGCTCCAAAGGTAGCATTTTGCAGAGTTTTCGCTATGGCAAAATCCTAAAAAATCGCAAATTTATGGATTGCGTTTTTGCGCAGAGCTTCGCTATGGGCGCACTTTTTAGCTTTATCGCTTCTAGCTCATTTATCTTTCAAAAGCACTTTGGCGTAAGTGAGCTAACTTACTCAATGCTATTTGCTGGAGTTGCGGTAGGCACGGCATTTGGTGCAAGTATCACGCCACTTTTGAAATCACGGCGCAGAGCGTTAAAAGTAGGCATTTTAGGGCTTACTGCAATGGGACTTGTGCTATTTGTGCTACTAAATTTAAGAGTGCATTTTTTGCTTTTGGAAGCAGGATTTTTCGCCACTATGGCGTTTTTAGGATTTATAATGCCTACTTCCACCGCACTAGCGATGGAGATTGAGCGTGAAAACGCTGGGAGTGCCTCCGCAGTGCTTGGATTTGGGATATTTTTCGTGGGCGGAATCGTATCGCCACTGACAGGACTAGGTAGCGATATATTTCTCTCCACAAGCCTTGTTATCGTGGGATGTATCATCTGTGCGGTAATTTTTGGCACAAGGGTGGTAAGGGGATTTGATTTACAATGCGAATCTAATAAAAATTAGACATAAAACGCCGTCATTTTGAGCAAAGAGCATAGCTCATATTATAAATTCGTATGCCATTATAATTTGCTTTTGATTTATAGAGTGAAAATAGAAGTCTTGGTGTCAAGGGGGAGACTTGAACTCCCGACCTCCGGCTTATGAGACCAGCGCTCTATACCAGCTGAGCTACCCTGACTTGCGCAAAATTGCTATGAAAATGAAACTATAAATTTGAAAAATAAAGTTGCGATTATGCCCTAAATTTATGCCAAAAGTCAATTAAATGTGATTTGGCAAGAATAATGCGAATCTAAACGCGATTTGCGCCTTAAAATACATATCCGCTCGTAATACCAAAGAAATTATGTCCGCTATTTGGCACTGATAGAGTGCCATTGCTAAAATGTTTTATAAACATCTCAAAGCTAAAATTGCGCCACAGATAGCCCACAAACACGCGCTCCCCAAATGTGAAATTTGAAATGACGCGAGATTCGCCCTTTGTCTTAATATAGCCACCGATGCCCACACCTGCGTATAAATTGCCATTTGATTTGCTTATAAAAAGGGTAGCAAAATATCCCAACTAACCCCAGCAAAGCCTAGATTTAGCGAATTCAGTTTCACGCCACCAAAGCCACTCCCAAAGCCAAAAAATCCGCCCACTTCGACATTCAATCGCCCGTGCAAACAAAAAAAGCGATTAGGTTGCGAGTAGATAAACTGCACTTGGTAGAGACTTTCAAAGCCCTTACTTATCACACTCGCGCCAAACTCTAACCGAATCGCATTTTGTTTGTCATTAAATGCAAAATTTTTAGCAAAATATGCGCTTTCTTGTGGAGTAGGATTCGCACTTAAATCTTGTGATGAATCGTAATTTTTAGCCTCTAAAATGGAGGGGGGGGGGGAATCGTCTAAATTTTGTGATTTTTTATGCGAAGTGCGCGAAATTGTGCTAGATTGAATAGAAATTGCTTGATTTATCGCAAAGATTCGCGCCTTGATTTGCCAATGTAGCGCAAAAAAGCAGTGAAGCAATGACGCAATGTTTAATCATTTTTGCCCTCTATTATGTGTGTCTAAAAGATTTGCTTTGGTGCGGATTATTAAAAATAGCGCAAATGAAATCCCGCATACAAGCGCAATAGTCAAAAATGCGTCTGCGTAGGTTACCTTTGCCGTGAAGTCAAAAAATCTAATGCCAAATAGTGTGAATCCCAAAATTTGTCCTTTGTAAAGTTTGTGATTTTAAAGGCAGAATTATAGCGAAAAATTATTTAGATTCGTGGGTGGTTTGTGAATTTGCTTTGAGATGCTAAAACGATTTTTGCAATGACGATAATGTTAGGCTAATCGCAAACCTCTCCGTCATTACAAGGAATTATTTAATGAACTTATGTAATATCCTAACCACAACTAACAATATAAATCTATAAATTAACTATTTATCATCACTTAATAATTCAAAAGTAAATTTGCTTTCTTTTCCACTAGTATTAACACCAACTGGAAAATATACCTCAACTTCAAGCTTATATGTGCCATCTCTCTTTGGAGGGCAACCTCTAGATTTAAAATATAGAAGGCGAGGCCAACCTAGTTCGTCATTACTTTTGCCAAAAATAGATTCATATTCACTTGCTTGTTTTGTGGTAAGTTTATCATACTCACTTTGTGTAATAAGCGTTGGAGCCCAAGTATCTCTTGTGTCTTCCTCGTATTCTGCTCTATAATTAGGTATCGTATCAATAACTCTATCTTGCACATATTTACTAGTGCCCTTTTTAAAATAATGATAAGTTTGGCATTTACCACTGCCACCATAAAGTGCAGCATTCGCTAAAGGAACTACCCCTCCACCATTATCATCTACCTCACCCATCTCTATTTCCAATACACCTTCGTTTTTTATATTAAGCACGGTATTTTTGCCTAATTCTGGCTCATATTTAGCCTTTTTTTGAGATTTATCTTTACTGCCACCAAATACTTCATTAGCACTTAGATTGAAGTTATATCCATCTTTAAAGGCACTAAGACAACCGCTAAATCCAAAAACTACTGCTACACAAACTGCTAATGCTGCCCAATTTTTTATTTTAATTATTTTCATTGTTTTTGCCTCTCCTAATATTTAAAATAAAAAATGTATTTTGCCCCCCCCCTAGCTTAAAGTTTGCTTAATTTATTTAAATAGCAACAAAAATTTTATGGAATTTTTATACAATATAACATAAAACATATTTTGGCTATAATTGCGCAATAAATTTTTAAGGAGCGATAAAATGACTTTGATTGTGGAAAATGCGAATGCCGAAACTTTGCAAGTAATTGAGAGTTTGAGAGGGTTTAATAAGGATTTAGTCATTACAAAAAATGACAACGAATGCCCCATTTGCAAGGCACATAACTACACGCCAAAAATGACAAAAGAAATGAGAGAGGCACTAAAAGAGAGCGAGGATATTGCCAAAAATCCGTATAAATATCCTAGCTACAAAAACGCTAAAGAATTATTAGCAGATTGCTTAAAATGACTTACATAATCAAGCGAAGCAAAGCTTTTAAAAAAGCAATTAAAAAAATTAGAGATATTTGCACATTAGGAGAAATAGAGGATATTATTGATAGACTCGCAAATGACGAGATTTTAGAACCAAAATACAACGACCACGCGCTAAAGGGCGAATGGATAAATCACAGAGAATGCCATATTCGCCCTGATTTATTGCTAATCTACAAAAAGCAAGATGACTTACTAATCCTTACTTGCGTGAATGTAGGCTCACATAGTGAGTTATTTTAAGATAAAGATTTTAAGATTCGCAGGAATCTAAAAATAAAAAGTAGATTGCTTTGCGCGAATCTACGATTCGCCTCGCAATGACGAGTTATTTATTTTTGGATTATTCTCTACACTGCGTTCCGCCCAGTATGACTGGATTGTTAAGATTTGATTTGTGTAACGAATCATAACCGAAGTAGTTGCGATTTTACTAAAGAAACTGCACTTCGTTTGTTTTGCGTTAGCAAAATTAACAAAAAACTAAAAGTGTCCCGCGCGGAAGTATCGTGAGTGGATTTCGTGGGTTTTCAAGCACAAAACTGCGAAAATAGGACATAAAGTCCATTGAGTAGTTTAATGCGCCGAATCCCACAAAAGCCACCACGAGACAACGCGCCTTTTACTGACAACTAAAACACTCCACACTTCTATCCACCACCCCTTGCGTCTGCTTTTCTGCATCTGGACTTTGGGAGCGCAAATAATATGTGCTTTTTAGCCCTAACTTCCACGCAAGCGTGTAAATGTCATTGAGATACTTCCCACTAGCCTTTGATAAATCCATAAAAATATTGACGCTCTGCCCTTGGTCAAGCCACTTTTGGCGAATCGCAGCAGCTTTTATAATATTCATTTGGTCGATTTCATAAGCGTTTTTGTAAAAGTTAAACGAATCAAGCGTAAGATTTGGCACGACATTTGGAATCATTCCGCTTAAATTTTCCTCAAACCACTTTTTGCGATAAATCGGCTCAATAGTCTGTGTAGTGCCTACCAAAATGCTTATTGAACTAGTAGGCGCGATTGCCATAAGATAGCCATTGCGAATGCCCTGTTCTTTGACTTTTGAACGCAAAGATTCCCAATCACACATATCTAGCAAAGTCCGCTCCGTGAGTTTTAACGCCTCCACATTTGCCAAATCAATGGGGAAAACGCCCTTGCTCCATTGACTGCCATCAAACTCCGCATATTTGCCTTTCTCACGCGCTAAATCCGCACTTGCACTAATGGCATTAAAGCTAATTAGCTCCATAATCTTATCGATTTTTGCGAAATGCCCCTCACTGCCCCACTCTATTTGATTTGTGGCAAGCATTTCTGCCTCGCCCATTACGCCTAGCCCAATGGCGCGATTTTTTAGATTCGTTACGCGGACTTTTCGCGTGGGATAGAAGTTTAAATCAATCACATTATCTAGCATTCGCACGGCTATGGGGACTACGCGCTCGATATTTTCTTTGGTGTTAATCTTGCTAAGATTCACACTTGCCAAATTACAAACCGCCGTATCGCCACCAAATCCCACGCGCTCCGTCATAAAAACCGCTTTGCCATTCACGCTATCAAGCGAAGTGATTTTATTTGCCTTTTTTATCACGCCTGAATCTAACTTCACCTCATCGCTTTCCTCATATAGCTCAAAGCTCCCATCCTCAAACTCCACACGCGCCTTGTAATGCGTGGGATTTGTATTTTGAAAAATCTCGGTGCAGAGATTGGAGCTACGAATGATACCCGCGTGGGCGTTTGGATTTACACGATTGGCATTATCTTTAAAGCACAAAAATGGCATTCCCGCTTCAAAATAATTTGTCAAAATCTTTTTCCACAATTCTTTTGCGTTTATCACTTCCTTGATAATGTCATCTCGCTCCTCTAATGCGATATATTTACGCTCAAATTCCTCGCCATAGCACTCGCTTAACTCGCCACATTCATAAGGGTCAAAGAGCGTCCAAAGTGCGTTTTCCTCCACGCGCTTCATAAACAAGTCGCAAATCCAAAGCGCAGGGAATAAATCGTGCGTCCTGCGCCGCTCCTCGCCACTATTTTTTCGCAAATCAATAAAATCAATCACATCAATATGCCACACTTCTAAATATGTCGCAATCGCGCCTTTTCTCGTGCCTAATTGATCTACTGCTACGGCAACATCATTTGTGATTTTAAGAAACGGCACAACGCCACCAGCGGCATTTTTATGCGCATCGATAAAACTCCCCAAAGCACGAATCTTACTAAAATCCCAGCCGATTCCACCGCCATATTTGCTTAATAGTGCCATTTCTTTATACGAATCAAAAATCCCCTCAATATTATCAGGCATACTGCCTACATAACACGAACTTAATTGATGGCGAGTGCTTCTAGCATTTGCAAGAGTAGGCGTAGCGCACATTACTTCAAATTTAGAAATCACATCATAAAACTTCACCGCCCATTCATTTGGCTCTTTTTCCCTATGCGCTAAAAACATTGCGATTGCCATAAACATATGCTGTGGCAACTCAATGGGCTTATTCCCCTTATCCTTAATCAAATACCTATCATAAAGCGTTTTTATGCCTAAATAATTAAACTGCAAGTCGCGATTTGGCACAATCTTGCTATTTAGAAAATCTAAGTCAAATCGCTCGGTAAATCCTTTTAAAATTTTGCCCTCATCTTGCCCTTTTTTAAGGTAGTCGCGCAAATGTTTATATCCTGTAAATGCGCTAACTTTGTGATATAAATCATACAAAAATAACCTTGCTGCCACAAAACTCCAATTTGGCGTATCTAAATCGATTTTATCAACTGCGGTTTTAATTAGCGTGATTTGGATTTCTTCTGTGGTGATTCTATCGCGGAAGTGGATTTTGGCATCGACTTCTAACTCGCTTTGGCTAACCCCGCTTAAACCTTCTACTGCGGAGCTTGTGTATTTTTGGATTTTGGTAATGTCTAGTGGCTCGATTCGCCCGTTTCGTTTGATTACATTTAAACCGCTCATTTTCCACGCCTCACTTGTATTCTACGATTTCATCTAAATTTAATCGATAACGCTTTTGTTGTTCTTTTATGCGATAACCAAAGGTCAAAATCATACTCACGCATTCCTTAAATGTGTCGATTCCTAGCGCGTTATTTACTGCCTTGTCATCAAATCCCTCAATCGCACACGAATCTATGCCAAGATATGCCGCATAATTCATCATCGTGCTACCAGCCAAATAGCTATTTTTCTCTACCCAATGGCGCACCGAAACACCGCAAGATTCCTTTGAATCAAGCATATTTTTATATATTTCAACCCATTTTTTTCGCCCCTCATCTGTTTTTCCGCGTCTAAATGACATAAAATTTATATAATTTGACGGCGGGATTATGCTTTGAAGCAGACATTTTAGCACGACAACTTCACTTGCACTTGTAAGCTGAATCTGCCCCCAACAAGCCTCTTTTAGCTTTTCGCGCAAATCTTTATTGCGCACCACAAGAAAGCGCGTAGGCTCAACGCCCATAGAGCTAGGACTCATTCGCCCAGCATCAAGGATTTCATTAAATTGTTCGCTTGGAATCGCTTTTGTTTCATCAAAAATTTTACACGCGTGGCGGAATTGCAAAGCCTTTTGAAAGTCATTCATTATTGTTCCTTTTGAAATTTAGAATAAAAGAGTGGAATTTTACAACTTGGATTCTTAAACTTTGCATAAAGTCGCAATGCAGGGCGATTCGCGCTTTTTTGCTTAAAGTTAGCTAAAATTTAGATTCCTTGTCAAATGATTTTGCATTTAATGATTTTATAAGTCAAGCAAAACTACAATCCACCGCCATTTTTATACACATTTGATGTTATGAGTATGAATTTTTACGCAAAAAATTCTATCATCGCGAGACTTGCCTTGCAAGTTATGGCAAAACTTTGTGGATTGCTTTGGCATTTGAATCGCCAAAGTAATGACGATTCTTTTAAACGCTAACGATTCCACGAATCGCCCCAAATTCAAGCTATTTTAGCTTATAAAAAATAACTCCGTAGGATACGACTTTCCAGCACTCTTTAAGTCCAAATATGCGCGGACATTGAGATGTTCATAGCTTGGCTGGGATTTTAGGCGATTTTTTGCCTCTTGGAGCATTTCTAAATCCAAAAGCACAAAAAGATACGCTTCCTCCGCGCTATCATCATTATCAGCCAAATATTCAAATAGCTTTATCCACTCATTTGGGCTATGTTTGCGCTTCATATTTTTAGCACATATCAAATAATCATCTTTGCTAAATTTCGCATTTTTGCAGATATTTGAAAAATCCTGCAAATTTAGCTCCATTTTCCCCGCCAAATACGCTTCAAACACCGCCAAGCTAATCTCTCTATCATAGCTTATGCTATCCTTATACTTTTCGATTTCCTTTGAATCCGCATTATTTAGCATAGCCAAAAATGCGCATTTTTTAAGCTCGTAAATGTAATTTTTATTTTTTAGAATCGGCAGTCCGTTTTTGTAATTTTTAGCAATGCTATTTTTGACATTTAGCGTGAAAAGTGGGCTAGTTTGCGGGATATTAAACTTATGCACATCGATTTCCTCGCCATTTTGTAGATTTTCATACATCGCTAAAAGCTTTTTAATGTCATTATTTGTGCAAGTTGCGTGTGGTTTTGGCGCAATCTCCACGCTATCAATAATGCTTCCTATGTCTTTAAAAGTCTCTGTTTTTAGATTTAACTTATCATCATTTCGTGCGATGATTTTATTTTTAATCTTGCTAATTAGCGTCTTTTTGTCTGCCTTTATTGCGTTATTTTCGATAAAAATGCCCATTCTATCAGTAAAAATAAAAATTAGGCTAATTGCAAACACCGCATAAATTATCATTGTAATATACACAGCAATCGGCATATCATAAGCCTTATCGCTAAAAGGCACACTCCACAAAAACGATTCGCTTGTAAGTGTCCACACATAAAAGCCTACCAACGCGCCTAAAATCAACATCGTAACGGGATAATATTTTATAATCATCTTGCAATCCTTTTGTTTTGGTTGTTTGTTTCAAAAATCTCTCTGCATTTTATGCAAAATCTCGCAAATGGCTTTGCCTCCAAGCGTTCGCTATGAATCTCATCGCCACACATTTCGCAAATGCCATAAATATCTCGCTTGATTTTATCTAATGCGCGTTCAATCTCATCTAACTCACTGCTATTTGCATAGGCGCGATTTTCATCAATCTTTGCGATACTCATCACGCTTCCTAGCTCTGCTTCCTCGCTTTGATTTAGCGCATTTAGCAAGTGGATATTTTCGCTTGTGGCACGAATCTTTTTGATGGCTTGAGTGCGCAAAGATTCTAGCTTTTGTCTAAAATTTTCAATATCGCTTTTTTTCAAAAAATGCTCCTTTATTTGTGATATGGGTGGCGATTAGCAATGCAAAATGCGCGGTAAATCTGTTCGCACAAAATCAAAGGCACGATTTTGTGGCTAAAAGTTAGTTTGCTTAAAGAGAGATTCGTCATTTTTGATAAAAATGCACTTGTGAATCCATAAGCACCGCCCACAAAAAAATTCACTTTGTTTGTCCCGCAATTTTGCAACATTTCGCTAAAAGCAATCGAATCCATTTCTTTGCCTTTGCAATCTAACGCGATATTTGCCGAATCTGCGCTAATAAATTTTGTTAATTCCGCGCTATAAGATTCACGCGCCAATTCAGGCGAAATCTTTTGCGCACCCAAGATTCGCGCATTCATTATGCTAACTACTTCCAAATCTACGCCAAAAGATTTTAACATTGTCGCGTAATCTCCGCAGTTATGAGCTTTTTTGCTTATCGTGTAGATTTTTATTTTCATAAAAAAGCATTCCTAATAAATCGCTAATAGTCTTTTTCAAATCGTTTCGCTCCACCACCATATCAATTAGCCCGTGTTTTAGCAGAAATTCTGCCGTTTGAAAACCTTTTGGTAAATCTTCGCCAATGGTTTGCTTAATAACCCGCGCCCCTGCGAATCCTATCGTTGCACCGGGTTCAGCTATGATTATATCGCCTAAAAATGCAAAACTAGCACTAACCCCGCCCATTGTAGGGTCGGTTAGCACAGAAATATAGGGCAGTTTATATTCACTTAATCTTTGCAAAGCCGCGCTTGTCTTTGCCATTTGCATTAGCGAAAATGTGCTTTCTTGCATTCTAGCTCCGCCACTTGCGCTACAAATAATTAGGGCTTGTTTTTTGTCAATGGCGCGATTTATAGCGCGGATGATTTTTTCGCCCTCTACACTCGCTAAACTTCCGCCCATAAACTCAAAGTCAAAGATGACAGCTTGAATGGGGAGCTTGTTAATCTTTGCTTCAATGGCGATTGCCGAGCTTTCTCTCCCGCCACTTTTTTTTGCATAATCCTCCACGCGCTGTTTGTAGCTCTTTTTATCCACGAAATTTAGCGGGTCAATGGGGGCTAGATTCCTATCGCATTCTTTCACGCTACCTTCATCAAAAAGCAGTTTGATTCGCTCATTTGCAGAAATGCGAAAGTGATAATTACATTTGGGGCAGACGGAGTTTTGCGCTAACACTTCTTTGTAATACATTAGCGCACCGCAGAGATTGCACTTTATCCATTGCGTTTGGACTTCTTTTGAATCGTTTTTAATTTCGCCACTTTTTGTGGCTTTGCCACTATTTCCACGCTTGAAAAATGCCATTTTACGCCCCCATTTTTAGAATAAAATCTTTGCAATTTTATCAAAGTATTGTTTATCTTTGCTTATAAGCACTAATTTTTCGCGCTCAATTTTATATAAATTTTTAGCGATTAAAAATCCCGCTTCAAAGTCATAATGCCGCTTTTTGCCATCAAAAAGCACGAAATTCACTCTCTCACAAAGTCCAAGTGAGAGTGCTAGTGCGCCAGTAGCGCGAAATTTGATATTATTTTCATTTAGAATCTTACAAATTTGCGGATTGCGATATGCTCCCTCAAAAATACCACATTTTGCGGGATTATTTGGGGTTATTTTGCTAAAAGATTCAAAGCCCTGCGCCAAATTTCCATAAAAATTTCGTCCTTCAAAATGCACCACCGCGCTTAAATTGCAAAAATTCATAATAATTCCCACCACACTTGCGCCATTTTCATCGCGCATTGCCACACTTGCGCCATAATATGGGATTTGTGAGAGAAAATTATCGCTTCCATCAAGCGGGTCGATGATAATTGTGCGCTCTTTTTTATTATCGATAAATCCCACTTCTTCGCTGTCAATATTGCCAAACGCGCTTAATTGCTCTATCAAAACGCGCTCACTTATCAAATCCGCGCCAATGCTTATATCGCCACCCGCACCGCGCGAATGTTTAGCAAAAAGCTCCGCTTTGCCACTATTTAGATTTAGCGCGATTTGCAACCCCGCATTTAGCGTAGCCTCTATAAAATCTCTCATTTTGCCTACCTTTTTTATGTGAATCTAGCTAAAATTTTGCAATTATAATCAAAAATCTTTAAAGATTTGGGGCAAAATGCAGGGATTTATCAGTGGGATTCGCAAGCTAAAAAATGAAGATATTATCGTGCATATCATTACGCAAAGCCATTTTTTAACGCTTTATCGATTTTATGGGATTCGCCATAGCATCATTCAAATCGGACGCAAAATCGACTTTGAAGTCGATTACAATGGCATTTTTATGCCTCGCCTCCGCGCAATCACGCAAATGGGCTTTGAATGGGAGAATGACTATCAAAAAATGCGCTATTTTCAGGGCTTTATGCGATTATTAGACAAGCATTTAAGCGGGACAGAGGAAATATCAAACTTTTATTTTGAGCTGCTAAATCGTGCGCTTGTGATTATGACGCGTCAAAGCCCAAATCGCGCCTTGCTTGATTTATACGCGTTATTACTAGAAAATGAGGGGCGAAAGGCACTAGGTGATTTTTGCTTTATTTGCGATGAAATTTTGGGGGATAAGATTCGCGTGGCAAGGGGATTTTTAAGCGCACATACGCGCTGCATAAATAGTGATTTTGAGATAGAAAAAGCGCGATTTTTTGAATTTTTGAGCAATAATAAAAGCGCGATTTTAGATGAAAACGAAGTGGAAGGGCTAGTATCAGTGCTAATGCAGGGATTATAATGGCGCGTTGTATCTTTTTGCTTCGGCTCACGCCTTGCAACCCGTTGGGTGGCAATTTCGCGCTTGGATTCGTGAGAATTACCAAAAACTCTCATAGACTTTTGAAGGTTGCGTTATGAGTTCATTAAAATTTTCTAGTCCATATTCTTCAATGAGTGTTTTGCCATAAAGCGGATTGCGCCCTAATCCAAAGGCTTTTACTTGAAATCCTAGCGAATCTAAAATGAGAGCCGTAATATCATAATGCGTAAGGGAGCGGTTTTTGACTAGCTCAAAGCTAGGATTCACACTAAAACGCGGATTTATAAAGGCATTGTAAATATATCGCTTCGTATTTGGTGGGACAAAGTCGCGCTCCATACTCAAATGGTCGCCCACAATCACAATGCTAGTGTTTTTTCCAAAGTGTGAATCCTGCACGAAGCGCACGAAATCGCTAATAATCCTATCACTACATTTGAAAGCATTTTTGTAATTCAAATCCAAATCTGCACAAAACGCCTTATCCACAAAGACAGGAAAATGCGTATCCACCGTGCTAATATACAGCGCGAAAGGCTCTTTTTTGTCGTAAGATTCCAAATATTTTTTCGCAAAAGAAAAGAGTTTAGCATCTTCTATACCCCACGCAGTGCGATAATCCTGCGGAATATAGCCTTGCGCCCTAAAATATCTTACATCAAATTCGCTAAAATGCTGATTTTTGATAAATTGACTATATCCGCCAAATCCGCCATCTGCGCCCGTAAAAACGGCTTGATTATAGCCAAGTAAATCCAAAATATTGCCTATGCAGGTGGCATTGCTAAAATATCTGCCTTTGGCGCGTTCAATCCCGCCTTTAGGAAAGATATTAGGAAATCCACAAAGATAAGAAATAGTCGCTTGTATCGTAACACTTGAGCCGACATTAGGCAAATGTCCGCCAAGCGTTGAATTTGCGCTAAAATTTACGCCATTTTGTGCAAAGTGCGTAAGATTAGGGATTAGCTCGCCGTGCGGAGAATGGTGCGATTTTTGGCTACTATCATTCTGCCCCCCCCCATTTTGCGCGAATCCATTTTGTGTAAATCTTTGTGCAGATGGTGGGATATTTGCTGCGCTAAAAGTGGATTCCAAAGATTCAACGATTATTACAATCAAATTTCTTGCATTTTTTGGCTTTGTAAAATCACTTGCATTTGGCGTGATATAATTTTCCTCATAAAAATTTGAGTATGGCTTAAAAAAGTGATTTTCTATCATCGCGCTAAATTTTAGCTTTGAATCCGCAAAACTGAAAGCCAAAATAAAAAGACAAACGCTAACACAAAGGCTAAATTTAATGCTTTTTGCCATAATTTCGCGCAAGAGATTCTGCGTAAGATTATAGATTTTACCCGCTAATTTTGAGTGCAAAATCTTTGGCAAAAGCACCATAAAAACCGCTAGTAACGCGCTTGGGCATATCACTTGCACCAGCACTTCTTTGACAATCATCGCTGTTATGGCATCATTTGTGCCTGTGATAGGGAATGCAAAGACAAAAAGTAGTTGCTCGATGGATAGCCCAAACTTAAAATATTTCGCACCAAAAAATAAAATCCCAGATAAAAAACTTATAAAAAATATGGCGATTGTTAGAAACTTGTGCTTCATTTTCGCTCTTCTTGCTTTTGATAATTTTCCAAAAATTCTTCCAAATTAAACTTTTTGCGGTGATTTTCGGTAAAAATATGTATCATTATGTCGCCCAAATCCGCGATTAGCCAATCACCACTCTCTTCATCAACGCTATAAAATGTCTCGCCACACGCTTTTAGCTCCGTTTTTAGCATATCTAGCAGGGCAAAGCTATGTTTGTCCGCAAGGCTTGTCGCAATCACCACAAAACTCGTAATATAAGGCGTTTGGCGCAAGTCAAAAAGTGCGATATTTTCTGCTTTTTTGCTATCTAATAGATTTACAATCACTTCAAGTCTATTTCGCGCCACTCTGTCATCAATATCTTTTAAAATTTCCAAAATTTCGCTCCATTTTTTAAGATTTATTTTGCAAGATTCGTGCCATTTTTGCTTTGAATTATGGCATTGCGAATCTCTGTCGATGAGATATTTTCGCTAACTTTTAGTTGCAAAAACTCGCTTGGAATGGAAATATTGCCACGCGTAGCCACGATAAACTTCGCATTTTGGCGAATCTTATCGATTTTATGCCACTTTTCTAGTTCGCTTAAAATATCCGCACCGATGATAAAATACAAGTTTTTTGGCGCGTAAAGTTGCTTAAAATATAAAATGGATTCGATTGCAAAACTCGGCTTTTTTTGCGTGGATTCGTAATTTGAAAGCAAAATGATTTTTTTGTGATTTTGTGCTAGATTTTGTGGATTTGGCTGACTTTTATAAAAAATTGCATTAGTAGAATTTGCGATATTTTGCGCCATAGATTCTAATATCTCAAAGCGTGATTCATTGCTTAAAAACGGCGTGGATTCGCATTTCAAAGGATTTTTAAAATTTGGCAAAATGACTAAAAAATTTATCAAATCACATTCAAGTGCGGATTTAATAATCGCACAATGTCCATTGTGTGGGGGATTAAAACTACCGCCAAAAATCGCTAGATTTAAATCGCGCATTAGATTCGCGCCCATTTTTGCGTTTCTATTCGCACTTTGATTCGCGCAAAAATCCACACTCATAGCCCAAATCCTTGCGTTAAAATCATATAAGACGCCACACCGCCTAAAATGCTGATGATGTGGATTTTTAGGCTTAAATGCAAAAGCGCGATTACCACAATGCTGATTAGCTCTTTTAAGCCGTAGTTTGGGGCAAAAATGTTTGTGCCTTTTAGGCAGTAAATCACTAGCATTGCAATGATTATGCTAGGCAAAGCGCGGGAAATGTAACTGATAAATGGTGGGATTTGTCGTGGCATTAGAAAATATGGCAAAAAGCGCGTGATGAGATTTGCAATGGCGATTGTGGCGATGATTAAAAGAATATTTGAATCCATTTGTTTAAGCCCTATTTTGCGGTAGATCCGCGCTAGATTCGTCTGAATCTAAATGCGATTCAATCCCTAAATCCCACTTTTTATGATAGCAAAGCCACAAAATTGCAATGCTACTTATGAGTGCCACTAGCAAAAAATACTGCTCTCCGATAATAATAAGCCAAAAAATAGCGGTTGTAAAGCCGATGATTGCGGGAGTGTAGCCCTTTTTTGTGCGAATGCTTTTTAGGCTATCAAGCAAAATTACCACAAAAATTGCCGTCATTATAAATTCTAATCCGCGCGTATCAAATGTGATAAATCCACCCACCACCGCACCCAAAACGCAACCAAATCCCCAATAAATGTAATTTAAAAGCGACACAAAAAATATAAAGTGATTCGCATTTGATTTGGGCTTTTTGGTTTTTAAAATCGCAAAGGTTTCGTCAGTAAGCCAAAAGATATTTAGAAACCGCCGAAAATCCATCACACGGAATTTTTCAAGCATTATAAGCGTGTAAAAACTCTGCCTTGAATTTAAAATAAGTGTGATTAAAAAGATATTTAGCAATGCCGTAAAGCTCACAGGTGCGCTAAAAAAGCTAATTGCCAAAAACTGCATTACGCCAGAATACACAAAAATACTCATAATAAGTGCGTAAATCGCGCTAAATCCGCTAGTTTTTAGTAGCACACCACAGCAAAATCCCATAGAAACATAGCCAAAGAGAATCTCAATATCTTGCTTAAAGGCGTCTTTAAAAGCGGTGGCAAATTCGTCTTGTGGCAATTCCACCCGCCCCCTAGCCCCCTCCGCAAGGGAGGGGGAATTTTTTAATGTGGATTGCCACGAATCGCTTCGCGATTCTTGCAATGACGATTCATTGGGTAGTTTCGCGCTATTGCCACGCATTTTTGAATCGCCTTTGCAAAATCAAATACGCACCAAAGGCATAGCCCACACCTAGCAAAAATAAATGCAAAAATTCGCCCCACACATCGCCAAAATCCGCGCCCATTTGATTTAGCTTTAAAAATCCGCTCACACTTGGAGTAATTGGCACAAAATCCATAAAAAATCTAATCACGCTAGGAATGGACTGCTGGGGCCAAATCGCACCTAGCCCAAAGAGCAGTGGCATACTCATTACAAGCGTAATTTGTGGGACATACTCGCGCCTACTAAAACAAAATCCCAAAAATATGCTAAAACTAGCCGTTGCTACGATAAATACAAGCCCAAAAAGGATTAGATTTAGACTATTTGCGTAAGTTGTGAGATTGTAATAGCTATAAATAAAGCCAAAATAAAACAAAAATAGCGGAAAATAAATCACAATAAACGCGCTCACTCGCGCAAAGATTAGCAAAATCGGGCTTGTTGTGCGAATGAAATATAAATCATCGCTTGGATTTTTTGCGCTTGTGGGCTTTGAATCGCTTCGCGCATTATTTGCGATAAAGGGAATCTTTTGTGAAATATTTTTCATTTTTTGCGTTAGATTTAGTGGCGAATCCTGCGGGTAAGCTTTATTTAAAAAATACTGATTATACTGCTGAATCTGTGTGCCACAAAGGATTCCACACGAAATTACCATTGTTTGATGCAGTATAAAAATCAAAATCGTTGCTAAAATATAATTAAGATAGCCCACACTTGGATTAAAAAGCGCGATAAATTCAGGCAAAAGTGGATTTTTAGGCGAATCCGCACTTTGATTCGCACTAGATTCGCCGCTAAAAAGCCTTTGCGTGGTTTTAAAATCAATGGCACTTGCGGCATTATTCAACCCCTCCAAAATGCTACTATAAATCAAAAAATATGAGTTATTTGCAATGTAATAAACTTTTGGGATAGAAGATTTTATGCCATTTTTCTCAAAATCCTGCGGAATATATAAAATGCCATAAATTTCATTGTTAGAGAGCATAGATTGCGCGTTTTGCATAGTGGTATTTGCGACAATATCCGTGCGAATTTGCGCGTTTGCATTAAAAATAAAATCTCTACTTTTTTGCGTCCTATCCTCATCTACAACGGCGATTTTTTGTTTATGCAAGACATCATTTAAATAAGGGCTAGGATAAAAAAACGCATAAAACACATTTCCCGCAATGATTACCACCATAATCGAAAAACTAGTTACAATGACCTTTAACTCCCGCGCAATCAAATCAAAGACTTCAACAAAAAGCCCTGCTATGCGATTAAGAAACGCAATCATACCAACGCCACCTTTTGGCGATAGATTAAGCTCCCTAGCACACCAAAGAGCAAAAAGATAAGATTATAAGCGATAAATCGCATACTAAAATTAGGCTCTAACCCATAATTTGCCTGCTGCATATAGACTTCCAAATATTTTGTAATGGGCAAAATCTTGCTCCAAAATGTCGCAAACGCTTCCATATTATTGATAGGATAGGTAATGCCGACAAATGCCAAAGATGGCGCAGCATAAACGGCAGCAATGCTTATGGCGCGAGTGTGTGAGCGGATTAGCGCGTAAAGAAAAATGCCAATGCTACTATATGCCAAAATCGTTACAAGTGCACAAAGCGCGATAGTTGCGACATTATGAGCGTTTATGCCATCAATAAATCCAAATTTATAAAAGCTAAACATAAAGATTCCCCACCACGCGAAAAATATTAGCGTATTTAGCGAAACTTTTATGGTTAGGTGTGTGTAAAATGCGCGAATCTTATTTTGCTTATTGATAATATAGCCCACATCGCGTTCATCATACGCCATAAAGCTAATCATACATAGGATTATAAAAAGTTGCCACAGGCAAGGAATGAGTGCGGGTAGCAAAAACGCCGCAAAATCGCTATTTGGATTATAAAGCGCAATGATTTTGGGCATAATATCCACGCTTTTGCCCATCGCAAGGGTTGTATTTGTGTTTTTTGCGATATTTTTGCTAAATTTTAGGCGGACATTTTCATTTGCAAAAATCTGCGTTAGCGCACTTTGGATATTTTTACCGACAAAAACTAGCTCGGCGTTATAATAAATGGGCAGATTCGTGGGAATGCCCTTTTTGGCGTTAGACTCTAAATCTTTTGGCAAGATTATCGTTGCATAAATTTCCTTTTTGCTAATGGCTTCTTTTGCCTCTAATGCGCTTTCATAATGTCTTTGAATGGTTAGCGTGGAGCTTGATTCGACATTAAAGGCGATATTGCGACTTGTTTGTGAGTTATCAAAATCTATAATTCCCACAGGGAGATTGCGCACGATGCTTTCACTCAAAGTCATATAAACAAAACTAGCCGTAAATAACGGCATAATAAAGCACATAAATAAAAGAAATTTATCTTTTAAAAAATGTCGTAGCTCAATTTGCAGTGCTTCAAACATAGCGATTCGCGCTTTTTACCGCGTCCCTATTTGATTAAAACGCTCATTCCAGCGCGGAGATTTTCAATCTCGCTAGTGATATTTGCCTCAACTTCAAAGGATTTCATATCATAGCTATTTTTGCGATTTGTCGCTTTCCAAGTGGCAAATTCGCCCATAGGCGAAATATATCGCACTTTGAATCGCCCCTCTTTTTGTAAAGCGGGGATAAATGCGCTAAATTCACTGCCGACTTGAAATTCATTAAGTCTATCCTCTGTAACGCTAAAACGCAAATAGGCGTTTTTTAAATCTAGCACCAAAACCACAGGAAATCCACTAGGAGATAGCTCATTTTTATGCAATAAAACATTGCTAACTTCGCCGCTAACAGGCGAAAATGCTTGGGTATCTTTGGCGTAGGATTGCACTTCATTTAGCATTCCTTTGGCGGCAAGTTCTTTTTGCTTAACTGCCTCTTTTGTCTCTTTTGTCGCGCCTTCTAGGGCTAGTTTGTATTGCTGATATGCGGTGTTTGCGTTGTTTTTGGCGCTTTTGAAATTCGTCTCTGCCTCATCGCGCCTTTGCAGACTAACTACGCCACTATCATAGAGATTTTGCACCCTTGTGTAAGTCTTTTCCGCTAAATCTGCCATAGATTTTGCTGCTTCATAAACTTCCTTTGCGCTTTGAATAGTTTGCGTCCTTGTGCCTTTGTCCGCTTCGATTCTAAGTGCCTTTGCGCCCTCATAGTTTGCCTTTGCTTGTGCGATTTTTGCTTCTAATTCAGGGCTATGAATCGTATAAGCCAAATCATTTTCTTTGATAAGGTCGCCCTTTTTGACGAAAACTTCCTCGATTCGCCCTGCGATTTTAGAGCTAATGCTATATTGTGTGGCTTCGATTTGCCCTTGAATGAATACTTCTTTGGGTTTGTGTGCGGTATAGAAACTAAATCCTAGCCACACCACAATCGCTGCTAATATTACGCCCACTGCTATAATTTTTGCAAATTTTACTGCATTATTTTTCATTGTTGCGCCCCCTTATTGCTTCTCATAAAATATCCAAAAATTCTCAATATCATTAGTTATTGCATAGAGTTTTGCTAGGGCGATTGCGTAAGCGTATTGACTATTTTGCGATTCGATTTTGGCAAGTGCTAGTTGATTTCTCGCATCGCTAACCTGCACGGTGCTTGCCATTCCATTGATAAAGGCTCTCTCTTGCAAGTTTAGATTTTCAGTCGCCAAATCAATCGTTGAGCTGTGATTTTTGTAGCTCTCTTTTGCCGATAGCACTTCTTTATAAGTCGTCTCTACAAGTAGCAAAATATCATTTTTTGCTTGGCGGTGGAGATAATCTACTTCATTTTGGGCGATTTTAGAAGCTTGATATTTGAAAACGCGCCCACTTGAACTTAAAAGCGACATTTTTGCGCTGATTCCTACAAACCAGCTTGGAATCGCTCGATTTAGCATTGTGCTATTATCCTTTATCACATATCCGCCATAAAGCCCAACGGTTGGCAGAAAATTGCCAAATTCAATTTCGCTTAATTCTTTTGTCTGCAACTTTTTGATTTCTAAACTTTTTAGCGCAGGATAGGCGGATAGCGCAATGTCTTTGTAATTTTGCAGTGATTTTAGCGTAATTGTCGAATCTAGCGCGTCATTTAGATTTGAAGTTAGCGTAAGATTTAAAATCTCGCCACTCTCGCTTAACTCCACACTTTGAGTGAGCTCTTCATCTTGCAAAATCGTCTTAAAGGCAAGTAGCGCAATATCAAGCGCGTCTTTTGCCTCGTGTGCTTTGTTTTTCGCCTTGTCATACTCGACTCTCGCGCTCAAATATTCAATCTTTGCGATTTGCCCTTGCTCTTGGAGATTTTTAGCATTATTTAAATGTGCTAATGCGCCTAACTCCACGCTATGCAGTGTTTGATAAACTTCATAGCTTAATTTCACGCCAAAATAGGCTTTGACTAGCTTTTCAAAGAGATTTATTTTATTTAATTGCAATACAAATTCGCTATCTTTGATATTTAAATCCGCCATTTTTAGCGCAGATAGTCGCTTCCCGCCTGTGTATAGCGGATAGATGGCATTTATAATACCAAAGGCAAAGTGATTTTTGTGTAAGTCCATTTGCATAGATGGGAGATTTATAGACTGATTCATAAACGATATGGGCGGGATATTTATATCAATATGCGTTTTTTCCATATAAGTGTAATTGCCAATTATATCAATCTGCGGGGCAAAAAGAAACCACGCGCCACTTTTTAGCTTTTGCGCCTTTTCTACGCCACTTTGCGATGCTTTTAGGCTGTCGTTGTTTAGCAAAACTTTATCGTAAGATTCGCGGATACTTAAAGTGCTATGCGTTTTATCAATGTCTTTTATAATAGTTAGCGAATCTAATGGAGATTCCCCCTCCCTTGCGGAGTTGAAATCATTTTGTTCCCCCTCCCTTGCGGAGGGGGTTGGGGGGTGGGTAGAATCGTTATTTGCAAATTTCGCGCTACTATTATTTTGAGCGTCAAACCCACCCCCCAACCCCCTCCGCAAGGGAGGGGGAGTTTTTGAGTATTCCTCCGCAAGGGAGTGGGAAATTTTAGATTCCGCGCCAAAGGATAGATTCACACACACAAGATTCGCGCACAATAAAACTAAAAATATTTTTCTCATCATCACTCTTTGCTATAAAACACCATATCAACGCCAGATTTTACGACATCGCTAAAATTTGCGTCTAAATAATACACATTTTTTGCCTCGCCCAATGCTTCTGCAATGCCCTTTGCCGTTACGCCGTGATGACAATAAAGAATGATATTTTTATCGGCGTTTTCTTGTGCGATTAGTGCGATTCGCGTAGGTGATTCGACATTTATGGCGTCTTTGATATGGTCGATTAGAAAATATCCACGGGCGCGGACATCGATGATAATTGCATTATCTAGCTTTGCCTTAAAATCTTTTAATTTAAGCGATTTATCCATTTATTTTTGCCTTAAAAATTTTTAAACCTGCGATTTTATGCTATTTTTTATAAAAATGCGTTTAAATCTAATGATTCTTTTGTAAATGACAATATAAAGAGCGATGAAAATAGCGCAAAGTGCGATTAAAATAGGCGCATTATCATAAAAAAATATAGGCACAAACACAAAAGGCGCGCTAAAAATTAAAATAAATATCGTGGTTTTGGGATTTGAGTGCGTGATTCGCTTATAAATTAGCGTATGTAAATGGAGATTATCGGCTGTTAGTGCGCTAAGTCTGCGCTTTTTGCGTCGCCAAATCGAAAAAAGCACTTCAAACACGGGATAAATCATCACGCAAAGCCCATAATACGCGCTAACTTTTTTATCCGCAAACGCGCTTAATTGCTGTGCATTATCCTGCGTCAAAGCTACTAGCAAAAATGCAAGCAAAAATCCCACCAAATACGCCCCGCCATCGCCTAAAAAGATTTTCCCCTTTGGGAAATTTAGCACCAAAAAGCCAAAAATCGCAGATATTGCCACAAGCGCGATATAGCACACCGCGACATTGCCTACAAACGCGCTCACAACCGCAATGCTAATTAACACAAAAAGCGCATATCCTCCAGCTAGTCCGTTAAATCCATCGATGATATTTACCGCATTTACCACGCCAACGACACAAAATATAGTGAAAAACACAGCAAAATAATAATAAAGCTCCACGCCAATATCGATTATCACGCAGTTTGGAAAGGCGACAATCGCGCTAATTACGCCCAAAGTTTGCAAAAATAGGCGCGTTTTAGGACTCAAAGGACGATTAAAATCCTCTAAAATCCCGCTTACAAAGATAAAAGCAGTAGGGATAATAAGTGCTAAAAATTTTGCTTCGATTTTGCCTAGCACTACAAGCCACGCAACTCCTATGCAAAACGCCACAAATAAGCCCACGCCTCCAGCGCGGGGAATGTCGCCAAAGTGCATTTTTTGGGGCTTTTTTATCGAATCTAAATCCATCATTTTGCCCGTGCGTGTGGCGTATTTGATAAGCACAAGGGCGATAAAAAATGAAATAAGATAAATTGCTATAAACATAAAGATTTGCTCCAAAAGTTTAGATTCGCGTGAATCTTAAACGCAATTTGCGCTTTGATTCACACGATTTTTTCCCACTGATACGCGCTTTTGATGATAAAATCAATATCATTAAACTTTGGACGCCACGAAGTTTGCGCTAAAATTTTGGCATTGTTTGAGATTAAAATCGCAGGGTCGCCATCGCGGCGCGGAGCATTTATCGCCTTAAAATCCACGCCACTAATCTCTTTGACTTTTGCCACGACTTCTTTTACGCTGTAACCTTCGCCATAGCCGACATTAAAAACTTCGCTTTGTCCGCCATTTTCTAAAAATTCAAAGGCACTTAAATGCGCATTTGCCAAATCATCAATATGGATATAATCCCGCACACACGAGCCATCTGCCGTGTCATAATCATTGCCAAAAATATTCATAGATTCGCGTTTGCCTACTGCGCATTCACAAGCGACTTTGATTAAATGCGTGGCGTTTGCACTGCGCTGTCCTAGCCCCTGCCCTTTTGCGTAGTCATTATTACGATAAGCACCCGCCACATTGAAATATCGCAGAGCTACAAATCTAAAATCCGCATTTGCAATCGCACAATCGCGCAAAATCATCTCACTCATCATTTTTGAGCTACCATAGGGATTTATCGGCAAAAGGGGCGAATCTTCAGCCACAGGCACGATTTTTGGTTCTCCATAAACCGCAGCAGTGGAGCTAAAAATAAAGCGATTCACACCACACTCCACGCAATTTGTGATAAGATTTAGCGTATTTTTGGTGTTATTGCTATAATATAAAAGCGGTTTTACGACAGATTCAGGGACGATTAAGGATGCGGCAAAATGCACCACCGCATCAAATTTTTGCGCTTTGAAAAGATTTTGCATTGCGTCAAAATCGCCCAAATCCACTTGGATAAACTTGATTCGCGCTTTAAAATCACGCTCTAAAAACGCCACATTCTCCCTAAATCCGCTTTGCAAATTATCGATGATTGTGATTTTACAATCACTATTTTGCAAAAACGCCAACGCCGTGTGAGAGCCGATATATCCAGCCGCCCCTGTGAATAAAATATGCTTCATAGCTAATCCTTACGCGCATATAAAATAAAAGCGCATTATATAAAAAAGATTATTATATAATCCGCTTTTTAAACTTCAAATAAAGGATTTGCCAAAAATGGAATTGCTTGATTTTTCGTGGCTTTTTAGCGTGGAAGCGTGGGTTGCACTTGTAACACTTACGCTTTTAGAGATTGTGCTTGGCATTGATAATATTATATTTATCGCTATTTTGGTTACGCGTTTGCCAAAAGAACAGCGCGACAAAGCGCGAATCTTGGGTTTAGCTCTAGCAATGATTACACGAATCGCCTTACTTGCGTCAATCTTTTGGATTATGAAGCTAGTTACGCCACTTTTTAGCGTCTTTGGCGTAGAGATTTCGGGCAAGGATTTAATTTTAATCGGTGGCGGATTATTTTTGATATGGAAAAGCACACACGAGATTCACGCCCAAACGCAGGGCGAATCCGCAGATAATTTTGACGCCACTAAAAAGGCAAGTTTTGTGAGCGTGTTAATCCAAATCGCACTTTTAGACATAATCTTTTCGCTAGATTCGGTAATCACGGCGGTGGGAATGGCAAAAGACTTGCCTGTGATGGTTTTAGCAGTCGTAATTGCGGTTTTTATAATGATGTTTGCAAGCAAATACATAGCGCAATTTGTCGATGAAAACCCTAGCATAAAAGTCCTAGCACTCGCATTTTTGATTTTGGTGGGCGTTACGCTTATCGCAGATGGGCTTGATTTCCACATATCAAAGGCTTACATTTACTTTGCTATGGCGTTTTCTTTGGCAGTTGAATCAATCAATATTTACATTAGCAAAAAGCAAAAGCGCAAATCGTGATTGCGTGAGCTTTGCTTGGCGCGAATCTGCGCCCAAATTTAGCTAATATTTAGCTTGTTTGTGAGAAAATCGCAGATTTAAAGTGAATGCGATATAATGCCACACTAATTTTAACCAAAGGACATAAATGAAAATGTTTAGATTTGCGCAAATCTCACCTAGATTCGCACCCTTTGCCATAATTGTCGCACTATTTTTTTGCGCTTGTGCCACGCAAGATATTCAATCAAACTCAATCTCATCAGCAAAAGGGCTTGATGCCGCTATGCGCGAAGTTTGCTGGAATATCGAATCACAACAGCAATGCTTGGATATTTTAGAGAGCGGGTGCGAGGCTTTGGACTATCGCAAATGCACACTTTTGGGCTACACATACATAAATCGCCTAGCGTTCCCTGACAAAAATGCGCGTTTTAGCGAGGATAAGGCGATTGAGCTATTTAAAAAGGCGTGCGATGGGAAAAATGGCAGTGGTTGCTTTGCCTTGCAAACATTTGAGGACAATCCTACAAATATCGTAGCAGCGTGCGAATACGGCGATTTTGTCGCGTGTGAGGACATAGTGGCAAAGCAAAATGTGGCAGATAAGCCACCTTATGCGCCTGAAATTGTGCGCTGGGCACAAGAGCGACATATACAATTATTGCAAGATGAGTGCGAAAAGGCTGAATTACGCCTAAAACGCGAAGAGGATAAAGATAGAATCCCTATGCGCAAGAGTGCGCTAAAAGAATGTCAGGCAGACTTGGAGAAAGCGAAAAATGCGAATTTAGGTAGCGATGAAGAATAAAAATTCGCGCTAGATTCGCACCAAAAGTAACACAAAAATCGCAATAATTTCATTTTTCAAAGATATATTTAAGTTTTAAAATACTAAAATCCTTGCTTTGAAGCGCAAGTTTCAAAAAATTCAAAAAAATGGGAGAGTGTAATGAAAAAACTTCTTTTTATCGCGCTTTTTAGTGCGGTTGGTTTGTTTGCGGCGGACGGAGCGACATTGTTTAAAACTTGTATTGCTTGCCACGGAGCAGGTGGAGATAAAGTGCCACCTGGTTCCAAAGCGACTTTTACAATCAATTCTTTGGCAAAAGAAAAACTAGTTGAAGACATCAAAGGCTACAAAGCTGGGACGCTAAATCAATACGGACTTGGCGCACAAATGAAGCCTTTCTTGGCTAAGCTAACAGACGCTGATATAGACGCTTTGGCGACTTATATCACTACACTTAAAAAATAAGTGCGCAGATTCCGTGCTTTTTGGCGCGGAATCGGCGATTTTTATTTTTAAAAATATTATTTGTTTGAAAAATAGCATTTTTAAAGGTAAATAAAACTTGAAAAAAATCATTCTTTTGTGCTTTTCGGTCTTGCTAAATGTCCTAAATGCCGAGCTAATCGAAGAGTTTATCCTAAAAAAAGATGAAGTAAAAATCATAAATCTTTTTGTGGAACGCGATTATAAAACTCTTGCGTTTCGCTGGACTCTGTATAAGGATAGAGGGCTGGTTATGCACCTAAATTACGATAGGAATCCGCATCAATTTCAACTATATAAAGAATCCATCGCACTAAATGCCTTTAAGATTCCGCTAACTCATACGCGCTCGACAAAAACACAAAATCCGCATATTATTATATATTTTGTGGATTTTAATAATGATAAAAAAGAAGCAAAATTTCGCTATTATTTGAATAAATATGACGCGCAAATTGAGATAATGTAAGGGTTTTTATGCAAGAAAAGTTAGCACAGGTGCAAAATCTATTGGAGCGATATTTTGATAGCATAGATAGCAAACCATTTGGGCGATTCAAAGCGGATTTTAGCTTTGGGAAAATGCTTCGCTCTAAACTGCTTCTAACAATCGCACCAAATTCGCCCTACTCCACGCAAATGTGTGCGATTATTGAGCTAATCCATTTTGCTTCGCTGCTTCACGATGATGTTATTGATTCGGCGCATTTACGGCGCGGAAAGCAAAGTATAAACGCAAAATACGGCGATAAAAATGCTATTATGTTAGGCGATATTTTGTATTCAAAGGCGTTTTATGAAGTGGCAGAATTATCGCGCATAACAGGCACAAATCTTGCGCAAGTCATCTCAAATGCCGTGTATGAGTTAAGTTTGGGTGAGTTGGACGATGTGAGTTTGGGTGAATCGATGAATTTGGATTCGGACAAATATATTGCGATGGTTGGGAGAAAAACGGGAGCGTTGATAGAAGCGAGTGCTGTTTGTGGCGGAATCTTGGAAAATGATTCATCTTGTGGCAATTTGTCTTTAGATAATCATTCCGCTGATTTGGGAATTTTTGGGGTTTCGCAGACACAAAGTCTAGTCTCAACCCCAAAAATTCCCAAAAGCAACGAAAGCCATACCGAAAATCCTTCCGTTGTAGATTCTGCGTCCGCAGAATCTAACGAAATGCAAAATTTTCAATCAAACAATCGAAGTAATGGCGGTGTTGCTTTGCGTTGTTTTGATGCGGAACGAGCGAAAATAGGACTTGGGCGTCCATTGAGCGAAGTTTCGTATCAAAACAACGCAAATGAATACCCCAGAACAAATTGCAAACAAGATGACGCACAAATTCATAAATACCGCACTTACGGGCACAATCTTGGCATCGCTTTCCAAATCATCGATGACTTACTAGACATTACGCAGGATAATTCCACGCTTGGCAAAGAAGCATTTAGCGACTTCAAAGAGGGCAAAACCACGCTACCTTATATCTATCTTTACAACGCGCTTGGCGAAAATGACAGGGCGATTTTAAAGAGCTACTTTAAAAAGTCGCTTGATTCATCGCAAAAAGAGTGGATTTGCGCAAAAATGGCAGAACATAAAATCGTGCCTTTGATTCAAAAAATCGCACAAGATTACGGCACAAAAGCTCTCTTTGTGCTTGATTCAAGCGATAAAAATTTGCAAAAAATTATCACAGATATGATAGATAGGGAGTTTTGATGAAGTATTTAGTGCTTAGTTTTTCGCATAAAAACGCCCCCATTGAGATAAGAGAAAAGTTGAGTTTTGAGGATTTTAGTGCGAATCAAAGCGCGGATTTGGCTAATGATTCGCAAGATAAACGCAAAGAATTGTTAGATTACTTGCTTGAATCTACGCTAATTAGCGAAGCAATCGTGCTTTCCACCTGCAATCGCACGGAGATTATAATGCAGTGCGAGGATAATTATGACGCCTTGCAAAAGTGCTTTGCGAAGCTCACATTGATTTCAGGCGTGAAAAAGGAAGTGCTAGAAGGTTGCGCTAGTAGCTATGAGGGATATAGTGCGATTCATCATATCTTTTTGGTGGCAAGTAGCCTAGATAGCCTTGTGGTAGGGGAAACGCAAATCAGCGGACAGCTTAAAAAAGCATATCGCTACGCGCTTAAAAATGGCTACTGCACGACAAAAGGGCTTGGACTTGTGATTGACTTTGCCTTTAAATGCGCTAGTAGCGTTCGCAATAAAACAGGAATCTCCAAAAATCCCGTATCTGTCGCTTCTATCGCTGTGGTTAGTGCATCTGCTTTGCCACTAAATCAAAAAAATGCGGTGGTTGTAAGCGCAGGGACAATGGGGAAAATCGCCATAAAGCACCTGCTAGGCGCAAATTTTTCTGTTTTATTGCTAAATCGTAGCTTTCAAAAGGCACTAGATTTTAAAAATGAGCTAAATGATAAAAACCTGCAAGTCGCAGAGTTTAGCGAATTAGAGCGCGTGATAAATGACTGCGAGTTGCTTTTTTGCGCATCATCTGCGCAAACGCCCATAATCACAAAGGCAATGATTAAAAAAACGCCACATAAGCGGTATTTCTATGACTTGGCGATTCCGCGTGATATTGAAGAGGATTTGGGCGAAAATATTGAGATTTTTAGCATTGATTCGCTTCAAAAAGTAGCAGATGCAAACAAAGAAAAGCGCAAGGATAGTATAAATACGGCTTATGAGATTGTAGGTGAGCAAGTAAATGAATTTTTTAAATATCTAAATATTTTAAGCGTTGAGCCTATCATAAAGCACTTGCGAAATCTTGCTAAAAGCGCGTCTATGCAAGAAATTGACAAGGCGATTGCAAAAGGCTACTTGCCACAATCCTGCAAGGGCAATTTGCAAAAGACGATACATAATGTTTTCAATGTCTTTTTGCATACGCCCACCAAAAACCTTAAAGAAGTCGCTTCTAGCGCACAATTAAAAGAAATCGAACGAAGCCTAAAAATACTTTTTGAATTAGATGATGAAAATTTGGCACAAGCACAAATCGCCCACGACAAAGGGTTAAAATCCAAATCACAAAAATTTTAAAAAAGGATAATACAATGAAATTTTCAGCACTATTTGCCCCCACCACAAAAGAAGAGCCAAAAGATTGTGTGCTAAAAAGCCATAGCATTTTGATTCGCGGAGGCTTTATAAAGCAAATCGGTAGTGGGATTTATAGCTTTTTGCCTTTGGGAAAAATCGTGCTTGATAAGGTGCAAAAGATTATCAAAGATGAGATGGATAAAGCAGGTGCAAATGAAGTGCGCTTGGGATTTATAACCCCTGCGGAGCTGTGGAAGCAATCAAAGCGATTTGACAAATATGGCAAGGAATTGCTTGTATTTAAAGATAGAAAGGATAATGCTTTCGTGCTAGGTCCCACGCACGAAGAAGCGGTGGTGGATTGCGCCAAAGGCTTGGTAAAGAGCTACAAGCAATTACCGCTCAATCTTTATCAGATTCACATTAAATTCCGCGATGAGATTCGTCCACGCTTTGGGCTAATGCGGGCGCGTGAATTTGTGATGAAGGACGCTTATAGCTTTCATACGACAAACGAGGATTTGGATAGGGAGTTTGCGCTAATGGAGCAAACTTATCGCAATATCTTTGATAGACTTGGTGTGAAATATCGCGTGGTTGATGCAGACAGCGGGGCGATTGGCGGGAGTGGGAGCAAGGAATTTATGCTTTTGGCAGATTCGGGCGAAGATGACATAGTGGTGTGTGAAAAGTGCGACTATGCGAGTAATATCGAAGCTGCGACAAGAAAGCCACGCCCTGCGCCTAGTCCTGCGCCACAAGCGGACTTTGCGAAATTTCACACGCCAAATGTAACGACTATAAAGGCATTAAGTGAGTTTTTTAAAATAGATTCGTATTGGACGATGAAGTGTGTAGCGAAAAAGGTGATATTTGGGCGCAATTCGTCTTTGGGTATGCAATTTGCGCCGTTTTCGCATAAAACTTCGCTCGATGAACCTCAAGTTCTATCTCGCTCGTTTCACGCGAAAACGGCGCAAAGCCACACCGCAAATACTTCGATTGTAGATTCTGTAAATCGTGCGAAAAGCGCAGAATCTAATTCTATAAACGACAGCGCGGAAGTATCTTGCGATGGATTTGTGGGTTGTGCAGGAAAATTCGAGCGAGATAAGACTGATAGTCTATCGAGTGAGAATTTTTCAAACTCCCGCAAAGACGCGCAAGAGACACACTCGCAAGCACCTTGTTTCTTTTTTATTCGTGGCTCTGATGAGCTAAATCTCACAAAAGCCCTAAACGCCATTCCAAATGCCATCGACTTGGTGGATTTGTCCGTAAATGAGATTGAATCACTAGGGCTAACTAGCGGATTCATCGGTGCTTACGGACTACAAAACATTACCAAATCGCCCTATATTTATTTTGACAATGAGCTAAAAGACGGCGCGAATCTCATCTGTGGCGCAAATGAAGCAAACTATCACTTTGTTGGCGTGGATTTGGCGACATTTAGCAATCTGCAATACGCTGACTTGGTGGAGGTAAAAAAGGGCGATTTTTGTCCTAAATGTGGCGCAAATCTCAATATTACCAAAGGCATTGAGCTTGGACATATTTTTAAACTTGGGAGGCGATATAGTGAGCCTTTGGAGGCGACATTTTTGGATAAAAATGGCAAGGCAAAGCCCTTTATTATGGGTTGCTATGGCATTGGTGTGTCGCGAATCTTACCTGCGATTTTAGAGCAAAAAGCTGACAATAAAGGCGCGATTTGGGGAGCTATCGCACCTTTTAGTCTTGCTATCATTATTTCAAATACTAAAAATGCGGTAGAAGTGGAGTTTGCGACAAAAATCTATGATGCACTTTGCGAAAGATTTGGCAATGCGGAGATTTTGCTAGATGATAGAGATGAACGATTTGGCGTGAAAATGGCGGATTTTGAGCTGATTGGAGTGCGCTTTGCGCTAATTGTCGGCAAAGAGTTGCAAAATGGCAAGGTTGAGCTAATCAATCGCACGGATTTATCGCGCGAAGTGCTAGATTCAAATGATTTTGACATAATTTTGGAGCGAATCAAGACTATTTTAGATTCAAATACGAATCTTTAGGATAAAGGGGCGCAAAATGCGATTTTTAATCTTTATAGCATACATCGCAATCGAAATTTATCTAGTGGCGGAAGTCATCGATGAGTGGGGATTTTTGGCATTTATCATCGAAGTCGCTGTGAGCGCATTGCTAGGATTTGGTATCATAGCATCGCAGTTTAGCATGATGAGCGAATCGCTCCGCAACATTATGGCATTTAACATAAGCGTAAGCGGATTTTTGGGACGCAGTATATTGCGATTTTTAGGCGGAATCCTGCTAATCTTTCCCTTTATTTTAAGCGATATTTTAGGGCTAACATTTTTCATAATGTCGCTATTTTTTAAAGCAGTAGAACGCGAATCTATGGGAAATTTTTCGCGTAATTTTGGTGGCGATTTTTCGAGCGACTTTAAAGATTTGCGCAATTCACGCGATTCAAATGAAAGCGAAATCATTGACGCTGAAATCATAGAATGCGTAGAAAAAAATAGGCAAATCTAGCGCAAATAATATAATGATTTTAGCTAGAAGAATCAAAAACACGACTTAAATTTTGCGGATTGCTTCGGGTATTCGCCCTCGCAATGGCTGAAATGGGTGATTTGGATTGCCACGAATCTACGCTTTGCGCGTAGATTCTCGCAATGACTAAGTTTTTTAAGATTCACGCTTAATAAGTGCAAAATTACATACCAAAAACACAAATTGCCACGCACCTTTAATCATCATATTTCTGTCCCATAAGATTCCCATTCGCATCAAAATACGCTTTTATGCGGTTTGCTAATTTGACTTCAAAGTTACTCCACTCTTTTTTTATTTTGATGATTTGCACACCAGCAAAGGATTTTGCGATTCCTGCTGCCACAGGTGCTGGAAGCAACGCGGGATTCACGCCCATATAGCTTTTGATTTCTTTCCACTCGCCATTTGTGAAAAACTCTATTTGGACGCCGTTACTTAGCATTGCCTCAAATTCATCGTAGTCCATTTTCACATACATTATGTTCGCGCCTTTGAAATTCTTTGTGATGAAACTCTGCGCATTTGGTGGTAAATTAGTCGCAGGGACTACCATATCCGCCAACGCCACGCCCAAAAATGCCAATAACAAAAACAACTTTTTCATTGTTTCTCCTTTAAAATTTAAGATTTAGCTTAAAAAAGCGATGAAATTTTATATGCCAAAAGTGAAATATTTGTGAAATTTATAGTAAAATTTTGAAATTTTTGCAATTTTTTAAGGATTTTTAGTATGGTTTTGCAAATCGTAACTTACCCCGACAAATCTTTGCGTCAAAAATCAAAGCCCGTGGAGGTTTTTGATGTGAATCTGCACGAAACGCTAGATAATATGTATGAGACGATGATGGAAAAAGGTGGCGTGGGTTTGGCTGCGATTCAAGTAGGGATTGCGAAGCGAATGCTTGTAATTAACTTACCACGCGAAGATAAAGAATTTTATAAAGAGGATTTGCTTGAAATCATAAACCCCGAGATTTTAGAATCTAGTGGCGAGATTTTGTTTCAAGAGGGTTGTTTGAGTGTGCCAAATTTTTTTGAAATGGTGCAACGATATAGTGCCGTAACGCTAAAATACTGCGATAGATTTGGGGAAGAGTGGATTTTGGAGGCGGAGGATTATTTGGCGGTGGCGTTGCAACACGAGATTGACCATTTAAATGGTGTGCTTTTTGTGGATAAGCTGTCGATTTTGAAGCGCAAAAAGTTTGAAAAAGAATTTAAACGATTGCAAAAAGAGGGATTCCAACGAGTGCATTTGCCCGAGATTGATGAGGATTTGCGCGAATCTTATGAGTTAAAATTGCTTCACAAACCGCCAAAAATTTACAAAGCAAAGGATTTTTACGCCAAAAAGCAAAAGATTCGCACCAAAAAGGGCGATTCAAAGGGCAAATCCTAATGGTTAAAAAACTGCTTTGCGCCACAGCTTATGGCGTGAGCGCAAAGGTGATTCAAGTAGAAGCGACATTTTCGCGCGGACTACCTAGCTTTGTGATTAGCGGTTTGGCTGGAAGTGCGATTCAAGAGGCAAAGCAAAGGGTTCAAGGTGCATTAGCACATAATAATTTTCAAACGCTAAATTTTAAAATCACCATAAACTTATCGCCGTCAGATTTGACGAAAAATGGCAGTCATTTTGACTTGCCCATCGCGCTTTTAGTCGCATTGCAAAAGCAAGACATTGATTTAGAAAATTGGTTTGCATTCGGTGAGCTGGGGTTAGATGGCTATATTAAAAACACAAATGCGATTTATCCGCTTTTGCTTGAAATCTCCAAATCCTACCCAAAAAGCAATGTTTTGCTCCCAAAAGAGGGCGAAAAACTCTACTCAAACATTCCAAATCTAAATATTTATTATGCAAGTGATTTGATGGAGGCAATCGCAATCCTAAAAAATCCCACAAATAAGGCAAAACAATATGAATTTAGCTTTAAAAATGTCGAAATTTTGGGCGAAAAATATTATTATGATGAATCGTTTGCAATAGATTTTAGCGATGTGCGAGGACAAATAGTCGCCAAAAAAGCCGCACTAATCGCGTGTGCTGGAATGCACAATATCGTATTTGAAGGCAGTCCGGGCTGTGGCAAGTCGATGATAGCGAAACGAATGCGCTATATTTTGCCACCCATTAGCTTTGCTGAAATGTGCGAGTGTGCGAGTATTAGCGCGTTAAATAATGCCGAAAACTCATACACCGCGCTTCGCCCCTTTCGCAATCCGCATCAAAGTAGCTCAAATGCGTCCATTTTAGGCTCTGTGATTCAAAATGACGCAAAGCCCGGGGAGATTTCACTAGCGCATAATGGCATTTTATTTTTTGATGAAATGCTAAATTTTCAAAAAACCGCGTTAGAATCGCTCCGCGAACCGCTAGAAAATGACGAGTTAAGCATTTCACGCGTGAATATTAAGGTAACTTATCCTGCGTCTGTGTTATTTGTAGGCGCGATGAATCCCTGTCCGTGTGGGAATCTTTATAGCACGAGCAAGGAATGTAGGTGCAAGGATATGGAGATTCGCAAATATCGCAATAAATTAAGCGAACCACTGCGCGATAGAATCGATATTTTTATAAAAATGGACGAAAGCAAAAGCGATGAGCGCGTGAGCTCTACGGAGCTTTTCGCGCAGGTGCTAGTGGCGTTTCGCGCACAAAAAAAGCGCGGACAAAAAAAGCTAAATGGTAAGTTAGATGATAGCGAGATTGTGCGGTTTTGCACCCTAAAAAGCGCGGAGGCGGAATTGCTAGATATGGCTACGCAACGATATGGTTTAAGCTATCGGGGACGACAAAAGATTTTAAAAGTAGCGCGAACGATTGCCGATTTGCAAGATTGTAAAGAAATTGCAAAAGAGCATTTATTAGAAGCGTTAAGCTATCGAATCATAAATTAAGAGGACACACAATGGAAGCCACCGAATTTATCGTAAAATCGCCTATTTTGGGATTTGAGCATATCACAAAAATGAAGTTGGCAAAAATCGATGATATTTTTTTGAAGCTAACAAATGCAGATGAGCCACTGCCCTGCTTTACGCTGGTAAATCCATTTGCACTTGATGACAAATATAACTTTGAGATTCCTAGTGCAATCCAAGTCCTGCTAGACTTGCAAGAGGGCAAAACGCAGGATATTTTAATCGCAAATATTATGGTGGTGTATAAGGAAATCACGGATTCGACAATCAACTTTATCGCGCCCATCGTGTTTAACTTTGATAATAAAACAATGGCGCAGGTGGTGCTAGATGCGCTAAAATATCCGCATTATAACATTGCAGAGCCGATTGCGACATTTTTAAAGGGAGATTTAGGCGAATCTAATGCAGATTCGGGCGCAAATCGCGCAAAATAAAGGGCAAAATATGCAAACAATCTCCATAATTGGCTATGGCAAAATGGCAAAGGCAATCGCTGTGGCGTTAAATGGCAAGTTTGCACTTGAAATCATCGGGCGCAATGCCGAAAAAATGGAAACTTTCATACGCGAAAATGCCTTGCAAAATGCCAAAATTGTGCTTTGCGCCGAATCTAGCGCGATTGACATTGCAAATAAAAGCGTGATTTTAGCAATCAAACCTTATGCGTTAGATTCATTTGCCTACACGGGCAAAGCAAGGGCGATTTATAGCATAATGGCTGGGATTAGCATAGAGCGACTGCAAAAATGCGTAAAGGCGGAAGTTTTCGTGCGTGTAATGCCAAATATCGCTTCGCTTGTAGGGCAAGGTGTGAGCGTGATTTTTGTGGAAACCAATAATGCGTCATTGCGAGATTCGGCAACGCCAAATCGTGGCAATCTATCTAAAAGCGCAGAATCTAGCGCGGATTCTACGAATCAAAGCGACATTATCACCGAATGCGAATCCATTTTTGCCCCGCTAGGCAAGTGCGTTTTTGTGGATAAAGAGAGCTATATCAATCCATCTAGCGCGATTTCAGGCAGTGGGACGGCGTATTTGGGCTTAATCGCGGAGGCAATGATTGATGCGGGAGTGCGCGAGGGATTAAGCATTGAAGTTAGCAAAGAGCTAGTGCGTGGGCTTTTTAGCGGGTTTAGTGCGCTTTTTAGTGTGGTAGAGGCAAATACGATTCGCACCGATACCACAAGCCCCGCAGGGACGACAGCTGAGGCACTAGCGATTTTGGAAAATAGGGGCGTTCGTAGCGCATTTATGGATGCTATTCACGCCGCAAACACAAAGGCAAACAATATCACTTGAATTTGCACCACGATTCAAACTATGCAATCCCCGCAATTATCGGCACTACGGCAAGTGGCAAAAGCGCGTTAGCCATAAAAATCGCACGAAAATTTAACCTAAAAATTTTCTCACTTGATTCATTAAGTATCTATAAGGGCATTGACATTGCTTCGGCAAAGCCGTATAGCGCGGATTTACAAGCGATTTGCCATTATGGAATCAATGTGTTAAATCCAAGCCAAAAATGCAACGCGGGGATTTTTTTAAATCTACTGCGCGAAATTTTAAAGCGCGAAAATCCGCAAAAAATGCTAATTGTCGGTGGCACTAGCTTTTATCTAAAAAGCATTATTGAAGGGCTATCAATCTCACCAAAAGTAAGCGAAATCGCCCTGCGATTCATCGATAAAATCGCGCAAAATAAGGCGCAATCTTATGCACTCTTGCAACGAATCGACAAAGATTTTGCAGATAAAATTAGCGCGAGTGATAGTTTTAGAATCGCCAAAGGTTTGCAGATTTATTTTGCCACTCACCAAAGCCCAAGCGCGTTTTTCGCGCAAAATCCGCGCCAAAAATTACCCTTTAACATAAAGATTTTTGAGCTAATAAAAGAGCGCGAAACTTTGCGAAAAGACATAGAAATTCGCACGGAGCGAATGTTTGAATCTGGGCTAATAGATGAAGTGCGAAGTTTGCGCCAAAATTTTCCGCACTCACAGGCATTAAAGGCTATCGGCGTTAAAGAAATTATTGCATTTTTGGAGGGTAAAACCACGCAAGATGACGCAAAATGCGCGATTATCAAAAATACAATGGCTTTGGCAAAGCGACAGCGGACATTTAACCGCACACAATTTGGCGAAATCCCACATTTAGACGCACAATCACTTGAATCCGCGCTGATAAAATATTACGAATCACTTAATATTCCATAAAATTTGCAAATTTCGCGCTTTTAAAATTTTGCGATTCGTAAGATTTGTAATCACAAGGAATAAAAAATGCCCCTGATATGCTTGTGATGCTGTGGGAGAATAATGAAAAATAATGTTTAAGATTCTAAAATTTCTAAGTTTAAGTCATCTTGTGTATTATCATCGCTTACTTCCTTGCGCTCTGTTATGGTCTTTTTTGTCCTTGCGCCTAATTCTTTGACTTTATTTAGCCTAGATTCAATGCCGCTTCGCCCAAATAATTTTGTATCTATATCACTGCTTGTCCTTGATATAGTTTTTAGCTGACTATTTAGCTTTTTAAAATCCTCGCACAATCCTGCGAATTTATCATAAATACCACCCATTTCATTGAATGCTTCCTGCACTTTTTTATCGCTCTCTACATAAGTCCAGCTAATGCTAATAGTCTTTAATGCCATAAATAGCGTGTGTGGCGTGGTAAGATAGATTTGCTTACTATAAGCATATTGATATAAACTCGGCTCAGCATTGAGTGCCAAATCCAAAATATTATTGTATGGCACAAAAAGTAGTATAAAGTCATAGATTCTAGTCCGCGTAAATCGCGGATTTTTTGAAGTGAATTTCTCATAAGGTTTCTTTGCAAGTTCATCTATGCAGGATTTAAGATTTTGCGCTATTTGCTTACAAAGGACGCTATCTATCGTGGGGAAATCTGTGCTTACTTCGCTTTGACTTGGGCTATTATAATTATTTGGCAGTGGGAATTTTGCATCAATGATAATACTTCGTTCTTTATCCAAATACACAACTGCATCAGGTAGCAAACCACCGCCTTTTTTATAGCCATCATATTCAAAATACGCCTGAAGTTCGTAATGCTCACCTTGCATCAATCCGCTAGATTCAAGCACATTTTTTAACTGCAACTCACCAAAATTTCCACGCAATTTTTTATCGCCCCTTAAAAGTTTGGCAAATTCATCTGCAGTCGCGCCTAGCTTTTGGGTTTGCTTAAACATCGAATCTATATTCGCGCTTATTTTAACTTCATTATCCCGCAGTCGCTTGGAGTATTCATCGACTTTTGTTTTTATGGGTGTGAAAATCTCATCAAGCATTTTACGCGAATCTGTATTTAGCATATTTTTATTTTGCTCTAAAAGCGCGTTCTTTTGCGATTCGAATCGCTTGTCTATTTCCTCGCGCAGGATATTTAGATTCTTATCATATTGCGCCAAATCCTGCGCTTTATCTTTTTGATACTGCTCTCTTATTTGCTCCATATTTTTATTGTGTTTTCCTTCAATCTCCACGCACTCGGCTTCTAACTCACTTATGCGCTTTTCTTTCTCTTGCAGTTGTTGTTTGTGAAAATTATCGCTAAATTTTAGCATTTCATTTGCGCTTCGTAAGGACATAATGCGCCAAATACAAAGCACACAAGCCATAGCCAAAATAATTAGCAATGAATAAATAGCGTAAGTCATTGTTGCTCCATTATGTAAATTTGTGGATTTTAACTTAAATTTGATAAATGAAATCTTTGAAAGTGTGGAATTTATGGAAAATTGTTATTGCAAACGCGCCGAATCTAAAGGCGATTCACGAAAATCAAGTGCTAAATCCACCACAAAATAGGGAGCAAAATGACATTCACAGAATTTGCGAGTGAAGCGAAGCAACAATCGAAGTGATTGCAGTGTGGCTTTTGGAGTTTTTGCTAAATTTTGGGTGTGAGACTAGACTTGCTGTCTGCAAACTCCCAAAATTTAGCAAATCTACAAAATCGCACACCCAAAAACAAATTTAAAAAAACACCAAACTTACAACCCGCGCTCCCTAAAACATAAAGGTATATCGCGCAAACACATTATACACCTGCACATACTGATGCTTATAATTCACGCTGACACCGCCATTTTCAAGCGTCTTATCTATCATCACTACGGGCTTAAAAGGCACTCTTGCGCCAAGCTCTATGCCGTGTCGCCTAGCGATATTCACGCGCAGTCCCGCATTTAGCGCGATGTCAAGCGCATTATCCTTAATCTTAATGCCTAATTTTTTGAAATTCGCATCATTCTTTGCTTCCGTAATATCCTTGCTAAACCACTTGTTTCCACCGATTCCCACGCCTACAAACAAGCCAAAATCCACTTTTTCTTTAGCGACAAAATTCACCAAAAAGTCCAAATTCCCACCGTAATTTATTAGCGTGGCGTCCTCTTTTTGCCCATCAACCTCAAACTCAGGCACAAATACATCAATCCCTGCGTAAATACGCAATCCCACGAATGGATTGAAAAAGTATTTATATCCTAACAAAAAGCCAGAGCTAAAGCTGTCAGCTTTGATTGTTTCTTTGCCTATGGCGATTGCGTTGCCATTTGCGCCGATTCCGCCACTAATTTCTTGTTTGAATCCGCCATAGCCCGTGTTTGCGCCGATAAAAAAGCCACTTTCTTCTGCAACTACGAATCCACCGCAAAATAGTAGCGATATTAGCGCAATGACGCGGATTTTGCATAGCAATGCTTTCATAGCTGCATCACAATGGGGGGGGGGGGATTTTTGCCTTACGCCAAATTCATCAAATGTGCGCAAATCACACGAATTAAAAAATGCTGTCATAATCTATCCTTTTTAAAAGTGAAACTTTAAAATGCGCGTGGAATTGTAGCAGAAAAATTAGCATATTGTGGCGAATCGTGCAAAAAATAAATTTGCGATATTTTCGCTAGAAAATCCAATCTATATTTGTGAATTGCTTTGATTTGCTATGAATCGCACTGCTTCTATGTAACTCTCCGCCCTTGCAATCCCCTTGTATGCTATATCAAACCCCGTGCCGTGCTCGACAGATACCCGTAAAATAGGGATTCCTAGCGTTACATTGATACTTTTTTCCGCATATAATGCCTTTAGGACGCTTAACCCTTGGTCGTGATACATTGCGACAAAGACTTTGAATCGCTTACGATTCTGCACTCGAAACGCCGAATCGGGCGCAACCACGCCCTTATAAATCTCTGCGCCAAGTGCCTTATTTGCCCAATCAAGTGCATTTTGTATAATCTCATCTTCGCTTCCTAAAATCCCGCTATCCCCTGCGTGTGGATTTAGCCCCAAAATAAGCGCGGATTCAAAGCTAAAATGCGCGTGAAAATTTAACAAAAAATCCCGCAACGCATTAAACTTAATGCGCTCACACACCGCGCCTAGCGGGATATGGTCGGTAAAAAGTGCGACAAACATTTCCGCGCACCCTAGCATCATAATGCCCCCGCCAAAATGAGCGCGTAAAAACTCCGTATGCCCGATAAAATCAATATCAGCACATTTCCACGCAAATTTGTTAATTGGTAGCGTCAAAATCGCATCCATCTCGCCACGCTCCACGCAATGAAGGGCATTTTTAAAGCTTACAAAGCTATACTCGCCACTCTCTTTTGTAACCTGCGCTGGGCGAATTAGCGTATTTTGCTTGATAGATTCGCACACACTTTGGGAACAAAAAGGGAATATTTCGCGCACTTCAAAATCGCGTGGAATAGGCATTTTTAGGATTTTAGCAGCGCATTCAAGCACGGACAAATCCACAAAATAGATAGGCTTTATAATTTTGCTAATATCATTATGCGCAGATAGCGCGATTTCAAGTCCCACGCCGTTTATATCGCCTATACTAATGGCAACTTTTTTCATTTCACTTCCTTTAAATGTCGTAATTTGCGCAAGATTTACACTATTAGATTCACACAAATTTAGGCGCGAATCAAATCTAACATTTCTTTAATCGCCCTTTCCAACCCCACAAATACCGCCCTTGCAACAATCGAATGTCCGATATTTAGCTCTGTGATTTCGCTAATATTTAAAATCTCACGCACATTTTGGTAGTTTAGCCCGTGTCCTGCGAAAACTTCAAGCCCTAATTGCTTTGCTTTTTTTGCTGAATCGCGCAATTCTTTTAATGAATCATTCAACGATTGCTCCAAATCCCTCGCAAGATTCGCACCCTGCGATATTTCAATGCGATTTGGAGTGCGATTTAGATTTGTATTTTTTGCCAAGTAAAGATTTGCAAATTTGCCCGTGTGTAGCTCGATAGCGTCCGCCCCAAGCGACTTTGCGCATTCAATATCTGCGATTTTTGCATCAATAAATAGCGAAACTTTTATATTAGATTCGCGCAGTTTTTCAATCACTACGCGTAGATTTTCGCTAAGCTTTAACCCGCCCTCTGTGGTAATTTCCGCGCGATTTTCAGGCACAAGCGTAACGGTATGTGGCTTTAGCGATACTAAATACTCGATAATCTCGCTATTTGTGCTAGATTCGACATTTACAGGCAGGGGTGCAGATTCGATAATGCGGCGCACATCAAAGTCATTTATATGTCGTCTATCCTCGCGCAGGTGGATTGTGATTTGGTGTGCCCCTGCGTTTTTTACCGCGAAAATCGCTTCTATCGGGTCTGGTTCATTTATTTTACGCGCCTCCCGCAATGTTGCAATGTGGTCGATATTGACGCCTAGTTTTACCATATTTAAAATCCTCCATTTTGGGTAATTTATTTTGGGGGTAATCATTTGGATTGTTTTTGCATTTGTGATTCTATCATATTTTGCCATTCCTTTATCGCTTCACAAGCCAACTTCTGCCCTGCCTTGCAGTCCCTATCGGCAATTCTAATGGATTTATCTAAATACGCTTTTGCATTTTTAGTATTTTTCATATCAAAATACGCCATAGTAGCGCAACCACTAGCAATGCCTAAATGACAAGACTTTTGCAAGTATGCCAAACCTTTTTTGGCGTCATTTAATGCGCTAGATTCGGTGCTATAAAATGAGCCTACTGCAAGGCAAGTGATTGCTTCACCGTTCTCGCATTTTTGATTTAGCACCGCTAGAGATTCATCTAATGCCCTGCTATCCTTGCGAAGTGCTTTGTGAATCTCAAATATACCAACGCAGTATTTACCATCACCACGCTCACATAAATCGCTCCATTCACGCAAGATTACTCTGCATTGCGCCCTACCACTCTCATAGCAGGAATCCATCTCGTCTAATTTGGCGACAAACTTATCGCTTTTCATAAATGCTATCGCATCCCATTCGCTTACATTGTAGGGTAAATCGCCTAAATCTAGCCCTAAATCTGCGCAAGAAGTGGCAAATACAAATGCTATCAATAATAAGCCTAGCTTTTTCATTTGCGCTCCCTATATTTTTCCCGCAGCAAATCAAGCAAGATTTTAGATTCGTTGCCATTTGAATCTAATCGCACCACTTCCCACCACAAAAAGCCATTTAGCCTTTGCGCTTTCACGCCTTTGAGTTTCGCACAAAGCGTGTGAATATCATAAACTTCGCCATTGTATTCTAACTTGCCATCTTTGGTAAGAGTTGCGCTTTTAGATTCACTGCCTTTGATGTAGAGCGTCTCGCCCACGCGCAAAAATCCGCTTTTCATTAAATCCACAAGATTCACACGCAAAGGCTTTTCATCAAATTTCGCCCTTGCAATATCGCTATTTTCAAATTTTACACCCTCAATTCGCGCCTGTCCTGCGCTGATATATTCTGCGTTTTGCTCACACATTATGTAGCTTCGCCCAAGTCTCTTTGCCACCGCCGCAGTCGTCATAGAGCCACCAAATGGGTCTAGCACAATGTCGCCCACATTGCTACTAATGGCAATGATTTTATAAAGCAGAGATTCGGGCTTTTGTGTGCTATGGAGTTTCTCACCACGCTCATTTTTTAGTCGCTCATTGCCACTACTTATGGGGATTTTCCACACTGAGCCTAGCTGTTTTCGCACACCTTTGGTAAAATCTGCAATGTCGCTATTGAGTTCTTTTGCAGTTTTATAGTGAAATGTGTAGCGACTTTTTTTGCTTTTTGTCGCCCAAATTAGCGTCTCGTGGGAATTATTTAGTCGTGTGCCAAGAAAATTTGGCGTGGGATTGCTTTTGTGCCACACAATGTCATTGATAAACCAAAAGCCCAAATCCTGCATAATCCCGCCGATTGTGTAAATGCACTGCATCGCGCCGATAACCCAAATGCTCCCATTTGGCTTTAAAATGCGCTGACACTCCGTAAGCCACGCGCGAGTAAAGTCGCTATAATCGCGTGTTGAATCAAATTGATTATCCCATAAATCATCACACCCGCTAAAATCGCTTCCCTCTGGGCGTTTAAGCACCCCATCCACACGCATCCAATACGGCGGGTCAGCGAAAATCAAATCAATGCTTGAATCAGGGAGCGTTTTTAGCAATTCTAGGCTATTGCCGTGCAGGATTGTATTTAGGGGGAGTTCGGTTTGCACTTTACACATTTACTTTAATTGCTGCCAAATTCACTTAAAGGTTTTGTTTTCAAACACTTTGGATATTGTCTAGTTGGCTCACTACCATTATAGCCATTTGTCTGTATAATAGGTTTTTGTAGGTTTAAATTATTTTTTTTCATAGTTTTCTCCTTTTTATAGTTTTACACTTTAAAAGCCCTTGATTAGCAACTCACTTACCTCGCCCCTTTTGTCGCCCTTGCAGTTTATAGCGCGTCTTGCTTTGATTTTGATTAGTTCAAAGTTTTTATAAAGTTCGCGGATAAATTCTGTGTTTGAGTTGCTTTGCAACACTTTTACGCCCATAGATTCTAAAATCTTAAAAGTTTCGCATAAGCGCACCTGCCCATCTTGCAAAAAATTATCCGTGTAGCTCACAAAACTCGAAGTCTTATTGAGCGGAAAGTATGGAGGGTCAAAATACACAAAATCGCCGCTTTTTGTGCTCTTGCACACGCTCGCAAAATCCGCTTCTAAAATCTCCACGCCCTGCAATGCGTTATGCGCGTTTAAAATCAAGCCCTTGTCATAGATTTTGGGATTTGTATAGCTTCCCATAGGCGTATTGAATTGCCCTTTTGCATTATATCTGCACAGCCCATTAAAGCAGGTTTTATTAAGGTAGATAAATCGCGCGGCGCGAAACACGCAATCCAAACTCGCAAAATCTGGGCTTCTATCAAGATTACGGATTTGATAAAAATTTTCTTTGCTGTGATTTTCTTGCAAGATTTTTAGCTCGCCCAAAACTTCGCTAGGACTTGATTGAATTGCCTTATACGCATTGATTAGCTCGGTATTTTTATCACTTAAAACCACGCGTTTAGAATCTAAAATGCCCCTAGATTGCAGGGCGAAAAACAGCGCACCACCGCCCAAAAACGGCTCAAAATACGCATTAAAATCTTTTGGCATAAAAGGCAAAAGTAAATCCAAAAGTCCAGCCTTGCCTCCAGCCCATTTCACAAATGGCTTGGCAGTGGGATTTTCAAATGGTTTTTGGTGTGAATATAGTGCTTTAAAATAATTAGTAGAAATAGTCATTTTACCATAGCTCCACGCCATCGCCTTGCGTTATTTCTCCGATTATGTAGCCGTCTGTTTGCCCTAGCACAAAATCTGCGTTATTTTTATCCACAACTAAAATCATTCCTACGCCCATATTAAAGGTGCGATACATTTCAGCTAAATCTACGCGCTGTGCGATAATCTTAAAGATTTCTTGCGTTTTAATCGCGCTTTTTTCTACCTTTGCGCCGATATTTTTGCCAAAAACGCGGGGCAGATTTTCTATGATTCCGCCACCTGTGATATGCGCTAGGGCTTTGATTTTGCCCCTTAAGCGCAAAAAATCGCACACATAGATTTTTGTAGGTTTTAGCAAAATATCTATGAGTTTTTCGCCCTCCACCTCATCATCAAATTTCATTTTTAGCGCATTAAAAAGCACTTCACGCACGAGCGAGTAGCCATTTGAATGAATGCCACTTGAAGGCAGTGCGATTAAAATATCGCCTTTTTGCAATGGGCTAGGCGATTCTATGTCGCTTCTATCGGCGATTCCTACGGCAAATCCTGCCAAATCAAAATCGCCTTTTTTATACATACTAGGCATTTCTGCGCTCTCTCCGCCGATAAGTGCGCAGTTTGCTTCCTTGCAACCTTGCGCAATCCCGCTTATCACACGCAATGCCGAATCTCTATCCAAATGCCCTGTGGCATAGTAATCTAGGAAAAATAGTGGCGTGGCGAAGTTGCAAATCAAGTCATTTACACACATTGCAACTAAATCAATACCGATTGTATCAAGCCGTCCTGCGTCAATGGCGATTTTTAGCTTTGTGCCTACGCCATCTGTCGCGCCTAAAATCACGGGATTTTTGATATTTTTTAGCAAATCACTATCAAGCGCGTAAGCTCCAGCAAATGAGCCGATTCCACCTACTACGCGCTTATCAAAGGTGCTTTTGGCGAGTGCCTTTATCTCGCCTACAAGCGTATTGCCTTCATCGATATTTACGCCTGAATCTTTATAGCTAATATTTTTTGCCATTTTCGCCCTGCCTTATTTAAAGGTTGATTTAAAAAATCGCATTATATTATATTTGGCTTTTAGATTTATGATTTGCACTTAATTTATAACAATTTTTCCTGCCCCAAGCGATAAAGTGCAAAGTCATATTTCACGGGGTCATCTGTGCAAAAACGCGCTAAATTGCGCGTGATTTCAAGTGCGGAGTAGAGATTGTAAGTTTTGCCTTGCAAAAGATTGAGTTTTTTTGATAGTCGAAAAGTATGCGTATCAAGGGGCAAAATTAAGTCGGCTTTATCTAGCGAATCTTGCGCGTTTTGTGGATTTTGCCATAGCCCCAAGTCAATATTGTCTTTGCGTCCCATCCAGCGCAAAAAGAGATTCCAGCGTTTGAGTGGCGAAGAAGTGCGCGGATTTATCGCCTTTTGCCCGATTAAAAAGCGCAGTCCTTGCGTGAGATTTGCGTTATTATTTTGCAGTGCGATAAAAAGTGTGTCAATCATCGCATTTATGCCACAAATGACGGGCGATTCAATAGAATCGTATTTAGATTCGGCTTTGGATTTGCGCTTTGATTCACGCAAAGTGGCGTGATTTTGGGCTAGATTTGCATTTTTTTGCGCTAAATATGCTTTCATAAAAACGCGCTTTATTCCGCCCTGCGTGATAATATCGCTCATCGCCAAAAAGAGATTTTTTATATCTTCGCTTGTTTGGAAGCGATACAGCGGAAAATTCGCGCTTTTTATTGCGCTTTTATCGCCCAAAATGCGAAAATCTAGCTTTAGCAAAGTCTTTAAAATCTGCCCTGCATTTCCATACGCTAAAAGTGCGCAAAGGACGGCGATTTCATCGATATTGTTTTGCGTCAAATTCTTTTTCACTGCAAATAACGGGTCTGGCTTATCAAAACTCAATTCAAACTCCGTGTTTCGCAAAGCATAGTGCGAATCTAGCAGATTTTTTAGCTCTAAATCTGTCAAATCAGCCACATTTAAACCACTCATTTTCACTCCAAAATTCAAAAAAATAAAACGCCAATTATAATATTTTATGATAGAATCCGCTCTAAAAAAATTATGAAAATTACAAGGTTTTTTGCAATGAAAAAATTACTCTTAATCACTACTTTTATCGCGCTTAACGCACTAAATCTAAATGCAGCACCACAAATCATCAAAGTCGATAAAGTCGTGTATTTGGAGGCTTTATATGGCTTTGGCGAGATGAATTTCCCGCAAAAAGGCTTTATCCACGAAGCGCAGATTCGTGCGATTTTCCCCACGACAAGCGCGATACACGAGCTACTTGTGCGTGGCTCTTTTTCGCAAAATGCCAAAAGCCACGACATAAATTCCAAATACACGAGCTACGAGGCAGAATATCGGCTTGGAATGCGTATGGATTCGCAGTTTGAGAGTATGGGAATGGTGCTTGGTAGCGCGTATATCGGGCTTGGCTATCAAAATGTAGCGCAGAGCTTTGGCGATTCGCGTCCGCGAAGAAATGCGCATTTTTTATACATTCCTGTGGGTTTTTGGGGCGAAGATTCGATGAGTGAAATGGCAAGTTTTATGGCGAATTTTAAAATGCGCTATGGGATTATTACCAAGATAATGTTTATGGATAGCTACAATGACGAGGGTAAACTAAAAGGGCATTTTCTCTTTGGTGGCAAGGTGTATTTGGGCTTTGCATATAAAATCGCTGAAATCGTGGATATTTTCGCGCAGGGCTATTTTCAGTATGGGACGCCGATACGAAATCTGCGACAATATGGGCTAGAAGTGGGAATGCAATTTTAATCGCGTTTGTCTTTTTGCGATAAATCGGGGAGACTTGCCACTCACTTCGTCAATGGACTCCAAGTCCTATTTCCTTGCTCATAGCTTCGCAATCCTGATTTCTCATCAAAAATACTTCCGCACCGAATCGCTTGAATCTTAAATTTCCGCAATTACTTCGATGGTTGCTTTGAGCTGTCGCTCTCGCAAATTCTGCGAATTGCGATTCGTGCAAAGCGCGAATCTAGTAAAAAAATCAAATAAAAAATCCATCATTAAAGTTTTTGCTTCGTTTTGCTTTTGCAAAAAGTAGAGTCCCTCTCCTTGTCATTGCGAGAATTTACGCAGTAAATTCGTGGCAATCCATTTTTTTGATTCGTGGATTGCTTCGGCGTTTGCAACGCCTCGCAATGACAAAAAAAGAGCGAATCTATAAAAAATTTTGCTACTTTTGGCTTTTACCAAAAGTAGAATTTCTCACTACCCTTAAACTTTAATCCACTAGGCAACGCAGATTTGTGCAAACCTAAACCTTGCGCCGTTTTAAAATGCTTTGAATCAAACTCTCATCGGCGTTTTGGAGCGATTCAAAAGAGCCAAAGTAGTTTAGCAGTTTTTTAAGCTGTGCTTGTGTGTATTTGCCTTCAATCGCGGATTTTTGCAGATTTTTACGCCCTTTTTTGCGATGAAATGAAATGGCAAATCTATGCGCTTCATCGCGCAATTTTTGTAAAAACAGCAATCGCTCATCGCTTTTATCAAGGCGCATCTCCAAATCTAGTGAGCGTAAAATATCCCGCGCACCGCCCTTTGCACGATATGCTTTGTGATTTATCTTTTCTTTTGCGATGCCTAAAATATCCACATTCGCGCCACAGGATTGCATAACTTCATTTGCGATTCTAATCTGTGCTACCCCGCCATCCAAAAGCCACAAATCGGGGGGCGCATCAAAATTTTCGCTAGATTGATTTGTCAAATTTGCGTTAGATTGAAGTGCGAATCTCTCGCTAGATTCGGTAAATCTCTGCGCTCTGCGCGTGAGAAGTTCTGTCATTTGCGTGTATTCATCGCTTCCTTGCAGTGCGTAGCGTTTATACGCGCTTTTTATAAATTCGCCATTTTCATATACGATTTTCGCGCCCACCGCGCTTTGTCCTTGAAAGTGGCTCGTATCAAAAACTTCGATTCGATTCGGCATATTTTGCAAAGAAAATAGATTTTTTATCGCTTCTAAAATGCGCGATTCGCCACTATACTCGGCATTTTCAAGTAAATTTTTGGCATTATTTCTTGCTAAATCTATCAATTTTTTCTTTTCGCCACTTTTTGGGTTCAAAATTCTTATATTTTTGCCAAATTTTTGCCTAAAAAATTCGCTCAAAATTTCACTATCGCTTAAATCAATCGGCAAAAGGATTGAATCTAACGCATAAGGCGCGTTATTTTTGTAGTGATTTAGCAAACTTTGTGTATATAAAAAGTCCAAATCTATCTCATTTTCGTTGTGATTTATGAAAATATTATCGCTAAAAACCACGCGCCCATCGCGCATAAAGATTTTTACAAGCACGGATTTTGCGTGGCTACTTTCAATCACAAAAATATCACAATTATAAAGTTTTGCTAAATCAATACTGCTAATACTCGCCACTTGGCGGATTTTTTCACATTGAATCTTTATAAGATTCGCATCCTCAAAGCGCAGATTTTTTGCAAAATTTTGCATTTTTTGCTCTAAAATCTTTAAAATTTTATTTGGATTTTGAAGCAAATTTATGGCATTTTTGACAATCTCGCTATATTTTTCGCTTGATATTTTGCCCTCGCAAGGCGCAGCACAACGCCCTATTTGATGAAACAAACACGCTTTTTTGCCACTCAAACAAGATTTTTTCTGCACAAGTGGCAAAATCTCATAAATGGCATTTAAAATCTCACGCACTCCGCTAGAATATGGTCCAAAATAAATATGATTTTTGTCATTTGTGATTTTTCGCACGATTTCTAATCTCGCAAACGGCGCGTTTTTGTCAATCAAAATGTATGGATAAGTCTTGTCATCGCGAAGCAAAATATTATATTTGGGTTTTAGCTGCTTAATTAGGGAGTTTTCCAAAATAAGCGCGTCAGATTCGCTTTGCGTTAGGATAATTTGCAAATGCGCGATTTGGCGAATCATAGTTGCGATTCGATGGCTAACATTTGCGGCAGGTGTGGGAGAATCGCCATTTAGATTAAAATAACTGCGCACCCTTTTATGTAAATCCTTTGCCTTGCCAATGTAGAGAATACGATTTTTGCTATCAAAATACTGATAGATTCCGCTTGAATGTGGAAGGGATTTAATTTGTTCTTTTAGATTCATTATTTTGCTTAATCGCACTTTTGATTTTGCTAAAAATATCGCTAAATGGGCAATTTTCGCTAATGATAAATTTGCCTTTTGCGCGTTCTTTGTAATATTGAATGGTGATTTTATCATCATTTTTTAGTGATTTTTTTTGGGAAATTTCTAGTATATTTTTAGGGACATAGGCGCGAATCTGCTTAATTTGTCGCAAAATCTCCAAATCATCTTTTAGATTCGCATTAAAATCACTAGAATCTACGCCAAAATTTGCGCTAGATTCGCAGGAATCTAGCGACATACACATTAAATCAATCGCATTTAGCAAATCCTGCGCTTTAAAATGATTGATTTCTGCGCAAACGCCCTTATTTGCGACAGCTATTAACAGCGTCTCGGCTTTAAGCGTGGCAAACAAAATATGTTTTCGCAAATCTTTGGACAAAGTTAAAAGCAATTTGTTTATAATTGCGTTTGAATTTAGTTTTTTTAGGCTAGTGCGCCTAAGATTGGAGATTATGCTTTGAATGTTTTTCATTTTGTGATTATAGCATTTTTTGTGGCGATTTTTAGTGGGTGTGGGTATAAAGCCGACCCATATTATAGTGCAAAAGCGCACGGCAATTCGTCTTTGGGTGCATCTTTCGCACTTGTAGAAAATTTTGGGAATCAACAGACTATTAGTCTAGTTTTATCCCAAAATTTTCTACAAGACACAAAATCTCCACCGCAAAATACTAGAATTGTTTTGCTTGATAGAAATGTGCCGATTCGTGGAATTGCGTGAAAACAATCGAAGGGATTGCGGTGGGGCTTTCGTAGTTTTTTGGGATTTTTGGGAGCGAAACTAGACTTGGAGTCTGTGAGCCTCCCAAAAATCCCAAAATCTGCGGAATTGCTCACCCTAGAACAAATTGCCAAACAAATGGAGGTTAATTTTGAAATATGATGTGATAATTATCGGTGCTGGTGTCGCAGGACTCTATTGCGCCAAACACCTACCGCAAAATCTCAAAGTCCTTTTACTTTGCAAAGATGAGCCGTGGGAGTGCAATACATTTTACGCGCAAGGTGGCATTACCATTGCAAATGGCAAGGATGATGTGCCTAGCCACATACACGATACAATGAGTGCTGGGAGTAATGTCAATAATCTAAAAGTCGTGCAGACTTTAAGCGAAGGCAGCATTGAGATTTTGGATGAGCTTTTGGCGGACGGATTTGCAGTGGATAGGGACAAAGATGGTAAGATTATGTTTGCAAAAGAGGGCGGACATAGCATTTCGCGCATAATCCACGCAAATGGCGATGGCACGGGGCGAATCCTGCATACATATTTGATTAAAAACCTAAAACACACGCTTTGGAAAGGTGCACAAGTCATTGACTTGCTAATAGAGGATGACAAAGTCTATGGCGTGTGCGTAAATACCAAAAAAGGCGTCCTAAATCTATACGCCGATAATGTCGTCATCGCAAGTGGCGGTGTGGGCGGACTTTTCAAATATCACACAAACGCATATACCATTAGTAGCGATATTCACGGCATTATTTTAGAGCATAATCTGCCACTGCGCGATATGGAAATGTTGCAATTCCACCCCACCGTCTTTGTCGCTACAAATCACGCCAGAAAACAGCTCATAAGCGAAGCAGTGCGCGGAGATGGCGGGATTATCGTGGATAGAGCGGGAAAGCGATTTTTGTTTGAGTATGACAAAAGAGGCGAGTTAGCACCGCGCGACATCGTGGCACGGGGGATTTTTGATTATTGTGCGAAAAATAATGAGAGCGCGTTTATAGATTTAAGCGTATTTGATAAAGAGGGCTTTAAAAGGCGATTTCCAAATATTTATAGGGCTTTAAGCGCGTGTGGGCTTGATATTCCAAAAGATAAAATCCCAATTTCTCCTGCATTTCACTACTCTATGGGCGGAATCGCGTGTGATTTAGACGCTAAAGTGTGCGGAATGCAAAATTTATATGCCATCGGCGAATGTGCAAACAATGGACTTCACGGCGCAAATCGCCTTGCATCAAACTCACTTTTAGAGGGACTAGTCTTTGGCAAAATCGCTGCAAGGGGCATTATAGATTCGGCGATTCGCACAAGTGAGCGACATTTTCCCATAAATAGCGAGGTGCTAGAAAAGGACGGCGACTTGCAGTATAAAGCCGTGTTGCGTGAGATTATGTGGAATAGCGTTGGGATAAAGCGCACTAAAAGCGGACTAGATTCGGCACTTGGCGGGATTGAAGTAATGCTTTTGGGCGACATAGGGCGACTTTTGAAATTGCGACTTTTGAGTGCGCGAAAGATTGTAGAATCGGCGTTGGAGAGAAAAGAGAGTTTGGGAGCGCATTACATAAGCGAATGATTTTTTGGCAATTTATTGCCGAAGCAATCCACGAATAAAAAGTCGATTCCACGCCTAAAAAGCGTGGAATCTATAAGAATCTATCCTACAACAGATACGACCAAAAAGCCAAATGCCACGCTAAATGCGATAGCTAAGACGCCGGGCAAGAAAAAGGCGTGGTTGAAAATATACTTGCCGATTCTAGTAGAACCTGTATCATCCATTTGCACCGCACCAAGCAAAGTTGGATAAGTGGGAAGCACGAAAAGTGCGCTCACTGCCGCGAAACTCGCCACAAGCATATATGAATCGCTAGGATTGCTTGCGCTTATGCCAAGTGCCGCAATCACCACAGGCGTGAGAGCCTTTGCAGTGGCTGCTTGTGAGTAAAGCAATGTGCTAGCAAAGAAAAACGCCACCGCTAAAAGTGCGGGATAGCTTTTCACAAGGCTTGAAGCCAAATCTTTAATGCTATCTGTGTGCCCTTCGACAAAAGTATTACCTAGCCACGCCACACCAAAGACGCACACACACGCTACCATTCCGCTTCTAAATACGCTTGAAGTCTCTGGAATCTTGCTAACATCGACTTTACAAAATATCACAATCAGTGTTGCAATCGTTAGCATCGCACTCATAATCGCAGCATCGCGCCCAACGATTACATTTTTGATAAATACAGGTTCGCCACCGATTTTTGAAATCGCTGTTGCATAAAGCACCACAAAAATTACCCCTAGCAAAAACAAAAGCACAGAGAGTTTCGCACCTTTTTTAATCTCAATATTTTGTGCGCCCACGCTCTTTTTGACAAGTCCTTTTGCAAGTCTATCTTGATACACAGGGTCTTTGCTTAAATCTAGATTCGCAAACTTTGTAAGGATAAACGCCGTTACCATACAAGCAATGAAAGTCGTAGGAATCCAAATACCAAGTAGCAGTGGATAGCTCCAGCCTAGTGGCTCTAGCGCACCGCTCATATACACCACTGCCGCACTCACAGGACTTGCCGTGATTGCGATTTGTGATGAAACCACCGCGATGGATAATGGCACGGAAGGCTTGATATTTTGCTCTTTTGCCACCTCAACGATGACAGGAATCATCGAAAACGCCGTATGTCCTGTCCCAGCCAAAATCGTTAGCAAGTAAGTAACAGTCGGCGCAAGGTAGTTTATATATTTGGGATTTGAGCGCAAGATTCGCTCTGCAATCTGCACCAAATAATCCAACCCTCCAGCAATCTGCATTGCCGAAATCGCCGCAATCACTGCCATAATGATTAAAATCACATCCCAAGGAATCGCACCCGGCTTCATTCCAAGGCAAAGCCCTAGCACAATTACGCCAAGCCCACCTGCATAGCCGATTGCTATGCCACCAAGTCGAATCCCTAAAAATATCGCGCCCAAAAGCACGACAACTTGTAATATTACTAATAAAACTTCCATAATGCCCTCCTTTTAGGCTATGAATCTTTGCGTTTTTGCTTCATTTGTGGATTTAGCATATTTTTTGGGTCTAAGATTTTATCAATCTCATCTTTTTTCAAATATCCTCTAGCTAGGCACACTTCGCCCACAGATTTGCCACTTTCTAATGCTTCTTTTGCGATTGAAGCAGATTTTTCATAGCCTAGCACGGGGTTAAATGCTGTAACTATTCCCACAGAGTTTAGCACCGATTGCTTACAAGCCTCCGCGTTTGCTGTGAGATTTTTAATAGCTTTGTTTGCCAAAGTATTCATCGCATTTTCCAAAATCACAAGTGAATTAAATAACGCGTAAGCGATACCCGGCTCAACAGCGTTTAGCTCAAATTCGCCTCTCTCACTGCAAAGCATTATGGTTACATCATTGCCGATTACTTCATAGCAAGCCTCTTGCACCACTTCGCAAATCACAGGATTCACTTTGCCCGGCATTATCGAGCTTCCGGGCTGCATTTTTGGCAAGTTGATTTCGCCAAGTCCGCAACGAGGTCCTGAATTCATTAGCCTTAAATCATTTGCGATTTTATTTAAGCGCACGGCAGCAGTTTTCAAAGTGCCGCTTACAAAGACAAAATCCGCCGTATCTTGTGTAGCAGCGATTAAGTCATCGGCTGGTTTGAATTTCCCGCCTGTGATTTTGCTTAAATGCTTTTCTACGGCGTTTTTATAATCTGGGTGGCAGTTAATGCCTGTGCCGATTGCTGTTGCGCCCATATTTAGCGTTTGCATAATTTCTCTTGCATACGATAGTCGCTCCATATCGGCTTTGATATAGCTTGCAAAGGCATTAAACGAGTTTCCCAAAGTCGTAGGCACGGCATCTTCAAGCTCTGTGCGTCCCATTTTGATATAGTCTTTGAATGCTTTGCCTTTTTTTTCTAGCTCTTTTTTGAGATTATCCATAGCTTTTAGCAAATCGCCTAGCTTTGCCCAAGTTGCGACTTTGATTGAGCTAGGATAAGTATCATTTGTAGATTGCCCTAGATTCGTATGATCATTTGGATGCAAATACTTGTATTCGCCCTTTTTATGCTTCATCGATTCTAATGCGATGTTTGTCAAAACTTCATTGACATTCATATTTGTGCTTGTCCCTGCGCCACCTTGAATCATATCCACGACAAATTGGTCGGCATATTCTCCAGCGATGATTTTATCCGCTGCTTTTACCAAAGCGTCCGCTTTATCCGCGTCCAAAACGCCGACTTCTTTGTTTGCCAAAGTGGCTGCTTTTTTGATTTGCGCAAATGCTTTGACAAAGAATGGATAATCTTTAAGCTTTCGCCCTGTCATTTGGAAATTATCCACCGCGCGGAATGTTTGCACTCCATAATATACATTATCAGGGATTTCTAGCTCCCCGATAAAATCGTGTTCTTTTCTTGTAGCCATTGTAACTCCTTTGAATTTTAGATTATTGTGTAAAACACGAGAGCAATAATAACACAAATATCGTATTTTATCATTGACTTAAATCAAATAAAATGCTTTATAGCCGATTTTGAATGATTGAATCCAGATTCAAGCCAAAGGAAACAAATGGAAAATTATCTTGCGAATCTTACAAACGACATAAAAGAAAAAAATAAAGAGCTAATGAGCCAAAATGACGCTTTGCGGATTGAAAATATAAAATTAAAAGAGCATATCAAAGTGCTTGAAAAAGGCGAGTATATTGAGGAATTAGAATCAAATATCACAGCATTGAAAACGGCACTGCAAAATGAGCGCGATTCACAAAAAATCTTGCGCGATGATGTGGAGGCGTTAAGCAAAAGGTTAGATGAATTTTTGGCACTCTTTGCAAACTATGTCAGCGAAGATGAAGTGGATTCATACAATCTAAATGGCGATAAAAGCCTAATGTTTGGCGTAAATATTGACGCAGAATTTATCAAAAATAGCACATTAAAGGCGATTCGCAATTACCTAAATATCCTAAAATGCACACAGATTCAAAACTTTGAAATTAGTGATTTTAGCACACAGAAAAAGAGCGACATTGTGCTAATTGGCGAAGTTTTCGCAGATTTTGTGCGACTAGCAAATATCACAAAGGACGCAAATATTTATGGACTTGTGGAAATCTCAATGCCCGATATTATCCACCAAAATACCATCGCGATTCGCTTTTATGGCAATAAGGACATAGAAGAGGAATTTACACGCTTTAAGCAAATCTATTCTTCGCAGTTAAAGGTAAATGATAATTTAAAAGAGATTTAGACTCGTGCGAATCTAATATGAATCGTCATACTTAAGCCAGCGCGAAGAATCTAAAACAGACGAATCGCCCTCCCTGTCATACTAAACGCTATTTTTTTGTCATTCTTAAGTGAGCAAAAAATCCAAAGCAAAAGGCGTAAATGTTAGATTTACACAAAGCAATGTTTATAGATTCGCTTTAAATTTCGCCAAATTCTACTTTGCATATTTTCTAAAAATTGCAATGCCGTCCTCTAGCGTGGCTTTGGATTGGATTAGCTTATTTGTGGATTTGTCGCTTAAAGACACAAATTTATCTTTTAGCGCGAGATATTTTTTTGTGGCATTTTTTGCGCTCTGCGCCTCTTGCAATTCCGCTTCCAAATTTTGAATCCTTTGCATAATTTTGCTTACCTTTTGCGCTTCAACTTTGCCATTTTGCGATGCTTTGGCGACTTCGGCGATTTTTGCCACATTGTCATCTAACCCTTTTTGCAATGCGACAAAGGTTATCGAAGCGTTAAAATACCCATTTAGCGCGGTGCTATAATCATCACGCGCCTTTTTTATAGCACTTTTGGCACTCTCTATGCTTACCTTGTCATTGCCACTTACGCCACATATCACAAACGCCACGCACAACGCTATCGCCACAATTTTTTTCATCGCAAACCTCCGCACAATTTTATAAAAAGCACATTGTAGCATAATTTCATATATCCAAAATCGCACTTCATATTAAGATTTGCAAATGGCGCAAAATCCACGAGTTTTTATCAAACACATATCGTATTTGTCAAAAAAAGTATAGATTCGTAACATTACACATAAATTTTTTAAGATTTTTTGCAAAATACAATACGAATTTGAAAATTTATGATATATTTTCACTTCAATTTTAATTTCAACTTAAAGGATAAAAAATGGCAAATTTAGAAAACAACAATTTCAGTAGCGAAACTCTCGCACTTCACGCAGCGTATAATTACGATTCACAGCGCACTTTGAGTGTGCCTATCTATCAAAGCACGGCATATAGCTTTGAATCTATCGGGCAAGCGGCGGCACGATTTGGCTTACAAGAGCTAGGCAATATCTACTCGCGCTTGACAAATCCCACCGTTGATGTCCTAGCACAGCGACTTGCAGCGGTTGAAGGCGGTGCATTTGGTGTGGCGACTTCAAGCGGAAGTGCTGCTTTGTTTTATACATTTGTGAATCTTGCGCAAAATGGGGACAATATTTTGTATGCAAATAAGATTTATGGCGGGACACAGACGCTTTTGGTGCATACTTTGAAGCGATTTGGCGTTGAGGTGCGATGCTTTGATGTGGATAATGTCGATAGTATCGAGCCACTCATCGATGACAAAACAAAAGTGATTTTCTTTGAATCGCTCTCCAACCCGCAAATCGCAATCCCAGATATTGAGGCAATCACGGCAATCGCTAAAAAGCACAAAATCATTACCGTGTGCGATAACACGGTGGCAACGCCATTTTTGTTTCGCCCATTTTCGCACGGAATCGACATTAGCGTTTCAAGCCTTACTAAATATGTCAATGGACACGGCGCGGGACTTGGTGGTGTGGCAGTAGAGCGTGATGGGCTAAATGCGCTTATCAAAGATAATCCGCGCTATCCAGCATTTAATACGCCCGATGAAAGCTATCACGGGCTTGTGTATAGCTCACTACCTTTGCCAAACTTTGGCATTCGCCTAATCACCGAGTGGCTACGCAATATCGGTGCGACACTTGCTCCACAAGTGGCGTGGATTCACTTGCAAGGGCTAGAGACGCTAGAATTGCGTATTAAACGCCACAGCGATAGTGCGCTTAAAGTAGCAGAATTTTTAGAATCTCACCCAAAAGTTAGCAAGGTGGATTATCCTGGGCTAAAATCAAGCCCATATAATGCAAGATTGAAAAAATACTTTGCAGATTCACGCGCTAGTGGGCTTTTGAATTTTGAAGCGCAAAGCTATGAGGCTGCAAAAAAAATCTGTGATACGCTTAAACTCTACTCCATTACGGCAAATATCGGGGATTCTAAATCACTTGTCATTCATCCCGCTTCTACAACGCACTCACAGCTCTCTGCAAAAGAGCTTGAATCAGCAGGCATTACGCCCACAGGTGTGCGTTTAAGCATAGGGCTAGAAAATGTGGAAGATTTAATTGCGGATTTGAAAAACGCGCTAGAGAAATAAATCCATTCACTTGCTAGATTTTCATTCTAGCAAGAAATAAATGTCCGCAACGCAGGTTAATTTTTCTTTGCTATAAGGCACAACTTCACAACATTACAAATTTAAGGAGAGAAAATGAGCGGATACAAAATCCCAGATTCAGTTATAAAAGGCGACTTTGAGTTTTTTAAAAAGTCGCTTGATGAGTTAAAGAGTGGCAAAATCACAAAGGACGATTTTAAGGGCATTCGTGTGCCTTTTGGCGTCTATGAGCAACGAGAGCGCGAAACTTATATGGTGCGCGTGAAAACCTATGGTGGCGAAATAGAGCCAAAGCAATTTGGCATTTTAGCAGACTATGCGGACAAATACGCAAATAATCAGCTTCATATTACCACGCGTGGCGGGATTCAGCTACATTACACAAAGCTAGATGATTTATGTGAGATTTTGGAGAATCTCCACAAAATCGGGCTTACTTCGCGTGGCGGTGGTGGCGCAACGGTGCGCAACATTAACGCAGATATTCTCTCAAATGTCGCGCAAGATTGCGTTTTTGATGTGATTCCTTATGCAAACGCGCTGACAACCAAAATGCTAGGACTTAAAGATTCGTTTTACTTGCCTAAAAAATTCAAATTCGCCTTTTCGGCGTCAAGCGCGGATAGGGCGATGGCAACGATTACTGATGTAGGATTTATCGCTAAGATTCAAGGTGAAAAGCGGGGCTTTGAAGTATGGGTAGCTGGTGGAATGGGCGCAAAACCGCTTTTAGGATTTAAGCTAATGGACTTTTTGCCTGAAAGCGAAGTTTTTGTTTTGGCACAGGCGGCAAAGCAGATTTATGACAGATTCGGCGATAGAGAGCGCAAGAATCGAGCGCGTTTTAGATTTGTGGCAGAGCGATTTGGCGAATCCGAATTAGCAAAAATGATTTTTGATGAAATGAAAATCGTGCGCCAAAATTTTGATTGTGCATTACAAGTCGAATCTAGCCCCGAGTTGCCAGAATTACACGGCGCGGACTTGGAGATTCCGCCGATGAATGAAGCGCAAAAATTATGGTGGAATCGCTTTGTGATAGAGCAGATTCAAAAGGGCTATTATTGTGCAAAAGTGCCTTTAAAACTAGGCGACATAAAATCCACTCACGCAAGGGAACTTGCCAAAAGGCTTGAGCTAATCGGCAATCACAGCCTATTTTTCGCGCCAAATCAAAATATGTATTTGCGCAATTTAAGCGCGAAAAATCTTTTAAGCCTACACGATTTAATCGCCGAGTTTTCAACGCAAAGTGCAAAACCTACAATTATCGGCGATATGGTGGCTTGCACGGGGGCGGCGACTTGTCAGCTAGGCATTGCGCGTCCGCGTGGCGCAGTGCTAAAAATCGAGGAATATTTGGAGGACAAGGGGCTTGATTTAGACGCATTGCAGGGATTTAGGATTCAGCTCTCAGGTTGCCCAAATTCGTGTGCGAATCATTTTAGCGCGAATTTGGGCTTTTTTGGCAAATCTAAACGCAATGGCGATTATAGCTATCCTGCGTATAATGTCGTAATCGGCGGGATTGTGAGTGCGAGTGCGGAGAAAAAATCACGCTTTGCTAAAAAAGTGGCAGATATTTCGGCGTTTCACTTGCCTGAATTTATCTATCGTGTTTTAGCAAAATATATCCCACAAAAGGCGCAATATCCGCTATTTGAGGATTATGTAGATAGTGTGGGCGAGGCTGAAATAGTGGCTATCGCAGAATCATTGCAAGAGATTCCAAGTTTTAGCGAAAATCCCGCGCCATATTATGATTACACCAGCGATAAACTCTTTGGCGAGACAAGCAAAGAGCGCGGAATCGGCGAAGAACATTTCAAAGAAATTAAACCACATTAAAAGGAAATAAAATGAAAAAAATAGCATTTAGAATCGCAGTGGCGGTTTTGGGATTCATAAGCGTGGCATTTGGGGCAAATTATGAGATTTTAAATGCCTCTTATGACCCCACAAGAGAGCTTTATAGGGCATATAATGCGGAATTTAGCGCGTGGTATGCAAAGCAAAAAGGCGATAAAGTATCGATTCGTCAATCGCACGGAGGCTCTGGTGCACAGGCGCGCTCTGTCATTGATGGAATAGAGAGCGATATTGTATCTTTGGCGTTGGCTTATGATATTGACGCGATTGCGGAGCGTGGATTGTTAAAAAAAGATTGGCAAAAGGATTTTTCAAATAATTCTACGCCATATTACTCAACGATTGTTTTTCTCGTGCGTGCTGGGAATCCAAAGGGGATTAAAGATTGGGGCGACTTGATTAGGGATGGCGTGAAAGTAATTACGCCAAATCCCAAAACTTCAGGCGGTGCGCGGTGGAATCATCTAGCAGCCTTAGCCTACGCGCTTAAAGCACATAAAAATGATAGCGCAAAAGCGCGGGAATTTTTGGTGTCGTTGTATAAAAATGTGCCTGTGCTAGATTCTGGAGCGCGTGGCGCGACAAATACCTTTGTGAAGCGCAATGTGGGCGATGTGCTAATCGCTTGGGAAAATGAAGCCCTTTTGGCGCAAAAACAGCTTGGCAAGGGCAAATTTGAGATTGTCATTCCTAGCGTTAGCATTTTAGCCGAGCCACCTGTGGCAATCGTGGATAAAGTCGTGGATAAAAGGGGGACGCGTGAAGTGGCAAAAGCGTATATCACGCATTTATACGATGAGAGCGCACAAGAAATCATTGCCAAAAATTTCTATCGCCCCATAAATGAATCGGTGGCGAAAAAATATAGCACGAATTTTCCTGCGTTAGAGTTAGTGCGAATCGATGCCTTTGGTGGCTGGAGTGTAGCACAAAAGAAACATTTTAGCGATAATGGCGAGTTTGATAAGATTTTTGAGAGTATTAAAAAAGAGAAAAAATAGCGCAGATTCACAGCAAATTTACACTCAATTCGCAGAAACTAAATCCTGCGAATCTCATATATTTTATGGTAAAATGCCATATTTTAATTTCAAAATAAGGACAAAGCAATGCAAACCATAAATGTAACTTTTAGAATGGATAAAGATGACAAGGCGCGATTTGAACGAATCATAAGCGATATGGGGCTAAATCTTAGCTCTGCGTTTAATGTCTTTGCCAAAGCCGTGATACGAGAAAATGCGATACCATTTAGCTTACAGGGCAGAAGCGAGATACCAAATGAGGAAACCAAAAAGGCGATAGAAAATGTCGAAAAAGGTGAGAATTTAGAGAGTTTTACTTTGGAGCAGTTAAGGGCGGAATTTGAGGCAATAAAAGCACAAAATAAGGCGTAAGCGTGAATCTAAAACGCGAGAAAAAATTTATCAATGACTTATCAAAGGTGCGATTAAGCGATAGCGAGTTTAATAAAATGGTGGAATATTTTTCATTATTAGCTAATGATAAACCACTGCCACCAAGCGCAAATGACCACGCATTAAGCGGAAATTATGCAAAATATAGGGAATTTCATATCGGTGGCGATAAGCTAGTGATTTATAAAATTGAAAATGAAACAATTTATCTAGTGCGAATCGGCACACATTCGCAACTTTTTAAATGATTTGGAGTAAAAACAAAATGAAAAAACTAATCCTTGCTTTTATGCTAATTTTTGGCTATGCGCAAGATTTAGCGCACACACAAAGCACACAAAACACCGAGTCCGCTTTTTATAATGAGTGGTTTAAGCAATGGGGAAATCATAAATGGAACAATAAATCTAGCAACCTTGCCGCTACAAATAAATCTTATGCTTTTGAGAGCGCGTATATTATCATTGATATGATTAAGGCAGATGATATTGCTGGGTTAGAGCTTATATACAAGGCATTAGAAAAGGACAAAGAGCATAATATGGCGTTTTTAAATGGCATTATCGGTGCGCCTACATTTGAGCAGCAAGCCATAGATTTGGCAAATGCAAAGGCACTTAAATTTTTGCTTAAAAATCATATAACAGATGATATAGAGAGTTTGTGCGACTACGCTAATGAAAAGCTAAATGAGGCAAAATCTAGCAATGATTCTAATGCTGTTCAAAATTATGAAAAAATTATTGAAATTTTAGAAAAATATAAAAGCGGACAATGATTTGCAAAAATCATTTTTAAGAAAGGAGCGCAAAAAATGAAAAAACTACTAGCATTTATATTTTTAGCGTGTAGCGTGGCGTTTGGTGCGGAGAATCTAGCCACAAATCAAGCGCAGATTCACACTTTTAAATCCAAACAAAATGATAGTATAACAATTAAGATTCGAGAGTTGCAAGGCACAAAAAAGTGGATTGCAGAAATGAGTGATTATTTTATGTTTAGGGTGATAGATTTTGAGATAATCCACAATGGAAAATTGCTTCTCAAAGGCAGGGCAAATGTCCATCCAAATAGCTATCTTGGCGGTGAGAGTGATACTGCGGAAAATGGCGTTGGTTATGACGCGGTAGAATTTTGGAATAAGGGCTATGATAAAGGCAAATGCGCTTTGTCGATTAGAATCCAAGATAAGCCCATAGATGAAAATGATAAAGAACAAAGACTAAAAATCAGTGGAAATTTAAGCGATTGTGTGTCGCTTAAAGGCATTATGCTAAAAAATAAAATTTTTTATAGGGTTAGTGAGGAGTAGGGCAAATGAATCTTTCTTACATTGCAAATAAAATCTTTGCTAAAAAGCCATCGATTTTGCAGGGCTTTGGGCTCAGCTTTGGGCTTGGAATGACATATTTTAGTCTGCTTGTGATTATCCCGCTAATCGCGCTTTTTGCCTTTAGCTTTAAGATTGAATGGACAAAATTTGTAGAAATCATTAGCGATTCACAAGTTTTAAGCGCGTTAAAATTCTCGCTTTCAACCGCGCTTTTTGCCGCGACTATCAATCTAATTTTAGGATTTATCGTGGCGTGGAGCTTGGCGCGATATGACTTTTTTGGCAAACGGCTTTTAGAAGCCCTAATCGACTTGCCTTTCGCACTCCCCACCGCCGTAGCGGGAATCGCAATCGCTTTTTTGCTATCTAGCAACGGCATAGTCGGCAAGGCATTTTTGCTAATTGGCGTGGATTTAGAGGGGCGCAGTTTTGTAGCGGTCGTCGTGGCACTTATCTTTGTGGGGATTCCCTTTGTGATTCGCACGCTAGAGCCTGTGATAAAGGACTTGGATAAAGAGAGTTTAGAAGCAGCAGGGAGCTTGGGTGCGAACTTTTGGCAGAGCTTTTATTTTGTGATTTTGCCATCTTTAATCCCATCTGCGCTGATAGGATTCGCATTAGCCTTTGCGCGGGGGCTTGGCGAGTATGGCTCAGTGATTTTTGTCTCAAACAATATCCCGTTTGAAAGCGAAATACTGCCACTTTTAATCGTTAAAAAGCTGGATTCGTTTGATTATCTAGGTGGGAGCGCGGTGGGCGTATTTATGATAACCGTAGCGTTTGTGATTTTGCTGCTTATAAATTTGCTAGGGCAGTGGCAAAAACGCGCGTGATTTGTAGCGATTCAAAAGGGGTAGAAATGAGAAATATCGAGCCAAAGGTATTGCAATATGTTTGCATTGGCATTAGCTTTATTTTTTTAGGCATTATGGTGGCACTGCCTTTAATCATCGTCTTTGTGGAGGCATTTAGCGAGGGAATCGCTGTGTATTGGGAGGCGTTAAGCGATGAATACACGATTAAAGCGATACTTTTGACGCTTACCTGCGTGGCGTTTGTTGTCCCGCTTAATGCAATTTTTGGCACTTTTATCGCTTATGCAATCGCAAAGTTTGAGTTTAAAGGCAAGTTTATATTATCAAGTCTTATTGAGATTCCCTTTGCCGTTTCACCCGTGATTGTGGGGCTTTGCTTTGTGCTGCTCTTTGGTAATAGCGGATTTTTTGGGGAAATTTTAAACGCGTGGGATATAAAAATCATTTTCGCCCTCCCTGCGATAATCCTAGCAAGCGCGTTTGTAACCTTTCCATTTGTCGCCAAAGAACTCATCGCTCTAATGCAAGAGCAGGGCAAAGAAGAAGAGGAAGCCGCCATAAGTCTTGGCGCAAACGGCTGGCAGAGCTTTTTTAAGGTAACTTTGCCAAATATCAAATGGGGGCTTTTCTACGGTGTCGTGCTGACAAATGCGCGGGTTATCGGCGAATTTGGCGCGGTGGCGGTGGTAAGCGGGAAAATCATAGGACTAACCACCACGATGCCTTTATACATTGAGATTCTCTACAATGATTATCTCTACACGGCGGCGTTTGCGGTAGCAAGTGTGCTAACGCTACTTTCAATCATCGCGCTCATTTTGAAATGTATCATTGAAAAATATGAAAGGGCGTGAAGGCGCGAATCTGGGTAATATTTGCAAGATTGGCGCGAATCGAAAAGGCACGAAATTTTTTGCTAAAATCACATTTTAATTTTTAACAAGGACGAAAAATTTATATGACAAACAAAAAGCACACTGTCTTGCTAGATTTATATAATCATTGCAAAGCGCAAAATGATTTTGTATTTCACAATAATTTAGTCAAAGAATTTTGCAAAAAGCATAAATTTGGCAATCCATTTGATGCGACAAAGCTAGATTCTAGCGAGAAACTCCCACGCTTTTTTATAGAAAATGATATTTGCCTATTACATTTAGGCAGCGGAAATCATAAATTCATCAAAGGCATAGACAAACTCTACCACACATTTGAGCCGATACAAGAGAATATCAAATGGGAATATAAAAAAAGTTTGCTTAATGAATACAACGATAGCGAAAGCAATATTTTAAGTGTGGCGAACAATCAGCACATTTTGCACGATTTTTTGTTTGGCGTAGATTTGGAATTTGAACATTTAGACATAAGCAATCGCCCCAAAACTTACTTCCCGCACCGCACAAAAGCCACGCTACAATACACTTTTGAAAACGAAACAATACTCGCCCAAAATCAACAAATAGAAATTGACTTGACACTAGAATATAATGGCATTATCGGTGTTTTTGAAGCGAAAAATGGCAAACCAAAAGATTTTAATATTTATCAACTTTATCACCCATTTTTGTATTATCACAACTCAAATCTGCCGATAAAAAATATCATTTGTTGTTATTTGGTGCGAAATGAAAATAGCTTAAAACTTTGGGCTTATACTTTTAGCGAGGCAACACGACTAGATTCTATTAAATTTCTAAAATCAAAAGAATACATTTTGACAAGGGGCTAAAATGGAGTGGAATAAAATCTACAATGACGATACACTGAAAATTCTTAAATCCCTGCCAAATGAGTGCTTGGATATGATTTGGGGCGACCCTGATTATAATGTCGGTATCAACTACAATGGCAGCAAATACACGCAAAAATGGGAGGATTATATTTCGTGGTATTGCGAGTTGGCAACGCAGTGTTTGCGAGTGCTAAAACCTAGTGGCAATGCGTTTTTTATGAACTATCCAAAGCAAAATGCTTATTTGCGTGTGCGTTGCCTTGATGAGTTGGCTTATGATGTGCAAGATTATGCGTGGGTGTATAATACAAATGTAGGACACAGCCACAGACGCTTAACCACAGCTCACAGAAGCATTCTCCACGCCACAAAATCTAAAAACAATCATTTTTATAAAGACAATATCGCCCTGCCTTATCAAAATCCCACCGACAAAAGAATTTTGCAGCGGTTAGCTGACGGACACAAGGGCAGAATGCCTTACTCGTGGTTTTATTTTGATTTAGTTAAAAATGTCAGCAAAGACAAAACCTTTCATTCTTGCCAGATTCCTGCGCCATTAGTAGAAATGTTTATCAAATCCTGCACAAATGAAGGCGATTCTGTCTTTGTGCTTTTTGGCGGAAGTGGAGGGGAAATTTTATTATGTGAAAATCTCAAACGCAAATGGATAAGCTGTGAGTTGCATAAGCCCTATTTTGAGATGATAAATGATAGGCTACAATCAAATGGGACGATAAAAAATGAATTTAGATTGCCAAATTTTACACGAAAAAACTATGAAAATAGCGCAAATAAAGAACAAAGTTTATTTGAAAATGCACTATAAGATTTGCAAGATTGGCACGAATCTAAAAGGCACGAAATTTTTTGCTAAAATCACATTTTAATTTTTAAAAAGGACAAAAATGCAAAATATAAGCAAAATTTTAATGATTCTATGTCTTTGCTTTTTGGCAAATATAGCGGTGGCAGAGAATATTATTAGTTTAGAAAGATTAAAGCAAATCAAAAAAGAACAAAATGAATATTGGCTACAATTTTTAGCCAAAGCTCTTTATTATGATGATTCACCTGATGCTTTGGCAAGACTTGCTTTTGCTAAAAAGCATTTCACGCCTTTGTGGTATGAAATCATCACAAATGACAAAGGGCAAAAAGTCGCGAAATGGACTTGCTTTGACAATGAAGCCGAAAAAACTTGTCCCTATCGCCTAAAAGCCCCCATTAAGCTAAAAGGCACACTTACTATTAAGCCAAGCTACACATATTTTGAAGGTTGCGATGATATTCCTATGGATGTTTCATTTGAAAATGAGGATTTATTCTTAACTGAAATGAATTTTTTGACATATAGTAATTTGCAGATAAAGCCCACTTCGCGCAATCAAAAAGAAGTATTAGCAAAGATTCCCAAATGGCTGCTTGATGGATTTGCTGGGGAGGTGAGCTATGAAGTGGAGTTTGAAGTGGCAAATATGAGCGGATATATAAGCGATGTTTGGAGCAATCAACAGCAAGATATAGCTTTGATAGCAGACTATTCTGCGTGTGGCAGTGGAAGCTATCTTGTCGCTGATAATATTAAATTTATCAAAAAATTAAGCGAAAAGAAATACGAAGTATTAGAGCAATATTTAGAAGCAAAAATGATAAGTGCAAATGCTTTAAAGGTATTTCAGCTTAAAACAAACGATGATTTTGTAAATCTGCGAGAATCCCCAAATGGTGTGATTATAGCGCGAATCTACAAAAAAGACTTTAGCGATATTTTAGTGATAGAAGTCCCGCAAACGCGTTTGCTAGGATTTAATCAAAACCAAAAGATTGATATATATGATAAAGAATGGTATAAAGTAATTTATTTCCCGCCAAATACGCGCAAGACAAAGGACGCAAAAGCGGGATTTATCCATAAATCACAGATTGATTTTGGTGAATGAATCATAAAATGGGGGTGCAAAAAATAAAAAAGTTAAGTTTAGCGATTTTAATTGTCGTGGCGGTTGCTATGGCTTTTGGTGCGGTTATAAGCGTGAAAATTTTAAATGTAAATCAAAGCGATTTGCATTCATTACAATCTGCGCTTAAAGGCAATGCAATCGATTCATTGCTTGTCGAAAAAAGCGATAGAGTGCTAAAAGTATTGGCAAAAGATTCTACAAACGGCGAAATCTATGTCGCCAAAACCTATCATATCGCACTAGGTGGCAATCCTCAAGGACACAAAACGCAAGAGGGCGATAGCAAGACGCCTGAGGGGCTCTATCTCATCGATAGCAAAAATCCAAAATCGCGCTTTTATCTTAATATTGGCATTTCTTATCCAAATAGCGCGGATTTAGCACAGGCAAAGGCGCGTGGCGTGAGTGCGGGAGGCGATATAAAGATTCACGGATTGCGTAATGGGCTTGGATTTTTGGGTAAATTAAGCTATGTGATGGGCGATTGGACGGATGGCTGTATCGCGGTGCTAAATGATGAAATCAAAGAGCTGTATGAGAGTGTCAAAGTCGGCACAAAGATTATGATTTTGCCATAAATCTAGCGCGAATTTGCAATTTAGATTCGCGTGAATTTGGTGTGAATCAAAACGCATAGAGTTTTGCTATAATTCACGCGTGAATCTAAAAAAATAAAAAGGAATGGTAAAAAATGAAAACATTACCCAAAATAGTAAAAATCATAGCGTTTGTAGCCTTTGTATATGGGGGACAGCTTTTTAGTGGTGGATTTGATTTTTCGGTATATGCAGAGTGGAAAGATAGGCTAAAACAAAGCACACAAGCACCCATTGAAAACAATGCCGAAAGCAAATTGAAAGAGATAAAGTGCCAAAGCAAAGAGGATTTAGATGAGGGCTATATTTGCTTTGAAGGCGAGTTAGAAGTGAGCGGTATGTTAGTGCGTGAGGAATCGAAGTTTGGCGATATAGTGTATCTTGTCTTGGATAAGAATTTTCACTTGCCTGCTCGGTGGTTTGGTAAGCCTAGTTCAGCTGAGGCTGTTTTGCTTACAGCTGATAATACGCTTTTGCCACAACCATTGCAAAAGCGCACTTTAGGTGGCGTAGGCATAATGGCAAAAATAAAAATAAAAGATTACAAATATTTGCATAAATATGGCTATATGAATAATGATTTATATACAAAAGCCACACTTATAGAGGCTACGCCCTTTTCAAACGCGGAATATATACAATCTTACATACATAGATATTATGAATGGGAAGGTTGTGTAGATGATAGGCATGATTGCTATTATTTGGGCAAATATAATCATTTTAAAGACGATATAGGCAGTGGATTTAGTCTGCTTACAATGCACTACAATTCTAAAGATAGCTTTGTAAATCTCCGCGATAAACCAAATGGCAATGTTATTGCCAAAATACACGCCAAAGATATGCGCTGTGGCAAAGAAAAAGGCAGGATTTATCTTGCAGATAAAAGCGATGAATTGCTAGAGCAACTTATGAGAGGTAAAAAAGAATGGGTAAAAGTATTTTATCTGCCTAACATAGAGATTATGCAAGATAGAAATGTTAATTTTATCGATGTTAGCAAGGCAATTTTTGGCTATATCCACAGCTCACAGCTAAAAGTGTCGTGTAAGTAATTTTGCTATAATAGCGTGTGAATCTAAAAAATAAAGGATAAAAAATGACAATCCAAGTGCAAATCAGCGATAAAAATAAACGCGAGATTATAAGCGCGATTCGCCTGCTAAAAGGTGTGCGTGAAGTGCGTGAATCTGCTGAATCTAAAAGCGAAAAACTCCCTATTGAAACCAAAGCGGACTATAAAGCGTGGAAAAAGGCACGAAAAGAACTAGAGCGCGGGGAAACTTACAGCCTAGAATCTGTCAAAAAAGAGCTTGGGCTATGAGCTATAAAGTAGAGATGAATAAGGAAGTGCGGAAGTTTTTACACTCACACCCTGAAGTAAGCGCGAAATTTATTTTTGCATTAGAGCAAATCGCGCAAAATCCTTTTGAAAACAACCTTGATATTAAGCCATTGCAGGGCGAATCGCACAAATATCGATTACGAATCGGCAAGTATCGCCTTTTGTATGAAATAATACAATCCCAAATCCTAATCTACGCTTACAAGGCACAATCTCGGGGCGATATTTACAAATAAGATTCACACGAATCGAAATCAAAATAAAAGGAATGTAAAAAATGAAAAAATTACTTAGATTTATCGTTTTGGTAGTTGCGTGTAGTGTATTTGCAAATGCAAAAAATGCAAATACATATTACTTTAGCAATGGTGAGCTACCTCCGCAATGTGCGGATATTTTTATTTCGCTTGTCAAAGAGAGTAGCTTTGATTTTGCGATGTGGGCGAGTGGCTATAATAAAAGCGTGGAATCGTTTAAAGATGGTTTGGCGTTTATGTTTGATAGCATTGATGAAAGACAGATTGTAGCAAAGCTATTTATGGATAGCGATTCTAAAGAGTTTCAAGGCACAGGCACGATAGGCTGGGTAGAATATGATTTTGGCACAAAAACGCTTATTGATACTATTCAAGAAGTGGAGTTAATATTCCCGCGCAATCTAGCCGACAAGCTAGAATCGTGCGTGAAACAATAATGCAGATTCAAAAGGACATAAAATGAAAAAGTTAAGTTTGGCAATTTTATTTTTTTGTGTCATTGTGTGGGCTGATTCGCAGGATTTAAGCGAAACTATGGACAATTCAAACAAAAAACAACTATGCGAAGCTATATGGCAAAGTGATATAGAGGCAACAAAAAGCGATATTGAGAGAATAAAGCAAGTTTTAAAAAGTGGCGTAAATGTCAATAAAACGGATTGTGGTGGCAGTAGCGCATTTGCTTATAGCGTGTATAGTGGGCGTTTTGACATAGCACTATATTTGATAAAAAATGGCAATTTCGATGTCAATATGCGCGATGATAATGGTAATACACCACTGATGATAGCAGTAATTATGAATTGCGAGATTATGTCGCTTGAGTGCGAGGGCAACGATGAGATTTATAAAATTGCAAAATTGCTTATGCAAAAAGGTGCGAATCCGTATATAAAAAATGACGAAAAAAGTGCGATTTCACTAGCTAAACACTGTGGTTGCGAACGCGAACCTGATAACAAAATGCTTAAAATTTTGCAAGGGAGAATGTAGTAAAAAATGAAAAAATTAAGTTTGGTGTTTTTGATTTTGGTGGCGATTTTGGGATTTAGTGCGTGTGGCGATTCGCAAGATTCACACGAATCTACGCTAAAATCTAGCGCAACTTCCAAAGATTGCCAAGCAAAATATGGCAATTCTGTCGTGGATTTATATCGTTGTTTAAACGAATCTGGGCTAGATACAACGCACATTAAGAGCGAATCTTATCTTGTGGATTGTTTATATCAAAAGGATATAAGCGCATTATTTCATCACAAAGATGATTGCAGTATTTTAGACCAAGAGCCACGCCCTAAATGCGAAAATGCAGTTTTTCCAAAAGAAGTGGAGGAATGGGCTAGTTGTGGCACACCTAGTATAAGAATTATAAAGGCAAATAGCATAAAAGAGGCTTATGATATTGCCTTTATGTATGAAAACAAGGAAATATGGTTTGAAAATTTACCATTGCAAAATGCGCGAAAAGATTTGCCCCACAATGATTGCTGTTTTGTCCAATATCTATGGGAGAATGATAAGCATTTGGAGGTAATCTATGGATTTGATGGAAAAACTAGATGTGATTATAAGATTTTTGATTTGAAAAATGGATATGTGAGAGTGGTAGAAGTTGAGGATGTGGGGTGTCCAGATTCAAGCGAACCTACGGGCGAATCTAACAATAAACCCACGCAAGATTCGCAAGATTCACGCGAATCTAAATCACAATAAAGGAAAGACAAAATGAGCATAGAAATCCGCAATCTAAGTAAGCACTTTGAGAATTTTCACGCGCTAAAAAATATCAATTTGACTTTACAAAAAGGCAAACTCACCGCGCTTTTAGGACCAAGTGGCAGTGGGAAAACTACGCTACTGCGAATCATAGCAGGGCTTGAAACTGCGAGTAGTGGCGAAGTGCGATTTTTTGGCGAGGATATTACAAGCCAAAGCTCCAAAAATCGTGGCATAGGCTTTGTATTTCAGCATTACGCGCTTTTTAAGCATATGAGCGTGTTTGAAAATATCGCCTTTGGATTGCGTGTGCGCCCCAAAGCTACACGCCCAAGCAAAGAAGCGATAAAAGACAAAGTCGCTGAACTGCTAAAAATGGTGCAGTTAGAATCACTTGCCAAACGCTACCCAAGCGAGTTAAGCGGCGGACAAAAGCAGCGCGTGGCGTTAGCTAGGGCTCTGGCAATCGAACCAAAGGTGCTTTTGCTTGATGAGCCTTTTGGTGCGCTTGATGCAAAGGTGCGCGTGGATTTACGCAAATGGTTGCGCCGACTCCACGATGAGATTCACATCACTAGCATTTTTGTAACGCACGACCAAGAGGAAGCACTAGAAGTAAGCGATGAGATTGTGATAATGAATAGCGGGGCAATCGAGCAAGTAGGCACACCTGAAGCCGTCTATGAGCACCCTGCAAATCCCTTTGTGTATAGCTTTTTAGGCAATGTCAATCTTTTTAAAGCGCGAATCAAAGAGGGTGTTTTGGTGGCAGAGAGCGGAGAGCACGAGACATTTTTCGTCCGTCCGCACGACATTGAGATTTCATTTAGCAAAAAATACGGCTCACACGAGGGCAAAATACTGCATTATCGAATCTTAGGCGATAGGATTACATTAGAAGTGCAAATCGGCGTAGGTGCAGACGCGCAGGTGATAGAAGCACAAATCGACAAGGGGACGCTAAATGAGATTCGCGACAAAAACATTGAGATAATCTATGTGAATTTCTTAAATTTAAAGGCTTATCGAAGCGATGAGCAATCTTGGAGTGAGTATGTTATATAGTAGTGATATTACGCGACTACGCGAGGTTTTGGACGAGATTTTAGGCGGAGATTCTAGTGAAAATTCTAGCAGTGGATTTGGCGGGGGCAAAATCGCCCTAGCGTTTTCACACCAAATCGAGGATACGATTGCGCTTGATTTAACGCTAAAAGCGGGGATAAATAGGGCGAATTTGGAAGTTTTTACGCTTGATACAAAGAAACTTTTTGATGAGAGTTTGGCATATCAAGCGGAAGTGGCGCGATTTTTTGACATAGAGATAAAGCCATATAGTGCGAATGATAAAGCAATTACTGCTTTGGAAAATGAGCTGGGAGAGTGGGGAATGCGCGAGAGTGTAGAGAAGCGCAAACAATGCTGTGCTGTGCGAAAAATAGAACCGCTAAAAGTGGCGTTGAGTGGAAAAAGCGCGTGGATTAGCGGGATTAGAATCGCGCAATCAATCACGCGTGCGCAAACAAAGCTAGTGGAAAATGACGCAAACTTCGCACTAAAAAAAATAAATCCGCTTTTTGATTGGGAGGATAGCAAAATGTGGGAATATGCCAAAGCGCAGAATCTGCCCATAAATGCGCTGTATGAAAAGGGATTTAGCAGTATCGGGTGCAGTGTTTGCACGCGTGCAATCAAAGAGGGCGAGGATATACGCGCAGGACGCTGGTGGTGGGAAAACCACGACCACAAAGAATGCGGACTGCATAGGCGGTAAGGGCGCGAATTTGTGATAAAAATAATGCCAAATACGATAAAATATGGAGATGATGATAAGGGGTGTTTAATGTCGGCTAATTTATTTGGCGATTTTTGTCATTTTAGTTTTCCGCAACCACAATATCTTGGCTCTAAATATAAACATTTGCATTTTATTAGAGAATGCCTACCCGCAAATATCAAATGCGTAGCTGATGCTTTTGCTGGCTCTCAATCTGTGGCATATTTTTTTAAGCAAAGTGGTTATGAAGTTTATACAAACGATTTTTTGTCTTTTAGCCATAAGATAGGGCAATCATTAGTGGAAAATAAGCATTTTAGGCTTGATGAAAGCGATATAACAATTTTGCTACAAAATAATCAAAATCCAACGCATTTTGATTTGATGAAAAATTTATTTACGGATATATTTTTCAAAGAAGAAGAGACGCGATTTTTGGATTCTTTTAGAAGTAATATTGAATCCTTGCCAAAAGAGAAACAACCCCTTGCTTTTAGCATTATCAATCGTAGCATAACACGCAAGGTAACAATGGGGCATTTTGCCCACACAAGTGCGCTAAGTTATGCAAATAATAAAGACAGAATCAAACGAAATCCAAATCTTATCCGACCTATAAAAGAGATTTTTCTAAACCTAGTTCAACCTTACAATAGTAGCATTTTTGATAATTTACGAGAGAATAAAAGTTATAATTTAGACGCTATTGAATTTGTAGATTTAATAAAAGATAAAGTAGATTTGGTGTATTTTGACCCACCATATTGCGGAAGCCACGCGGATTATCAAGCCTTTTATCATTTGCTTGAAACATATACGCAATATTGGAAAGATAAAGAATTTATAAATGGCACGAAACGCTACTCTCCCAAAAAATATAGTGGATTTGACACAAAAGCAGATATATTGCCCTCATTTGAAAAACTCTTTGAGGCTGCTGCACAAATTCCGCATTGGATTATTAGCTACAATGATAGAAGTTTTCCAAGCATTGATACTATGAAAAAGTTGGCAGGACAATATAAAAATATAGAGATTAAAGAAAAATCATATCAAAATAGCGTAGGCGGAAAAGGTAGCGTAAAGGGTAGTAAGGAAATATTGCTTGTTTGTAGCCCAAAGCACTAAATAAGGAAAGCAAAAAATGAAAACTTATGATGAGTGGAGCAAAATTTTTGCCTCGCAGGATTTATATCAATTTAATTTTGATGATAGTGGAATCTTGTGGCTGAAAATCAAATCTTTGATTCGAGTTGAAATCTTAGATTTTATACAACAAAAGCTAGAATTTAAACTTGCCTCAAAAACCCAAATCCAAAAATTTAGAGAAATCTACAATTTAATATTAAATGGCAATATAACACACAAGCAGATAGATTTTGTATTGTCGCAATATAATAATGATGAGATTAAAACGATAGAGAAAAATTTTAGTTTTATAGAATCTGAGTTGTATAAGATGGATTATTTTGCTTGGGGTGGAGATTCTAGTAATTCGCTAGATAAGCAAATTGTCTCATTTGTAAAAGAGATTTATAAATATGATGAGATTTTGCATAAAATCGATAATGACATAGCACAAAATGTAAAAAATTACACGCTAAGCAGTTGGTATAATAATTGGAGTGCCATACTCACCGAATATATTTTTAAATCTCACCATAAAGTTATATCCGCCGTTGGCAAAATAAAAAGCGTGGATTTTTTTATTGAAAATGTCCCTGTTGATTTAAAAATCACTTATTTTCCAAAGGAATTTTTAAAACTCCAACGAAAGCAAAAAGGCTTAAAAAATGAGCTATCATTACTCAAAAATATTGCTAAACAATATTCGCTTAACTTTGACAAAGAATCCAAAGATGAGATCCTCAAATATCAAATTACCCAACAAATTTTAGATTCTAATAATATAGAAGCTATTTTGCAACTCGAAAATATAAAAGCACAAAACACAAAGATTATACAAGAAACAATCGCAGATAAACACACGCTAATAAAATGGCTCTATGAAAATCAAGGCGAAATGAGATTTGGCTCAGAAAATAGAATTTTTCTTGTGTTGATTGATTTAGATAATTTGACACAATCTTGGAAGTTAAAAAGAAATTTTAAACTCATCAAACCCAAAATTTTAGACTATTTGGATAATTTCAAGCGTGATATTTTTCTAAAAAATGTTATTGAGTTTGAGTTTAATCAAAAATGCTACAAAACTTTGGCTGATATTATTTTTGTGGTAAAGTAAGGTAGCAATGGCTAAAAAGCAAAAAGGTAATTTGCAATGCAAACCAAACTACCCATAAATACAATCCTGCAAGGCAATAGCCTAGAATTGCTAAAAACGCTCCCTGATTCAAGCATTGATTTGATTTTCGCTGACCCGCCGTATTGGATGCGTGTGGATGGGGTGCTTAAACGCCCAGAGGGAAGCGATGGAGTGAAGCGAAGCAAAAAAGAAAATGGCGCATTATTGCAAGGCAAAATCTACCACAGCTATCCATTAAAACAAATCCCATACGATAAGAAAGCAAATCTATGCTAGAATCGCATTTTAAAATTTTTAAATATTTTATGACTTTTTGGAGTGAGCATGCTTAGCATTGATGAAGTTGCAAGAGAGACTAATTTGTCGATAAAATTTGTTCGTAGGGAAGTGGCAAGTGGGAATTTGCAATCTACCAAAAAGCATTCTAAATATCACATTTCAAAGTTGGATTTTGAAAATTGGAAAGGCACACCACAAATCACTAAAAATACTAAAAGTAAATCCAAATCATTAAAAGATACCGTGCATTGGATTGATATTGCCGAGCAAATGCAAAATGTCGATACTTGGGTAAATCAATGCAAATCTAGCTCTTACAATATGATAGATTTGTTTTCTGGTGCTGGTGGGTTATCGTGTGGGCTAATGATGGCTGGATTTACGCCCATAGCAAGTGCGGAGATTTTAGATTCGGCGATAGATACATACAAACACAATATTTGCGCTAAATTAGGGACAAAGCCACATTTTATGGTGCGTGATATTAGCGATTTGGGTGCAAAAAATGATTTGATAAACTATGCAAAAGACACACATATACATTTGATTGCTGGGGGATTTCCTTGTCAGGGATTTAGTATGGCTGGAAATCGCATAGTAGACGATAAACGAAATACACTATATGTGGAAATGCTAGATATTGTAAGCAGGTTGCAACCTGATTTTGTTTTAATGGAAAATGTAGAGGGGATTCGCTCAATGTTAAATGGCGAAGTGGAGCGCAAAATCATAAGAGATTACGCAAATATCGGTTATAAAATCAATGTAACTACACTTTGTGCGGCAGATTATGGTGTGCCACAGCTTCGCAAAAGAGTGATATTTATCGGCAATAGATTACATAAAAGAAACTATCACCCAAAGCCCATTTATAACAAAACCAACTATAAATCCGTAAAAGAGGGCATAGAGCGATTTTTACATTTAGATGAAAATAAAGCTATCAATCACGAATTTACCAAACATTCAAGTAATATTATGGAGCGATTGAAGAATCTCAAAGAGGGGCAATCGCTCTATGAAAATTATTCTGATGCTTGGAAAAGAGTGTATTGGGATAAGCCATCAAGCACGGTCAAAGAAAATCACGGAGGTGTGAATGTCCATCCACTGCTCCCACGCGTGATGACACCGCGAGAATTAGCTGCATTGCAAAGTTTCCCTGATGATTTTATATTTTTAGGGAGCAAAAAATGGCAATTAGTCCAAATAGGCAACGCCGTCCCACCGCTACTTGCAAAGGCGATAGGACTTGCTATAATCGAATCTATCAAACAAAAAGAGTGTGTAAATGAATCCTTATTTTAAAAGCATTTGCGAAGCAAAAAATAAAATTAAAGCGTATTTAGATACGATTTATCAAGTATCAGGCGATGAATTATTGCTTGAATTAGAGCATTATAATTTGCTTACAAACCCAAATAATTGCATTGAAACATCCACAGCGATTGGTTTTATTTTAGAGGAATTTATCACTTCAAAATTAGAAATTTACACCAAAAAATTTGACAAAAATAGTGATGAGATTTGCATCAAAAAAATATCTAACAGCTTTGCGACAAATTACAGCTTTGATTGCTATTGCGTATATAAAAATATCTTGTTTTTAGTCAATATTAAGGTGCAAAAAGAAAGATCTGCAAATAACGCAATCGCAGCAATAAATCGCCTATATAAAGACTATGTGAAATCTAGCATAGAAAATATAAGCGCGGAAAAATCATATCTAATCTTAAAAACGCATTATAGCTTCGCAAAATCAAAAGCCGATAACGAGCGAAAAATCAGTATTAAAGGGACAGATTGCTATGCTTTGGAGGAAATTGATTTTAGTAAAGGAATCTTAAAAGACCATAGAAATTGGAGCAAAACCTTTAACGAAAATAGTGGCAGACTCCAAATCCCAAAACAATGGCTAATCAATCGCAGATTGCAAGATAGCGAAATTTCATACAGCAAAACAAAAGAGTTTCTAACAAATATCTACAATGGAACATATAATCAAAAGGAGCAACAATGAAAACCACGCATTTAAAGGCTTTGGAAGCCGAATCGATTTTTATTATCCGTGAGGTTGTCGCGGAGTTTGGCAATCCTGCGATGCTTTATAGCATTGGCAAGGATAGCTCGGTGCTACTGCATTTAATCCAAAAGGCATTTTATCCAGCAGTCCCGCCATTTCCGCTGGTGCATGTGGATACGAAGTGGAAATTCCGTGAGATGATTGAATTTCGCGATAGACGCGCAAAAGAAGTGGGAATGAAGCTCATCGTATATAGCAACCCTGAAGGGCAGAAAATCGACATTTCGCCATTTACGCACGGGAGCGCGATGCACACGGACATTATGAAAACGCAGGGGTTAAAGCAAATGTTAGATTTATATCGATTCGATGCGGTGTTTGGCGGGGCTAGGCGCGATGAGGAAAAGTCTCGGGCAAAAGAGCGCGTGTATTCATTCCGCGATGAAAATCACCGCTGGGACCCTAAAAATCAACGCCCTGAAGTATGGCATCTCTACAATGGACGACACAAAGAGGGCGAATCGATTCGTGTTTTCCCGCTTAGTAATTGGACTGAACTTGATGTGTGGCAATATATTTTGCTTGAAAACATTCCCATTCCTAGCTTGTATTTCGCCAAAGAGCGACTTGTAAGCGCGTATAAAGGCACAAAGATTCTAATTGATGATTCGCGTGTGCCTAGCGAAATCGCTAAAAATGCAAAAAAAGAAATGGTGCGATTCCGCACTTTGGGGTGCTATCCGCTTACAGGCGCGATTGAATCTAGTGCTGATAATGTAGAAAAAATCATTGAGGAATTGCTACTAGCAAATACGAGTGAGCGACAAGGACGGCTCATAGATAGCGATGAAGAATCAAGCATGGAAAAAAAGAAGCAGGAGGGCTATTTCTAATGACAAAGCACGATTTTAAATTGCACGAATATTTGACAAAGCACCAAAACAAAGAGCTGTGTAGATTCATAACCTGTGGGAGCGTAGATGACGGCAAATCCACGCTCATTGGGCGATTGCTCTATGATTCAAAGGCATTATTTGAAGACCAGCTAAATACCCTACAAAAAGAGAGCGCGAAAATCGGCACACAGGGCGGGAATTTGGACTTTGCACTGCTTGTCGATGGACTATCTAGCGAGAGAGAACAAGGAATCACAATCGATGTGGCATATCGCTTTTTTACCACCGAAAAGCGCAAATATATCATTGCCGATACACCCGGACACGAGCAATACACGCGCAATATGGCGACAGGGGCTAGCACAGCGGATATTGCCGTGATTTTGCTAGATGCTAGAAAGGGTGTGCTAACGCAGAGCAAACGGCACTCTTACATTGTCAGTCTGCTTGGGATTAGGCATATAATCGTGGCGGTAAATAAAATGGATTTGATGGATTATTCGCAAAAAATCTTTGAATCTATCGTGCGTGATTACAAAGCGATAATCCCGCAACTTGCCTACCACGCTGATATTACATTTGACTTTATTCCTATTTCTGCCTTGCAAGGCGAAAATATCCTGCATAAAAGCCAAAAAATCGCGTGGTATAAGGGCAAATCACTAATGGAGATTTTGGATAGTGCGAAGATTCACAAGCGACAAGGAAGCGAAAATTTTATCTTGCCCGTGCAGTTTGTCAATCGCCCAAATCTTGATTACCGCGCATTTTGTGGCAATATAGAGAGTGGTGAAATTAAAGTGGGCGATAGTATTGTTGTGTTGCCTTCAAATAAAGAGAGCAAGATTAAGGCGATAGTTAGCCAAGATATTGCGAGTTTAGATTGCAAAAAGTTTGACAAAAAGGCGTTATGCGCGGTGAAAAGTGCTGGATTCCCACAAAGTGTATCGCTTGTGCTTGAAGATGAAATCGACATTACGCGGGGCGATATAATCGCCAAAAAGAGACATAGCTTAAAGATAGGAAAATGCGTGGTGGCAGATATTGTGTGGTTTGATGAAGTCTCGCTTGAATTGCAATCTAGCTATGTCATCAAGCGCGCTACTTCCACGCTAAAAGGCAGTATAGAGCAAATCATCTACAAAAAAGATATAAATGACTTTACAAAGCATCCTGCGCATAATCTGCACCTAAATGACATAGCGCGGTGTGTGGTGAAATTTGATAGAGTGCTAGGACTTGAATCATATAACAATAACCGCGTGGCAGGGAGCTTTATCATCATCGATAAATACACAAATGCGACTTTGGGCGCGGGAATGATTGTCGAAGTGGTAGAAAATAATGCAGATTCGGCGAATCCTGCGGTGGATTCAAAGCGCAAATATACTCCACAAGAAAAGGCACTAAACGCCTATATCCGTGAATTTTTCCCAGAATGGGAGTGTAAAGAGATTTAGGGATTGTTGCATTTGCTAATCGCGTGAATCGGCTGATTTGCACAAAAATTCATAGATTCACGCGAATCTAGTGAATGCAAAGAAAAACACAAAGTTAAGCAAATTTAGCCAAAATGCGCTATGATTGCGGAAATATTTAGTAAGGATAGCTATGTCGCATACGCATTTAGACAAAATCCAAGCGGTAAATTTGGGGAGCTTCTACACTCCAAGCGTAATCGTGCAAATCGCACAAAAAATGCTCCTAAACGCTTTGAAACAAGCGGGGGTATCGCTCAAAAATTGCACACTGCTAGATAACTCGTGTGGCTATGGGAATTTTTTGGATTTTAGCGAAGTGTTACAATCGCTAGATTTCACGCATCATAAAGCACAAGATTTTATGGTAGATTCTACGCAGGATTTTAGGCAAGATTTCGCACACAAAATCGGCATAGACATTGATAAAAAAGCCATAGAGATTGCAAAACGCAATGTTGCCTCAAAGCAAAACAATCTGCAAAATTTACCAAAAAACATAACGCAAAATCCCCCGCTATTTCTCCACCAAAATGCTTTGCAAAATGTCTCACGCAACGCATTTCAAATACCACAAGATTTGCCACTTGCAATCATAGGAAATCCACCTTATAATGACAAAACTTCAATCGTGCAAAGAGGGCTGAAAGACAAAAACTACGCGCTAGATTCTCATCTCAAATGCCGTGATATAGGGGCTAGTTTTTTGCTCTCTTTTAACGAGTTAAAGGTAGATTTTATCTGTGTGCTTCACCCGCTATCATATCTTATTAAAGAGGCGAATTTTAAGGCGTTAAAGCGATTTTTTACGCATTATACCCTGCAAGATTCACTTATCATTAGTTCACAGATTTTCACGCCCAAATCACTTAGCTTTTTTCCCATTATCATTGCCATTTATACGCGTAAAAAGACGCCACAAATGCTAGATTTTAGCGCGATTAAACGCCATAGATTTCACACGATAGAGGGAAAAAATTTCGCGCTTAATGACTTTGATTTTATCGCTAAATATATCGATAAATATCCTAACAAATCTCGTGTGCCAGATAGAGAGGCGGTCGCGCTATTTTACACCCTGCGTGATATAAACGCCCTTGCTCGCTCTAAAACTTTCCTTGACAAGCCAACCACAAATACTATAAATGTGCCACGCGAAAAATTTAGCCTGTATTGCTATGTCGATGTGTTTAAGCAAATGATTGTGCGTGTGCCTTATTATTTGGGGAATTGCGATGTTTTCATTGATTTTGAGGCTTTTAAGATTTTGGAATCTGAGTTTGTAGAATGCGTAAAGTCTAAAATCATCACGCCCAACATTACACGCTATTTTGAGCGACTTTTGGGGGAGCATTATGCGAATTGATAGACTTGACAATCAAGGCAAAAATGGCAAAATCTTTGTGGAAATTCCGCTTACCGAGCAAACAGGCAAGGCGCGTGTAAAGGTGAGGAATAGCTTTTATGAATATGGACTGCCAAGCGCGACAAGGCAAAATCCATTTAGCCAAAAGCACTATGTCGAGTGGCAAATCGGCTATGATGTGGATAAAAGCGATAATGAAAAACTAGCGTTAAGCACTCTGCAAAATAGCGAATTTATAGGTGCAAATGGCAAAAAAAAGGCGTTATACGAGCTAAGCGAATTTGCATATTATTTCGCACGATGGGGGATTATTCCGCATAGCGAAATTATAGGACTTTGTAAGTTTTTGCGTGGTGTAAAAAGTGAGGGATTTTTAGATTCTAGGTCGGATTTAGCGATTTTGCGTAGCCACCCTATTTCACGCGAGATTTTGGATATAGAGTTTTATCATAGCGAGGTAAAATACCCGCTTTTGGTGCATAAATTTGGTAATTTTGATATTTTAGTAGAGATTGTCATCAAAGAAAAGCAACGCGCAGTGGGTGTGCAACCAATGCTCTATGTGTGCTTTCCTATTACCGAATTGCGCCCTGCAAGTGAAAAACCCGCATTATTAGACAGAGTAGCGGAGCAAAAAGAAAAAGCGTATTTGATTTTAGATTCTACGCATAAAGCATTTTTACTAGAATCTTTGAAAATCTTTGGCATTTTAAGCCACAATCACAACCACGATATACGCGAGATTTTGGGTGTTATTAGTACAAAAATAAACAATTAAAGGCAAATGAGTGAAAGAATCTAACAAATCTTTTTCACTGCCCATTGCGCTTACGCCTAAAAAGACGCTACTTATCGGTGCGGGAGCAGTGGCGTGGCAGAAGTTTGAAGTATTGCAAGGCGCAAAATGGGAAGTTTATATTTTTGCAAAAGAAGTGTGCGATAAGCGATTTGCACCATATTTTAAAGCAAAAATCACGGAATTTAGCACAGATTCTGTGATTTGCCAAATTCGCACAATCGACAAAAACACCGACTTAAAAATTTTGCAAGATTTTGAAATCATCATCGATGCAAGTGGTGATTCGCAACTTGGTGCGTTTTTGCATAGTGTGCGTAAAAAATGTGGCTTTTTGCTCAATGTCGTGGATAAGCCCGAGTTATGCGACTTTTATTTCGGTTCTATCGTGCGCCGTGAGAATATCAGCGTTATGGTTAGCACAAATGGCGCAAGCCCTATCCTTTCGCAAATCTTGCGCGATAAGATTAGTGCGATTTTGCCCTGCACACTTGGCGCACTATCTCACCGCCTAAAAAATCTGCGACAAAAATCCCCACCCAAAAGCAAAAGCGACAAAGACGCCATTGCCAAAGAGTGCCAAACTTCGCTTGGCAAGGTTTTTATCATCGGTTGTGGACCGGGGGATTTTGGGCTTCTCGCGCTAAAAGCTGTCGAATCATTCGCCCTGCTTGATGTCGCGCTAGTGGATAACTTAATAGGCGCGGATATTTTGACACACATTAAGGCTCTTGGCATTGAATGCGTAAATGTCGGCAAGCGCAAAGGTGCTGCGAATTTCACGCAAGAGCAAATCAACGCGCTAATGTTAGATTGCGCCAAGCAGGGCAAAATCGTAGGGCGACTAAAAGGTGGCGACCCTGTGATTTTTGGGCGTGTGTGGGAAGAGGCGAGTTTTTTGCATTCGCATAATATCGAGGTGGAGTATATCAGTGGGATTACTTCAAGCCTTTGTGGTGCGCTGTATAGCGGGGTTACGCCGACTTTGCGTGGGATAAGTGCTGGTGCGCTTATCGTTTCGGCGCATTTGCGTGAGAGCGTGTTTCATACGCAGTGGCTTGAATGGCTAAAAGATTCGCCATACACACTAATCGTGCTTATGGCGCATAGCTTTGCGGAAAAAATCTGTGATGAGGCGTTAGCACAGGGCATAGACGCGAATCTCCCCGCTGCTTTTATTTCACAAGTTTCGCTTCCCACTCAAAAGGCAATCATCGGCACTTTGGGAGAATTACCCAAAATGGCGCAAATGTGTGAGAATCCAAGCATTTTGATTTTAGGAAAGGCAGTGGAGGAAAGCCTAAATATGCCTTTTATGGGAGAGCGAATCGTGCTAGATTCGGCACATAAAAAATAAAAATGGAGCAACAATGCAAAAATTAGCACAAATCTTAAAGCAAATTGCTTCGCATATCACAATCTTTATGCTCTATCTTGTGGCTTGTGTGGGGAGTGCGTGGGGCGCGTATTTGGTTATGAAAGGGCATTTTTTGATTAGAAAAAGTGGATTTTTAAGTGCGATTAGTTTTTGGGATAGCTTTGCAATCGCTGTTATCGCCTTTGTCATAGCGATTTTATGGCTTATGGTGCTTGGCTTTTGGTGCGTGGAATTTGTGGCGGGGCGATTATCAATCAAGATGTAGCGTAAAAATCATATTTAAGCAAAAAATAATGCGATTCTTTGTAAAATCTACATTTTGTATTTGAAAGGATTTGTGATGCCAATAATTATCCCAAAGGACATTCCTGCATTTAGCGAACTAGAAAAAAGCGCGTTTGTAATGGATACGGCGCGTGCCAAGCACCAAGATATTCGTGCGCTTGAAATTCTAATCATTAACCTTATGCCGACAAAAATCCAAACCGAAAATCAGCTTTTATCATTGCTTGCAAACTCTCCACTGCAAATCAATATCACGCTTCTTACCACGCAAAGCTATGTGGGAAAAAACACGCCACAAAGCCACCTAGATAAATTCTATGTGCATTTTGAATCTATTAAAGGCAGGAGTTTTGATGGCGCGATTCTTACAGGTGCGCCTATCGAGCATTTGGATTTTGAGGAAGTCAAATATTGGCGTGAGCTGTGCGTGATAATGGACTTTTTACGCGCCAAATGCACTTCTACGCTTTATCTTTGCTGGGGGGCGATGGCTGGGCTGTATTATTTTCATAAGATTCCCAAAGTCGCGCTAAATGCAAAGCTATCAGGCATTTATGAGCATTCTATCATCACGCAAAATGTGCTTTTATCGGGGCTAGGTGATATAGTGCGAATCCCGCATTCAAGGTATAGTGGCGTAGATGAAGCAGTGGCGGAACGCATAGCGCGTGAATCTAGTTTGGATATTTTGCTAAAAGGCGCGGATTCTGGCATAAGTTTGCTAAAAGATGAAAAAGATATTTTTATGCTAGGACACCCTGAATATGGGAAATTTACCCTGCGTGATGAATATGAGCGCGACAAGGCAAAGGGCATAGAGATTAGCACGCCGATAAATTATTTTGACGCAAAAGGCGTGGTGCGCTATGATTGGAGGGCAGATTCAAGTGTGATATTTGCAAATTGGCTAAATTTCTGCGTGTATCAAGATACGCCCTTTGTGCTGTGAAAACCGCGCATTATTGCCATTTTAGCACGAATCTATTACTATTTTCGCCGCTCTCCACGCTAATTTCTATCCCATATTCATCACAGATTTTTTTAACCAAACTAAGTCCTATGCCAAATCCGCCCGTATCTGCGCCAAATCGCGCATATCGCTCAAAAATCTTATCCACATTTTCTCGCTTAATCAAATCGCCACTATTTTCAATGCTAAATGTGCCTTTTTCTAGCGTAAGCGCGATGAATCCGCCTTTTTTATTGTATTTGATGGCATTGCTGATTAGATTATCAAAAAGCGAATTTAGCGCGTTTCGCTCCGCCAAGATGTAAGATTCGCGTAAATCTAGGCGAATATCCACGCTTTTTTGATTAAAAAATGGCGTGAAAAATTCTAATCGCTCACGCAAAATCGCCTCTAGATTCAAAGACTCTTTTTGCGTGTGGCGCGGAAAATTATACGCCACAAGCGAATTATAAATGGAGTTTAGTTGCAAGGACGCAAATTTGATTCGCTCAATCTTTTTGCGCTCATTTGTGGCGAAATTTTCCATTTTTAGCGTCTCAATGCTCATCAAAATCACGCTTAAAGGCGTATTTATTTCGTGGGTTGAATCTTTTATAAAAGCATCAAGCGCGGCAATGTATTCATTTAGCGGTTTTAGAAAAAGGCGCACCAAAATGGTTGCCACCACGCCCATCGCTACAAATACCACAAACAGCGCGAATCCTAGCTTTAACCTCATCGCCAAAATCTCATCATTAGCATTATCGCGCTCTAAAAAAATCTTGTAATGCGAACGCCTATATCCGCGCTCATCGCGGTTTTCATCGCTCCACTCACTACGCATTTCTTTTTGCCAGATTCCTTGCATTTTGTGCGGTGGCATAAGCGGATTTACGATAATTTTATCTTCAAATAGATAAAAACCATCGCGCAATTCGCGTGGATTTGGGTCGCGAGAGAGATTTGAAAATAGCTTATTATCGTGCCTATCATAAATCGCAAAAGGTATCGGTGTGCGCGCCTTTATATCCTCTAATGCAATTTCCCAAATGTAGCTACGGCGCAACACATCAAGGATATAAAACGAAGTATCGCGCAACTCTGCCATTTGCTTATAGATGATATTTTGCGTCATTTTGATATTTAGAAAATAAAAACCTATGCAAAGAAATACCGCGCTTGTGCCAAGATAAAGGACAAGGATTTTTATGATAGTTTTGTGTGTGTTTTTAAACATTTATGTCCTTTGCGTAATTTGTGCATAAATCCTTATAAAACATAGCAGTATCCGCTCCCTAGCAAATTTAAGATTCGCTCTTTGCCTAGCACTTTTCGTAGGCTTTTGATATATGCGCGAACGCTCATTTCGCTAGGCTCTTTACTAAAATCCCATAGCTCTTCATAAATCGCCTCTAAATTCACATACGAAGGCGCGTTTTTTAGCAAAAGACTTAAAAGTGCATTTTCCTTTTTGGTAAGCGGCACGAGCGTAGAATCCTTATACAACACTTTTGAAATCATATCGAATCTAAATCCATCGTGCAATGCGATAAAATCCTCGTTTTTATGCGAAAATGTGCGTTTTAGCAATGTTTGGATGCGTAATTTTAGCTCTGTAAGATCAAAGGGCTTTCGTAAAAAATCATCGCAACCCACGCCATAGCCCTCTTTCAAATCGCCGATACTTGATAGCGAAGTAATAAAAATGCAGGGCGTAGTTTTATTTGCCTTGCGCAATGTTTTTAGCAGGGCAAATCCGGGCGAATCGCTAGGCTCAAAATCCTCACCCAAAGGCACTTTAACATCTAAAAGCCAAATATCAAATTGCCTTTCATGCGCCAAGTCTAGTGCTTCACTCGCACTTACGCAATGCGTAACTTCAAAGCCCTCTTCCTCTAAAAACTCACAAATTATTTCGCTTAACACAAAATCATCTTCTAAAAGCAAAATTTTCGCGCTCATTTTTTGTCCAAATCCTAAAATTTTTTGTGATATTTTTTGGTAAATCTAGGGCGAATCGCAAAATCACCAAAAAATATATGCCAGATTCTACCACGAATCTAGCATAAAATTAAAAACTATTTTGCAGGTGGCGTTTTTGGACTGCAATTCGCACCGCAATTTCCACGCCCCTTGCCTTTTTCACCTTTGAATCTATCGCCTTTTGCGCCCTTGCCACCTTTTTCAAAAGGTAGATTGCCAAAATTTCCACATTCGCCAAATCCGTAATGTTTCCCGCCACGCACACCTGCAAGCGATTGCTTGTAAGCGCGAATGTCTTTTACTTTCATATTATCAAAGACTTTTTCTTCGTTTGCACGAAATTTTTCTCTAAATTCTCGCGCTTCCTTGCCTGTCATCTCATCTACGCGCTTTTCAATTTCTGCAAAATAATCCTTTGCTTCCTCTGCCTTGATTTTTCCTGCTAGATTTAACAAATCATCATTGCTACTTTTACTAAAATCCGCCGCAAAAAGCGCACTACTAGCGATAGTTACCGCCAAAATACTACTTAAAATTTTCATTTTGTTGCTCCTTATAAACGAAATGTGCGGGATTTTTGGAGTTTTTTAAAGTCGGCATTCCAAAAATCCCAAGCGCAATGTTATGATTTGATTGTGAAATATTTGTGAAATTTTTGGTGGATTTGCAATTTATCGTCATTGCGAGGCGTTTGAGCAAAGCAAGTGCAACGAAGCAATTCACGCCAAATCCGTCATTTTGAGGCTTTCGCAAGAAAGCCGAAGAATCCAAAGCGCACAACATTAAGTCATAGATTCGCGCCTTTTGGATTCTTTGCTCACTTTGTTAGCTTTAGAATGACGAATTTGGTATGGATTGCTTTGATTTGGCGTTGCCGAATCTTGCAATGTCTGAATAGATTCGCGCCTAGATTTGATAGATTTGCGCTAGATTTAAGCATAAGCGCGAATCTAGATTCGTTTTCCACCAAATCGCTCATAAATCCACCACACTGCATATCCTACCACGCCTACACTTAATAAAATTGCCCCAAGTCCCAAAATTATCGCGCCACCAAAGATTGCCATAGCCACCACCGCGCCAAGCACCGATAGAATGATAATCGCGCTTAATGCAAATGCTATGAAATTCATTATATTTTTGCCCATTAGTTGCCTTTCTTTCGTTGTTGTGCCATCGCGTCATTTGCAAAAAAATGTGTTTTGCGAGTCCTTGCGAATGGCAAATCTAGATAATCTGCGAATCGCTTCCAAATCGTCATTGCGAAACTTGCCTTTAAGCAAGTCGTGGCAATCCACCACTTCGTCATTGCGAGAAAAAATGCAATTTTTTCGTGGCAATCCAAAGATTCCCCCTCCCTTGCGCGTGGTGATTCCGCCAAAGATTCCCCCTTCCTTGCGCGTGGTGATTTTGCCAAAGATTCCCCCTCCCTTGCGGAGGGGGATTAAGGGGGTGGGTAGATTTGTCATTGCAAGTGAGAAAAATAAACGAAGCAATCCACGAATCTAAAAAATAGATTGCCACGAATCTACTTCCCAGATTCTCGCAATGACAAAAAAAGGGGTAGATTGCCACGATTTTGCGAATCACAAAATCTTGCGATTACGATACACTCACTCCTAGTTTTGTGCGGATAGTCGCGCCTTTATTGTGCGAATCTTATTAAAATCAATCCCGCTTTTCCCCCAAAGTCCCATTTCAATGTTTTCGTGGCACGCATTGCAATTTGCCTTGCTTTGAATCTCTTTTACTTTAAAAAGATTTTCGGGCAGATTTTGGTGGGCGATTTTAAAAAATGCACGATTGCTAATTGCCATTTCATCGCTAGATTCACGCGCCAAAGACGCACGAAATTTATTTGCGTAGTTTTCGCTAGAATGTCGCACCAAAAAGTCCAAAACTTCATCTTCGCCTTCAAAACTTGCATCATCGCCAAAGTGATTTTCTAAATCATTCATCATCTTTTCCCACGCGATTCGTGGCAAAAGATAGGGCGCATAGCCGATATGACAGGATGCGCATTCGTTTTGATATGCACTATATGCGCTATCAATGGCGAATCGTGGCGCAATCTGTGAGCGCAAAATAAGATTCGTAGGACAAGCCAAATACGCAATTAAAAGCACGATTAGCGCAAATGCAAAGGCGCAAAATGCCTTTTGTGCGCTACTTAATCGCACACTTTTATCGTCAATCGTGCGTTTATATCCGCAAATCATCGAATCTATGCTGTCAAATTTATTGTAAAATTTATCAATGAGCGCACCGCAAATATGGACACAAATAATAGCCAAAAGTGTATATGCAAAAAACTCGTGAATATCGTCCATATCGCCTAAATATAGATTTGCAAAAATGCCTTGTCTTTCATTTGCACCCCACACAATAAGTCCGCTAATCCCTAGCAAAAAACCGATAATTATCATAAAAATAATCGCATAGCTTGAAACGGGATTATGCCCGATAAAATGCAATTTTTCGCCCAAAATGGAGCGCAAATACGCACCCACGCCATTAAAATTAAAATCGCTAAAACGCGAATATTTCGTGCCGACAAAGCCCCAAATCACGCGCAAAATCACAGATACAAAAAACACAATCCCAAAAACTGCGTGTAAATAAATCGCACTATCAATTTGAGATAGCAAAAACGCCACTGCAAAGCTAATGATTAAAATCAAATGAATGATTCGATTAAAAAGCGGAAAAATGTAGCTTTTATGGGGCGTTATTTTTGTGCTATTGGCAAGATTTATATTAGCCAAATCTGCGTTAAGATTTGCCTTTTTGTCGCTAGATTCGCGCTTCATTTACGCCACGCACCAAAATTTGGAATATCTACTGTGCGCTTGTTGTATTCGCCTTTTTCTGCCTCCCTATGACACGCCGCACACCTTGCCAAAGAGCGCACTTCTTTTTGCTCTATTAGATATTTGTCAATCTTGCGGTGTTTGCGTTGCAGGTATGGAATCTCTGTTAGACTTTTATAAAGGACGCCATTTTGCAGTGAGCGCGTGATTCTCACGCTTCGCTTGTAGTTTGAAGTCTCACTTGCATTTGCCACCAAAAAATCACGCAAACTAGCTCTTGTGTGCTCATCATCGATACTAGCGTCCGTGCCGTAGTGATTGCTTAGATTGTCCATCATATATCGCCACGATTCACTAGGTAATAATCCTGCTTGATAGCCAAAATGGCAACTTGCGCATTCTTTTGTATAAAGAGCGTTTTCTACTACTGCCACGCCCTTGCCACCCTTGCGCGAATCGCCCCAAAATCTATCCTTTGCCTCCGCGCATATAAACACTAGCGCAATCACACATAAAAATCGCAATATTTTCATCTATGCCCCCTTATTGTTTGATGAGATAATAAAGCACATCGCCTTTTTCTAGCGCAGTCCCTTCGCGTAAAAACACATCTTTAAAATTGCGTTTTAACCATTTTGCGACTTCTTTTGTATCTGTCAGTCGGCTAGGATTCGCACTTGGCGCAAGTGGGCTTATCGCCTTGCCTGTGAAAATATTACGCGCCTCCGTGCGCAAATCCGCATTATGACAGCTTTGGCAAGAAATCATCTCGCCATTTTTGCCCTTGCTTTTTGTAGCAAAAAGCCTCTCGCCACGACTATAATCAAAATCGCTAAAATTTGGATTTGCCGCCTTTGCTTCATTTTTCAAGCCATCTATATAGCTTTGCATTGCAGGATTAAAATCCGCGCATATAGCTAGATTCACCCCTGCAAATGCAAGAGCAAAAAGTAATGATTTGGTTTTCATTTAAAATCTCCCTTATTTTTGAAATGAAGCGCGAATCTTACAAGATGAATTGTGAAATTTTTGTGAAATTTTTGCCAAAAATTTTATGGTTTTGTGTAGTAACTTATAAATTTAAGTGTTAAAATAGTCGATATTTAGGATTATTATTTGTATATTTTCGCAAAAGTTACATTGATGTTGTTAAAA
>CAKUOH010000003.1 GCA_934668765.1 uncultured Helicobacteraceae bacterium | reverse complement strand
GCAATGACAGAATTTTAAGCCCATCCCTTGTTGGATGGCGATTCACTTTATCTCTCCCCCTCCCTTATTGTAGGTAGGTTTCTTTTCTCTTTCCCCCTCCCTTGCGGAGGGGGATTAAGGGGGTGGGTAAAATCGCTAATGTGAGATTTTGCTAAAAAAACAAAGCAATCCAAAAAAATCCAACAAAATATAGATTGCCACGAATCAGATTCTAACAAATCTACTTCTCGCAATGACAAAGATAAAGTAAAGCGTCATTGTGAGCAAACAAAGAAAACAAAGCAATCTAAAATATTCTACCCACCCCCTTAATCCCCATCCGCAAGGGAGGGGGAAAGAAATGCAAAATTCTCCGCAAGGGAGGGGGGAAGTGTGGTGTTACCACGCGCAATGGAAAAAAAGATAACTACAACTCCGCAAGGGAGGGGGAAAATAAAGTTTGGATGCCACAAAAATCCTATGGATTTGCAGGGTTCGTAAGCGAATCTCACAATGACAGAAAATTTGGATGCCACGACTTACCTAGCGGCAAGTCTCACAATGACGATTTGTTTTTTTACAAAAGCGCAGATTCTCACAATGACGAAAAGTTTAGATTGCCACGAAAAACTGCGTTTTTCTCGCAATGACGAATTTACTTTTGATTCTTTTTTGCTTTGCCACAAATCGCTTTTGCGATGCAGGGTTTGTAAGCGAATCTCGCAATGACAAAGCTAGAAGGGGGCAAAAGCCCCTTTTTATAATGTAAATGGCTATCTAAAACTATTTCTACGCTTATCTCAAATAATCCACTAGCGACATTTGATTTACCTTGCTTGTAGAAGCAAGGACGGCGTTATAGTTATTTGTAAGCTGTGCGAATCGATTGTAGGTCTCTGCCAAATCCGTGCCGATTGTGTCGCTCTTTATGGATTCAATCTGCACTTTTAGCACTTCATTGCGTCTAATGCTATTTTCAAAAACCCTGCCATAGCTCCCATTTAGCGCGATATTTTTCTCAATGTGGTCTTTTAGGTGGTCAAAACGCGTGAGCGCATTTTGAATGCCTAAATTGCGCAAATCTGCATTATAATTATCCCCAAGTGCGTCAGGGCGGTAGATTCCTTTCCGCACTGCTTCTATCATCTCATCTAGTTGCTTAAAAAAGCTAATATGCGCTCTATCAATCGTAAGTGCGTTGTTTGCGTTAAAAGTCAAACTCGGCGCACCATTTTCTATCGCTTCCGCGCTAAAATTATCGCTATTTGCGCTATACATCATAAAACTCATTTTGCTTAATGAGCGGATTTTATCTTGAATCTCAATCTGCCCGTCATTATTTAAAAACACGCTCACATTGCGATTTGCTATCTCTACTAGTTGCTCGTAAGCCTTTTTGCCACTCTCGCTTACGCCATCAGTGCTATTGCCCTGCGCATCGATAAATCGCTGCACTTCGGGATTGCTATAATTTAGCGCAATACTCATTGCATCCATAATCTGCCGAAATGTTACGCTATTGCCATCTGTAATGCTAATGGCTGGCGGTCTGTCGTGCGGATTATAAAGCGGGATTCGATAATCCCCCGCGCCACTATTGCGATTTGGCAAAAGCAAATATGAGCCTTCCGCGCCTAGCTCTATGGCAGCTTCGACATCGATTCCATTGTGGTCTTTTAGCTTTATAATGTATTTTTCGCCATTTAAATCTTTATTTGCTACTTCGCTTAATTTTGTCGAATCATTTGCGTATTCTCCACTTGTAGCGTGAATCTGTGAGATATTTGAGAGAAGTGAAGAGCCTTTGTGTGTGAAAGCCGTTTTGTCATAGTTTGTTTGAAAACTATTGCGAATCGCATTTCTTTCATTGCCCTGCGAATCAAGCGTCCGCATAGTAATCGCAAAGCCACTAGGTCCATTAAAAGGTGGCTCTTTTTGGTCGTGCTCCAAAGAGCCCACATTATTATCAATGATATTTATTTTGCCATTGCTAATCTCCACTATCAAATCCCCGCCAAATCGCGTCTTTATCGCGTTTAACAAATCCTGCACCGTATTATTTGCAATATCCACATAAAATGGCTCTATCGCAAAATCCTGCACCGCACCGCTTGGCGCATTTGGTAGCATTCCGCTTATTTCGATTCGATTCGCTTCCACGCCAAAAATCTCGCTTAATTGCGTTGCCTTGTTGGCGTATTGATTATCATTTGTAACAAACTCCACGCCCAAAGTCGTGTATCTTGCGTCATAATTATTTTTGATTCCGTGAATCCGTGAGAGTGAAAAATCCCCTAAAAACGCGCTTTTTTGAAAGCTCGTTACCCGCGCTCCAATTTGGTGCAATTCATTTACATCATTTACATCAGCATTTGCTGCAATCAAATGAAAGTCGATATTTGAGCCACCCGGCTTTGTCTCGGTAATCTCAATCTGTCCCCATTTATTTAGCTTGACATCTACTACTTGATTTTGCGAAGTGTTGCCGTAAGCTTCGCCTATTTTGCGGAGCAAGTCGCTTACGCGCGTGGCGGACTGCGGATTGTTGTAAGCTACATCAAAGGCAAATTTCGCCTTAAAGCTAGTCCCATCAGGGCGTTTACCGCGCAAGTAAAAAAATGCCTTTTCGTCATTTGTCGTGTCATTGTCATTATCGCCGATTAAATCGCGCAAAGTATCCTCTTCGGTGATAAAAACTTCGCTTGGCACTTGCGTTTTATTTAGTTTATCCATAATGTCTGGGTGAAGTTTGCTTTGATTTAGCCTTTGAATATTTGCTGTAATGCTTTTGTATCTATCTAAATCTCTGCTATGAAAAAGCTCGATGCCGTTAAGATTATACGCGCTTTTGACTTCTGGGGCGATAAGTGCTTGCAATTTTTCATTATTGCCTGTGTAAGTGCCATCATCTTTGAATGGCTTTACTTTGATATTGCTCCCCGCGAAAATATACTCGCCACCTACGGAAGTATTTGCAATAGCAAGGATATGATTGCGCAGTGTTTGCAAGTCATTTGCAAGTGCGCCACGCGAAGTGGGCGAGTGAATGTCATTTGCCGCGTGAATTAGCTTGACTTTAAATTCATCTAGCGTTTTTGAGATTTCGCCCAAACTTTTATCCGTGTGAAGCGTGTGCGTATTAGCGTCATTGGCGATGTCTATGGATTGATTTAGCGAATGAATGTCGTATTCCATTTTTAGATTTTGATTAAAAACGCTTGAATCTTCATAGCCGTATTTGATTTTTAGCCCTGAAGCGATTTTGGTATTTGCGTCCTGCAAACGATTTTGTAATGTATTTTGGTAATAATCCATTTGATTATACTTCGTGCCAAAGGTTACGCGCATAATTTCTCCTTAAATCTATGCGATTTTTAAGCAAATAATATTCCCAAATCGGCTAAAATCTGCACTGTAAAAATGGGCGAAATATTATAAATAAGGCGAACTTGGTTGCGTAAATGTAGTGTTTGCAATCAAAACTCGCAATGATTATAGTGCGATTCCTCCAAATTTGTTTCAAAAAATCACATTATTAGATTTTTTGATTCACGCAAGATTTGCTACAAATGCGCTACAATTCACGCACTGCGCCATCAAATCTTAAAAACCGCAAAAATTTATATTTAAGTTTATTTATTTTAGAATCGCGCTTTATTTGCAGTGTGAATCTATTTTATCCGCAAGATTCGCGCAAAAAGCAAAAAAAGAAAAAGGGAGAGAGATGACGCATTCGACATTCGCATATCCGTATTTTGGGGCGTTTATGCTATTTGTGATAACATTTGGGGCGTTTGGTGTTACGCTATGGATTCAGCGAATTTTAAGCAATAAAATCGCTTCCAAATCCCGTGAAAAGCTAAAAGTGAGTAGTTATGAATGTGGCGTCATTCCAAATAGGCAGCAAAACCGCATTTCCACGCACTATTACCTAATCGCGCTACTTTTTATACTCTTTGATGTGGAGATTATCTTTATGTTTCCGTGGGCGGTGAATTTTAAAGCATTAGGGTTATTTGGCTTTGTGGAGATGATTTTATTTATCACGCTTTTGCTTATCGGCTTTATTTATGCGTGGAGAAAGGGGGCATTGCTATGGCAGAGTCTCAAATAGCATTGACAAAACTTGATAAAGTGGTAAATTGGGCGACTAGCAACTCGCTTTGGGGAATGACTTATGGTTTGGCGTGCTGTGCGATTGAAATGATGGCAGCGGGTGGTTCGCGCTATGATTTGGATAGATTTGGCACGATTTTCCGCGCAAGCCCTAGGCAGAGTGATTTGATGATTGTAGCGGGGACGGTTACGAAAAAACACGCGGAATTTGTGCGGAGATTGTATGACCAAATGCCCGAACCAAAATGGGTGATTTCTATGGGTAGTTGCGCAAATACTGGCGGTATGTTTAATACTTATGCCACAGTGCAGGGCGTTGATAGGATTATCCCTGTGGATATTTACCTGCCGGGCTGCGCTCCACGCCCTGAGACTTTGCAATATGCTATTATGGTGTTGCAACAAAAGATTCGTAGCACCAAAGCAGCTCCGAATCTAGCTCCCAAGCGAATGATTTAAAGGCAGAGCAATGCAAAGGCGTAAAATAATGATTGATATGCAAAAAAAAGTCTATCATAAAAATCGCTTTGAGATTCCACGCGAGACGCCAAAAGTTAGTGCGAAAGGCACGAAGTTTGATGGCATTTTGGCAATGCTTGAAAACCGCATAAAGGTGCTGGATTCATTCATCGAGCTAGGCGATTTAGTCGTGTGCGTAGAGAAGAGCGATATTTTGGAGGCGTTAGGGATTTGCTATGATTATGGCTTTGATGTGTTGAGCGAAATGAGTGCGATTCATTTGCCTGATGATAGATTTGAGCTATTTTATCAGCTTTTATCAATGGAGCGAATCACTCGTGTGCGTGTGAAAACTATCACTGCAAAAGAGATTGATTCCTGCGCCCACATTTATCGTAATGCCCTTTGGTGCGAGAGGGAGGCTTATGATATGTTTGGGATTCGCTTTTTAAATCACCCGAATCTAAAACGGCTTTTGATGCCAGATGATTGGAGCGGACATCCACTGCGCAAGGATTATCCATTGCAGGGCGATGAGGATGCGCAATGGTATGAAATCGATAAGATTTTTGGCAGAGAATACCGCGACAAAGTGGGCGCAGAACAGCGCGATTCGGCATTTGTCGATGAAAATGATACTATGAATTTCGCGCATATTGGCTTTGAAGTGCCAAAGGGTGCGAATCCAAAGGATACAGCAAAAGATTTGCCCACTGAGATTCGCTATCAAGAGGAAAAAGGCGTATTTGTCGTTACAAAATTTGATAGCAAACAACAAAAGCAATTAGACAAAAGGCGATAGATGAAGCAAATTTACACAAAGCTAAAACCGCAATTTGAAAATATCATCTTTGAGCGCGATGATGATAAGATGATTTTAAATTTTGGTCCCCAGCATCCATCAGCGCACGGGCAGTTACGACTTATTTTAGAACTAGATGGCGAGATGATTACCAAAGCTACGCCAGATATTGGGTATCTTCATCGCGGTATGGAAAAAATGGCAGAAAATATGATTTACAACGAGTTTTTGCCTACCACAGATAGAATGGACTATATTAACGCTACTTCAAATAACTATGCCTTTTGCGCAAGTGTGGAAAAATTGCTAGGACTACAAATCCCGCTCCGCGCGCAAATAATCCGCACAATGCTATTAGAGCTAAATCGCATAATTTCACATATTTTTTTCATATCCATTCACGGGATGGATGTGGGCGCACTCTCCATAATGCTCTATGGATTCAAAGAGCGCGAATATGGATTGGATTTAATGGAGGATTATTGTGGGGCAAGACTCACGCATTCAAGTTTGCGAATCGGCGGTGTGCCACTTGATTTGCCACAAAATTGGTGCGAAAATTTGGGTGCGTTTTTGGATAGACTGCCAAAAGAAATCGGGCGCATCGAAAATCTACTAGAAAAAAATCGCATTTGGAGGGCAAGACTAGAAAATGTCGGTAAAATCAGCCCTGAGCTTGCTAAAAAATGGGCATTAAGTGGCGTTATGCTTCGTGCAAGTGGCTTTAAATGGGATATTCGCAAAGAAGAGCCTTATGAACTATATGGCGAGTTAGATTTTGATGTGCCTTATGCAAATGATGGCGACTGCTATGCGCGATATTTGCTATATATGGAAGAGATTAGGCAGTCTGCCCACATTTTGCGTCAGCTTATTGCAATGTATCCAAAATCGCCAAAAGATATTATGGCAGACGCGCCAGAATACATTTCTGCGCCAAAAGAGCAGATTATGACGCAAAATTACTCACTAATGCAGCATTTTGTGCTAACCACGCAGGGTATGCGCCCACCCAAAGGCGAATCTTATGCGCCCACCGAATCACCCAAAGGCGAACTTGGCTTTTTTATAAATTCAGTCGGCGAACCATATCCATATCGCCTAAAAGTCCGTGCGCCAAGCTTTTATCACTGCGGAGTGTTACAGGATTTATTGCCCGGACATTATCTTGCTGATGTCGTTACCATTATCGGCTCGACAAATATCATCTTTGGCGAAGTAGATAGATGAAGCGGTTTGATTTACGGCATTTGGGCGCGGCATTTGATGTGCGAATGTGTGAGATTGTGGAGCGTGAGCTAAAAAACGGCGAAGTGGGGATTTTTCTTTTTGAAGTGGGCGATTTTAGTGGCGTTGAAAAAAGTGCAAATTTAGTGGCGCAAAATGGCTGGACACTTATGAATTCCTTGCGATTTAATGAAGTGGATTGGACGATAGTGGTAAAAAAAACAAAAGATTCGTCATTGCAAGAAAGCAAGGCAAATAAAGCAATCCACGATTCAAATATAAATTGCCACGATTCCACGCAAAGCGTAGAATCTTGCAATGAAAAAGTGAGCGACAAATGATTAGCAAATCCACGCTAAAAAACTATGATTTTATCGTAACGCTCGGCTTTTACAATCCTGCGATATTGTCAAAATGTGATGTGTGCTTTTATCCATTTTTGGATTGCGAATGCGATTTTTATGTGCGCTATGAAGTCGGCACAGAAGAGGGAGTAGTGGCGTTATTGCTATATGAATTTGCCGATAAGGGCGCAGATTCAAAGCTAGATAGCTTTATAAAATCCCTTGATTACGGCTATTTGAGTGCGGAATCAAATGTCAGCGAAGAGGAATTAGCGGAGCTAAAAAATCAAATTTTCACACGCAAAAAACCACTGCTTATTGTGGGCGAAGATATTACGCACCACGCAAGAAAAAATAGTATTTTAAATATGCTCTCCGCCCTAAAATCGCACTCTAAATTTGAAGTGTTATGTGAATCCTTGCCACAGGACTTTGCGCTTGAATCTTTGGCAAATTTGCCAGAGCATAATGGTTGCGTGATTTTTGTAGCGCAAGATTTAAACAAAGTAAGCGAAGATTTAAAGCAAGATTCACGCGATTTAGGCGCGAATCCCACGCTAAAAATCTCACGCGAATTTGCTCGTGCGTGGCATTTGGGCGATAAACAAGAGATTAGATTTGCGCTAGATTCACAAGAGATTTGCGCTATTTGCAAATTAGATGAAAAATTTAGCGGAATCATCGGCATTTTAAGCGGTGTGCGGTTAGAATCCAAAAGCTACCCATTTAAAAATATAGCAATTCAAAGGGCGTAAAATGGCAGAAATTACCATAAATGGCATTAAGATTCACGCAAACGAGGACGAATATTTGCTAAATGTCGCTAGGGCAAATGGCATTTTTATCCCCGCGATTTGCTATCTCAGTGGCTGTTCGCCGACTTTGGCGTGTAAGCTATGTATGGTTGAGATAGATGAAAAGCGCGTGTATTCTTGCAATGTCAAGGTTAAAGACGGAATGAGCGTTGTTACAAACACGCCTGAAATAATGCTTGAACGCAAAGCGATAATGCAAAGCTATTGTGTGAATCATCCGCTAGAATGCGGTGTGTGCGATAAAAGTGGCGAGTGTGAGTTGCAGGACTTTACGCTTTTATTTGGCGTGGATAATCAAAGCTATTTTGTGGCAGATTCGCTTAAAAAGCACGACTCTTGGGGGCAAGTGAAGTATGACCCTAGCCTTTGTATCCTTTGTGAGCGGTGCGTAACGGCGTGTAAGGATAATTTGGGCGAGGCGAATCTAAAAGTGGTAAAAAGCGATTCAATCCCACAGCTAGATTCAGCAAAGTGGAAAGAAAAAATGCCAAAGGACGCTTTTAGCGTGTGGAATCGCACTCAAAAAGGCGTGATAGGATTTATCGGCGAAAATCCCTGCAATGACTGCGTGGAATGCGTTAGTGTCTGCCCTGTGGGTGCGCTTGGCGTGAAATCTTTTCAATACACCACAAATGCGTGGGAATTACAAAAAGTGGATAGCACTTGCAATCTCTGCCCCGCTGGGTGCAAAATCGTATTAGAGGGCAAAAAGGACGCTAAAAATCAAATGCGCCTTTATCGCGTAACAAATGATTTTAATTTTAATCCCATTTGTGCTGGTGGGCGATTTGGGCAGGAATTAGATTTGTGCGAATCGTCCGTAGATTTGAGCGATAAATCTTTGTGCCGTGCGACAAATGCGATTTGCAACGCAAAGGCAATCAAAGTGGGCGGAAACACCACTAATAACGAAGCGAAGTTTTTGCAAAAACTAAAAGAGCATTTTGGCGTGAAACTCATAAATAAGGAATTAGAAAATTACTTTAAGATTTTGGATATTTTAGGTGATTCGCCCCGTGCTACGCTTGAATCGTTTTCCGCACATAAGCTAATTATTGCAGTAAGCGGGAATCCAAAATACGAAAATCCGCTAGTGCGCTATAAAATCAATAACACTCTAAAAATGCAAAAAGACTGCGCCTTTGTGTTTGCAAGTGCGATGCGCGATAATTTGCTTTCAAATTTAAGCAAGAAATTTTTAGAGATAATTCATTTGCCAAATGCAGAATCCGCCGTGATTTTGGCGATTTGCGGGATTTTGGATTCAAAGATTTTGGCGGATTTGCCTAAAATTGCGGTGGATTTTGAAATAAAAGAGCAGATTAAAGATGAAAATGGCGAGACAAAAGAAGTTGCGAAAATGCAAAAGCGTGAGTATTACGAGATTTTTGCAAAATGTGGCTTGGAATATGAAAAATTTTTGGAGTTACAAAAAATGCTTGAATCTGCCGTGCCTTTGCTAATTATCGGCAGTGATTTTTATAGCAATAAAAACGCGCCATATCTAGCGAATCTTTTGGCAAATCTAGCAAAACAGGGCAAAATCAATCTAATGCTAAATCCGCCAAGCAGTAATGCAAATGGGATTTATATGAATTTGTCGTTAGATTCGGCGCAATCTTTGGACGATTTGTGCGAATCTAGCAAATCTAATGGCGCGATTATCGGGTGGCGCACAAAGGGCGAATTTAGCTTTGATAGCGTAAATGCGGACTTTGTTTTGCCCTATTTTAGTGCGATAAATGATAGCATTGTAAATATAGATAATCGCCTTTTGCCGATAAATGCGCTATTTTCTGCGCCAAAATATCTTGAATCGCTTTGTAAATCGCTAAATTTAGAGTGCGATTTTTCTATGCCGAATCTGCCAAATTTTTATGATAATAGCGGGGCGGATATGCGTGGGAAAATATTAGAGCGCAAGTTTGGCAACGATAAAACAGTCAGCGACAGTGCGGAAGTATCTTTGGATAATTTCGTGGGCTTTCAAGCACGAAAGCACGAGATAGAACTAGAGGTTCATCGAGTGCTTGATTGCGCAGAATCCCGCGAAAGTGCCAAAGAGACAAATGCGTCTATTGCGTATTTACGCGACATTACGCCACACTTTTACCCATACACAAGGTATTGTAAGCAATTTACTACGCCTTTTGGTATTTATGTCTCCAAAGCAAAAATGCAGGATTTGGCGTTAAATATGGGCGCAAAAATCGGCGATGAAGTCGCACTAGAAATAAATGGCACAGAGATTTGCGCAAAAATCTACATTGACTTTGAAATGGATGGCGATTTTTTTGCGATTTCGCCACAGATTGAAAATGCGATTAGTGCTTTTAATGGCGCAAGATTCGCGCAGATTCAGAGCGCAAAAAGGATAAAGTAAAATGAGCTTTTTAGAGATTATTATAAAAATTTTAGTGATTTTGCTCGTATTTTCCGCACTAGCAGGGTATGGGACATATTTGGATAGAAAGGTTTTAGGACTAATGCAAAAGCGTCTAGGACCCACGCACATAGGACCTTGGGGACTTTTGCAGGTGGTGGCTGATGGCATTAAACTTTTTGTTAAAGAGGACATTATCCCCAAAAATGCAAACGCGCTTTTATTTCGTCTAGCTCCGATAATCGCGGTAGCTACGGCATTTATCGCAATGGCTCCCGTGCCGTTTTTGCCTGAATTTACACTTTTTGGAGAGACGATTCGCCCTATTGTAGCGGATATAAATGTTGGCATTTTGTTTGTTTTAAGCGTTAGTGCGGTGGGTGCTTATGGACCTTTGCTTGCGGGTTTGAGTTCGGCGAATAAATACTCGCTTATCGGCGCAGCTAGGGCAGTATCGCAACTTTTGAGTTTTGAAGTGGTAAGCGGATTAGCAATCCTTGCGCCCATTATGGTAGTAGGCTCACTATCGCTTATTGATTTAAATAACTATCAAAAAGATGGACTTTGGCTTATTTGCTATCAGCCTGTGGCGTTTGTGCTATTTTTGGTGGCTGGGTATGCAGAGACGAATCGCACGCCTTTTGACTTGCTAGAGCACGAAGCGGAGATTGTGGCAGGCTATATTACGGAGTATTGTGGGCTAAAATGGGGAATGTTTTTTATCGGCGAATATGCAAATATGTTCACGCTTTCATTTATCGTAAGTATCATATTTTGCGGTGGATTTAATCCCATTTGGATAATCCCCGGTGGCGTTGCGATTTTGCTAAAAGTTGCGTTTTTTATCTTTTTGTTTTGCTGGGCTAGGGCGACTTTTCCACATATCCGCCCTGACCAGCTTATGGGGCTATGCTGGAAAGTGCTAATGCCCCTAGCGATTGTAAATATCTTAATCACAGGTTTTGTGTTGATATAAGGGAGAAAAAGATGAGTTATAAGCTAATTCAAAGTGGCGAAGCCCCAAGTTTTAAGCGATTTTTAAAGCGAAGTTTCGCGCTAGATTTATTCAAAGGGCTAAAAATCACTTTATTAGAGCTATTTTCGCCAAAAAGTATTGCAACGATAAAATATCCGCTTGAGAAAATCCCACTATCCGCGCGATATAGGGCGATTCATAAACTTATGCGTCTATTAGAGAGTGGCAATGAACGGTGCATTGGCTGTGGGCTTTGTGAGAAAATCTGCATTAGCAACTGCATAAAGATTGAAACGAGTTATGGGGCGGATTCGCGCAAAAAAATCACTAGCTACACGATAAATTTTGGGAGATGTATTTATTGCGGATTTTGTGCGGAAGTCTGCCCTGAAATTGCTATAATCCATGGGGAGCGATATGAAAATGCCGCCGAGCAAAGGGCGCATTTTGCAAATAAAGATAGTATGCTAACGCCACTTGATTTGGCACTGCGTGGGGATATTAGCGAGTTTGATGGATATGGAAGTTTAAGCAAAGATGCGGATTTGTATGTGAAATGGACACCTACGGGCTATGTTAGCAATTCGTCTTTAGATAAGCATTCCGCTGATTTGAAAAACGCTTCCACTGCAAATGCAAATTCTAGTATTTCGAGTGAGAAATCGGGGTTGTGCAGTTGTGAGCAAGGAAATAAGACTAAAGCGTCTATTGACGAAGCGAACAACAAACTCCCCGATTTATCGCCGAAAGACGAATTTGCCACACAAAAGGATTCGTTATGTTAGAACTCATCTCATTTTATCTCTTTGCCATTCTCATCATCGCATCTTTTGCCGTAGTGGTGTTTAGCGCAAATATCTTATATGCGATGAGTGCGCTTGCAGCGGGAATGATTTTTATATCAGGGCTATTTTTCACGCTTGGCGCGGACTTTTTGGGTGTGGTGCAGATTTCTGTCTATACGGGTGCAGTTATGGCATTGTATGCGTTTGGAATGATGTTTTTTGATAGTGATGAGAAAGTGCGTGAGCGCGTCCGCCACACCAAAATCATCGCTATTTTGGGCGTGGGGAGTGCGGCAATGGTGGCATTTATCATTCTAATCCCGCGTATTTTGATATTGCAAACTAACGATAATATCGCAAGTCCCGCAAGTAGTGGCAATGTCGAGCAGTTAGGAATCTTGCTTTTTACTAAATATCTACTGCCTTTTGAAATCGCTGCGGTAATGTTACTAATAGCAATGATTGCAGGGATTATCTTAGTCAAAAAAGATTCGCAAGGTTTGCGCGATACGAATCTAAACTCAAAGGAAAATCTATGATAGTGTTAAATCATTATTTGCTTTTAAGTGCGATTTTGTTTGCATTAGGCGCAGTAGGCATTATGCGGCGTAAAAATCTGCTAATGTTATTTTTCTCTACTGAAATTATGCTAAATGCTGCAAATATCGCATTAGTAGCGATTAGCAAATATTATGGCAATATGGACGGGCAGATTTTCGCACTTTTTATTATCGCAATCGCTGCAAGTGAAGTGGCTGTGGGGCTTGGACTACTGATTATTATGTATCGCAAACACAAAAGCCTAGATTTAGAAAAAATAAGCACAATGAAAGGATAAAGGGCTAATTATGCAAGGTTTTATTGTAGAGTTGATACTTTTTGCGCCGTTATTTGGCTCTCTTTTTGCCACGCTTTTTGCTTTTAGCAAAAAAAATCTACTTGCTGCAATCGTGCCGATAGTCGCGCTAGGATTCGCGCTAATAATCGCACTTTTGGCATTACTCGCAGTGGCAAACGGCACAATATTAAGTGCGAATCTAGCCCCGTGGATTGTCGCAGGGCGATTTAGCATAGACTTTGGCTTTGTGATTGATGGCATATCTTGCGTGATGATTTTGGTGGTGCTAATCGTCTCGCTGTTTGTGCATATCTATTCTGTGGGCTATATGGCACACGATGAATGCTTCAATAAATTTTTTGCGTTTTTGAGTGCGTTTGTATTTTCAATGCTAATCCTTGTGATGAGCGATAATTTTTTGGGGCTTTTTATCGGCTGGGAGGGCGTAGGGCTTTGCTCTTGGATGCTAATAGGCTTTTGGCATAATCGCAAAAGCGCGTCTTTTGCTGCAAATGAGGCGTTTATAATGAATCGTGTGGCAGATTTAGGAATGCTACTTGGCATATTTTTGCTTTTCTTTACCTTTGGAAGTGTGCGCTATGTAGATATTTTCACCGCATTAAATGACAGCGCAAATATCGAAAGTAGCGAATGGACGCTAACTCTAATAGGCATTTTGCTTTTTATTGGTGCGATGGGAAAATCCGCGCAATTCCCATTGCATACTTGGCTAGCGGATGCTATGGAGGGTCCTACGCCTGTATCTGCGCTAATTCACGCTGCTACAATGGTAACGGCAGGGGTTTATTTAGTCATTCGTGCGAATCCTATTTATGATTTGATTCCGCATATTTCGCTAATCATTGCGTATTTGGGCGCGTTTGTGGCGATTTTTGCGGCAAGTATGGCACTTGTCAATAATGACTTAAAGCGCATTATCGCCTACTCGACACTATCGCAACTTGGCTATATGTTTGTGGCTGGGGGGCTTGGGTATTATGCAATCGCACTTTTTCATCTAACCACCCACGCATTTTTCAAATCACTACTATTTTTGGGCGCGGGAAATGTAATGCACGCAATGAATGATAAGCTTGACATTAGCAAAATGGGGGCTTTGTGGAAGCCGTTAAGATTTAGCGCGATTTTAATGATAATCGCATCAACGGCTCTAGCTGGAATCTACCCATTTGCAGGGTTTTTCTCCAAAGATAAGATTTTGGAAGTGGCATTTGTGGAGGGGAATTTTGGCATTTATGCGGTGCTATTATTAAGCGCGTTTCTAACGGCGTTTTATAGCTTTCGGCTAATAATGTTAGTATTTTTTGCACCGAAACGCTATAAAAGCACAGAATCTAATATTTCCCCCTCCCTTGCGGAGGGGGACAAAGGGGGTGGGTTTGACGCTCAAAATAATAGTAGCGAGAAATTTGCAAATAATGAATCTACCCACCCCCTAACCCCCTCCGCAAGGGAGGGGGAATCTTTTGGGAATCTCTCCGCAAGGGAGGGGGAACAAAACTCAAAAATGGCACACAAATCTAGCAAAACTCACGCGCACGATTCGCCACAAGACAACGCACACGCACTGCCACACGAAGCGTCAAAAGTTATGCTCTACGCTATGACGCCATTAGCGATTTTAGCTATCATCGCTGGATTTTTTGAGCATAGTTTTATGGATTTTGTAGGGTTATTTATTAGCCCAAAAGAAACACATTTAGATTCGCCCACGATTGCGATTCTAATCACAGTCGCGCTATTTGTGGCAATTTGTGGGATTATTTTTGCGATTTTTATCTATCACAAACAAAGCAAATGGTGGCGCATCGACAAAGCAAAAATACAAGAAAATTGCATTTATAAACTACTAAAAAATCAATATTATATCCCCAAACTTTATGACATTATTTTTGTGCGCCCTTATAAAGCAGTGGCAGAATTTTTATGGAAAGAGATTGATTTAAAAATCATTGATTTTGTGGTGGATTTAATCGCGCGAATATTCATTCAAAGCGGACAAAATGCAAGAAAATCGCAGAGTGGAATCTTAACGCAAAACCTTATCTTTATGTTTAGCGGAATCTTTGTGGCATTAGCACTGCTTTTAGTCGCATTTTAGGGCAAAGAAAGGAAAATATAAATGGAACATTTATTAAATATCATTTTATTTTTACCCGCACTCTCAACCTTGCTAATGTTTGGCAAAATGATGGATTCTACAAGCGTAAAATACTACGCAATAATCATTAGCGCGATTGAACTTGGGCTTTGTGTGCTATTATGGTTTTTGTTTGATAGTGGCAATCCAAACTTTCAATTTGTCAGCATTCTACCTATCACAAATGGCATAAATTATTATATCGGTATTGATGGAATCTCGCTATTTTTGGTGGTTTTAAGTGCGTTTATCACGCTTTTGTGTGTGATTTTTTTACATAGTGTCGAATCGATGAAAAATTTTCTAATCGCGCTTTTGTGGTTGGAGAGCATTATGATTGGCGTGTTTGTGTCGCTAAATATGATTTTGTTTTATATTTTTTGGGAGATTAGTCTAGTGCCTATGCTTTATATCATCGGTGCTTGGGGAAGTGAAAAGCGAATCTATGCGTCAATCAAATTTTTTCTTTACACATTTTGCGCTTCGCTTGTAATGCTCTTTGGAATCTTATATTTTGCATATTTGTATTTCGCAACTACGGGCATTTGGAGCTTTAATCTGCTTGATTGGTATATGTTGCAAATGGGGTTAGATTTGCAAAAGATATTATTTGTCGCCTTTTTTATAGGAATCGCCGTAAAAGTGCCTATGTTTCCGCTTCATACTTGGCTACCTTACGCGCACGGACAAGCTCCCACCACAGGCTCTGTGATTTTGGCTGCGATTTTGCTAAAAATGGGGACTTATGCCTTTGTGCGATTTTCTTTGCCACTATTTCCAGATGCAAGTATCGCTTTTATCACGCCCATTGCGATTCTGTGCGTAATAATGGTAGTTTATGCCGCGCTTATAGCATTTGCGCAAGATGATATGAAACAAGTTATCGCTTATAGCTCTATTTCGCATATGGGCGTAATTGTGCTAGGGACTTTTGCGCTAAATGTGGAGGGTATTAGCGGAAGTGTGTTTTTTATGCTTAGCCACGGGATTATTAGCGGTGCGCTCTTTATAATGGTGGGGATTTTGTATGATAGGACACATACCAAAATGATAGCGCATTATGGGGGAATTGCGCGTGTTATGCCAAAATATACGCTATTATTTGCGATTTTGCTAATGGGAAGTGTGGGATTGCCTCTTACGATGGGATTTGTGGGCGAATTTTTAAGCTTGCTAGGATTTTTTGGCGTGAATAAATTGTTTGCATTTTTGGCAGGAAGTGGCATAATTTTGGGTGCGATTTATATGCTAAATCTATTTCGTAGCGTCTTTTTAAATGAGCTAAAACCACATAATGCAAATCTAGCTGATATAAATTTACGCGAATCTTGTGCCATAATTCCGCTTGTTATCACAGTGATTTGGCTAGGAATCTATCCCAAACCCATTTTGGATAAAATCGATTTATCCGTTAAAAATCTAGTGGCGTTTATGGGCGAAAAATCCTTGCTAGATGAAAATAAAGAATTTTTAAGGCAAATAAATGCGGATATTTGGCAGGATTCAAAGGAATCAAGTGAATTGAATATGCTAGATTCGCAGGATTTGGGCGAATCAAATGCGATTGATTCAAACGATTCAAACGAATCTTTTGAATCAAACGCGATTGATTTGCAAGATTCGCTCAAAGATTCACTAGAAAGGGAGGTGCGGTTATGAATCTTACTCTCGCTTCGCTAAATATTTTTAGCATTGTCCCTATTATCATCACTTTACTTGGCGCACTTGGCATTTTGGTGCTTGATTTAATCATTCCGCGCTTTTATCGCGGGATTTTCGTTAGTTTAAGCGCGATAATTTTGGCATTGAGCCTAGCTTCTGTGATTTTTATGGATGGCGGAGAAAGCGGATTTTTTGGCTTTATTATAATGGATGGATTCGCGCTTGTGGCGCAAATCATAATCCTAACAACTTCGATTTTATTTATCTTTTTAAGTTTGTCAAAAAATAGCTACCGCGAGTTTGAATGTGCCGAATTTTACGCGCTATTTTTGTTTATGATTGCAGGCTATCAGTTTATGGTTTCAAGCGCGAATCTAATTGTCATATTTTTAGGATTAGAGGCGAGTTCTTTGGCACTTTACGCGCTTATTGCTTTAAGCAAAAATGATAAGAGTTTAGAATCCGCACTAAAATATTTCACACTTGGCGCAGTGGGAAGCGGATTTTTTGCATTTGGAATCGTCTTTATTTATGCAAGTGTGGGGAGCTTGGAGTTAGGCGATTTAGCGGTATTTGCGGAGTATGCGACAAATACCAAAGAAAGCAATAGATATTTTCTTTTGCTTGGATTTATCTTTTTGCTTGGCGCGGTTGGATTTAAACTATCATTTTTCCCATTTCACTCGTGGGTGCCAGATATTTATGAAGGCGCAAATCCACCTTTGGCATTTTATATGTCCATTGCCACTAAAATCGCAGGATTTATTGTAGCGATTCGCGTATTTAGCGCGTTTTTGGGATTTGAATTTGCAAATGTTGTGTTTTTGATTATTGTCGCGCTAACGACTACGATTCCAAACATTATTGCGCTAGTGCAAAGCGATGTGCAGCGAATGCTTGCATATAGCTCCATTTCACAGGCAGGATTTGGACTAGCTTGTATTTTTGTAGGAAGCGTAGATAGCATAAATGCGCTATTTTTGTATTGGATTTTGTTTGCATTTAGTAATTTGGGTGCATTTGGGTTGCTTTGGCTTTCACATAACAAAAAACGCACCTTTGATTTGCGCTTTGATTTTCCATACGCAAAATTTAGCGGACTAATCAAAACCGCGCCTTTACTTGCGATAGCCTTTGCGGTTTTTATGCTATCATTAGGCGGAATCCCGCCTTTTGGGCTATTTTGGGGCAAAATCTTTGTAATTTCAAGCGCAATAAATAGCGGTTATATCGCCCTTGCAATCATTTTGCTATTAAATAGCGCGATTGCGATTTATTATTATATGAAGTTAATCATTTTTATGTTTCTAAAAGAGCCATTAAGCGTCAAACCAGAAATTTACACGCAAAATGCAAGTCCCGCTAGTATCGCTGTCATTACTATCGCATTTGTCGTCTGTATCGGCGCAATCGCATTTTTGGGAATGATTATGGCTTATTTGGGGCAGTATCTCGCAATTTAGAGGTGTGGCATTTTTAAAATAATCTTTGCACTTTTTGCGCTTTGCGTGGCGAATCTCTTTGCGCTAAATATCGAAATTGACTATGGCATAGAGCATAACAAGCGATTTAGCATTTTGACGCTAAAATATGATTCGCCCTTTCCTTGCGTTGAGACGCGTGATATAAATGATAATATCACTCTTATTGAATGTCGCATTGATAAGCCACCAAGCGCGAGTTTTCCAAAGCAAAGTTTGGAATTTTTTGATATTTACACAGAGATAAAAAATCGCAAATTTCATCTTTTTATTCGCGCAAATATCGAGGGCAACAAAAAAATCCGCCTTTTTGCAAATGCCTTTGATTTAAAAAGTGAAATCGCCATTCCAAAAGAGCGTCCAAAAGATTCGCGCGTGTGGCAAATCATAGGCTTTGAGGGCGAAATCCCATTTTTATCGGGCAAATCTTATAATGGGCTAAATTTTCCCATTCATATCCCAAACTCCGCACTTCCTAGCATTGCAGAGCTAAATATTGACGCAAGTCCGCTCACATTTGAAGAGGGTGCGGATTTGGGTGCGTTTTTGAATCTGCAGAGCTATTATCAAAACAAGCAGGACGCCGAAACGATTGCTGCTGCGGATAATATTTTGAATAATTATCCAAATAGCATTTTTGCGCGAGATGCGCTGCTATATAAGATTCGCGCTATGTCGCGCACTACGCAAGTCCCAGATGATGCGATAAATATCGCTAAAGCGTGGATAAAAGCCTATCCTACTGATACGAATGTCCCTGAAGTGCTGTATATCATCGCTAAAAATTACGCCAAACTCCGCATTTTTAACGAATCGCGATATTATTACAGCCGAATCTTGGAGGAATTTGAGGATTCCAAATACGCGCAATACGCGCTTGTGGGAATGGCGCATAATCTTGCCACAAATGGCGATAGGCGTCAGCCACCTACGCTTTATGCTAGAGCCTATGAGAGCGCGAAAGATTTGGATACAGCGAGTTTTGTCGCGCTAAATTGGGCGCAGTGGGCTTTGAAAAATGACGACAAAAAAGGCGCGGAAAATCTTATTAGCAAGGTGGTAAGTGCGAATCCAAATTATTTTTTAGCGCATATTGATTCTAGCACGGCACAACTTGCACTTTGGGCAGAAAATGGGCTTTATGCTTTGAGTGCAAAGGCAGGTGAATCTATGCTTAAAAAGCTAACTAACGATAATTTCAAAGAAAAGCTAATGCTAAATGTGGGAAATTGGTATGAACTAGCAAGTATGCCTAGCGATGCGTATCGCGTGTATAGCGAGTTTTTACAGCTTTTTGCTAATGAATCTGATGAGATTCCCACCATCAAAAAGCGCAGTGATAATTTGCTATTTTTGCTTGATGAGGGCGATATGGAGAAGCAAATCACGCAGTATGACTACATAATCGCCACTTACCCAAATAGCGATAATGCCAAACTTGCCTATCAAAAAAAAGCGCAAAATCTACTTGCACTAGGGCGATATAAGGAAGTTTTGGAGTTAAAGCCGCATTTGGAAGAAAATAGCGAGATTGTGAAAAATGCCTACATTGCGATAATTGAAAATAGCAAGGATTGCGCGGAGATGATTAGCTATTATAATGAATCGCGTGTGATTACTAATAATGCGCGGGAGCTTTTTGAGTGCCTATTTAATGTGTCATTATTTGAGTTGGCGCGGGGATTAAGTAGCGAAATGCTACCAAATGCAAGTGGCGAATCTAAAATCTTGTGGCTTTATAACGAAGCGCGTGTAAATTACGCGCTAAATGACTATAATCGCGCAGCATCCGCAAGTCGCGATGTGATGGGCGTTACAAAAGATTTTGCGCAAAAACTTAATGCAGGGGAAATGCTCTTTTTTTCACTTGTGAATCTGGGGCGCAAAAATGAAGCCATTAGTGTCTTTAATGAGCTAGTCAAAATTGCACCGCAAAATCGCGCTCTAATCCCTATGACAAAGGAAATGTTGAGCTTTGCGCTAAATGATGGCGACAATATCGCAGTGGAAAAATACGCCAAAGATTTGATTGCGCTTCAAAAAATACATAAAACTTATGAATTTTCGCCCTTTGCGGAGTTAAGCTATGCTGATGTGCTTTTTAGCGATAATCGATTTAGCGAAATGCTAAAAGTTCTGACAAATCTACACAATGCAAATAATGCCGAATCGCAAAAAGCGCATTATCTGCGTGGCTCGGCGTATTATGAGCTAGGCAATAATGCAAAGGCAAAAGCGGAATTTCAACAATGTGTAAAGCTAAATGGCGACTTTGGGGCGTTATGCGAAGAAGTGTTAAATCGCTTGTAAAATAATCTTTGATTTTAAAGCATTAAATATTGATTTTAAAAATCTCACTGCCGATTCGCACCATATTTGCGCCATTTGCAATGGCGACTTTATAATCGCTACTCATTCCAGCCGATAAAATCTCTGCGCCATTTGGACGAAGCGAATCAAAAATATCTTTTGTTTTTTTAAAGCAAGAATCTTGTATTTTTATATCATCTGTATTAGTTGCAATCGTCATAATGCCTTTTAGGCGGATATTTTTGCAAGAATCTTGTATTTTTTGATATGAATCTATGGCAGATTCAAGGCTGAATCCAGACTTACTAGATTCAAGCGAACTATTAACTTCAAGTAGGCAATTTAGGGTTTGATTGTTTAATTCAAGTCGTTTTTGCAAAGCAACTGCGAGTTTCATAGAATCTAGTGCCTGAAAAAGCGTGGGTTTTAAGCCTAAAAGCGCATTTATTTTATTTTCTTGCAAAGTGCCAATAAAGTGCCATTCAAGCGGGAGATTTTGCGAATCTTGCATTTTTGCCTTTAAATCTTGAACTTTATTTTCACCAAATGCCCTTTGTCCTGCATTATAAAGCGCGATTATTTGCTCCAAAGACGCATATTTGGATACAGCAATTAACTTTATGATGTGATGAGCAGAGTATTTTAGTCGCTCATTTTCGATATTTTCAATCACAACTCTAAGATTTTCTTGTAAAATTTCTTGCATTTTTGCCTCCATATTTTGTGCCTAAAAAGGCGAATTTTTTGTGGCGATTCGCGCTATGTCATTGTAGATTCCAAGTGCCATTAGGCTTAAAAGCAATGCCCACCCAAAGACAATTAGCCGATACAGCACCTTTTCACTTATTGGTTTGCGCATTATCCACTCATAGAGCGTGAAAATGATATGTCCGCCATCTAGCGCAGGTATGGGAAAAAGATTGAGTAGCCCCAAATTTATCGAAATTAGCGCAGTTATACTAAAAAGCGCGATAAGTCCGCTATCTGTGGCATTTGAGATAATCTGCACGATAGCAATGGGACCGCCTAGCTCACTTGTAGGGACAATGCCACTGATAAGTTTTTGGATACTTAAAAGTATCATTTTCCCTGCATATAGCGTTTCTCCAAAGGCAAATGGGATAATTTCACTCAATCCATAGTAAACGACTCCAACTTCGCCTTTTGCACGAATGCCGATAAAACTCTGTTTTACGCTCTCACCAAAGATATTTTTGGCGTCTTTTACTTGCGGGATTAAGGAAACTTCGTGCTTTTCGCCATCACGCAAAAAACTTATATTTATCGCCTCTTTTTTATCGCCCACATAGTCCGCAATATCACGCCAAATTTTAATCTCTTTGCTATCGATTCGCACGATTTTATCACCCGTTTTTAGCCCTGCGATTTTAGCAGGTGAATCCTCCATACTTTCCCCCACAATAGGCAAAAGTGCGTTAATCCCAGCAAGTCCAATGTAAATATACAACAAAAATGCCAAAAGCAGATTCGCCCCACTCCCAGCAAATAAAATGCAAATTTTTTGCCAATGTGGCTTTACGGTGTAGCTATCGCTATCGGTGCTTCGTTTTAGTGGGTCTAAATCGTCCTGCCCTTTCATCTGCACATAGCCACCAAGTGGAATGGCAGAGATGGCGTATTCTGTGCCATTTACGCGCTTTGTAAGAATCTTTTTGCCAAAACCTATGCTAAAAACTTCTACCTTTACGCCAAAGAGTCGTGCCACCAAAAAATGCCCTAGCTCGTGGAAAAAGATAAGAAATGATAATACCAAAATTGAGATAATTAGCCACATTTATTTGCCTTTAAATTTTTATTTTGCGCAATTTGCGCTAGATTTGCCACGATTCGCATTAGATTTGATATGTTTCACGCGCAAGATTCGCCCATTTCACGCGCTTTTATAATATGCTTTCGTGTAATCATAGCCCGAATACAGCGTTACAGCCACCGCAATCCATAGCAATGCCTCTCCCCCGGGAAATAAATCCGCTAGTAAAAACGCCACAGCGGTGATTTGAAAGCCTGTTTTGTATTTGCCTAAATTATTTGCAGCGACATTTCTGCCCTCGCTTGCTGCCATTACGCGAAGTCCTGTGATAAAAAACTCCCTACTTAAAATCAAAAATACCGCCCAAGGATTCGCCCTCTCTAATAGCAAAAGCCCGATAAATGCGCCTAAAATCAGCATTTTATCTGCCAATGGGTCAAAAACCTCGCCAAATTTGGATTTGACATTATAGATTCGCGCGATATAGCCATCAAAAAAATCCGTAATCGAAGCAATGCAAAAAATCAAACACGCCGTATAATTCACCCACGAAAAATCCACGAAGTCTGGCAGTGGGCGATAAATAATCACACATAGCAACAAAAAAGCAAGAAAGATTCGCAAAGTGGTTAGGACATTGGGAATATTGCGCATATCGTGGGGTAAATCCTTACAAAATCCTACTTAAATGTCGTCCCGCCATCAATTACAAAAGTCTGCCCCGTAACCCACGCACTTTGACTTTCATCGCAAAGGAAATACACCGCACCAGCCAAATCATCAGGCGTCCCCATACGATTTAGCGGGGATTGCTCTTCTACTTTTGCCTTTACTTGCTCATAGTCTGGGAATGCGCGGAGTGCGTCTGTGTCAATAGGACCGCCACTTACGGCATTTACGCGAATCTTAAATTCACCTAATTCCTGTGCGGCGTATTTTACCATTGTCTCAACGGCGTTTTTGGAGTTGCCGTGTCCTGCGTAGTTTGGCATATAGACTAGATTGCCTGTGGAGCTTAAAGAAACTATTGCGCCACCGCAAGATTCGCCATTTTCTAAATTTTTTTGCATTCGTTTTGCTGCCTCTTGTGCACCCACCACAAAGGCTAAAACGGTAGCCGTGTAGATATTATTTAATCCTCTTGGGCGTAATCGCATAAAGGGCGCGAATCCTCCCGCCACACTTTTGCCATAAATGATTGCATTTGAGACGAAAAAATCCACGCGCCCAAAATCCGCGTCAATCTTTGTAAAAAGCTCCGTGTATTGCTCTGGTTCAAGCACATTTAGCGGGTAAAATCGTGCTTTTATGCCAAATTTGCTCTCCACATCATTTGCGATTTTTTGCGCTTCCTCTTCGTTGCGATTATAAGTAAAAGCCACGCTCACGCCATTTTGCGCGAATCTATATAATATTGCCTTGCCGATTCCTCTCGTAGCACCGCTAATTACAAGCACTTTGCCTTTCATATTATTATTCATTTTTGCACCTCATATTGTTGGATTATAGTTTCTAAATATGCTAAATTCTGCGCACTCATCGGACTTAATGGCAATCTAAATTCCAAAGATTCAATAAGCCCACAAAGCCACATTGCCGTTTTGATTGGGATAGGATTCGTTTCACAAAATAGGGCTTTGTTAATCGCAAAAAGCTCGGCATTGATTTTGCGGGATTTTTCAAAGTCCCCATTTCGCGCACTATCCACTAACTCCACGATTTTATCGGGTAGTAAATTGCCCGTTACGCTAATCGCTCCTATGCCACCACTTGCCAAAATGGGATAATTGATGGCGTCCTCCCCGCTTAAAATCGCAAAGTCTGGCATTTTCGCATTTAGCGCAACCACGCGTTCAATATCGCCACTTGCTTCTTTTATACCATAAATGTTTGGATTTGCCTTAAAAAGTCGTTCTATGGTGGCTATATCTATACTAACGCCCGTGCGTGATGGGATATTATAAAGTAGCACAGGGATTTCAATAGCATTTGCGATTGCCAAAAAGTGCTGATAAAGCCCCTCTTGCGTGGGTTTATTATAATATGGCGATACACATAAAATCGCGTCCGCTCCCGCGCGTTGTGCGAATTTCGCTAACTCAATCGCTTCTTTTGTAGAGTTGCTACCCGCACCCGCTAGGACTTGGACGCCACTACCTTTGCAAATGCTAACTGCTACTTCAATGCACTCTTTATGCTCATCGTGGCTTAAAGTTGTGGATTCGCCTGTCGTGCCGATAGGGACGCACGCATCCATTTTATATGCAATTTGTCGCTTGATGATTTTTTCATAGCTTACAAAATCTACTTTGTCATTTTTAAATGGCGTGATTAGCGCACTCATCGCGCCTATAACCTTTGTCATTGCCATTTCCTTGAAAATCTTGCTAAATCCATCATTTTTTCCTTAAAAATAATGTCGTTGAATGCTCGTGGTTAAAATATTTATTTGCCACCGCCACCAAATCTTTTGCCGTGATTTTATCGAAATTTTCCTCATATTCTAAAAGTGGCTTGATATTACCCCGCGCAAAGTAGCTACCATAGAGTGAAGCCACCGATGAGCTATTTTCAAGCCCATAGATGAAGTCTGCTTTAATATTGATTTTTGCTTTGTCAATGTCTTGGGCTGTGATTTTGCCTTTTTTAATTGATTCAAGCTGTTTTAGCAGTGAATCTTGCAAGGATTCAGCCTTAATCCCTTTATTTCCCGCTGCCATAAAGATAAAAAGCCCATCATCTTTTAACTCCATATTGTAGCAATACACGCTTTGAGCGATTTGCTCTTTGGTAACCATATTTTGCGCTAAAATCGCGCTTTTGCCATTGCTTAGAATATAGCTTAAAAGCGACAGCGCGATTTGGTCTTTATGCTCGAAATTTGGGATTTTATACGCCAAAGCATAAATCTCTACTTCTTGATTCTCACGCCGAATCTCTACAAATCGCTTGTCATCTTGCGGGGCTTCTTTTGCCCTAGCTTGTGGGATAGCAGGAATCTCACGCGTATTTTTGATATTGCTAAAATGCTTTTTAGCGACTTTAAAAAGCGTATTTGATTCGATGTCCCCAGCCACCACAATAATGGCGTTTTTAGGCTGATAAAAATTCTTGTAAAATTCGCGTATATCTTTAATATCCCACGATTTTATATCCTCCATAAAGCCAATGGGCGTCCAATGATAGCTATGCGTGATAAATGCCGTGTTAAAAAGCCGAAAATACAAATATCCCGTAGGGCTATTGTCCGTGCGCCAGAGACGCTCCTCTGCTACGACATTGCGTTCGGTTTGAAATTCGCTATCTTTAAGTGAAAGATTTTGCATTAGCTCGGCAAAAAGGGATAGTGATTTGTCTAAATTGTCCTTGTGTGCTTTGATAAAATAGCGCGTGTAATCAAAGCTAGTAGAAGCATTGTTATTTCCGCCAAAGCCTTTGACAATCTCATCAAATTCCCCAGCTTTGAGCTTTTTGGTGCTTTTAAAACTCAAATGCTCTAATATATGTGCTATGCCACTTTTGCCCAGCACTTCGTTGCGCGAACCGACTTTATAAAATATATTTATGTCCACAACCTGCGAGTTGTTTTTCATAGGAATCGCTACGATTTGCAGCCCATTAGGCAAAACTAGCTCATCGTATTTATGAAGCGAACTTTTTTGATTTGTGGCTTTTTTAGTGGTGGGCGCGGCGTTTGCTAGATTCGCAAATGCAAGGGAACACATTAAAATTACTCCTAATTTTTTCATAAAAATCCTAAAATTCAAAAAATAAATTTGCAATTCTAGCATAATAAAATTTTTTAAGGCAAATTTTAGTGGTATTTTACAAAGATTTTGTATTTGTTTTCATTAAAATTTGCGCTGATTTGATGAAATTTTATCAAATCACAAGAGATAATGCGACTTTAATGCAACGATTTGCCCACCGCTTCGTTAATATTCTTAAACCCATCTTCTTCCAAACGCGCCAAAATCCCCTTGTTGATTTCGCTAACCAGCGCAGGTCCTTCAAAAATCATCGCGCTATAAATTTGCACAAGATTCGCACCAAGTTTGATTCGCTCATAAGCCTCATCGCCGTCATTTATGCCACCCACCGAGATTAGTGCGGTTTTGCCAAAGAAATTTTCACTCAAAATGCTAAAAACTTCGCGCGACTTTTTCTTTAACGCTTCGCCACTAATGCCCCCAAAATCCCGTGCGCCCTTTAAAAGCGCGTAGTCGATAGTCGTATTTGTGGCTATAATCCCCGCCGCGCCGTTATTTATCGCACATTCACACACACGAAGCATCGAATCGATTTGCATATCAGGCGAGATTTTTAGGAAAATGGGCTTATTGCTTTGCCTTGTCAGCTCACTAAATAGCGTTTTGACAAACTCTTCATTTTGCAAATCGCGCAGGTTGGGCGTATTTGGAGATGATAGATTCACAGCAAAATAATCGCCCACGCTTTTAAAGTTTGATACTAATTTTTTGTAGTCAAATAGGGCTTTTTGGGGTTCTGTGATTTTGTTTTTGCCTATGTTTATGCCAAGTGGCACGGCAAAGGGATAGATTCGACTAATGCGCCGTAAAATCGCAGTTGCGCCGTCATTATTAAATCCCATCGCATTTTGAATGCTATTTTCCGCTACGAATCGAAAAAGGCGCGGTTTTGGATTGCCATCTTGGGGCTTTGGCGTAATCGTGCCTAGCTCAATATGCCCAAATCCAAGCGACAAAAGCCCCTTTGTCATCGTAGCATTTTTATCAAAACCTGCCGCCAAGCCCACAGGATTGTAAAAATCCATTCCGCACACGCTAGTTTTTAGCCGCGAATCAGCCACACAAAATCGCAGTGCTAATTTTTCTAACACAAATGGCGTTGCCTGTGCTAAAATCAGCAGATTTTCTGTGATATGATGTGCGTTTTCTGGGTCTAATTTAAAGATATATTTGCGTAGTTTTTTATACATTTTTATCGCCTTTATTTGCCGTCATTGCGGTAGATTCGCACGAATCTAATACACCAAAAATTCCTTTTTGATTTTATTTAGCTCATTGATTTTTTCTTTTAATTTCTCCACTTCATTATCAATTTGCTCCAACTTCCACATCTCCAAATGCTCTGGGTAGTCCATACTCCCGCGCTTTATCATCATATACTCCACAAAGCTAATTTTGTGCATAGAGAGCAAAATCTGAATCTCTTGCATACTATCCTCTATGCCCTTGATTGTGGCATTTATCTTATCAAACATTGTGTTTCGCGCCCCCTTTTATCTTTAAAATTAGCGCGAATGCTATCATAAGTTTTATAAAAGTTTATATTTTATTTTAAAAACAATTCTTATATTTAAGTTAAATTTAAATTTCAAAATACTACCATTCGCTTTTTTAAGATTTACTATAAGAATGATTCGTAAAATATGGTAGCAGATTCCTAGCAGAATTAACAAAATATCCGCAAATCACGCGTGAATCTTAAAGAAAATTCACATTTCAAATTTATAAAATGGAGCACATTATGAAAACTACACCGTTCAAACAATGCAAATTTTTCGCCAAAGTCCTATTAGTTGCAACGCTAATGGGGGGGGGGATTTTAGGACAAAATCTCAATGCCGATGAGTTAGATTCTCAAGATTCAAGCACACAAAGCACGGATTCGAGTTTAGATTCACGCCAAGATTCACAAGATTCACGCGAATCTAGCGTAGATTCAGTCGAATCCAAAAGCATAGAAGCCCAAATCGCTAAAGCCGATGAAGTTTATATTGGCGAGAGTGTAATTTCTGCAAGTGGCTATGAGCAGGATTTGAAAGATGCCCCAGCAAGTATCAGCGTAATCAAAGCACAGGATTTAAAATCCCGCCCCGTGCGCGATATTGCGGAGGCGATTGCAAATGTGCCCGGCGTCTCTATTGATAGCGGTGTAAGCAAAACGGGCGGTTATGGCATTAGCATTCGTGGTATGGGTTCTAGCTACACGCTTATATTAAATGATGGCAAACGCATAAATGGCGACTCTGCACTGTTTCCAAATGGTTTTGGCGATAGCGTAACGAGTTTTATGCCACCATTAAGTGCTATTGAGCGAATCGAAGTCATTCGCGGACCTGCAAGCACGATTTATGGCTCTGATGCGATGGGTGGCGTGGTAAATATCATCACAAAGAAAAATTTTGAAAAATGGGGTGTGAGTTTTGGCGTAGAATACACTGCGCAAGAGCAACGCGCCTTTGGCGATACAATGGGATTCAATCTCTACACCGCAGGTCCGCTAAATGGCGCGAAAAATTGGGGATTAACCTTGCGTGGGCGTTACAATAAACGCGCGGCGGCTGGGGATTTACGCGTGATTCCTACTAACAATAATGGACTAACAAATGCAAGTCGCAATAATATCGTAGGACTAGCACCTATGGAGGGATTTAATGTCGGCGGTAGATTAAATTGGAATAGTCAATCTGCCACATATAGCGGACTACCCATAAATAGCGTGTATTTTGATGCGGATTATTCGCAGTTAATGTATGATAATTCACAAGGGCTTTTAGGGAATTATACTCCAAGCACGGGACGCGCTCAAAATGGCTATGGCGCGGATATGGATATGTATCGATTCAATGCTATTGTCAATCACAAGGGCAATTATATCGATGATTCAAATGCGATTTTGACAAGTCTTGGCACTGATACAAGTTTGCAATACAATCTAATGATGAATCCTGATAGATTCGTGCCTACTTCGACATTTGCCGCAAATGCACCGACAATAAACAACTTACGAACGGGTAACGGCGTAACCGCAGGGGATAGCCGTGAGCTTACGGGGCAAGATATTATTTTAGATTCCAAAGCGCAAATGCTATTTGTATTTAATGATTGGGTAGGGTTAAATTTAAACGCGGGTGGGCGTTATTGGTATAATTCTTTTAAGGACAAACTCTTTCAAGCAGCTGGCAAAAAGGCACTGCAAGAGCAACACATCGGCGCGATTTTTACTGAGGGCGAGTTAATGCTAATAGACAAAGTATTTATTACCGCTGGTGTGCGCGGGAATTTTAACTCAATCTTTGGCGCAAATGTCAGCCCCCGCGCATATATCGCTTATAACGCGATAGATAAATGGCTAACCATTAAGGGCGGAATCTCCACAGGATACAAAACCCCAGCACTATCAAATCTCATAAACGGCGTGGCAAATTTAAGCGGACAAGGCACTACTCACACTTATGGCAATCCCAAGTTAAAGCCTGAATCTAGCGTAAATTACGAACTCTCAATCATAAGCGATAATGATTATTTTAATGTCTCTCTTACGGGATTTTACACGGATTTTAAGGATAGAATTTCAACTATTGGTAGCATTACGCAAAATCAACCTGTCGGCAACACAGGCTTTACTTGTAGTGCCACGAGTGGCTGTTCATATTATGTCAATATAGGCAAGGCAAAAACCTATGGCGCGGAAGTCGCACTTGGTATAAAACCCATAAATATCGCAAATCACGGCGACATAAGCCTAAATACTGCATACACTTATACATTCTCAAAAATTACCAAAGATTCAAATGCAAGTAATGTCGGCTCTCGCCTTACAAATGTGCCTTTGCACAACTTCAACGCGTCCCTAAACTACGATAGCGAATTCGTAGGCGGATATTTGCGTGGCGAAATCAAAGCGGGGATTTATCGTGGCAATCCAAACACACCAAACACCGCAGCCGCCGCACTTGGCGAATACTATAAACCCATATATCTAATGCACATAGGCGCGTATATCGCACCGACAAAGCACTTTCGCATAAATTTTGCCGTGTATAACTTGCTAGGAACGGACTTTATTGACTATGAATCTTATATGGGCGACAATGGTGGAAATACACTTACTTACGCAAATAATTACAACTATATTCGCGAAGGACGCAGATATTTTATGTCATTGCAATTTGATTTTTAGGGATTTTGCTTTGAATCTGCAACTTTTAAAAAGTCGCAGATTCGTGTGATAACAGCACGAAACGCGATTCGCCTTGCTCTGTCATTGCAAACGAAGTGAAGCAATTCAAAAAAAATGAATCGTTATTCTGATGCTTTCGCAAGAAAGCCGAAGAATCCAAGAATTACTAGAAAATCTTTTTGGTTTCTTCGCTCGTTTCACTCGCTTAAGAATGACGGGATATGCCGTCATTGCGAGATTCGGCACTGCCGAATCGAAGCAATCCAAGAATCTACAAATCAAAATGCACTCTTTAATCAAAATCTAAAATTTTTATGCTAGAATTGCGCTTTTATTTTTAAAAAAATTAGGAGATTTTCGTGGAGAGGACACTTTCGATTATCAAGCCAGACGCCGTAAAAAAGAATGCGATTGGCAAAATCATTGATAGATTTGAGAGCAACGGTTTGCGAATCGCCGCGATGAGAAAGTTACAGTTAAGCACCAAAAACGCGCAGGATTTTTATGCGATTCACAAAGAACGCCCGTTTTTTAGGGATTTGGTGGATTTTATGACAAGCGGACCTGTCGTGGTGCTAGTGCTAGAGGGCGAAAATGCTGTGAGAAAAAATCGTGAGCTTATGGGCGATACCGACCCGAAAAAGGCGACAAAAGGCACGATTCGCGCGGATTTTGCAGAGAGCATTGATGCAAATGCGGTGCACGGCAGCGATAGCTTGGAGAATGCGAAAAATGAAATCGCCTTTTTCTTTTCGCAAACGCAAATAAGCTAGATTTGGCGAGTTGTAGCGAATCTTGGCTTGAATCTAGTTGTGAATCTTTGTAAATTTTAGCGCGAATCTAGGGTAATTTTTTGAAAATCGAGTTTAGAAAAATCGCAATAGAGCCAAAAAAATTTACGCTAAATCTAAAAGATAGTGATTTTGACATAAAAATCGATGGCAAAATTTCTAGGTTAGAAAATGGATTAGTAAGGCTAGATTCAACAATGAGCGGGGAGATACAGCTAATTTGTGATAAAAGTGGTGAGGAATTTATGAAAAATCTAAATTTACATTTAATGCTATTTGTCAAAAATGGGCTATGGCAAGATTCGCGCCGTGAATCGCATATAATCCACGCAAATGATTTTGCCGAATCAAGCGATGAAAATCCTGCCGTGATTGAGGTTTTTGATAATTTTATCGATTTAGATTCGCTATTTTTAGGCGAAATTGAATCGATAAAATTAGAATATCACACAAAAGATTAACTTTATAAAGGAGGTTTAAAATGGCAGTTGTTCCCAAAAGACGCGTTAGTAGGACAAGAGGTTTGAAACGCAGGACGCATTACAAAGTCAAATTGCAAATGCCCATAAAGGACAAAAACGGGAATTGGAAGCTCCCACACACAATCTGCAAAGAAACAGGCAATTATAAATAATGAAAATAGTGCTTGATGCGATGGGTGGCGATAACGGCGCAAGTCCTATTATCGCAGGATTACAGGCTGCTTTGAATGCACGAAGTGATTTTAGCGCGATTGTTGTGGGCGATGAGAGCGAGATTCGTAAGCATATCACGCCAGATGAGCGCGTTTCGATTCACCACTGCGCAGATTTCATTAGGATGGAAGAAAGTGCGACTACCGCGTTAAAGAAAAAAGATAGTTCGATTTATCAAGCAGTCGAGCTTGTGTGCGAAGATAAGGGCGATGTGGTGATTTCTGCGGGACATAGTGGAGCAAGTATGAGCCTTGCTACGCTTAAATTTGGGCGCGTGAATGGCGTTTCGCGTCCTGCGATTTGCACGACTATGCCTAGCATAAGCAAAAATCCTAGCGTGATTTTGGATGCTGGGGCGAATGTGGATTGCAAGGCAGAGCATTTAGTGCAGTTTGCACAGATGGGCTATGAGTATGCAAAATCCGTGCTAGGCTATGATAGCCCACGCGTGGGGCTTTTGGCTAATGGCGAGGAAGATTCCAAAGGCAATGAGCTAACCAAAGAGGCGTTTAAGATTCTTAAAGATTTTCCATATTTCAAGGGCAATGTCGAGGGTAATGACATTTTTAATGCTAGTGTTGAGGTAATCGTATGCGATGGATTTGATGGCAATTTGGTGCTTAAAGCAAGTGAGGGCGTGGCAGAAGCAATTGGAGCGATTTTAAAAGAAGAAATTAGCAAAAGTTTGCGCTACAAAATCGGCGCATTGCTTATGAAAGGCGTTTTTAAAGCACTAAAAAAGCGCACACATTACGCAGAATATGGCGGTGCGCCACTTTTGGGCGTGAATAAAAATCTAATTATCTGCCACGGCAAAAGCAATGCACGGGCGATTGAATGTGCTATTTATCAAGGCATAAGCGCGGTTCAATCGCGTGTGGTTGAGAAAATCACGCATATTTTTGATTCGCACCAAGATTCACGCCAAAATTCGCACAATGATTTGCGCACTGATATTTCGCGCAAAAATTCATAGCGGAGCGTAACAATGCCTGAGATTCGCCCTAAAATTTATGCTTCGCTAAAATCCATAGCGTCATTTGTGCCTAGTCGTAGCGTTAGCAATGCGGACTTTGAAAAAACGCTAGATACTAGCGATGAATGGATAACGAAACGCACAGGGATTAAGAGCCGATTTTTTGCTAATGAATCGCAAAGCACAAGCGATATGGGCGTGGAAGCGGCAAAAATCGCTCTAAAACGCGCGAATCTAAAAACAGATGATATTGATATAGTGATTTGCGCGACTTTGTCGCCTGACTATCTTTGTATGCCCTCCACTGCGACACTTATCTCGCACAAGCTAGGCATTTGGGATAAACCTGCATTTGACATTTCGGCGGCGTGTAGCGGGTTTATCTACCTGCTCTCCATTGCAAAGTCCTACATTGAGAGTGGTGCGTATCGCAATATCTTGCTTGTGGGCGCGGAAAAGACTAGCTCGGTGCTTGATTTTAGCGATAGAAGCACCTGTATTCTCTTTGGCGATGGCGCGGGAGCTGCGGTTGTGGGACAGACAGACAATATTAAAAAGTCGATTTTGGATATTAGCATAAGCGCGAATGGAAAGTATGCGAATCTGCTTTGCACACCACATAATGCAAAGATTCAAATGAAAGGCAATGAGATTTTTAAACTCGCAGTTAAGACGCTAGTAAGCGATGTAAGCGAGATTTTAGCAAAAAACAATATAAGTGCAAATGACATTGACTTTTTTATCCCACACCAAGCGAATTTGCGGATTATAAATGCAGTGGGAGAGACGCTCAAAATGGATTCGCAAAAAATCGTCCTAACCGTGCAAAAATACGGCAACACTTCCGCTGCAAGTATCCCTATGGCGATTGATGAGATTTATAATGATGGGCGATTAAAAAACGGCGATTTATTGCTATTAGACGCGTTTGGCGGGGGGCTTACTTGGGGTTCTAGTTTGGTTTATTTTAATGGGTAGTCGGCAATTTGTATTTGGGTAATCATTTGGATTATTTTTACATAAAATTTCGCTCAATGGGACGCCCAAAGTCCTATTTCGCTCATTTCACGCAAAAATAATCCAAAGCACTTACGCATTGTTTGCATACTTCAAATTTTAGATTTTCTATGCCATCAATTTTTAATCCACCATCGACAAAGTAAAATTCGCTAAAATCTTTTTGCACCCCACAGCATTTGCATTGTATTTGTTTGATTTGCGTGTGTGAAATATTGTCCGTAGATTCTAGCTTATTGATAGGAATTGCCACAAAGTAGCTTAAATCCATTTCTAATTTATCGATAATGTCGCTAGTATCGCAGTTTGGATATTGGAAAAAGCTAGTTTTCGCGCTATCATCGATATATTTTTGCACTTTATCTTTTGCCAAAAATTCATAGCTATTTTGATAGGATTGATTCACGCTAACTTCGATTTTACGCGAATCTATCTCTTTTCTATGAAAGCACACACGACAATAAACGCCCTTACTTGCGCGAATATGTGGCGTGTCTTTGCGAATGAAAATTATATATGGATTATGTGAAAATCCGCCATTGCGCCCAAAAGAACAATCCGCAATATAGCTATATTTTGCCAAAAAATCATTTAGCGGATTTATTATTGCACTTGGATTTGCTTCGCTTGGGATAAATCGCCCTTGTGTGTTGCTGTGGATAAAAAATAGCATTAAAATTTCTGCAAGTTTTTGCCTATCTTGCGGAGCGAATCTTATTTTTGTCATAATGCACCTCCCTAAAATTTATATGAGTAGCCCAGTGTAAGCACAAAAGGCGATGAATAATATGTATAATATGATTGGTATGTATCTGGATAATAATACACTCCCAGTTGCAATTTAAAGGTTGCAAATATTTGATGATTTGTATCATAGTAATAATGAATCCCCGTGCTAAATGGAATGACATATAATTTTGTTTGAATCCATTTTTTATTTTGCTCTTCTACACCATACCAACCATAAGATTTATGAAATGTATGAATCCCACCAAATCCACTCAAAACCGCGATATGCCCACCTAAAGTATGTTTGGCAGTGTTTAAAAAGTCCATCACCAAATGCGATTCTAATCCATACTGAAAGCCATTGATTCTTTGGCTGTAATTGCTAATGTTATAATAATCTTTGATTGTATTTATATATCCAAAATGTCCCCTTAAACGCAGTCCTAGTTGAAAATATGGATTGCTATCAATAAAATACCATTGATAGCCACTAAAAATATTTGCAAGTAAATTACTGTATCTCAAACCCACACCAAATTCCGCGCCAAAAAATCCGCCTGATTTTTGCTTTTGTGGTGGAAGTAATGTGATTTTTGTATGATTTGTATCTGTCGTGTTTTGCGGATTAGTTAAAGTGAGATTAGTGGAATCTATATCCCCCCCCCCCCAACTTGCGATTCGTCTGCGTTTAAGCAAATCATAAATATTGCGATAAATACCACGCAAATCTTGCGTCCTGCGTCCATTTTTAAGTCCTTTGTATTAGATTTTGCAAAATGCAATGCCAAAATTATAGCAAAAATTCATTTGTCGCTGTGCTTTTTTAATGCAAAATTAGATTCGCAACAAAATCAAAATTGCTAAAAATAATGATTGCTTCACTGCGTTTGCAATGATGATTTGCCCACTTTTTCGTCATTGCGAGGCAGTTTAAGCGAAGCGAAAACAACGAAGCAATCCACTCCCATTCGTCATTGCGAGGGCTTTACAAAAACCAAAGCAATCTAAAAAATAGATTGCCACGAATCGCTTTGCGATTCTCGCAATGACGGATTTGGTTTGGATTACCACAAAGTCGTGCCGACTTTTCGCAATGACAAGTGGGTATTTTTTTGGATTGCCACGAATTTGACAAGCCAAATTCTCACAATAACGATTCGCACTTACAACCCCCCCCCTTTTTTTTTGCGCCAATCCACATTTTATCCTATAATTCCACGCAAAGATTAAAGGAAATTTATGGGAGTTTTTAGCGTCATTTTATTATCACTAGCACTAGCGGCGGACGCCTTTGCCGTGAGCCTTTGCAAGGGTTTTAGCGTAAAGCGCGTTACGCCAAAGCAGTGCGCAATCGTAGGGCTTTACTTTGGCGGATTTCAGGCGTTAATGCCACTTTTGGGCTACTTTTTAGGTGTGGCAATCGGCGGATTCGTCGGCGCAATCGACCATTTCATCGCATTTGGGTTACTTGCACTCATCGGCGCAAAAATGATATGCGAATCTTTCACAGCGCAAACTTGCGATTCAAATAGCGCAGAATTTGGCGTTCGCGCGATGCTCCCACTTGCCATCGCCACTAGCATTGACGCACTCGCAGTTGGCGTTAGTCTAGCGATTGAGCAAAGCGACATCGTCCTTTGTGCAACGATTATAGGCGCAATCACGGCAATTTGCTCCATCATTGCGCTAAAAATCGGCAATCGCTTCGGGCTTTTTCTGGGCAACAAGGCGGCTTTGCTAGGCGGAGTCGTGCTAATCGCGCTTGGCACAAAAATATTATGGGAGCATTTGACTGCGTGAATTTATGCTACAATTTGCGTTTTTAAAATTTAGATTCGAAGGACAAATATGAAAAATTTTGGTGGTATTTTCCCCAAATGGGCGAAAATTGCGTTGTTTGTTTTAAGTAGCATTGCGATTGTGCTTTTAAGTGTGGCTTTTGCATTGCAAAAATGGGCAGATTCGCAAGTAGAGAGCGCAAATCTAACGCTAACAAAATTCGATAAATCTAAAAGCGCGGAGTTAAATTTAGATTTGAGTAGCGAATCTAAAAGCGAATCTAATGCCAAATCGCAAATTTATGCTTACGAAGCAAGGGTGCATTTTTCGCGCTTAGATTTTTTGCTTCGCTCACGGACGATTTCACATATCGACATAAAGGACATTGCGTGGGTAAGTGGCATTGATTCGACTGCAATTCAAAGTTTTATTAGTAACTCTCTACTATAATGCGAGATTTATTTTTGATTTTAGAAGGACAAAATAATTATGTTAGATAGATTCCACGCACTTAAAGAGCATTTTCCGCAGTGCTTTGACAAAAACGGCGATTTAATGCCACAAAAACTTCAAGAGGCTATTTTGGATTTGGCACAAGAAAATAACGCACAAACAAACACAGCAACGCAAGATTTAGAAAATGAAGCGGCGTTTTCACTCTCAAAAGAGTCATACAGCCTAAATTGGCTTGGCAAGTCTTATGCTAAACTCTTGCGTCATTTACCTACACACACGCTGATTGCGCAAGATTCCGCGCACAACGCACAGCCGCAAAATGCAAATTCTAAAAATGTCCTTATCAAAGGCGACAATTTAGAAGTGCTAAAACACCTAAAAAACGCTTATTACCGCAAAGTAAAGATGATTTATATCGACCCGCCTTATAACACAGGCAATGGAGACTTTATCTACAATGACGAGCGAAGTTTCACGCCGCAGAGTTTGGCGCAAATGGCAAATATAGAGATTGAAGAAGCAAGCAGCATACTTAATCTTACGCTTAAAAATTCTAGCACGCATAGCGCGTGGCTTAGTTTTATGTATCCGCGTTTATATATCGCTAGGCAGCTTTTGCGCGAGGACGGCGTGATTTTTATTAGCATTGACGATAACGAACAGGCAAATTTAAAACTTTTATGTGATGAAATTTTCGGGGAGGAAAATTTTGTGGCTAATATTATTTGGCAAAAGAAAAAAGGCGGAAGTCAAGATTCACAATACTTTGCCAAAGAACACGAGTATATTTTATGTTATACAAAAAAAGAATGGGAAATAAATGATGATAAACGAGCACACGATGAGGCAGATTTTAACAAAATCATCAATGGCAAAAAAGCAAAAATAATGAAATTAGAAAAATGGGGAAGCAATGCTTTAAGAGAAAATGCACCGAGCCTTTTTTATCCTATCAAAGACCCAAACGGAAATGATGTTTATCCTGTTGCCCCAAATGGTAAAGAAGGGAACTGGCGTAAAAAACCTGAAAATTTAGATAGCGAACATATTTATTGGCAAGAAAATAGCAAAGGAAGATTAACGCCTTATGAAGTAATTTATTTTGACGAAGTAAAAGATAAGGAAAAAATCATAAAAACTAGAACAATTTTTACCGACTATGGAACTACAACAGACGCAACGAAAGAAATTTTGAATTTATTTAATAATCAAAAAATTTTTGATACTCCAAAACCACTAAATTTAATAAAAACGCTTTTGCAACTTTCAACCACGCCAAATTCAAACGATATTATTTTAGACTTTTTTGCAGGAAGCGGAACGACTGCCCAAGCGGTTATGGAGTTAAACGCCCAAGATAAAGGCAATAGAGAGTTTATTTTGGTGCAGTTAGATGAAGTTATCGACAAAAGCAAATCAAAAACGGCTTATGAGTTTTGTAAAAATGAGCTAGGAAGCGAAAATCCTACGATTTTTGACATTACCAAAGAGCGCATTAAACGCGCGGCAAACAAAATCGCTACTTCGTCATTGCGAGGCGATTTATCGCCGAAGCAATCCAAACAAAATACAATAGATTGCCACGAATCGCTACGCGATTCTCTCAATGACAATACCCACCCCCTAGCCCCCTCCGCAAGGGAGGGGGAACAAAATGGCGATTTTCTCGCAAGGGATGGGGAATCAAAAGAAGCCCCTCCCCTTGCGGGAGGGGTTTGGGGCGGGGTATCTTTCGCAAAAGAGAGAGAATCTGCGGATTTAGGATTTAAAATCTATGAATTGCGTGAAAATAATTTAGATTCACAAAGTGGCAGTTTGGTTGATTTAAGCGATAGTGATAAAAACGCGCTTTTGGAGACTTTTAGATTGCAAGATTTTACGCCATTAAATGCGCAAAATATTCAAGTGGATTTAGGCGGATATAGCGCAATTTTGGCAGGGGAAAATCTCTACTTGCTAAATGGTGGCTTTGATTCTAGTGCGTTAAAAGCTTTGATTTCGCGAATCGATAGCGACAAAGATTTTGTGATTAAAGAGATAAGCTATCTAAACAATGCCTTTGATAGTGCGAAAATCCGCGAATTAGCAGAGGGCATAACTTCTTATGCTAATAAAAAAGGGCTTAAAATCCTTGTGCGAGCGAGGTTTGCTTAATGGGATTTAGTTATGAAAGAAATTTGCCACACCAAAGCAAGGCGATAGATTGTGTTTTGTTAGCCTTAAAAGGTGCGCGCGTAGAAGCAATCTTAAACAAAAGTTTTAACCCAAAGATAAGCATTAACGACTCAAATTTAAGCGCAAATTTAAGAGAGCTGCAAAAACGAGAGAATATAAATTCTTTGCACACGCTTACAAGGGTGTTTGATATATGTATGGAGACAGGGACGGGAAAAACTTACACCTACACTAAAATGGCATTAGAGTTGTGTAAGGAATTTGGGTTGCGAAAATTTATCATCATCGTCCCAAGCCTAGCCATAAAAGCCAACACGCTTAACTTTTTACAAGCCGTTGCTACAAGAGAGCATTTTAAAAGCGAATTTGAGCTTGAAATCATTGCTAATGCAATCGAAGCTAAAAAACAAGCCGGCAAAAAAAGCAGAAAGCTAATGCCAAATGGGTTGCGTGATTTTATAGAAAATGACAATCCAAAAGAGGTGCATTTTTTAATCATAAACGCCCAAATGCTTACGGCGACTTCGATGAATGAGGATTATGAACAAAACTTGTGTGATGAATTTAGCAATCCTTATGACGCGCTTAATGCGGTAAATGCGGTGTGCATTGTAGATGAGCCGCATAGGTTTGATGAGACAAATAAGGCGTGGGCGAGGATTGTGAATAAAACAGAAAAAGCCATAAATCCGCAGATGATTTTTCGCTATGGCGCGACATTTAAAGAGGACGGGCGAGGAAATAAATATCACAATCTTATCTACCAACTCAACGCCATTAGTGCGTTTAATGACAATCTAGTCAAAGGCGTGGAAATCAGTGTCTGCGAGGCACAAGGTAGCGAAAAGCACAAATGGGTAGAATTTAGCGGCATAGAAAACAATCAAGCCAAATTTGAACTCAAAGAGCAGGGCAAAAGCGGAGCACTTAGGCAAGTGAGATTAAATGCTGGTGAGAGTTTGGGCGTGATAGATGAGAATTTAGCGCATTTGTGTGTGGAGATGAAAACCAAAAAAGCAAACGCAATCACAAAATTTAAACTCAACAATCAAGACGATAACAACGAGCTAAAAAAGGGCGATAGGATTAACCTAAATGCGTATTTGCCACAAATGCAAACACAAATGCTTACCGAAGCACTGCAAGCGCATTTCGCGCTAGAAAAGGTGCTAATGCAAAGCGAGACAAAGATAAAGCCACTCACGCTATTTTTTATCGAGGATATTGTAAGCTATCGTAGCGAAAATAAGCAAAATGAGATTTTGCGAATCGAGTTTGAAAAAATCGCCGAGAATTTAATGCGTGAGAATTTAAAAGAGGCGAGTGGGTTTTATAAGGAGTATTTAGAAAAGTCATTGCGTGATTTGCGAGGCATTAGCGGCGGGTATTTTTCCAAAGATAACTCAAATAAAGAAGAGTATGTCGTAAGTGAGATAAATGAAATTTTACACGACAAAGAAAAGCTGTTAAGCTGCGAGAATATAAGGCGTTTTATCTTTTCTAAATGGACTTTGCGTGAGGGCTGGGACAATCCAAATGTCTTTGTGATATGCAAGTTGCGTTCTAGCGGAAGCGAGATAAGCAAACTCCAAGAGGTTGGGCGTGGGCTTAGGCTGCCTGTGAATGAATATATGTCGCGCGTGGGGAATGATGGTGATTTTGGGGCGCATTATTTGCATTATATAGTAAATGATAGTGAGCGAGATTTTGCGCAAAGCCTTATAAGTGATATAAATGCCCAAAGTGGCGTGATATTTAGTGAAAATGCTACAAAGCTAGATGAAGTGATGATAGATAAACTTTGTGAAGTTTCAGGGTTAAGCAGGCTAAAACTACAAATGGAGCTAGTGGAAAAAGGCGTGATTGACGAGAATTTGGTGTTTTTAGAAAATGGTATGTTAAGGCTAAAAGAACTTTATCCAAACGCCTTTGACAAAGAAAATTTACAAAAAGACAAAGTGCGACAAAGTGGCAAAACACAAACAAAGGCGCATATCCGCCGTGATAATTACAAAATTTTACGAGAACTTTGGGAGACTATCAATCAAAAAGTGATTTTAGAGTATAAAATCAAAAGCGAGGGAGAATTTAGCGCATTGCTTGAAGTATTTTTGCGTGAATTTATGCAAAATCAAGCTGTGCAATCAAATATCACCACGACAACCAAACGACTAGAAATGAGGGACAATAGCGCGAGTTTGCAAGAAATTTTGCGCAAAGAAAATGTGAGCGATGGCAAAAATATGCAATATCAAGCAATGGGCAAAAGCGAGTTTTTACAGCAGAGCGCAAACGCACTTTTGGTAAATGTGGGGACATTACGCAAAGTGCTAGAATCTGTGGGCTTTGAATCGCAATTTTTTAATGCGCGAAATGTTGCCCTACTAAAAAGTGAATTTAATAGATTTTTGTTTGAAAATGCGACAAGTAGCTTTGAAGTGGGATTTGTCAAAATCGCAAGCAGTATTCACCCTACGAGTTTTACGGACGAAAAAGGCAAAGAATTGCCGAGCATAGAAAGTGGCAATTTAGGCAGACAAAAAGGCAACGAAGAGGAGAATAAAAAAATTCCGCCCAGCTATCTTTTTGATGAATTGTTTTATGACTCGGAAATTGAGAGAGAAAATATCTTATCAGATGATATTGAAAAAGTGGAGGTTTTTACGAAAATTCCTAAAAATGCGTTAAAAATCCCTGTGGCAGGTGGGATAAGCTATACGCCAGATTTTGCTTATGTTTTGAAGTGTGAAAATGGTGAGCAGATATATTGCATAATTGAGAGCAAGGGCAAAGATTTGCGTGATTTAAGCAAGGTAGAAAATCTAAAAATATCTCGCGCCGAGCAGTTTTTGGAAAAAAGTGGGATTTTTGGCGCAAAGATACAATTTAGTGCGCAATTTGAAGGCGAAAAAATTACAAAGATTTTGCAAGAATTTTTAAATAAAAATGATATTTAACGGAATCCTTTTTGCTTACGAAACGCAAAGATATTTAAAGAAAAATTTAAATTTTAGGCAAGGATAGATTTTTGTGAGAGTTGAGGCGTTTAGTAGATTTGTGCAAATTAGCATTGAGGAATACAATCCCGCACTCACGCGGATTCTTAACTATGCAAAAAAGCATTTTCAGCAGATTTCACACCTATCAAGTTCGATTTTGATTTTGGATGATGGGGCGCGGTTTAAAAAGGATTATTTTATCACTTGGGTTTATCATTTGGCTACGCAGGGGGCTTGTGATGAGATTGATGCGGATTTAGACCCGATTTTAGAGATGAGCTATCTACCCATTCGTATCAAAATCCTTTCGACAAACGCACTTGTGGAGTGTGTGAATATATCTTTTCGCATTTTAGGGACAAATCGTGCGGTGCTGATTTTAGATAGACCAAATCATATCGCTAAACGCTACATTGGCGCGATTTTGTCGCATTTAGTCATTAGCAGTGATTTATGCCATATTTATTTGGATACGCAAAATAGCGCGTTTTGGAGTTCGATTATGGATATAATCGGTAGCAAGATTATCCACAATGTGCGCTTGGAATTTGACTATGATAGCTTTAAGCCCAAAAAATATCCATCATATCTCACCAAAGCAGAGCGCAATCTTAAAAACGCATATCGCATTTTGGGTTGCGATGAGAGTGAGAGTTTTTTTGAGATTCGTGCGAAATATTTGGAGCTAATCAAGCAATATCACCCCGATAAAGTCTTTGGGCAAGATGAGAAAATCATCGAGGCATATAATATAAAATTTATCGAATTGAAAGAAGCGTTCGATATTATCAAGCATAATTTTGAAATCGCTAGTTAAAGTTTCTCTTTAATTTGGCGATTATTTCGTTTTAAATATTCTAAGGAGCACAAAAATGGGATTATTTGGTAACGCCGATGAAAACGAGGACAACAAAAAAGCGATATTGGTTTTGGGGCTAATTGCCCTAATGGTAATCATTTTAGGACTTATTACCTACATATTTTTCTACAATCAAGAGGGCGTGGCGTATGAAAATGATGCGCCCATAGAGTTCGCACAAGATGTGAATCCACCTGCGGTAGATTTGAGTGCAGATTCAAGCGTGGCGGATTTACAACCTGCTAATTCACAATCCGATTTGCAGCCCACAGTAACGCAACCAACACCTGCCCCTACTGCTAAATCCACGCCCAAGCAAGTAGCGCAAACGCCACCACCTGCACCGAAATCAGCCCCGCAGCCCGTAGCACAAACGCAACCTAAATCAACTCCCGCACCTGTGGCGACAACCGCACCCAAAGGCAAAGCTATGGTTGCAAGCCTAAAATACACTATTAAGCCAAACAATGCGGACATTTATCTGTGTAGCAATATGCGTAATGGCAGGTGGAATATGCCAAAAAAATGCGAAGATGAGATTTTAAGCGCAGTGCAAAGGCTAATTGACGCAAATAACGAGCTAATTGCCATTGAGGTTAGCGGAATCGTTGATGGCAATCCATATTCAGGTCCAAGTGCCGAGCTAAAACAAGAGGGATTAGCTAGTTTTCGTGCGCGTGAGGGGATTATCGCCATTATGCGAGGCTATTCTAATGTCGCTGCATTTGAGGGTCCAAGTCAGCAAGCGCGTGGCAAGAGAGGTTTTCAAGTAAAAGCTTATTATTTGCAACGATAGCGCATTAGGTGCGAATTGTATTTTAATATGGTGCGAATATGGAGCAAAAAGCCGTATTAGTTGATAAAATCGGTGTGTTTTTGCGCCCAAACACGCCAACCCTAAAAGATTCATTTGCGCTTTTTGTGCGAATCGCAAATGATTTTGGCATAGAAATCGCCCTTGAAGCTAATAGCGCGGAGATGATAGGCGAATCTAATGGCATTAGATTCGCAGAACTCTGCGCGTGGAGCGATGTTTTGGTAAGTATCGGTGGCGATGGGACGCTAATTTCGCTAATCCGTCATTCAATCGACTTTAACAAGCCTATTTTTGGCGTAAATATGGGACGCGTTGGTTTTTTGACTGCGATTCAAATCGATGAATTAAGCGATTTTTTATCAAAGCTAAAAAGGGGTGATTTCGCGCTTTATTCGCATTTGCTTTTAAAAGGCGAAATTATAAGCGAATCTAATAGCACAAATCCAAACGCACCACAAAATCCCCAAACACTCCGCTGTGTGAATGAATTTCTTATCACAAAGCAAAATATTTCAGGTATGATTAGCATAGAAGCAAAAATCAACGGCAAATATTTCAATACTTATCGCGCGGACGGGCTTATCATCGGCACTCCCACAGGCTCTAGTGCGTATAATATCAGTGCTGGGGGACCGATTGTCTATCCATATAATCGCAATATTTTGCTAACGCCCGTGTGTGCGCACTCGCTCACGCAAAAGCCTTTGATTTTAAATGATGAGTTTAGCCTAGAATTTGCCGTAAGTGAGGGCAGAGCAAAGATTATCATCGATGGGCAAGACATTATTGATTTTCCGCAAGGTGCGAAATTTTGCGTGAGCATTTTGGATAAAAATGCGCATTTGATTTATGACAAAGCGCGTGATTATTTTGCCGTCCTACGCGAAAAATTTGGCTGGGGCGATTAGAATCTTAATATCCCCAAAATAATGCAAAAAATTATGTATAATTTCAAAAATTTGGCTTTGGAGTTTTGAAGGCAGATGATTGAGCGACTTTTGATTAAAGATTCCATTACTTTTAGGGAGGTTTGCATTACGCCAAGTCCTGCGTTTAATATCTTTAGTGGCGTTAGTGGGAGCGGGAAATCTGTGCTAATGGAGAGCATTTTGGCACTTTTTGGGTTAAAAGAAACAAATGCGAATCTAATCGAAGCGACTTTTGATATAAACGCGCAAATCCCCTTGCCCGATGATATTGAAGCGGATTCGGAGTTAATTTTAAGCATTGTCAAAAAGGACAAAATCAAATATTTTTTAAATGCGCAGAGTTTTTCTAAAAAACGCGCAAAAGAGCTATTTGGCGAGTATGTGAAGTATATCACGGCGCATTCGGTTAATGAACTAAAAGCGGACAATCTGCTAAAAACGCTTGATTCGCTGATTGCGGAGGCTAGATTCAAAGAGCTATGCGAATCTTTTGAGAGCGATTTTGCAAATCTCATTGCCAAGCAAAATGAACTAGCGATTTTAGAAAATGAGGAAAAAAATGTCGCGTCTTTGCGTGAATTTGCCGCGTATGAAATAGCGCAAATTGAATCTGTAAATCCAAAAGTGGGCGAATATGAGGAACTTTTAGAAATCAAAAAAGATTTATCCAAAAAAGAGAAAATTTTGGAGCGAATCGCTGCGATAAAGCCCCAATTAGATGGTTTTAGCGGGATTGTAGCGTTTTTGGAATCTATTGATAAAAGCAAGGAAATTTATGGTGAAGTTTTGCGCGAGATTGAGGGAATTGTGTTTGATGAGGAAGAGCGACTAGAAAATCTATCGCAAGATAGCATTGAAGAAATCCTAAATCGCCTTGAATCACTTTCAAATTTCGTGCATAAATATGGTAGCATTGAGGCGACTTTACAGCATTTGGCGCAGAAAAAGGCGGATTTGGAGCATTATGAAAATCTCTCTTTTAATAAAACTACCATTGAAAAAGAACTCGCCATTTTGCGCGAATCTACGCAAAAAAAAGCCACTGAAATTAGCAAATTTAGAGAAAATGCCTTGCAGGATTTTAACGCGAAGTTGGCGCATTACTGCGATAGATTGAAGCTAAATAAGCCAAAAGCGACAATTAGCAGAGCTGAAATGAGCTTTAAGGGTATAGATAAACTTGAAATTATGCTAAAAAATTCTACCATTGCGACTTTAAGCAGTGGCGAATTTAATCGCTTGAAGTTGGCGATAATGTGTATCGAGGCGGATTCAAGCGCGAATTGCGGGATTTTGATTTTAGATGAAATTGATGCGAATTTAAGCGGTAGCGAGAGTGAGGGCGTGGCGGAATGTCTGTCGATTTTGTCAAAAAACTATCAGATTTTTGCCATCTCTCATCAATCACAAATGCCAAGTTTTGCAAATAATCACTATTTAATCACAAAAAGCACCAATGGTAGCGCGGTAAAGCTACTTGATAAAAATGGGCGAATAAACGAAATCGCTAGAATGATAAGTGGTGCAAATATCACAGATGAGGCACTAAACTTCGCAAAAGAAAAACTAGCGCATTTAAAATGAATATCTTTGTCCTAAAAGAAGTCGCCAAACTCTTTAAAACCTACAAAAATATCACGCACTGCGGACGCGTGGGTGATAATCTAATAAAATTAGTGCTTGATTCAAATGTATTTTTTGTGGATTTGACAAAAGGAAAAAGTGCGATTTTTTGCGATGAAGGCGCGGATTTTGGGATAAAAACTTACAATGCGCCCTTTGATTTGGCACTCAAAAAATACTGCGTCAAAGCACAAATTTTAGATTGCGACATTGATGGCAATAATCGAATCTTGCAATTAAAAATGCAAAAAAATATGCAATATAAAATGCTTACAACCACGCTTCAGCTTGAATTTACGGGCAAATACACAAATGCGATTTTGGTGGATTCAAAAGGTGTGATTTTAGAAGCACTGCGAAAAATCGCCCAAAATAGTCGAGTGATAAAAAATGGAATCGCCCTTACACCACTACCACAGCAAGATAGCGCGAAATTAAAACCCTTTGAAATAAAGGGCGATATTTTGACATTTTTACACAATAATAAAAATAAAAAAAATACAAGTAATTTGACAAACGCTAAAAGCGTGGCGATTGAAAATCTAAGTCAAAAAATCAAAAAACTAATAGTTTTAAAAGGCAATTTACCTAATAAAAATACGCTAGAGATTCACGCCAAAGATTACGCAAAAATCGGCGAATTATTGCAGATAAATCCACAAGCAAAAATCCAAAATGGCACGATTGAGCTAAATGACTATGAAGGCAAAAAACTAGTATTTAGCGTGGGTAATGATATAGATTTGCGCAAAAATCTCATAAATGAATTTTTTGCCAAAAGCAAAAAGCTAAAAGCAAAGGCAAAAAATCTCATTTTACAAGAGCAAAATTTAGATGAAAATATCGCTTTTTTGAATGCAAAAATTAGCTTTATCGAATCCGCAAAAAATGCTAATGATATAAAAATGATAATGCAAAAAAGCGCGAAAAATCCCGCGAATCCTGCTAAAAAAAGCGCGAAAAAAAATCCTCAAAAGCCCCAAAAATATGAAAGTTTTTTGATTGAAAATACTAAAATTTCGATTGGCAAAAATGCAAATGAAAATATCGCACTTCTGCATAATGCGCGAAGTGATGATATTTGGATGCACATACGCGATATTCCTAGCTCTCATCTAATAATCCATAGCGCGAAAAATGTGAGCGTAAAGATAGAGATTTTGCAAAAGGCAGGCGAGATTTTGGTAGCGTTTGCCAAGCTAAAAGGCGGGAATTTTTTGGTGGATTATACCAAGCGAAAATTTGTGAAAATAAAAGATGGCGCAAATGTCGCTTACAGCAATTATGGAACGATTAGCGTGAAGGTGTGAATCAAAATAAAAAAGATTTTTGGCATTGCTGATTTGAATGTAAAAAGCGTAAAATGGATTTAGGTTGCCATTTGCCACATTGCAAATTTTGATTTTGCGTTATTTAAAGATTTTGCAAAGGTTAATGTTAGAGATTTTTTAGCCGATTTACAAACGCTTTTAGCACCATTTTAACGCTACGGAGGGCAAAATGGCTATCACGCAAGTTGGCAATATCGCCTATATCAACCAAAATACGCTTCTAAATTCGCAAATGCAAGCAGCGCAGTTAAACGCTCCAAACGCCCAAAATGCGATAAACATACAGGAATTTAGCGAGAAAATGCAAGAAATCGCAGAAGTCCGCCCCACAGAGGAAAGCAAAGAGATTGACAAAGATGGGCAAAGCGGAAATAAGCAAGGTTATGAAGCAGATTCGCGCGAATCTGCACCTAAAAACAGCGCGGATTCACACAAAAAAGAGCATATAAATATTTACGGCGAAGATGGAATCTTAGATATTGAAGTTTAGGGCAATTTACACTAAAAATGTCCTAAAAATCAAAGCATAAAATCGTGCCAAAAATTTCAACAATCATTTTAATCTTTTATGCTAGAATCCACGCCAAATTTTTGGGAGTTTATAAATGGTAATTTTTAGCGATGAGGAACTTTTAGAGCCTGTGGAGAGTGTGTTAGAGCGACTGCGTCCTAGTATTTTGCTTGATGGTGGGAATATCACGCTTGATAGTATCAAGGACGGCAGAGTTTTTGTGCGACTAGAGGGCGCGTGTAAGGGCTGTCCAAGTAGCAATAGGACGCTTAAAAATGGCATTGAGCGCACATTAAGAAGTGAGATTCACCCTGAGATTGAAGTGGTGAGTGTGAATTAGAGATTTTTTGGATTGCTTCGGGCTAAAGCCCTCGCAATGACAATAATGATAAAAGGCAAAATTTTGGAAAATGTAAAAATCTTGGATAGAAAGATTTTAGCAAAGCTATCAAAAGCAAAAAAGGCGTTTTTAGCAAAGGATTATGGGCTTTCTTTGCGACTATATAATGACTTGGCACTTGCTGATGATAGCAATAAAGAAGCAAAAATCGGCGTCCTTTTAAGCGACATAGCCGTTGAAAACGAGGAGCAAGCACAAAAACTCTTTGAATATTATCAGATTCTAAAATTGCAAAAAATCGCCCACGCAGAGGATACTATCCTAAATATCATTAGCATTTTGGATAGAAATACAAATCATTTTGCCGAGCTTGTCAATGACTTTGAAAACGCCAAAATTAACGATATTGATGGCATTTTGTATAGCGATTTTAAGAAACTAGTGGCGGCTAGTAATTTTAAGAAAATCTTTGAATACGCGATGTTTAGCACAAAGATTATTTTCACAAATAAGGGCGATTTCGTGGAGTTTTTGGACTTGCTTGTCGAAAATGACTTGCCACATATTTCGCTACAATACATTGAGACGCTAGATAGTGAAATCATCTATGATGGCAAGATTCAAGGCATTTTAAAAAAAGCATTAGAAAAAATGGGGCGCGAATCTAGCGAAAAATTAGGGCAAGATTCGGAGCAAGATTTTGGCGAATCTAGTGGCGATTTAGGGAAACGCAAATGAAAATTTTGCTAGACAATGGCGTGAATCTAACCGACAACACGCAAGAAATTGATAAAAATAGCATTTTTGTGAAAACTGCGTTAAATGAAAAATACGCAAACAATCTGCCCTGCAAAGTCATTGTGCCAAATGAGCTAAAAAATTACTTGCTTCCACAACCAAAAATCATCGGCATTACGGGGACAAATGGCAAAACCACGACTGCTAGCTGCATTTACTCTATGCTTCTTACGCTCGGATTCAAAGCTGCGTTGATTGGCACTAGGGGCGTTTTTATAAATGACGCGCAAGTCGCACCAAAGGGACTTACCACGCCCACTCTGCTTGAGCTATATCATTTTATAAATATGGCAAGTCAGCAACAATGCGACTTTGTGATTATGGAGGTTAGCTCACACGGAATCGCCCAAAAGCGCATTGAGGGGTTAGAATTTGCGCTAAAGATTCTTACAAATATCCAAAGCGACCATTTGGATTTTCACAAAACTATACAAAATTACATTGACACAAAGAATGCGTTTTTCGCAGATAGTGGCTTAAAGCTAATCAACAAGGACTGCGATTTGGCAAGATTTAATGTCGAAAATACCTACACTTACGGCATTGAAAATGTTGCGAATCTTAAAGTGGAGGCGTATTCGGCGCGTCCAAATATTCACTCACTAATATTATGGAATGATTTTCGCGCTAAAAAAAGTGAACATATAAGCATTGAATCCGCGCTCACAGGCAAATACAATCTCTATAATATAATTGCGGCGATTGCGGCAGTGCGGTTGGTTTTGCCTGATTTATCGCTAGAGCAAATCGCGCAGAGTTTGGGCGAATTTGGTGGCGTGGAGGGGCGAATGCAGGTAGTGCATAGAAATCCGCTTGTGGTGGTGGATTTTGCCCACACGGCGGAGGGAATGCAAAATGTTTTTGAGGCATTTTTGGGCGCGAAAATCGTGGTAGTTTTTGGCGCAGGTGGGAATCGCGATAAGACAAAACGCCCCAAAATGGGCAAAATCGCAGAAATTTACGCACAAAAGATTTATATTACAAGCGATAATCCGCGCAATGAAAGGGCGGAGGATATAATTGATGAGATTTTGGGCGGAATCACAAATAAAGAAAAAGTCATCGTGGAGGCGAATCGTAAAAATGCCATAATCTCCGCGCTAAAAGATTTGCAAAGCGATGAGATTTTGTTAATTTTAGGCAAGGGCGATGAGACTTATCAAATCATCGGCGATAAAAAAATCCCCTTTGATGATAGGCAAATCGTGCGAGAGTTTTATGCCACAACGCACTAAATGCCCCTATTGCTTGCCAAACACACGCTTAAAAATCTTATCGACATTTTTTAAATAATAGCCATAATCAAAGCACTCCGTGATTGATTCAGGCGACATTTTGGCGGTTAGTTCGCTATCATTTAGCAAATACTGCAAAAACAAACTCTCTTTATTGGCATTTTTAGACGCTTCGCCATTTTGCAGTGCTTCCCACACTTTCATTGCATTTCGTTGCACGATAGCGTAAGATTCCTCGCGTGATAAGCCCTTTTTGGGGAGTTCTAGTAAGATTCGTTGCGAAAAGACTAATCCACCTGTGAGCTCCAAATTTTTCATCATATTTTTGGGATAAACGACTAAATTTTTTAGCAAATCATTTAGGCGGTTTAGCATAAAGTCAAGCGTTATAAATGCGTCAGGCAGGATAAATCGCTCGACACTTGAATGGCTTATATCGCGCTCGTGCCACAAAGCGACATTTTCCATCGCAGGAATCGCATAAGAGCGCAGGATTCGGCAAAGTCCCGTGATATTTTCGCTTAACACGGGATTGCGTTTGTGTGGCATTGCGCTACTGCCCTTTTGCCCTTTTGCGAAAAATTCCTCGCATTCATAAACCTCCGTGCGCTGAAAGTGGCGAATAGAGACGGCGATTTTCTCGCAGCTACTTGCTAAAAGCGCAATGTCGCACATTAGTCTTGCGTATCTGTCGCGCTGAATTATTTGATTGCTAACTTTGGCGCAATCTAGCCCCAAATCTCTGCATACAATTTCCTCTAGCTCAATGGGCGAATGCGCCATATTGCCCATAGCACCGCTGATTTTACCCACCGATACTATTTGCAGAGTGCGTTTTAAGCAATCCAAATGTCGCCTAATCTCATCAAACCAAATCGCCACCACAAGCCCAAAGGTAATGGGTTCGCCGTGAATCCCATGGCTTCGCCCCACCATAAGCGTATCTTTGTGCTCCATCGCCTTTTGCTCCAAAGTTGCCAAAAGTGCGTTTAAATCATCAATAATTAGAAAAAGACTATCGCGAATTTGCAGTGCCACCGCCGTATCAATGGTATCGCTACTTGTGATTCCATAGTGAAAAAAGCGCGATTCTTCCCCCAAAGAGTGTGCCACCGAAGTCGTAAAGGCGATTAAATCGTGCTTTGTAACCTTTTCGATTTCCTCAATCTCATCAATATCAAATTTCGCGTCCTTGCAGATTTTATCCGCCGTCTTATCATCGATGAATCCTAGCTCATTCCATCCGCGCACGACAGCCTTTTCTACCTCAAGCCACGCGCTAAATTTCGCCTTTTTGCTCCACTTTTTTTTCATCTCATCTCGCGCATATCGTTTAACCATAATTTTGCCTTTGATTAAAATTTGCGTGGAATTATAGGAAACAATGGTTTAAAATTTTATGATAAATTCTGCGATTTAGTGCCAAATCTAATTTACCCACTTTTCCACCACAGGAATCGCAGCCAAAATCGCACCAAGCGCGGAAAATACCGCCACCGCAAACATAAGCCAATTAAATAGCGTTTGTTTGCGCTCATTTACAAGCCCAGCCATTTGCGTGATAACTTCTTTTAACTCATCGTGTGTTTGTGCCACCATATAAACCGCAGAGATTTTTTGCCAAATATGTTGCAAAAATGTATTTTGTAAAATGGGTTGATTTCGGTAATGTCGCAAGTCAAATTCGCATATTTTTTTATAGCATTTTTGCAGTTCTTTTGAATTGTCGCTATTGTCGCGCGCTATTTCTTCTAGCGTTTGCATTTGAATTATGTAGCTTTGTGCTAATATGAAAATATTTAGCAATCCCAAAATAGCCTCACTATTATCTGTCAAATCACTATTTGCTATCCACATATTTTGTGAATCTATTTTTATGCTTAAATCACTGCTTTCATAAATATCTTTGACTTCATCTGCTCTAAAATTTTCATCTTTTTGCAAATCACTAATTTTACGCTTTTGGATAATGTAAAAAGCAGGATTTTCTAATTGAATTTCATTGCTTTGGTTGCTTGATTCATACTTTTCTATCATAAAATAACGATTAAAAATTTCATAATAAGCAAAATCCCACGATTTTTCATCGCCACTTATTAGATTGTCGTTTTCATCGCACTTTGCTAGATAGATTTTAGTTTCATCTTTGATATTTTTGGGTAGCCATTTAATATAAGATTCCTTAAATGTGTTAGATTCAAATGTCCTTATTTTGTTTGGAATCTCTTTTTTGTTAATTTGACTAATGGCAAAATTATAAAGATTTTTACTTTTTGTTGCGGTGCTTGTTGTTTTAGCCTCTAATGCGCTACCTTTGATGATATTTTCTTTATCGCAAAAACTAGAAAATTTCCAATCCTTCAAAAAATCTTTTGTTAGCGATTTGGTATCGGCAAATGCCCTTTTGGCATTGCGCACTTTGCCTAGTTTGTCGCCCCACGCGCTTAAGTTTTGATTGAAAGATTGCGCTCCGCTAAAAATCCCCTGCATATCCACTACATTGCCGACATTCCATTTATCAAGCGACTGATTAAAAGATTTAGCGTAAAGAAACATTCCCTGCATTTTGGTTACGCTAGAGACATTCCATTTATTTAGTGGGCTATTAAAATTCTCTGCCCCACGAAACATTTCCCACGCCCAAACGACATTAGACATATCCCAAGATTCTATGTTTTGATTAAACTCTTTTGCTTGAAAAAACATTCTAATGGTATTTGTCGCACTGCTCATTTTCCAGCCATCAAGTGGCTGATTAAAGGACTTTGCATTATAAAACATTTGCATAAAGTTTGTGCCATTGCTAACATTCCACGCGTTAATATTTTCATTAAAATACACGGCATTTTCAAAGCAACTCATAAATGTCGTTACTTTGCTTGTATCCCAAGAATCTATCCCGCTAAAATCGCGCCTAGTGGAGTTTTTAAATAGCTCTCTAAAACTTGTGATTTCGCTTGTATCAATCTCGCCTAGATTCACTTCATCATAGCACACGAGACTTTTAAGCTGATTATGATTTGGCTTGTATTTGCCATCTATTTTTTGGAGTTTTTCACGCGATAAGAATGCGCTTAAAGTTTCACTATGAATAAAATCATTATTTTCTAAATTTTGCATTGTTAAATCCTTTATTTTATATATTTTAGCCATAATATACACGCGATGGCGCAAACAACGATAAGCACAAAAATACCACCGAAAATCACATACTTTTTAAATGCAAAAATATTTTTCTTAAAAATCTTTATATTTTTGCCATAGAGAGTCCAATCGCTGTTTTTGCCATTTGTAGTCGTGCTAAATGTCGCAAAAGGCACGGAAATTTTGTATTTTTCAAAGATTGTGTTATTTTGTGATTCGATAGATTCTCGCACAAAATGCGCTATTTTAGGCAAATTATTTATGTTTTTTAAGATTTTGCGTTCTTTTTTATTGATATTTTCAGGGTAGATAAAATTGTATTTTGGATTCGTGCTACACGCAAAAATTACAACTTCATATTGCAATCCACTGCCATCACACGCACCGCACTTTAATATAGCACTGCCATTGCATTTAGAGCAGGTTTGCAATCCTGTGCCTTGACAATTATCGCAATCATCATAATATACCTGCTCTTTTTTGTTGTGTAAAAGTGGCAGTGCGACATTAAAGTTTGATGATACACGCGTATTCACAAAAAATAATGGCGAACCGCTTTTGCTTTGAGTGCGTCTAATCCTGCCATTTTTGCAGCCATAAGAGCCACATTTTACCTTGCCATTTTTGCACTCACATCGCAAATGCCCTAACCCATTGCATTTATGGCATTTATATTGATATGTGATTCGTGCTTCATCTATATAAAAATAACATTCTTTTTTAAATATGCCAAAATCGCCATCTTTTATTCTATTAAATAGCTTTTGAAAACCTACTTCATTTGCAATAGCGAGATTTTTCTTTAATGCAAATTCGTAATCCTGCCTTGTATAAAATGTCTCATCTTTAAATTGTGGTTTATTGTGTTTAAGGTTGTTTGTAAATGCGTTTATCTGTGCCACATTTTTCTTTTTTATGATTTCTATTTTAAATACATTGCAAACTTTGGCTTTAAACTCAACATTACGCTCTTCGTAGTTTTCCAAAGCAATGGTTTCGCATTTATGAAAAGTATTTTTGCCTAGCCATTCTTTGATAAAAGATTCACATTGTGCTTTGTAGTTATTGTCATTTTTGTTTGAATTATTGCTTTGCATTTATGCCCTTTTAATTTTTATAGGATTGTATTTTACCCCCCCCCTATTTTAATTTTAGCTTAAATGAAAAAGAAATGTGTAGAATCATAGTAAGTTTGGAGTCGTGGAATCTAGCGTGATTTGTGCAGGAATCCACGAAATTGCACACCCAAAACAAGCGGAGCGCGGTTTCTTTAGTAAATACAAATTGCCTGTGCTTACACTTTTAAGATTCGCATTGCATTTGATAGTGCTATTAACGCCACCCCCACATCGCCAAACACCGCTTCCCAAATATTTGCGATTCCAAAAAGCCCTAGCACGATAAACACCACTTTCACGCCTAATGCAAAGGCGATATTTTGCCAAATTATGCGCTTTGTCTTGCGTGCGATTTTTATGGCGGTAGCGATTTTGGTAATGCTATCATCGACTATCAAAATATCCGCACTCTCTTTGCTAACATCGCTTCCCACGCCACCCATACTTATGCCTATATCGGCTACTGCGATACTTGGTGCGTCATTGATACCATCGCCCACAAAGACGCTTTTGCCTTTCGCGCCACTTGCAAAGTCGCTAAAGATTCGCGCCTTTTCTTCAGGCAAAAGATTATAATGCACGCAATCTAGCCCCAAACTCGCGCTGATTTCTTTTGAAGCAAATTCATTATCACCTGTTAGCATTGCCATTTTTTTCACGCCCAAATCGCGCAAGGCGCGAATCGCCGACACGCTATCATCTTTTAACTCATCGGCTATCATTATGTAGCCCGCATATTTGTCATTTACCGCGATATGCGCCACCGTGCCTTGAATGTGGCAATTATCGTGAGGGACATTGAATTTATGTAAAATCTTATCATTTCCAGCCAAAATATTTTGATAATTGCAAGTGGCTTTTATGCCCATACCGCTTATATTTTCGTGCGTTGTGTGAGTGCAAGAATGTGAAATAGTGTGATTATTTATGCGTTTTTCATATTCTGCCTTGATTGCCAAAGCAATGGGGTGATTTGAGAAATTTTCCGCACAAAAGGCGGACTGCAACACTTCATCTTCGCTAAAACCATTTTGCGCTTCAATCTTTACAATCTTAAAGATGCCCTTTGTGAGCGTCCCCGTCTTATCAAAGGCGATATGGCTAATTTCGGCAAGCGATTCTAAATAATTCGCACCTTTGATTAAAATCGCGTTTTTAGACGCAGCTCCGATTCCGCCAAAATATGCGAGTGGCACGGAAATCACAAGCGCACAAGGACAGCTAACCATTAGCACCACAAGTGCGCGGTAAATCCACTCACTAAAATCGCCAAATCCAAGCAGTGGTGGGATTATCGCCACACAAAGCGCAAAGAAAAACACGATAGGCGTGTAGATTCTTGCAAATTTTGTGATGAAACTCTCTGCCTTTGCTTTGTTTTGCGTGGCATTTTGGACTAAATCAATGATTTTTGCAATGCTTGAATCTGCGTAAAGTTTTGTGGCACGGACTTCCAAAACGCCATTTAGATTGAGCGTCCCGCCCAAAATCTTGCTATCTTTTTTTGCCAAAACGGGGATAGGTTCGCCTGTGAGTGCCTTTGTATCCACTAAACTCTCCCCATTTATCACAACGCCATCAAGCGGGATTTTTTCGCCCGGACGAGTGATAAAAATATCATTTATTTGCAAGTCTTTGGGTGCAATGTCGATGATTTGGGATTCGCGCTTTAAATGTGCGATATTTGGGGCGATTTCAAGCAGGGATTTTATGGATTTTTTAGAATTATTTAGTGCCATTTCTTGAAAAAACTCACCCGTGCGAAAAAATAGCATAACTGCCACCGCTTCTTCATAAGCATTTATGCAAAATGCTGCGATTGTGGCACTAAACATTAGCGCGTTTTCGTCAAAAAAATCGCCTTTTTTGAAATTAGCAAAGGCATTTGCAAAAATCTCTTTGCCAGAGATTAGATAGATGATGACTAAAATGCCGATTGATATATATTTTATGACTTGGGATTCGACAAAATGCAAAACCGCCACTGCGCCTAAAAATACCGCGATTAAAGACAAAAGAAATGCTAATTCCCTTTTTGTGCTGAAATTATCATCATTTGTCTGCGTAATGTCGCTTGAATCGCAACAAGCACACGAATGCGATTTATGGTTATGTGGGCTAGATTCGTGGGCTTTGGATTTGCTCATTTTTTAGATTCCTTAACATTAAAAATGCGATATTTTATAATAAGCATTCTTAATTTTATGCGAATCTTTGGATTGCCACATAGCTACCCAAGATACAAATTGTCTTTAAGGCTTTCTTACCTTTGCTTCATTGACTTTTAGGCGTCTGCCCAAAAATTCCTCATTATCTAACTTTGCAATCGCTTCCAAAGCCTCTTTATCCTCCATCTCTACAAAGCAAAAGCCTTTTGGGCGTTTGCTCTCTTTGTCAAGGATAATTTTCACTGAATGCACTTTGCCAAATCTTTCAAATAATTCACTCAACTGCTCTTTTGTCGCGCTGTAAGGCACATTTCCTACATAAATACTTTTCAAGTCAAAACTCCAAATTAAAAATTTTTAGGATAAAATCCCATTTACATTTTTTAAAAATTGTAAAAAATGGCGAATTTTAGGCAAAGTAAGATTAAAGCAATCTTAAAGATTGCCCTTTATAAAGGGATTTTTTGGTGGCAAAAATGCGATTAAATACAAGTATTTTGAATTTTTATCTTAAAGCAAATCTGCTATGATAACCAAAAAAATTTTTATCACAGGACTCGTGCAGGGCGTAGGATTTCGCCCTTTTGTGTATAATTTAGCGCGAAAATTACAAGTAAATGGTTATGTAAAAAATACAAATTCTAATATAAGTATTTTGATACAGGCAAAAGATTCGCAAAAAATTGCAGATTTTGTGGCAATATTAAAGGCGAAACCTCCGCAAAATGCGATAATTTCGCGCATTTCGATTCGCAATGTAGAAAAAAGTAAAGTTTTTAGCAATTTTTGTATTTTGGCGAGTAAAACAAATCAAAAAAACCAAAAAAGCGCGAATCTTAAAGATTTTTATTCTGCGATTCCGCGTGATTTGGCACTTTGCAAAGATTGCCAAAAAGAGCTACAAAGTCCGCAAGATAGGCGTTTTAACTATGCTTTTATAAACTGCATAAATTGCGGTCCAAGATGGACAATCATTCAAAATCTGCCTTATGACAGGGAGCGAACGGCAATGAGTGGCTTTAAAATGTGTAAATCGTGCGCACAAGAATACAGCGATACCAAAAATCGCCGATTCCACGCACAGCCAAATAGTTGCAGTGATTGCGGGATAAAACTTGCGGTTTTTGATAAAAACGGCACTATGATTTTGCGCGAATCTAGCGTGGATTTTACGAATCAAAGCGCGATTTTTGCCTTTGTGCGTGAGAAAATAAAGCAGGGCAAAATCATTTGTTTTAAAGGAATTGGCGGATTTAATCTTATTTGCGCGGTTAGGGAGCGCACGATTGCAGAGTTAAGAGCGCGAAAATCCCGCCCACGAAAGCCCTTTGCGATAATGTTTAGCGACATAAAAAGTGCCAAAAAATATTTTCACATTTCAAAGGTTGAGGAAACCGCGCTTCTATCGCCATCCGCGCCCATTGTTTTGCTAAATCGCCCAAAAGTCGCTTTGCCACAAAATTTGAGTTGCCATTTAAATACTTATGGCGTTATAATCGCCTATTCTGCGCTTCATAAGCTACTTTTTAAAGATTGCGATAAACCTTTGATTTTTACTTCGGCAAATTTGAGTGGCGAATCTATTATCATCGATAAGAGCGTAGCACAGGCAAAAATAGCGCATATTTATGATTATTTGCTTGATTATAATCGCGCGATTATAAATCCCATCGATGATAGTTTAAAGCGAATCTTGCGTAATGGAGTAGTGATGAATCTCCGCGCAGGGCGGGGCGATTACCCATTTTTAAGGCAGATAAAATTTAAGAGCAATGAAGTGATTTTAGCATTAGGTGCGCACCAAAAGAGCCAAATTGCACTATTTTTTAATGGCTATATGCTAATTTCGCGCTATATAGGGGATTTGGATAATATTAGCGTGATAGAATCTTATAGGCGCGAGATTGAGTTTTTGCTAAAACTCTATGATGTGCGTCCTAGTGTGATTTTATGCGATTGTCATAGTGGCTATGAGAGTAGCAAAATCGCAAAATCTTTGGTGCAAAAATGGGGCGGACAAGATTTTAGTGTGAAAATAGCGCGAATCTACCACCACCGCGCACATTTTTATAGCTGTCTATTTGATAATAATTTGGCGCACAAAAATGATGAAAATATTTTGGGTGTGGTTTTTGATGGCACGGGATTAGGCGAAGATGGCACAATTTGGGGTGGGGAGTTTTTTTGGTTGGGCAATTCGTTCTCGGGTAGTCATTCCGCAGATTTTGGGATTTTTGGGGTGTCGCAGACTCCAAGTCTAGTCTCCACCCCAAAAATCCCAAAAAACTACGAAAGCACTACTGCGATTCCTTCCGTTGTAGATTCTGCGAATCTAGAATCGAAAAATCTGTCATTTCGAGAAAGCAAAGCTAACGAAATGGGCGAGATTCGGTGTGCTAACGCACATAAATTATATAGAATCGCCCATTTTAGCCGTTTTGCGCTGTTAGGGGGCGAATCTGCTATAAAAGATATTCGCAAAATCGCGCTTGGCGTTCTTTTTAGCGTGTATGGTAGGGCGATTCCACTTGAATCGCAATTTCAAAATGTCGCACTTTTTTACCAAATGTTTCAAAAAAATCTAAATACGCCAAAAACAAGCTCTGTGGGGCGAATCTTTGATTTTGTGGCATTTATGTGCGGATTAGAATCGCAGAGTTTTGAGGGCGAGAGTGGCGGATATATCGAGTCTCTTTATACGCCTAAAATATGGGCGCATTATAATTTTGAGATTAAAAATGGCGAGATTTGCATTGATAAAATCATTCGTGGAATTGTGCGCGATTACGGCAATCCTGCGCTTATCGCTACAAAATTTATAAACACTCTTGCGCAAATTATTCTGCAAATCGCGCTTGATTTGCGTCAAAATGCGCCGAATCTAAAAGTGATTTTTAGCGGTGGCGTGTTTGCAAATAAGATTCTTTGTGATAAAATTTCGCGCAAATTTCAAGCGCATAAGATTTTGCACTATTTTAATCGCGAAATTCCCACAAATGACGGCGGAATCGCAGTTGGGCAAATCGTGGCATTTTTGCGCGGAGACTTTGAAAGGTAAAAAATGCAAAATATCGAAGTAGCACAAAAAATTTTAAGCAAAAATGACTTAAAGGCGCGTGAGTTGCGCGAATCTTTTGCCAAAGATAATCTTTTTGTGATAAATATTATGAGTGCGCCCGGCAGTGGCAAAACGACAATGTTAGAGAGATTTAGCGAGGATAGCGATTTTAGATTTGCCGTGATTGAGGGGGATTTGGAGACGAATCGCGATGCCGAGCGTTTGCAAAAGCGTGGGATTCACGCTTACCAAATCACCACAGGTGAGGCTTGTCATTTGGAGGCGAGTATGGTAGAAAAGGCGTATTTTAGCCTAAAAAGCGCGGGTGCGCTAGAAAATATCGACTACCTTATCATTGAAAATGTCGGCAATTTAGTCTGTCCTGCTAGCTATGACTTGGGCGAATCTCTAAAAATCGTGCTTTTATCCACGCCAGAGGGCGATGACAAGGTGCTAAAATATCCTAGTATGTTTCTAATCGCCGATATTGTGGTGGTTAGCAAAAGCGATATTGGCGCACTTTTTGGCTTTAAAATTGCGCAAGTTAAAAGCGATTTGGCGAAGCTAAATCCCAAAGCTACGCTTTTCACGCTAAATAGCAAGGACAAAGATAACGTATCCGCGCTATTAGCGCATATCAAATCAATAAGGGAGGCGTAAAATGTGCCTAGCAATCCCATCAAAAGTCATATCCATCGACAAGGACAAAAATACCGCAATGCTTGATACTATGGGCGTTAAACGCGAGGCGAGTTTGGATTTGATGGGCGAGGAAGTGTGTGAGGGCGAATTTGTGCTGCTGCATATCGGCTTTGTGATAAGCAAAATCGATGAGCAAAGCGCGATAGAATCGCTAAAAATCTATGATGAAATCGTGCACGAAATGGAAAATGAGGAAGTTTAGATTCGCTTTTTGAAGTGTAGAAAATGGTGCAAAATATAGAGATTTTTATCATAAATTTGGCGCGTTCAAAGGATAGATATGAATCTATGAGGCGCAAAATCGCTAAGATTAGGGGATTTAGTGCGATTTATATTGATGGAGAGAAAATTATCCGCCCCCTCCGCTCCGCCCCGTCATTGCGAAAAGATTATCCCCCCCTCCCTTGCGGAGGGGGATTAAGGGGGTGGGTAAATTCACAAACAAATAGTAGCATTAAATTTTCAAATAGCGACTCTACCCACCCCCCAACCCCCTCCGCAAGGGAGGGGGAATCCGAATCGTCATTGCGAGGGCGAATCGCAGATTCGCACGAAGCAATCCAAAAAAATCAAATGGATTGCCGCGATTTTGCGAATCCAAAATCTCGCAATGATGATATTTTTTTAATTTCTACGCAAAGCACGGAATTTGCATTGCATTTTCACTTTTTTCCTGCCACTGATGCAAACGATTTTAAAATAAACTCCGCAAATATCCCCAAGCAATACAGCTCCAAGCTCACGCGCTTTGTAAAGGGTAAGGATTTGAGTTTTGGCGAAATTGCGTGTTTTAGCTCACATTATCGCTTGTGGGAAAAGTGCGTTGCGCTAGATTTACCTATCGTAGTTTTGGAGGACGACATAGATTTTATGCAAGATTTTTGCCAAATCGTAGAAATTATAAAATCACCATTTGAATATGTGCGCTTATATTATTTATTTGAGCGAAAAATGTCGCAGATTTGCAATAATTTTTATATTTCTTTTGGTAATGTTAGCGGAGGACAGGGCTATTATCTCACGCCAAAAGCTGCACAAAAATTTATCAAAAATGCAAGATTTTGGCTATTTTGCGTTGATGATTATATGGATATGTTTTTTATTCACAGCGTTAAAAATATCATTTTTTTGCCCTTTATCATCACTGAAGATTCGGCAAATGCCACGCAAAGCACCATTTCAGGGCGCGAAAAGCCCAAAATGCAATTCTACCAAAAACTCACCCGCGAACTCTCGCGAATCTACTTTTTTGTGATTCGCAAAGCCTTATATTTTGCCCTAAATTGCGTGGAGATTCGCGCAAATTTTTGGGCAAAGCAAAATCGCAGATGATTTTTGAGATTTCAAACGCAAAATTAAAGCAACATCTAAATCCGCGTAGATTTGGGATTGGTGCGCCAAAAGTGCATATTTTTGGTGCGCCACAAAGTGGCAAGAGTAGCATCGCGCTAAATTATGCAAGAAATTTTAAAAATCCGCTTTATATCGACTTTGCAGATTTGCGCAATTCGCGGGATTTGATAGGGCAGATACTACTAAAAATCGCCTTTGAAAAAAAATGCGATTTGCTTATTTTGGATAATATTCCGCACGATTTTGCTAATAATTTTCCAAACCTGCCAAATATTGCAAACATCATCACTATAAGCGAATCTAGCGCAAATTTACGCGGATTTGAGCGATTAGAGATTTTGCCCCTAAATTTTGAGGAATTTATCAGTTTTGATGCGCAAGAGCTAAATCTAAAAGAGCTTTTTGAGAAATTTATAAAGTTTGGGAATCTCCCTATTATGCTTAACTCGCAGTATTTGTCATTGCGCGATTTTGCCAAATTAGAGGCAAAGCAAAAAATGCTAATTGCGATAATGCGGGAAAATATGGATATTTTTTTGGAGCTAGTGCGCTTTCAATCAAGCCCTGTAAGCATTTTTCAGCTCTATAATATTTTAAAAAAAGATAGCAAAATGTCAAAAAATAGGATTTATGGCGTGATAGATGAGTTTGAAGAGCGTAGAATCGTGCGCTTTGTGGCGCATTGTAATAAGCCAAAAGCCCCCAAAAAGGCGTTTTTGTTTGATTTTAGTTTGCGAAGTGCAATAAGTTATGAGCGCAATTTTATGGCAAGTTTTGAAAATATGGTGTTTTTGGAGCTTTTGGGGCGTGAATCTAGCGCAAATCAGCGCGAATCTAGTGGCGAATCTTTGGAGCGCGAATCTAGTCCACAAAAAAAGGGTGCAGAGATTTTTTACAGCGAGAAAATCCCGCTAATTTGTGGCAAAAATGGCTATATTTTAATGCCATTTAAAAGCAAGGAAATGATAGTGGATTTGCTAAAAGGCGTGGATTTTATGGGGCTTGAAATCGCGGTGCTTACGATTGATTTAAATGATGAGATTGTAATAAATGGTAAGACAATCCCACTAATTAGCTTTATAAATTTTGCGTTAGATTAAAAAAATAGCGATTTGGCGTGTTGCCAAATCTTACGTATAAATTTACACTTCCACGCCATAAAGATAATCAATCGCTTCTACCAACGATAGCGCGATTCGGCGCATAAAGCTTAAATCATTTAGCATTGAAGTGCCCTCCGCAATGCTAATGGATTTGTTTGATACAAGCGCGTCAATTTTGTTGATAATATCAAAATCATCATAATTGAAAAATGCCTTGTATTTGGCGATTTTTTTCACAATTTGAGCGTTTTCTTCGCTATCTGTGATTCGCAGCTCTTCAATACTTCGCAAGAGTTTTGCCAAAGTTCCGCGCATTTTGCTATATTCATCGGATAGAACTTTATTTTCAGAGAGTGAATATTTTTTAAGATTGTTATAGACTAGCTGCACTTGCTTTGCCGCATCGACAATGCTTTTGCTTGCCATTTGCAGGGCATAGACTTCTTTCATCTGCTCTTCTTTACCCATATGCGTTTTGGCACTCGCGGTAAATTCCATTATGGCATTTGAAAGCGATTTGACTTTGGATTCATAAAGCGCGTCAATATCGATTTCATCTTTTAGCAATTTTTTATTTTTTAGCAAATTGTCAATCGGCTCAAAAGAGCGAATCTGTCCCCTATCAAAACCAATGCTATGGCTTATAATGCCTAGCGTATTGTCATATAAATGTTTTGTTTCATTGCGAATCGCATCTAGCGAAGCGTTTGCAAAGTCGATTTTTGATGGGTCTAAATAAATCGGGCTATCCAAATCGCCACTTTTTCGCACGGCAATAAATTTGATAAGATAATAGACAAATTTCTTTAATATAGGGAGCATAAGGGCGATTCCAAGGCAGTTAAATAGCGTGTGAAAAATCGCAATTTTATAATTGATATTTTCGATTCCTACGGCTTTGGCGATTAGCTCTACGACTTCTTGTATGGGAATGTAAAAGATTATCGCCACTGCCGCGGTTAGCGTGTTAAAGGCGATATGTGCCACTGCTAGCCTTTTGCCATCAATACTCGCATTTAACGCTCCAAGCCCTGTGGTAATGGAGCTACCTAGCTGTGCGCCGATTGTGAGTGCCATACCATTGCCAAGGTCGATTTGCCCTGTGCTTAATGCTGCCATAATTAGCACTAGCGTGGCGTGAGTAGATTGCATAATAAGTGTTGCCAAAAGTCCCACGCCCATAAATACAACCATTCCTTTGATTCCAGCGATATTGTATTTGCCAAAGTCAATGATTTCGCTGTATTTATCAAAGCCCGTTTTTATGTAGGCGATTCCTAAAAATATAAAGCCAATTCCTGCCAAAACATAGCCAAATCCTTTGACAGCTTTGAGTTTGTAGAAAATGAAAATTACGCCAAATGCGATGATAGGGAGCGCAAATGCTGATATATTTGCCTTATTGCCAATGGCTGCAATTAGCCACGCGCCCGTGCTATTGCCCAAATTGCTCCCAAAAATAATTCCCACGCCTTGCAGAAGTGAGATGATTCCAGCACTCACAAATGAAATCGCAAAGAGCGATACGAGCGTAGAGCTTTGCATTACCGTTGTAGAAACCGCGCCAAAGACGATACTTTTAAAGGTATTACCTGTAACGGATTTCATCATTTTTTCCAAAAAACCGCCACTTAACATTTTGAATCCATCTTGCATTACAAGCATTCCAAAAAGGAACATTGCCGCGCCAGAGATGATTTCAATAGTCGCACTGAATTTGTAGAATATATAGCATAGCGCAAGGATTGCTATGGGAATGATTGCCTTTTGCATATTTTGCCTTTTTTAGTAAAAATAACGCGTTAAAGCGCGTAAATTTTAGATTTATAAAATCCCAAAAATGCCCTGAAAATAAAAATTGCGATTATAGCATTTTATTTAAGCAAAAATTGCAAAAATTTATTTTTTTTGCAAAATTCTTGTATGAGAAAAGTCTAGTAATTTAATGTCATAAAATTAAGCTAAATTTTCACGCCATAAAGATAACCGATAGCTTCCACAAGCGAAATGGCAATTTGTCGCATAAAGCTTAAATCATTTAGCATTGAAGTGCCCTCCGCAATGCTTATGGCTTTGCTTGATACAAGCGCGTCAATTTTGTTGATAATATCAAAATCATCGTATTTGAAAAACGCCTTATATTTAGCGATTTTATTTTTGGCAACCTGCATATTTTCTTCAATATCTGTAATGCGCAATTCCTCCATAGCACGAAGCAAATTTGCCATTGTTCCGCGCATTTGATTATATTCGTTTGATAGCGATTCATTGCGTGAGAGCGAATATTTTTGCAAATTCTTTTGCACTAGGCGCATTTGCTGTGTTGCCTCCACGATACATTTCCCAGACATTTGCAGGGCAAAGACTTCTTTCATTTGATTTTCATCGCCCATACGCGTTTTTGCTCGTGCGGTAAATTCCATAATGGCATTTGAAAGTGCATTGACTTTGGATTCATAAAGCGAATCTATATCGATTTCATCTTTTAGTCGCTTTTTGTTTTTCAGTAAATTTTCAATGGGTTCAAAAGAGCGAATCCTCTCTCTATCAAAGCCAATGCTTCGTGAAATAATGCCTAGTGCATTGTCATATAAATGCTTTGTTTCATTGCGAATCCCCTCTAGCGAAGCATTTGCAAACTCGACTTTGGATTCATCTAAATAAATCGGGCTATCCAAATCGCCACTTTTGCGCTCTTTGATAAAGCGCACAAGATAATACACAAATTTCTTTGAATATGGTATCATAAGCCCGATACGAAGGACATTGAAAATCGTAAGAAACATTGCAACTTTAAGATTTATATTTTCGATTCCAAGTGCATTTGATGAGATATTTGTAGCCCACAAAAACGGCTCATATAAAATCACCGCAATAAGCACGGTAATGAGATTAAAAGATATATGCGCCACTGCTAGCCTTTTGCCATCGATATTTGCATTTAACGCGCCAAGCCCTGTGGTAATGGAGCTACCAAATTGCGCATATTTTGGGAAATTATATTTTTAGTAGATTTTATCAGATTTTTGAATTATCGTTACATTTATGCGAATCGCAAAAATTTGTGATTGCCACGACTTGCATTCGCAAGTCTCGCAATGACGGCATTTTTAAATTTTTTAGATTTGCACCAAATTGTCGAATCGCACGAAAAATAATCAAAGTAATTGCAGTGTTGCTTTGCGCCATTTTTATGCAAAACAAGCGAAATAGGACTTGGGCGTCAATGGCTACTTCGCTTCGCTAGTAGATTCTGCGAATTGAGCGCAGTTTTGCGTGAAAACGGCGCAAATGAATACCCAAAACAAATTACGAATCTTGCCACACTTTTAGCTTTTTATACAACTGCACCTTTAGCCTATTTAACGCACCCGCATAAGTCGAATCCTTGCCGACTAGCGATGTATCAAAAATCGTATTGCCCACGCAGTCCTTGATACTTGCATTTAGCGTGATTCGTATAAGAGAATCTTTGCCGATTGAAATGCCATATTCATTCTCAATCACAAATTTATCCTTGCCCTGCGCCTCAAGGCTAAAAAATTTCTTGTATTCCGCCGTAAGTCCGCTATTTATTTTTGCGTAATCGCCCTTTTTACCGCCATTTGCAAATGCTGAGTAGTAGGCGCGTGATGGCTGCGATACTACCGTGCGAACGCCATCTAGCGTTTTTTGGCTAGTTACCTTGCCATCTAGCGCATAGACTTGATTTGCCTTTCGCAATGCTTTATTATAGAGCCTTATTAGCGTCCTTTTATTTTGCGGAGAAATGGTAGCGCATTTCATTGCCTTTATCTCGCCTAAAATCGAATTAACATCAATATTTATGTTATCAATGTCGTTATTTATTTGACTAATGATTTTTGCCTTTTCGATTCGCGCCTTGACAAAAAAATGCCCCTCAATTTCCTCTTGCAATATGTATTCAATGCTATCAAGCTGAATATCTAAAACGCTCAAGTCGATTTTAGAATCCGCCCTAGTGCTTTGCCTTTCATCGATTTGGCTTTGCTCGATTGTAACGACAGATTCGATTCGTGTGGAGATTTGTGAGCTTAAGTCATTTAAAGCCGCGCTTTTTGCCATATTTAGCGTCTCGCCATCGCCCACGCCATAAAGATAGCTTGAATCTTCGTCATTATCCAAATACCAATCAGGGTAATTCCCGCCAATGCCACCGCACGCGCTAAAAATTAGCGCAACGCCCAAAATCGCCACCTGCGCCAAAAATGGCAGGATTTTCCTAATCATCTTTTTTGCTATCATCGCTTCAAACGCCCTAAAATCTAATCATTTTTAAATCCGTCAATTAGCTCATCGACAGATTTTGCCAACGCCTTTGCCGCTGCTTTATCCACGCCCTTTGCTTTTGCTAGATTTTTTTCAAGCAAACTTGTATTTAGCTCTTTAACTTCCACCAAAACCCACATATCATTTGTTTTGCTAATCCATTTTTTAGTGGATTTTGAGCCAGCTATGACTTGACTTACACTTTGGCGAATCGCTTGAACGGTCTCTTCGCTTACGCTATCGCTTGTGCTAGTTATTAGCGTCCTTAATTTACTTTCAACCTGTGTAGCGATTTGCCCTGCTAGTTTGTTTCTAGCGTCCGCTTCTGCTTGTGTAACGGCAAAGCTAATGTTATTGCTTTTAATTTTTGCGCTACCACTTGCACTTAAACCGCTAGTCTCCCCCAAAACCCATTCAGGTGCGCCATCTAATGCAGCATTGATTTCTGCATTGTCCGTAGCTACATTGCTAGTTCCACATCCACTCATTACCAAAAGTCCCATTACCGCGCCAAATGCTAATTTTGTGATTGTTTTCATCACTCTCTCCTTGTAAGTTAAAATAAAGTCGTATTATATCCTATATTTTTAATTTTTGGGTTAAGAAATTTGCGATAAATTTTGCAGATTGCCACGAATCCGCTTACGCGATTCTCGCAATGATTAGGTTTATTTTGCTTTGGATTACCACGCCGAATCTATAATTTATCTCGCAATGACTGATTTGAATCCAAAAAAATCCAAAAATTTTCCCCAAATTTATTTAAAATTTATTGCGTTTATCAAAAAAAAAAGATATAATGTCGCATTTTATTTAAGATAAGGAGTGAAAAATGCGTTTATTTAATTTCTTTATTTTTTTGATTTTATTTGGATTCCCCCCCCCCCGATGCTTTTGCAGGTAGTCGCCCTGAAGGCGAGGGGACAAACCAAACTTTTATAAGTGGTAAGCATTATCGTTGCTTTGCAAATATTGGGCATACCTTAAGCACCGCGAAAAATGATAGTAGGTGGAGCGGTATCGCAGAGTATTGTTTGCCTAAATTACCCCCAAAAAATTGCTCTAAAGATTGGGATTGGAGCTTAAGCAATAAAGTTGATTCCGCCTCCGAAACTGCTGCAAGCAAAAATTGCCATATTACCGAATGTCGCCCTAATGGTGGCTGTAATACCGACTGCCATGTATTTAGCTATGGTGTAGGACGCGGGACACCTGTGGAGACTTACTTCTACTGCGCACTTGAAAGAGATACGAAATATGGCGCGGAAAATGAATGGCTTAAACTTGCTAAATGCGTAGATAAGCAAACAGGCAAAGAACTCTCCGATGTTAGCTTTTGTGATAATGATACAACAGGCGCAAGGTATTATTATAAACCCAAATGCACTGAGACGGATACCAAAGAGCAATGCAAAAATAAACTGCAAAATATTAGCCAAAGCTTAAAATTTGGTTTGCGAATGTGCTATCAACCGCCAGAGGGTGGCAATGTAAGGTCATATAGCACCAATCAAGGCGGACAAACCGTGCGATTCGCGGAATTTGTCTCTACTGACATTACAGGCACAAATCGAAGCGGACCCTGCGAACAACGCTCTACCTCGCCAAATGGCGGAAATCCGCCCGATAAGGAAGTCGAGCCGATTGGGAGTTTGGTGATTTTAGATAGAAAGGATAGTAAGAGCGGACAGACAGGCTCTAAAATCCATACGAAAATCTCTGGCAATAGCTATATCTTTAAGATTTATGCTTATGATGATGCGGGTAAATTGACTACTTCGCTTGATAAGCTATCGTGTGAGATAACCAACCCTAGCGGTAATGTCTTTAGTGGCAATGCGCAATCTGACACTGCGATTCGCTCACTTTTGCGTAGTGGCGGGACATTTCGCTTTCCTGCAAATGATTCGTATCAAACGACTTATAGTGGCACATATAATATCAAATGCACTGGCACGGATAAAAATGGCAAAGAAGTGAGTGCTTCGACAGAGTTTTTTACTGCGCCACACGCTTATCAATATAGCCAAATTGATGCAATCTTTCAAAATAGCACTTATGCGCAATCAAACAAAGGCGAAGTAAGAGAGAATCTACTAAAAGCCAAAGATGAAAAAGGCAAGGATATATCGCTTCCGCTTACGCTAGAGTATTCCACCAAAAACAACACCGTTAAAGAATTAACGCACTCTAATAATAATTGGGCTAGGAAGCCTGTGGTAAAAATCGGCGAGAATTTGAGCGTAAATATGTCCATAGTTGAAGCAAAAAACAAAGAAGGCAGGACTGATACAGGCGTGGATAACACAAAAAATAATCGTTTGGGTTCATTGCAAGCATTAAATTTCAAGGCTGTGGTAAATTCCATAGCTAATGGCGATTCTGTCCCACCTGCACAAAGCTCAAGTGGTAGCTGTCAAGGTATAAAACCTAGTTTCCCTGCTACTATGATGGCGATTCCTATGACAAATGGCTTATCTGCTAATACTCAATCTATCATAGTCATAAATGAGAAGAATTCAATGCTAGTTACGGGGAGTGTGGATATTTATGACCGCGCATTGTATGAAAAAATAGCAGATGAGGAAAAGGCTGAAAAGAAATGCAATGACCAATCGGCATTTCCCTGTCCGTATCCTACGGTGCTACGATTAAAATTCGAGTATGAAATCGTCCCTGCGAACTTCATAATCGAAGCATTAAACAACAACGGCAATCCTGTAAAAGTGCTGTATTTTGGAATGGGCAATACGCCAGAAGTGGAGGCAACTACAAAGCTACGCGTAACGGCACTAAATACGCCAGACTTAACAGCAGTAAAAACAGGCGACACGGCTAATAGAGATAAAATCACTGCAAAAACTTTTAGCAGTGGCTGTGCTGCGGAAAATATGCTAATCAATATGGACGGAATGCAGGGCAGTGGATTTTCTGTAACGATTCTTAATAAAGATGGCAAACCTTACGAAGTAAAATCAACAGATTTCAAAAACGGCGTGGCTGATACAGAGGCAATCATCAAAGTAGAAAAAGATAAAGATGTCCCATTTAGACCAAATATGAAAAGTGAGCCTGTATTCACAGGCGACAAAAATGCCAATGGAATCCCAGCGAAAATGGAGTTTGCTAAATTCCCACCTGCAAATTCATACTATCCTAGCTATAATAATGTAAGGCTAAATCCTAACTTGCCTATGCTAATACTTCGTGCGCGAATCAACTCCATAGACACCGATAATGGCAGTGGCAATATAGGTAGCACTATCACGCCTACGAAAGTATGGTATGAATTTCAATGCGAATACTGCAATATCGATAAAGTCGCAGAAATTACGGGCGCAAATAATGGCAAAGGATACACAAATGCCGACAGAAGTCCTACACAGCAAGGTTGGTGGATTGATAGGACATTTAGCGAAAACAATAATAATAAAATTACCCAAAGGATTCCACGCATAGAAAGTAGCAATAGCAATAACTTTATAAAAGGCATAACAAATATAACGCAAGGCTTACAAGAAATCAGCTACCAAAATCTAGGCGTAGGAACGCACAAGCTAAACATTTTGCACGGCTCATATATGGAAAATGGGCAGGTTATCTCAATGCCTGAATTTTTGCTATATAACGCCTATTGGGCAGATAGTAATGTGCGCTGGAATACAAGCTCATTTATCTATGTGCGTGGCAATGTAAGTGATGAGAGACGCAACTATGGCGTAGATACAGGTGGCGCGAAAAATACAAGAAGTGGTGGCAGGACAGGGAAGTTTTAAGGCACTTTGCGCGGTGCTTTTTTAAGGTGCGAATCTAAACCTTGCAATTCCCCATCCCTTGCGGAGAGTTTCGCATTTGATTCCCCCTCCCTTGCGGAGGGGGCTAGGGGGTGGGTAGATTCGAACGAATCGCCAAAGTGCCGTCATTGCTAGGGCTTTTTGAAAAGCCCCAAAGCAATCTAAAAAAATAAACACCCGCCATATGACAAGTATGAAATATTTTCTACTTTATTTCTGCTATTAGTTTTTGTGCGATTCGCACGGCATTTGTCGCTGCTCCCACGCGAATCTGGTCTGCCACGCAAAATAGATGCAATATTTTCTTATCAAAGCAATCACTGCGAATCCGCCCCGCAAAAGTGCTGTCCGTATTTGACGCAATTATCGGCATAGGATATTTGAGATTTTTTACATTATCGATTACCACGACATTTTCGGCTTTTTCCAGCACGGCTCGGGCAGACTCCGCACTCACTTCGCTATCAAATTTAATGCTAATCGCCTCGCTATGAGAACGCAGCACAGGCACTCTCACGCAAGTCGCACTGACTTCAAAGTCGCTGTGCATTATCTTTTGCGTTTCTTTTATCATTTTGACTTCCTCTTTTGTGTAGTCATTATCCAAAAAAATATCGATGTGTGGGAAAAGATTAAAGGCAATACTATAAGGAAAAACGCTACTTTTATGCTCCGCATTTTTGCCATCTAATTGCTCTTTTGTCTCGCGGAGTAGGGCGTCCATACCCTTTTTACCTGCACCACTAACCGCTTGATAAGTCGCCACATCTACGCGCCTTATGCCAAAAGCCTTATGCAAAGGTGCTAAAACCTGCACCATTTGGATAGTAGAGCAGTTTGGATTGGCGATTATACCCTTGTGCGTGAAAATATCATCACTATTTACTTCAGGCACGACTAGTGGGACATCATCTTGCATTCTAAAAAAGCTCGTATTGTCAATCACAATGGCATTTGCATTAACCGCGCTTGGTGCGAATCGCTCACTCACGCTTCCACCCGCCGAAAAAAATGCAATCTCCACGCCCTCTTGCGCAAAAACTTCATCCGTGCATTCCTGTATCGTGTAATCTTTGCCCCTAAAACGCATAGTTTTCCCCGCGCTTCGCAAACTTGCTAGTGGGACTAATTTTTTTACAGGGAAATTTTGCTCTTCTAAAACTTTTGCGATTTCTTCGCCCACTGCGCCACTTGCACCAACTATTGCTACGATATAACCTCTCATTTTTTTGTCCTTATTATTTGGGATTTATGTTTAAAAAGTGCGCGGATTATAGCAAAATTTGCTTAAAGGTTTGAAAGTTTTGGGTTAAAATCGATTCGTAGATTGAGCTAAAGAGTGGCTCCGGATGCAGGATTCGAACCTGCGACCAAGTGGTTAACAGCCACCTACTCTACCGCTGAGCTAATCCGGAATAAAAAAGCGGAATTATAAGCTAAAATATTTTTAAAGTCAATAATTATTTTATTAAAATATTGTTTAATGTATGATATTTTTGATTGTTTGCAAATTTTCGCAAAAATTTTGGTGTAATTATTGACATTCGCATAGTGTTTTGGCTAGAATTGGCATTTTTAAAATCATAAAAGGAGAATGGATTATGGTAAAAAGATTATTAGTAGCAGGTTCTTTGGTATTGGCTATGGTAATTTCAGGTTGTGGTAATAAGAATGATGTTGAGGTAGATACTCAAGCGACAAGCGGACAAGGTGGCAATGGTGGGCTAGATGGCATTGGTGGAAATATAATCAATGGCGAACTTTCTAGTCGTGGCAATGCCTATGGTAGCGGTGGTGATAATTCGCTTTACTCTGTGTATTTTGGATTTGATAGATTTATCATTGAAGGTAGCAAAAATATCGAAGTGGTTAAAAACAATGCAAAGCTAATCATCAGCAGTGGTGCAAATGTGCGAATCGAAGGCAATACCGATGAATGGGGTAGCGATGAATATAACTACGCACTTGCGCTAAAAAGAGCATCGTCTGTAAAAGACGCGCTTATAGGTAATGGCGTAGCAGAAGCGAAAATCGACTTGGTAAGCTATGGCGAAAGCAAACCGCTTTGCGTTGAGAAAACTCGCGCTTGTTGGCAAGAAAATAGACGAGCTGACTTCGTTCTAACACCTGCGGCAGCACCTACAACACCTGCACAATAAGCGAGGGCAGTGATACACTTTGAGGGACATTTTAAGGGAAATGCTAAATCTCTCTAGTCGTGTGCGTGATGTTATGATTCGATTAGGGGCTTTGGTATTTGGCTTGATGATTCACGCTGTGAATCTCAAGGCAGAACCCTCTGCATTCGAGCTACAAAGTGGCTCTACCAAAAAAGAGATGCAAAACCTCAAAGGTAAAACTGAAACGCAATCTGATAAGATTTTTGAATTACAAACTAAAATAAAAGCATTAGAGACTTCCGTTGATGGCTTGAAAAGCATTTATGAAGGTCAAGCAAAAAATATCAATGATTTGACAAATAAAATGAATGCACTAGATTTGACGAAGCCTAGTAGCGATAACTTATCGAAACTTGAAGCACAAGTCGCAAATAACACGCAAAATATACAAACGCTCACAGAGAGTCTGAAAAGTTTGAGTGATTCGATTGCACAGATAAAGGGTTTGCTAGGCGAGATTCAGCAAGTGGAAGTTGATAAGCTAAAAGAAGTGCAGGAAGCAAAAACTGCCAAAAAAGTGGAGTTTAAAAAGGATAAGGCGCGTAGGGGAGAGATTTTCAAAGAGGCGCGGAGGCTGACTTACTCAAAGAAATTTGATGAAGCTATTGCGCGGTATAATTGGTTTATCGAAATCGACTACAAAAAGGCTGAATCGCACTATATGCTAGGCAATATCGCCTATGAGCAAAATAAATACAATGACGCGATTTATCACTACAAAGAGAGTGCGATTTTAGATGACAAGGCGAAATATATGCCACGATTATTGCTAAATTGTGCAAATTCTTTGCGAGTGCTAGAGCGAAGCGAGGATGCGAAAAATTTTTATAATTCGCTAATTGCGCGATTCCCAAGTAGTGCAGAGGCAAAGGATGCTAAAACGCAACTTAAAAATCTAAAATAAAGAGGACAAAATGCCAAAAAAGACAAAAAAAGTTGAAAATAATCACTTGGTGAGCATAAATTATGTCGTTACGGACAAGGATAGCGATGAGGTTTTGGATAAAAATGAAAAGCCATTTAGCTTTATCATTGGGCGCAATCAAGTCGTAGTGGGACTAGAAAACGCACTAATTGATAAAAAAATCGGCGATAAATTCAAAGTCGAAGTTGCGCCAAAGGACGCTTACGGCGATAAAAATAGCGATTTTTTGCAAGAAGTGCCAAAAGAGCAATTTAGTGGGATTGAGCTAGTTAAAGGAATGACGCTATATGGGCAAACAGAGGACGGCGAGACGGCGCAGGTAGTAGTCGCAGAAATCGGCGAAAACTCTGTGATTATCGACTATAATCACCCTTTGGCTGGAAAAACTTTGCTTTTTGAAGTGGAGGTTTTGGATAGCAAATTGCCAAGCGATGATGAGATTTTAGCATTAGAATCGCATCACGATTCGGCACACCATCATCATTGCGGTGGTGGAGAAGGGTGTTGTGGGGGAGCGCACCATACCGAATCAGGCTGTGGTTGCGGACATTAAGTCGCTTTTAGTTTTGCGTGGGTGCAATTTGTTCTGGGGTAATCATTTGCATTATTTTTGCATAAAACTGCGTTTGATAGACAAATCAGTTTTATTTCACTTGTTTCACGCAAAAAATAATGCAAAGCACTACCGCCATTACTTCGATTGTTCGTTGTGCGATTCGTGTATGCGTTAAAGTAAAATTGAATATGATTCGCTTTCTGCAATTCTAGTATCTTGCGTAAGATTTGTGGGTTGCGACGAAAAATTCGAGCGAAAATAGGACTTTGGCGTCCATTGAGCGAGAATTTTTCTATCTCCCACAAAGATTGCGCAAGAGACGAATTGCTTATTTTAATTTAAAGGATTTAAAATGAAATATGCTTTCATCTTTCCCGGGCAGGGCTCACAAGCGATAGGAATGGGCAAGGATTTTTATGATGAATCTCCCCTTGCCAAAGAGCTAATTGACAATGCAAGTGATATTTTAAAGCTAGATATGAAAAATCTGTTATTTAACCCAAATGACGATATAAATCTCACGCAATTCACGCAACCAGCGATTTTGCTTGTAAGCTATATCGCCCATCGCCTTTTTGCCCAAAGTTGCGATATAAAGCCCACATTTGCGCTAGGGCACTCGCTTGGCGAAATCACTGCGAATCTCATCTCAGGCTCACTTAGCTTTGAAAACGCGCTTCGTTTAGTTTATGAGCGCGGAAAGCTAATGCAAAAAGTCTGCGAAGGTAAGGACGCGGGAATGGCTGTCGTGCTTGGACTTAGCGATGAATCTTTGCAGAAATTTTGCGATGAGCGCGAGGAAAACGCAAGTGGCAAGATTTGGTGTGCGAATTTTAATGGCGATGGGCAGTGCGTTTTGGCGGGTTATAAAGTCGATTTGATGATTGCTGAGGGCGATATTAAAAATCTTGGTGCGAAGCGATTTTTGCTCTTGCCAATGTCGATTGCTAGTCATTGTCCGCTTTTAGAGCCGATGAGCAAGGATTTTTTTGCACTAGCAAAGCAGTATTTGGAGGATAATTTTGAGTGTGAAATTATCGCAAATGCCACGCTTGAATCCTACCGTGATAAAGATTTAGCTGTGAATCTGCTAACCAAACAGCTAACTTTGCCCGTGCTTTACAAGCAAAGTATCAAAAAAATTGAATCGCAAGTGGATTGTTTTGTGGAGTTTGGCTATGGCGCAGTGCTAAAAGGGCTAAATAAACGCTTAAGCGCAAAGCCCACGCATTCTATCGGCACGATTCAAAGCCTAAATGCCACGCTTAAAGAGCTAGGGCAAAATTAAGATAATCTTTAAGGGAGCGCGAAATGGCAGAATCCAAAAAATTCAAAACTATCGCAATAATAGGCGCAATGCGCGAGGAAATAACGCCTTTGTTAGAGCATTTCAAGGATTATGAGAGCATTGAAAAAGGTGGCAACACATTTTACAAAATCACGCACAAAAGCCACAGCATTATCATCGCTTACAGCAAAATAGGCAAGATTCACGCCGCGCTAACTTGTGCTACGATGATTTTGCATTTTGGCGCGGAGTGCATTATTTTTAGCGGTGTAGCTGGCGGACTTCGCGCTGATTTGAAAGTGGGCGACATTATCTTGGCGACTGCGCTTTGTCAATATGATGTGGATATTAGTGCGTTTGGGCATCCGCTTGGATTCATACCTGAAAGCAAAATCTACATAAAAACAAGTGCGAATCTTAACGCAATTGCGCAGGGCATTGCAAAAGAGCAGGGCATTGATTTAAAAGAGGGCATTGTGGCAAGTGGCGATAGTTTTATCTCTGATAATAGCAAAAAAGGGTGGATTATGGAGCAGTTTAACGCCGCTGCGGTGGAGATGGAGGGTGCTAGTATCGCTGTGGTAGCTTCGCTTCTAAGCGTTCCATTTTGTGTGATTCGCTCAATCAGCGATAGTGCCGATGATAGTGCGAATATTAGCTTTGATGAGTTTTTGGAGCATTCCGCCCAAAAAAGTGCGAAATTCGTCCTAGCTATATTAGAGAAAATGTAGATTCGCCTAGATTCGCACTGCTTTTTCAGCCGCTTCTTTGTTAATCATCGTATTATCAAACTTCACAATCAAAAGATTTTCGTTGTTGTTTATATAGGATTCTATTACGCCATCAATCGCGTTTATTTCAGCGATTGATTTAAAGTGCGAATCTGCACCCGAATCTAATTTCAAATACAAATTTTCCTGCGCCCTTGGATTTTTTAGTGCAAACATTAGCACAAACCACGCTATCATCGCAACTGCTACAATGTATTCGATTTTTGCGAATGTGGCTTCATAAGTGTATCCTGCGATAATTCCACCCAAAAATGAGCCGATAAATCCAAATGTCGTAAAGATTCCTAGCGACAAACTTTTTTCGCGCATTTTGGGGTATTTGGAGGCTAAATTTTGCAAAATGGGCTCAGATATGCAAAATGCACAGAAAAACACCACTACGCCAAGCGTGTAAGGCACTAGCGATTTATTGCTATCGCCAAAGCCCATTAGCGTGAATGCCACGCCAAAAAGCGCGATTGAAAGCAGTAGCATTTCTTTTGGCAGTTTTTTGCGCTCACTAATTATCATACTTGGCGCAATCGAAAATAGCCCAGCTATCGCAGAGAGCGTGAAAACTATCCAAATTTTGCCCTCCGCCATTCCTAAATGTCGCACCAGCACGATAGGAATTAGCACAAAGACAAAAGTCATTAAAAATTTTTGCACCGCCACGCTCACATTTAAAATCACAAGATTTTTGTTTGCAAAAAGTTTGAAATAGCTTTGCGAATCGCCTCCGAAATACTCCAAATGCGGAGCTTTTGGGACAATAGTCCAAAGTGGGATTATTACCAAAATCGCTAAAAATGCCGTTAGTAAAAATAGCTTATTTGTGCCAAAGGACGCGCCTACAAGCGGTCCTACAATCATCGCCACAATAAAGCTAATAAAAATGCAAATTCCCATAAATGCCATTGCAGAGCCACGCTTTTCTTCGGGGATTAAATCTGTGATTTTCGCGCTAATCACGCTCCCAATCGCTCCAGAGCCTTGCAAGATTCGCCCTACAATCATCATTTCAATACTTGTAGCAAAAGCGCAGATAAGTGAGCCAAGCGCAAAAATCACCAGCCCAAAGGTAATTACGGCGCGTTTAGAATATTTATCGCCCAAAATGCCAAAAGGCACTTGAAAGGCGATTTGACTAATGGCATACGCGCTGATTGCAAAGCCAAAGAGCGTCATTTTGCTTATACCAAAACCCTGCAATACGCTTAATATGCCGTCATTTACGGAGAGCGTGGTAAGATAAAGTGCCAAAGTCGGCATCACTACAAATAATCCAAAAAAGCGAAATCCTGCGATAAATGCGAGTGCAGCGGTGATTTTAAACATTTTTATCTCCCGTGAAATTTGAGTGTAAAAATTTAATAATTTTAATCGCATAATTTTACAAAAAATTTTTGAATTTTTTAGGATTAGCTTATGACAATTATATTTTTTAGCGGAAATCGCCACAAAGCAAAAGAGATTGAAGCGATTTTTACAAATGCAAAAGTGCGAATCTACACGGATGTTATGGACGCTTTTGAAGTGGTAGAATATGGCAAAAGTTTTGCTGAAAATGCGAAAATCAAATTAAATGCGATAAAAGGTGCATTTGAATCGCAATTAGATTCAAATGAAAAATTGTGCGAAATAAATAGCGAAAAGATTGTCTTAATGGCTGAAGATAGCGGGATTTGCGTGGAATCGCTAGATAATTTGCCAAATATTTTTTCGGCTAGATTTGCGAATTTGCCCCCACTAAAAAACGGCGAATCTTTGGAGGCGATTCATAGCGCGGATTCAAGCGATAAGGACAATATTACGCGTTTGATTAGTGAATTACAAGCACAAAGTTTAAGCGAATCAAAGGCGCATTTTGTGTCGTGTGTAGCGTGTTACAAGGTAGGTAATTCGTTCTTAGGTAATCATTCCGCAGATTCGACAAAACAAGGCAATGCACAAATTCTCACCACTCACGGCTTTTTAAATGGCAAAGTCATTTGCGAAGTTCGCGGAGACAATGGCTTTGGCTATGACCCGATTTTTATGCCAAATGGCTCTCAAAAGACGCTAGGCGAGCTGTCAAGCGAAATCAAAAATACACTTTCACATCGCAAAAACGCGCTAGATTTAATGCGATTACTGCTAAAATAATGCCCTTTGTCCGCGAAAGATTCACGCTAGATTCGCCCAAAAAGGCGACAATTTTCTTGCAACAAACGCTAAAAATCACGCACAAAGAAGCGCAAAAGATGATTGACAAAGGCAGAGTTGAGTGTAATGGTGCGACATTTAGCCAAAAAGCGGGATTTTTGAGTGGCGAAGTGATTGTAAATTATTTTAGGGCAGAGGCGACAGAGATAAAGCCCATTTTTGAAACGCCAGATTTTGCAGCCTTTGACAAACCTGCGGGACTTTTGAGCCACCCAAAGGGGCGATTTTCTCACGCAAGTTTGCTTGATAGTATTCGCTTTTATTTGGGTGCAAATGCAAATCCCATAAATCGCCTTGATAGCGAGACTAGTGGGCTTGTGCTTGTTTCAAAAAATAAAAAAAGTGAAGTTGTGTTAAAGCGGCGTTTTGAAATGCGCGAAGTGGAAAAAACCTACCTTGCGGTGGTTTTTGGACGAATCGATATTGACAATTTAGCGCAAAAATTTGGCGAATCGTCATTGCGCAATTTACGCAGTAAATCAAAGCAATACACACAAAATCAAATGGATGATTACTTCGCTTCACTCGTAAATCCTGCGGATTGCCACGACTTTTTGCAAAAGTCTCGCAATGACGAAATGGATTTTATCATCGATTTGCCACTAAAAGAGGGGCAAAAAGGCACGGATTTAGGCATTCGCTCAATCATTGATAAAAATGGCAGATTCGCTCAAAGCGCGATAAAAATTTTGCATTACGATTCGGCGCGAAATATCACGCACTTAAAAGTTATGCCAAAAACGGGCAGGACGCATCAGATTCGCGCCCATTTGGCGCATATCGGGCATAGAATTTTGGGCGAAACCTTGTATGGTGTGGAGGATAAAAATGCGCGGGATTTTTTGGACGGCAAAATTAGTAGCGAAGTGCGAACGCAAATATTTGGGGCAAATCGCCTAATGTTACACGCCCAAAGTTTGCGCTTTGCTTACAATGACAATGAATTTTTGATTTGCTCCAAAAATGGATTTTAACTTTTTTAAAATCTCTTTGCGCCAATGCCAAATCCTGCGTTCTGCATTTTTAAGCGATTCATAAATGGGCGTGATATGCTAAAAATAGGGCGCGTATAAAAAATGCTTTTTTATTTTGCGTGGCAAAATTGTGGTAATCTATAAAAAAATGATTTGTGGATTGCTTCGCCTTGCTATCGCAAGGACTCGCAATGACAAAAAAGCATAACTTTCGCAATGAGGGCGTGGGATTCGTGGATTGCTTTGCTTGCTTGCAATGACGAAATATTTGCGATTTATCCTTACCTAGCTCCGCGCCGTTTTTTGTTTTCCTTTTGTAATTCATCTATTAAGATTTGGAATGGCGAAAAGACGCGTTTTAGGATATTTAGCGGAGTTTTTGCGGCGTCTTCTAAAAGCGAAATCTCCGTCTTTGGCGATTCAAGCGTCCCTGTAATGGTTAAATCCGTAGTGATTTTGCCATCTTCGCCAAGTAGCAAAAAGCCTATGATAGGGATTTTATTTAGAATCGAACTCAAAGATTTTATCGTGGATAGCTCTAATCGCACATTTAATTCCTGCGTTTTCAAATCCACTACGCCATTACCCGTAATATCAACCGAACTGCCGTTAATATCGATATTTTCAATCGCCACGAAATCACTATCAATCCCCACGCGCACCTTTGCTTCCTCCACTTCATAGCCACTTGCACTAAAACCGGGCAGTTTAAACACCACCAAGGACGGAATCGCGTCAATAAATGTCAAAATATTTTGCAAAGTCGCCATTTCTTTGACGCTTGTATCAAACGCGCTTATATCGCCTACGAATCGCTTGTCGCGGTAGATTCCAAATACGCCAAAAGTCCCGCCATCCACAATGTCCTTTTTAAACACGGCATTTACAAAATCCGCGTTAAAATTATTTGCTTCAACGCTCAAAGTCCCGCTATCAAGGATAATATTAGCGATGCCATTTTTATTTTTGCCATTTGCAATAAAGCCATTTTTGGTGAGTTTTAGCATAGATTCATCAAAAGGAACATCATAGCCAAAAAGCCCAAATGCGAGATTTTCGCCATTGATTAGCAAATTTGTGGTGGTATTTTTGTGCGAATCGTTTGGCGAATCTTTGCGCATACTTGCAAAAAGTGGGATTTGCGAATCAAGCAATTCATCAATATTTATAAATTTATCATTTATTTTTAAATCAATGTCATTGTCATCAAGCGCGATTTTTAAGTCAATCTTATTTGCCTTATCGCTAAAATTTAGCTCATTATCGCTGATTTTGCCATCAATTTGTAGCGTGGTTACGCGATTTTTGTTTAGATAATAAAGCGGATAGTTGAGATTGTCAATCTTTGCGTTTAATAAAAGCGATTCGCCATTTTGCGGGATTTTTAACGCAATAAAGCCATTTTTCATATCAAGCAGATTTAAAATCGGTGCGTAAGGCACGAGTTTAGCGAGATTTGCGCCGATTATGATTGTGCCATTTTCGTTTGTATTTACGCGCATATCAAGCGGTGCGATTTTTGCACTAAACTTGTCGCTAAAATCCATAGTCGCACTAATTGCAGTGTCGCTAAAATCTATTATTTTCATATCGCCACTTTTTATGGCAAAAACGCTGGGTTGTAGTTGCAAGTCCATTTTAAGTGCGTTTGTATCGATTTTGGCATTTGCTTGTCCTTTTAGTATGTCGCTAATCTCCACTTGCGCTTTGTTTATGCTAACTGAATCGGGCGTAATTGCAATAAGCGCGTTTTTTATAAGCGTATCAATTCCTGCAATATTTATAAGCGAATTTTTTATGTTGATATTGCCCTCTGCTGTGGCTTTTGTCTCTATTTTACCTGTGGGGAGCAAGATATTTAGCGTGAGATTTCCGCTATTTGTGCCATCTATTTGTCGCAGTGGCAAAGCAATGTCGTAGTTTTCTAAAATCTCTAACACATTAGAATCCAAAAGTGCGCCATTTAAATTTAGCTTTATGCTTAAAAGTGTCTGTGGAGCGAGAAAACCGCTTAATTCAACGGTGGCTTTGGAGATTTTTGTGGGGCGATTTGCATTAGGTTGAGTTAGATTTGTATGTTTTGCAAGATTTGTGATATTTGATTGGGCGTTTTTGGGCGAATCGCTTTTTGATTCGCCAAATTCGCTTGAATCTTTTTTAGATTCGCGCATTTTTGATTCGCCAAATTCGCCCTTTTGATTTGCTCCGTATTCCGCATTTTGCACCAAAAAGCTAAGTTTGCCACCATCAAAAATCACCGCCACTTCGGGCGTAGTGATATTTTGCAAATTATCATCAAAATTCAAAACTACATTTTCTAGCACACCACTTGCATAAAGATTGTCATTTACTGCTTTGTTGATATTATCCAAACTTTTAGTATAAAGATAGGCGCGTTTTATCGTTATCGCGCTAAAATCCGCCCTTTCATACATCCACTCATAGACATTGCTATCAAGCATTTTTATGTAGGGTGCTAGAATGTCAATCGAATCAAGGCGCGTAGAATCAAGCACTACATTTAGATATTTGAAATTTGTCTCGCCTTGATAGCTTATGATATTATCCTTGCGATTGTTTATATAAGATTCCAAGTCAAAGGCAAAGATTCCACCTCTCTCCAAATACAAAATCCGCCCTTTTATATCAAGCTGCTCTTGCTTGACTTTGAGTGTTTTTATATCTAGCATTATGTCGCTTTCTTCGTTTTTTAGCGAAAAGTCCGCCAAAATGTAGGGAATATCCACTTTAAAAGATTCGCCATCAAAAAGGACGAAATATTTTTCATTTTTTGTTTGAATCAAAGGCAAATTTAATCTCTCAAAAAATGACGACAATCCTACCGCATAGCGCACAATCTGCGTTATATCGCTAATTTTTGGTGGCTTTATTTCGCTTGATTCGCGCTTAAATGCGCGTAAGTCGATATTTTTCACTTCTAAAATTAGTTTTTTGTTTAATTTTAGATATAATCCGCTAATTTTTACATTAGCGATTGAAATGTTATCAATTTTGAATCCATCGCTAAGGACTTTATAAATTAGGGAGCAGCACAGCACGACAATGAGTAAAATTGCGACTTTACTATATATTTTTTTTAATGCTTTGGCGTTTTTTTTCATATCAATCTTTTATTATTTAAGTTTGGAATCATCATATCCTAGCGTCATAAATGTGCCAAGAGGCGATGTGAGTGCAATTATAGCACATTTTAAAAAAAACAATTTAGATATAAATCGATTTGATAAATTTTTATTGCGTTTTTTTGGGCATCCGCAAAGTGGGTGGATTGAGATTACGCCAAGTGATTCGATAAATCGCACGACTACCAAAGGTAGCTTTCTTTATCAGCTCACCACAAACAAAGCCGCACTAAAAACTATCACGCTTTTGCCCGGGGAGACTATGCACTTTTTTATCGAGCATATAAATGAAGTTTTGGGGTTAGACAAACAAGCCCTTTGGGACGCTTATAATGAATTTGCCAAATATCCCGATGGCGTAATTTACCCAAATACTTACAAAGTCCCGCTTGAAATCGGTCCGCGCTATTTGATGAATCATCTCATCTCTCAATCAATGCGGGAGCATAAAAAAAATGCGATTAAGATTTTGGGGCGATATGATGAAAAGCAGTGGTTTAACTTCGTAACGATTGCCTCAATCGTGCAAAAAGAAGCCGCTAATATCGATGAAATGCCATTAGTCTCCGCTGTGATTTATAATCGATTAAAGGCAAAAATGCCCTTGCAAATGGACGGCTCACTAAATTACGGCAAATTTTCGCACTCAAAAGTAACGCCCGAGCGGATTCGCAAAGATAAGAGCGTGTATAATACCTATCTAAATCGTGGGATTCCGCCATATCCTGTGGGGAGCGCGAGTTTAGATGCGATTTTGGCTACGATTCGCCCTGCGAGCGTGGATTATCTCTACTTTGTCCGCGATAGAAGCACAGGGAAGCATACATTTTCAAAAACCTATAAAGAGCATAAGAGCAATTTCTAATGAAAAGCAATTCGTCTTTGGGTATGCGATTTGCGCCGTTTTCGCATAAAACTTCGATTGTGATTCGTTGCACGAATCAAATTGCAAAAAAATCGTCATTGCGAGGCGATTCAACAGAATCGCCGAAGCAATCCAAAGTGCGCGAATCCAAAACACAAATCAACATAAATATTTTTACAAAAATATTTTTTGCGTTTCTTTTTGTTTCAAATCTTACCCACGCCAACGAATTTGCCCCAAACAAAAACCACGCCATAAATATCGTTAGCGAAAATGACGCATATTTCGAGCCATTCATAAAAAGCGATGAATATTACACCGCAGGACATTTTATAAGCTATCTTAGCCCTGAATTTGAAGTAGATTCGTGGATAAATAAAATCGCAGGATTCGCCCATCTCTACGATACGCATTTCACGCGCTTTGCTATCTCGCTAAATCAAGAGCTATATACGCCTGATAAAAAATATGATTACAATGACCGCGCAGTGCCCTTGCGCGATGATATTTTGTTTGGCGCGGGGCTATATGCGAATCTATCTTTTTTAAGCAGGACGCGCGATTTTATGGAGCAATTTAGCCTTGATATTGGGCTAGTGGGACCAAAAGCCTTTGGTAAGCAAGTGCAAAATGGCGTCCATAGGCTTACAAACAATGGCGAGGCAAAAGGCTGGGATTATCACGGACTAAAAAGCGAAATTTTAGTGAATTTACATTATGGATTTATCTATCGGTGGGTGTTTATTGAGGATTTTTTTGATGTCTTGCCATATTTTCAAATCTCACTTGGCAATGCCTACACTGCGCTAAATGTGGGAGCAAGATTTCGCGTGGGCTATGGAATACGCAATGACTTTGGATTGCAAAAGCTAAAATCAAGATTCGCCCAAAATATCGTAGATGACGGACTAAAAATCTATGCGGTTTTTGGGATAAATGGTAGCATTGTGGGGCGCGATATGTTTGTGGAGGGCAACACAGGCAAAAACGCGCCCAAAAGTGGCGTGAAACTCAATCGCTTTTTGTATGAAATCGAATTTGGCGCGATGATTGGGTGGAAATATCTATCATTTGGCTATATTTGGAGCAATGAATCTCTGCGCTTTAAAGGACAAAATGGACATCATAAATATGGCTCTTTACGATTAGAGATAATGTTTTGATTTTATTGTCATTGCTTGGATATTTCGCTAATTGATTTTTTATTGCTTTTTGGATTGCTTTGGCGATAAATCATCTCGCAATGACGGCGTAGAATGTTAGCATTTTTAACTCATCGAAACAAAATCCCAAAGCCTTTCATAATCGTATAGATTCCAAAAAGCACAATCAAAAATGCAGAGATTTTCATAATCACACCCTTAAATTTTGTAAGCGTTAGTATCGAACTAAATGCGCCCAAAAGCAGCATAGGAATCATTGTGGCTATGCCAAAAATTAGCATAATTTCCGCACCTTTTGCAATCATCGCCACACCACGCAAATTACTTGCCATAACCGCCGCATTCATCGCAAAAAAATACACGATTCCACAAGGAATCGCGCCATTTAAAATACCCAAAAAATACACAGAAATAATGCTTTTGCGCTTTATTATAAAGCCAAATAATTTTTTAAAAAGCCCAAAATTGCCTATATTTGGCTCTAAAAAAAAGAGGATTTTTGGCTTCCACAAATAGCCGATTCCAAAAAAAATCATCAAAAATCCCACAATGATAAAAATCCCGCCACGCGTGGCATTATTCACCGAAAACTTCGCGCCAAGATACGCACACGCCACGCCTATAAGCGTGTAAGTAGTAATTCGCCCGAGATTATAGAGTAAATGCCCTAGCATTTTGCGCCCAAAATTGCCCTGCAAACCTTGTGAATACGCTAGAACTATGCCTCCGCACATTCCATAGCAATGTGAAAATGACGCGCCAAGCGCGATTACAAACAGCGAAATAATGTCAGCATTTTCAATTAACATATTGTGATTCATGTATTATCCTTAATAAAATCTCAAAATAAATCGCTTATATAATGCGTAAGAGCCGCCAAGCCATACGATTAAAAGCAGTGGAATGCCTAGCAGTGGCAAATACTCCATCACAAAATACACCAGCGTATAATAAATCCCCGTAGTTGCGATAATGTAGAGATATGAAAGATTTTTATTGAATCGCGGATTTGCCACGCCAAAAAGTGGCAATAAAAACACGCTAAATATAGGAAATAGCGAAAATAGCACATATTGCGAGAAAACCTTTCTGCGCTTTGAATCTTCGCTAAATGCACTTCCCCAATACTCTATCAAATCATAGCTCCGCAGACTAATTTCGCCAATAGCATTGCGGACTATCATATCTTCAAAAACTATATTACGAATCTTTGCCACCTCCGCAAAATATGCCACGCCATCTTTTAGCGCAATCTCAAAAATGCCCTCCGCATTGTTTGCACTGCCATTTTTTGCCAAGATAAAACTCTCAAACCCCAAGCCTTTGCTTGAAAAAAGCACCAAATTTTCATAATTGCGATTTTGCGCCTTATCTACAAACACAAGCCAATCGCCTAGCTTTTGCCCAAATTCGCCTGATTTGATATTGACATCGATATTTGCGCGTTTTTCGGCGATGAAATTGATATATGCGCTTTTTGATAGTGGGATAATGGCAAGTGAAAATACAAGCACCGTTAGGCTTACAAAGGCGCACAAAGGCAAAAAAACCTTTATGATTTGATTTGGGCTAATGCCAAGCGAAAAAAATACAAGCAATTCATAATCATAGCTTAACTTTGAAAGCGATAAAATCGCCGTTGCCAAAAATGTGATGGGCAAAATAAATAAAATGCTATTTGGCAGTGAATATAAATACAGCCAAAACAAGTCCGCAAAGCTCATTTTAACCACAAAAGTTACTTGCGCTATGCCAATTAGAATGACGATTGATGAAATAAAAAACAAAATGATAAAAAATATAAAAAATAGCCGTCCAAAGGACAAGAATAGATAATTGCGAATGCTATTGTGAAAAAAATCTGCAAGTTTTAGATTTGTTAGATTCATAGTGGCAAGATTCATATCGGGTAATTTTTAAGAAAAGATTTGACAAACTCATAGCCAAATAAGCACACCAAAAGCCCAGTGTAGAGAAATGGAATAAATGGAATTTTTGCATTTTTGCCAAGCATTAAAAGTGGGATTATCGAAAAAACCGCACCCAAAAAAATCGCCACAAATGCCACTTGCCACCCTAAAATCGCAGCTATTGTGGCAGCGATGATTATATCACCCTCGCCTAATGCTTCTTTTTTTGCAAAACTTTGAAATGCAAATCGCAAAAGCGTGAAAAATCCAGCAAACGCAAACGCACTGCCAATGACAAATAAAAAGTCCTTGTGCCAAAAAATACCGCCAATAATCGCAAAAATAAAAGCGGAGAAATTTAAGCAATCAGGCACTTCGCTAAAACGAAAATCTATCACACTTAATGCCAAAAGTAGCAAAATCGCAATGCCAATGCAAATAGATTCGATACTAAAACCAAATTTTAGGTAGATAAAAAGCGCGATAATGCCCGAAATCGTTTCAATTAGCGGATATTGAATCGCAATCTTTGCCCCGCAAAAGGCGCATTTGCCACGCAAAAATATAAACGACAAAAGCGGGATATTGTGATAAAAGCGCAGTTTTTTGCCACAAGCAAAGCAATGCGAAGCAGGAAATGCGATGGATTCGCCACGCGGGATTCGCAAAATCAGCACATTTAAAAATGAGCCAAAGCAAAGCCCAAAGATGATTGCTGTAACAATCTCAATGCTATTTAGTATAAAATCCAAAATTTTGCCTCACTTCATTTTGATTATTAAGCGCGACAGCACGAAGAAACTAAACAAATCACTAATGATTCGTGGATTTTTCGCTACGCTCAAAATGATAGCATATAATGCTAGATTCATCGCTCAATATCGCGCTTCACAGGCACAAATTCGCATTTGCCTTTTGTATCCAAAATCTCTAATCGTCCGTGCCTTTTTATAAATCGCGTAATTATTTGCGAACCGTCATTTTGCGCCATCGGTGCGACTAAGATTCCACCTTCAACTAACTGCGCAACGACTTTTGGCGCGATTTCACTAGGCGATGCAGAAAATAACATCCTATCAAAAGGTGCGTATTTTTCCCAACCATTGTTGCCATCATCAACTTTTGTATTGACATTCATAATGCCAAGTCGTTTGAATCGCACAATCGCCTCTTCGCGTAATCGCTCGATTCGCTCAATGCTAAAAACGCGCCGAAAAAGTTTGCTTAAAATCGCCGCTTGATAGCCACTGCCACAGCCCACTTCTAGCACCGAATCGCAACTTTTATCAATCTCCAAATATTGCGTCATTTTTGCCACCGTTAGCGGGGAGCTAATGAATTGATTTGCGCCGATAGAGACGGCATCGATTCGATATGCAAGGGGGCGCAAAGCCTCTGTCATAAAGACTTCACGCGGAATTGCACTCATCGCGCTCCGCACATTTGGAGTGATATTAAATTGCTTACTGATTAAATCTAACATTCGTTCTAATTCTATACTCAAAACACACGCACCCCACTTAAAAGACTAATTTATTGCAACTATATTGCAATCAAAACTCTATAATAACCCTACTTGCACATATTTTCGCATTTTTGCTACTTCGCTCAAATCCACTTCCGCGCTTACCACTTCGCGCTTGTCGTTTTTAATCACTGCGCCAAAGGGCGAAATAATCGCGCTTCCCTTTGCCAAATTCACATTTGCAGCGTCCGCACAAACCACAAATGCCTGATTTGCAATCGCTAGGGCGCGAGTTAGCGTCTCAAAATGCTCTTTGCGCTCTTTACCCCATTGTGCAGGGACAAAAATCACATCTGCGCCACGCACTAAATCCCAGATTTTTGGGAATCGCACTTCAAAGCAATTTATCGCAGCGCATTTTATGCCATCAATTTCAAAATCGCAAAATTCGCCCTCTTCCCCTGCCGCAAAGTGATTATGCTCATCGCCTAGTGGGAAAAGTTTATGTTTTGATTGCTTATGAATCATCACGCCACGCGAAAAAACTTTAAGATTATTGTAAAATTTTCCACGATTTTTTTCAATCATTGTGGTAATGATTGTTTTATCGATACTAGCTTCTAAAAGTCGCTCGGTGGCGATTTTGCTAAACTCACTTGCTTCATTCATCTTTTGATAGCAAAATCCGCTAATCGCTACTTCTGGCGTCAAAATGATTGCGCCCTCGCCACATTCTTTTGCGATAGATTCGATTCGCGCTAGATTGTCCGCAAAAGAAGTGCTGATTTTTATTTGCAGTGCGTAAAATCGCTTTTTTAGATTCGCCCTAGAAATCATCGAAAGTTATGCTCCCTTTGGAATAATTTGTAACCTTTGATTCAAAGAAATTTGTCTTTTGCTCATTAAAACTACTAAATTGATCGACCCACTTTATCGGGTGCTTTGCGTTATATAGCTTTGCAAATCCCACGCGCTCTAGCCTTTCATCTGCCAAATATTCGATATATTGACGGATAATCTCGCTTGTAAGCCCCAAAATCTGCCCTTGTGTGATATAATCGCCCCAATTAGATTCCAAATCGACCGCTTTTCTAAACATCTCAATAACTTCTTCCTCCAAACTTGGCGTAAATAAATCACTGCGCTCTTTGCGGACAGAATTGATAAGATTTGAAAATAATAGCAAATGCGTAACCTCATCGCGTTGTATGAAGCGAATCATATTTGCGGACGCTAACATTTTGCCACTCTTTGCCAAAGTGTAGAAAAACGAAAAGCCCGAATAAAAATAAATGCCCTCCAAAATTTGATTTGCAAAAAATGCTTTGAGTAGATTTGTCTCGGTGGGATTTTTCGCTAAATCCATATAAACATCGGCGATATAGTCGTTTTTATTGCGAAGCTCTACATCTTTGCGCCACATTTCATAAATCTCATCGGTATTATCGCTAATGGCTTGCACCATCACATCATAGCTTTGCGAATGCAGTGCCTCTTCATAAGCCTGACGCACCAAAATCAAATTTAGCTCTGGGCTTGTAATGTATGGATTGACATTGTCGATGAGATTATTTGTCTGTAACGAATCCATAAAGATAAGCTGTGCTAACGCCCTATCATAGCCTAATTTCTCTTGCTCTGTCAAACCGCTTACATAATCGCGCTTATCTTGAGCCATACCCACTTCCTCAGGAAACCAAGTATTTGCAAGCATAACTTTCCATAAGTTATACGCCCATTGATATTTGATTTTGTTTAAGTCAAAAATGCTAGTGGGATTGCCATTAAAGATTTTGCGTTCATTGACAGATTCATTTGATTCGGGATTGTAGATTTTCTTGCGCTTTGCGATAATTTCGCTCATTTTGCACTCCTATATTTTAGATAAAATAAATTTGTGATTATATCTTAAAACGCAAATTTTTCGTTGATTTTCATCAAAGATTTTAAAAAAAAACAAAGCACTTGGCACTTACAACGCAAATCGCTATATTTCGCCATTGTGAGAATCATAGCACGATTCGTAAGCACTTACAAACAACCACACAACTTTAAGAATGCTTGTTATAAAATACTATGATTTAAATCACTGCAATCACAAGGTATAGTTTTGAGCGATTCGCCTTTAAGCCTACTAGTCCCGCTTGTCGTTATCGCGCTTGTGTTTATCACGCGCAGGGTGGCATTATCCCTGCTTTGTGGAATCGCACTTGGCGGAATCTTGCTTTTTTATAATGAGCCATTGCAGATTTTGATTTATGTTTATAAAAATCTCTCTGCCGTGTTTTATAGCACGGAAAATGGCGCAATTAGCGCGAATCTAAATAGCATTTATGTTTTTGGATTTTTGATTTTGCTTGGCATTTTAAGTCAGCTCATTTTGTATTCTGGTGCGGTAAATGCCTTTGTCGCGTGGGCGCACAAGCGCGTATCTTCTCCGCAAGGCTCGGAGTTTATTGCATTTGTGGCAGGAATCGTGATTTTTATCGATGATTATTTTAACGCCCTAACCGTTGGGCAAATCAGCAAATCGCTAAATGACGCTAATAAATCATCGCGCGAGAGACTTGCATATATCATTGATTCGACTTCCGCGCCTATTTGTATTCTAATGCCGATTTCAAGCTGGGGCGCGTATATTTTGGGTGTGATGGATAAAAATGTCCCCAAAGATTTTGGCGATAGCTTTTTTGTGCTAGTGCAAAGCATTTGGAGCAATTATTATGCGTGGTTTGCGCTAATTTTTGTGTTTTGGACGATTTTGTGGCAGATAAATTTACGCGCAATGCAGCGCAATGTCAATGTCGGCGTGAGAGAGATTCAAAGTGCGCGGATACATAGCAAGATTAGCTCTATTTGGCTTTTAATCGTGCCTATTTTGCTTTTGATGATTTCTATTGGCGCAATGATTTTATATAGTGGCTATAAGGCGAGTGATTCGCGGGATATTATGGATATTTTGGCAAATACAAGGACAGCTTTTTCGCTCTTTTGGGGCGGACTTTTCACGCTTATTATTAGCTTTGTGATTTCGCATAAACAGCTAAAATTCGCCTACTATTTTCCTATAATCCGCGCGGGATTTTTAGGAATGCTCCCTGCGATTGTAATTTTGATTTTGGCGTGGGGAATCGGTCCCGTGATTGCAAATGATATGCAGACGGGCATATATTTGGCAAATGTCGGGCGTGAATTTTTTAGCTCAAATGCCGTGATTTTTACCCCTGCGATTTTGTTTTGCATTGCGGCATTTATTGCCTTTGCCACAGGGACTAGCTGGGGGACATTTGCGATTCTAATCCCTATTGGCATAGAAGTTGTGAACGCAAGTGGTGGCGCGGATACTACGCTTTGCATAAGTGCGATTTTGGCAGGTGCGGTATTTGGCGACCATAGTTCGCCTATTAGTGATACTACGATTTTATCAGCCACAGGGGCGGGTTGCTCAGTGCAAAGCCACTTTATCACGCAGTTGCCTTATGTGTGTAGCGTGGCGGTGGTATCGTTGGTGAGCTTTGTAATCGCGCCGTTAAGCAGTGTGCTAGTGGGCTATGTGGTGGGAATCGCACTACTAATCGCATTGCTATATTTTTACAAAGTTGCGATTAGTAAGCCATTGAAGTTATAAGCAATATTTTGTCATTGCGAAAGAATCCGTTAGGATTCTCGTGGCAATCTATTGTATTTTTTTGGATTGCTTCGGGCTAAAGCCTTCAAAATGACGGGAATAGTATTACTTTTAGCGACTTTTTGGTAAGATATTTTTTGATTTTCGCGCAAAAACTTGTTCGCGCAAAAATCTTATGAGTTTCAAGTGAAATTCAAGCAAAAGGGGCGATTCCAAATGACGATAGCATTTTTTGATTTTGATGGGACAATCAGCAAAGGCGATAGTTTCGCGCTATTTTTGCGCTTTATTTTGGGGCGAAAATTTTATGTAAAATTAGCGCAAAATCTACCCATTTTATTACTTTACAAACTTGGATTCATAAGCAATAGTAGCGTAAAAGAGCGGATTTTAGCATCTTGCATAAAAGGAATGGAGATTGACAAATTTAGCGCGTATTGCAAGGATTTTTTGCCAAATCTGCAATCAATTTGCAAAGATTCAGCACTCCAAAAAATTGCGTGGCACAAGGCACAGGGGCATAAAGTCGCAATCGTAAGTGCGAGTTTTGAGGAATATTTGGGATTTTTGGCACAAAAATTAGAAATAGACTTAATTGCCACAAAAATGGAAGTGGTAGATTTGCGAATCACAGGGCGATTTGCCACGCCAAACTGCTATGGGACGCAAAAAGTCGCACGCATAAAGGCACGATATAATTTAGCTAATTTCACGCAAATCTATGCGTATGGCGACACAAAAGGCGATAAGGCAATGCTAGGATTAGCTAGTGAAAACTGCGCGTTTTATCGGGTATTTGCGTAAAGATTTTTGAAAATTTGTTATAATTCCACCGATTCAAACAAAATTCCAAAAAAGCGGAGATTCAAAGCAAAATATGAGAGGATTTAAGATTTTCACAGGCAGTGCGCATCCTGCCTTTGCCAAAGAGTTGGCGAAATACTTGGATATTGCGCTTTCAAGCGCGGATATAAATCGTTTTAGCGATGGCGAGATAAATGTCAAAATTACCGAATCGGTGCGTGGCAAGGATATTTATATCATTCAGCCCACTTGCAAACCCACAAACGACAATCTTATGGAACTTTTGATTATGGTAGATGCTTTTAAACGCAGCTCTGCAAACAATATAAACGCCGTCATTCCCTATTTTGGCTATGCTAGGCAGGATAGAAAGGCTGCGCCACGCGTCCCTATAAGCGCGAAACTTGTGGCAAATCTCTTGCAAAGTGCTGGGGTTAATCGCGTGATTACTATGGATTTGCACGCGGGGCAGATTCAGGGATTTTTTGATATTCCTGTGGATAATCTCTATGGCTCAATCGTATTTTATGACTATGTAAAGGCAAAAAATCTTAAAAATCCCATAATCGCTTCGCCAGATATTGGCGGTGTGGCGCGCGCACGGCATTTTGCTGAGCATTTGGGGCTTCCACTTGTCATTGTTGATAAAAAGCGTGAGAGGGCAAATGAAAGCGAAGTGATGAATATCATCGGCGATGTGCAGGATAAAAGTGTGATTATGGTTGATGATATTATCGATACGGCGGGGACTATGGTAAAGGCGGCTGATGTGTTAAAGAAAAATGGTGCGATAAGTGTAATCGCACTAGGTACGCACGCAGTTTTTAGCGGAAATGCGATTGAAAAAATCGAAAATGGCGCATTAGATGAAGTCGCTGTGTCAAACTCAATCCCTTTTGAAAATACGAGCAAGAAAATCAAAGTTTTGTCCGTAGCACCGCTATTTGCAGAAGTTATGCGCCGAATCTACCACAATGAGAGCGTAAATTCGCTATTTTTATGATTTTGTATAAATGATTTTGTATGAAAGATTCGCCACCGATTCATCATTGCGAGGCAAATTCTAATTTGTCAAAGCAATCTATAAAAGATTCGCAACGCCTTGATATTTTTTTATGTAAGAATGGCTTCACGCAATCGCGCAATCAAAGTGTGGAGCTAATCAAAAGTGGCTTTGTGTGCGTAAATGGGCGCGTAATAAACAAGCCGTCTTTTTTGGTAGATTCGCGCTTAATGGATTCGCATAACCTAGCGCAGATTTCACGAATCGAGATTCTTAAAAAAGACATTTTTGTAAGCAGAGCAGGGGAAAAGCTAGATTTATTTATCAAGGCGCATAATGTGGATTTTAGCGGATTAAGCATCCTTGATATTGGTAGCGCGAAAGGCGGATTTGCGCAAGTCGCGTTAAAATACGGCGCAAAAAGCGTGGTTTGCGTTGATGTGGGGAGCAATCAGCTAGATTCTGCGTTGCGCCAAAATCCAAAGATTAGATTTTACGAAAACTGCGCGATTGCAGACTTTAAGAGCGACAAAACATTTGATTTTATCCTGTGCGATGTGAGTTTTATTTCTTTGCACTATATTTTGCCCGACATTCAGCGACTTTTAGGCGATAGGGCATTGCTACTTTTTAAGCCACAATTTGAAGTAGGCAAAAATGTAAGGCGTAATAAAAAAGGCGTAGTGGTGGATAAAAACGCGATTATAGCTTCGTTTGAATCCTTTAAATCCACGCTCCAAATTAGCGGCTTTAAGATTCTATGTGCTGAATCCTGCGCAATTAAGGGAAAGGAAGGCAATGAAGAAATTTTCATCTATATCCAAAAATAATCACATCACAAGCATTACAATCGGTAAGTTTGATAGCATTCATATTGCGCATCAGCGGCTAATTTCGGCACTTGGTAAAAATGGTGCAGTGATTATTATCGCATTTAAAAATTCGGCGTTTAATGGCGATTTAGGCGATTTAAAATTTTATGATTCGGCGCATAAATATGCGAATCAAAACGCACAAATTCTCCCACAAAGCGAGAAAAAACGCTATATTTCGCACCCCATTTATTTTATTAAATTTAACAAAATCAAAAATGTAAATGGCAAAAAATTTATAAAATTCCTGCAAAAAAAACTCCCACATTTGCGTGAAATCATTGTCGGAGAGGACTTTAAATTCGGCAAAAATCGCGCCTTTTGTGCGCAAGATATTCCAAAAATTTCAAAGCTAAAAGTTCGTATTTTTAAAGAAATGAAAGTGGATAATATCCCTGTGCATTCAAAAAATATCCGCGCATTTTTGGCACAAGGGCAAGTCGCATTAGCAAATAAATTACTTGGGCGAATGTATAGCATAAAAGGGCGCATTGTGCGCGGACAAGGGCTTGGGGCAAAAAGCGTAGTTCCTACGATAAATATCGCCGTTAGCAATTACTTGCTCCCCCAAAGTGCCGTGTATGCGAGTAAAACGCGCCTTAAAGGCAAGGTTTATGATTCGATTTCATTTCTTGGCAAAAGGGAAAGTGCGGATAATAATTTTGCCATTGAAAGCCACATTTTAGGGGATTTTGCGCTTGAATCGCGTGAGATTATCGGCAGAAAAATAGAGATTTTTTTTATTGAAAAAATCCGCGATAATCGCAAGTTTGATTCGCTCCCCGCACTAAAAGAGCAGATTGCAAAGGACATAAAAAAAGCAAAAGCGATTTTGAGGGCAAACTGCTAAATATATGCAAACATTAGCGCAAATCTGCGCTAGATTCGCATAATTTTCTACAAAATTTAATCATACATTTTCAAACACAAATCTATTTACAAAAAAGCAGATTCGTAAGGCTTTTTAGCCCTACGAATCGCTTTATAGCAAAATCGGTGCTACGATAAATCCTAATGCCACAGAAATCGCCACCATAATAGTTCCCGGGATTATAAAGCTATGATTAAAGACAAATTTACCCACACGCGTTGTTCCTGTATCGTCCATCGCAATGGCTGCAAGTGTCGTAGGATAGGTAGGCAATATAAATAGCCCAGAGGCAGCCGCAAAACTTGCCACCAAAATCCAAACTTGCTGTGAGTTTTCGGGGCTTGTCATACCAAGTGCTAACACCACCGCTGGCATTACGACTTTTGCCGTGGCGGCTTGCGAGTAAAGCAGACAGCTTAAAAAATATAGCGCAATCGCTAGGACAAATGGGTATTGTGAGATGATTTGGCTAGTAAATTCTTTTAGCGAATCCAAATGCCCATTTACAAAAGTATTACCCAGCCACGCGATTCCCATTACGCAAATACAAGCATTCATACCGCTTTGGAATGTCGAAGTGGAGATAAGTTTGCTTGAATCTACCTTACAAAGCACAACGATTAAAAAGCCCACGGTTAGCATAAAGCTGATAATCGCATTATCACGCGTCAAAATTCCCGCCTTATCAATGTCTATTAGCCCGATTGTAGGCGAAATAGCTAACGCATAGCCCACGACTACAAACACGCCTATGCAAAAAACCGCCACAGACCGTTTCGCAAAAGGTTGCAATTCTTTATACTGCACATCTTTTATCTCTTTTACAAGCCCTTTTTTAAGTCGTTCTTGATACAGCGCGTCTTTGTTTAAGTCCAAATTATAAAATTTATTTACGATAAAGCTAGTAATTAGCATCGCTACAAAAGTCGTGCTAATGCAAATAAGTAGTAGCATAGGATAGCTTACGCCAAGTGGCTCACAAACGCCTGTCATCGCCACAAACGCCGCAGAAATGGGCGATGCCGTGATTGCCACTTGTGATGAAACCACGCTTAATGCCAAAGGAGCACTAGGCTTGATATTTTGAGACTTCGCCACTTCCACGATAACAGGGATTATCGAATATGCCGTGTGTCCTGTCCCAGCCAAAATCGTAAGAAAATATGCCGCAATCGGTGCAATATAGTTGATTTGTTTGGGGTGCTTTCGTATGATTTTTTCTGTTACCTGCACCAAATAATCTAATCCACCAGCCACTTGTAACGCCGTGATTGCCGAAATCACAGACGCGATGATTAAAATGACATCTAGCGGAATGTAGCTCATTTTTGTATCCATTCCTAAAAATAGCGTCATCACAATCACGCCTAGCCCACCTGCGTAGCCCACGCCCATACCGCCGATTTTAATCCCTAAAAAGATACCGCCAAATAGGACGATAATCTGTAAAACAACCATTAAATCCATTTTGTCTCCTTTTAATTTTTATTTAAGATTCGTAGATTTGTGTGAATCTGCGAATTTGTCATTTAGATTCGTGCAAATCTTGCGCAAATCTAGCCCAAAATCTCTTATCTACAAGCCTTCACACAGGCTTTCGCAAGTGCTTCTAGGCTTGAAACTACTCTTTGGCTCTCCAATCCACTTGCAGTGTATGCCAAAGGCAACTCCGTGCAACCCAAAATCACAGGCAAATCTTCGCGTTCCCAAAGGCTTAAAATCGCCTTTTTGATATGCTCCCCGCCTTTTTTCATATCATTTGCCTTAATGCAGTTTATGCTTTGTTGCACGAGATTTGCCACGCTTTCATCAGGCGTGATAATTTCAAGCCCCAAAGCCTTTGAGTGCTTTTCAAAAAGCCCACTTTTTTTCGTGCCCAAAGTAGAGATTAAAAAAGCCCGCGAATCAATCTCCATCGTGGCTTTTATCGTCTCTTTGATGATATGAATCAAGGGCATTTTTAGCTGCATTTCATCGATAAAATAATGCGCCGTATTGCAAGGACTTGCCAAAACTTCCGCACCCATCGCAATGAGATTGTCTAAATTTGCCTTGATTTTTGTGGCTGGATTCACGCTCCCGCCTAGTATGAACTCCGTCCTATCGGGGATTGTAGGGTCGCCTATCATATAGGTAATAATATGCTCTTGGTCTGTTTTAGCAGGTGTATGCAGTGCTAGAAGCCTTAAAAACTCCGCAGTAGCTGCTGGTCCCATACCACCCAAAACGCCTAAAATTTTTCCCATCGCAACTCCTTAAAATGTAAATTTTGTAAAACCACGCGCGAATCATAGCTCAATCGCAGTGCTTAAATATTGATTTAAATCAAATAAAAAATTTAAAGTTATTTTGGAGTGCGAATTTGCGAATCAAATTTATGTGATTCGCAATGCAAATCTTTAACTAAAAAATAATAATTTCGCGCACATTGCCAAAGAGATGATGACAACAAGGGGTTTGATGATTTTTATGCCGTATTTTAGTGCCATTTTTGCGCCCAAATTCCCGCCGATAAACTGCCCCACCGCCATAGCCGCGCCCACTGCAAAAAGTATATGTCCAAATACCGCAAATGCAATCACAGAGGCAAGATTCGTGGCAAAATTGTAGAGTTTTGCTTGTGCTAGGGCGTCTTTTATGCCAAAGCCACCTAGCGATATAAGTGCAATCATTAGAAACGAGCCTGTGCCCGGTCCAAAAAAGCCATCATAAAAGCCAATTCCGCCGATGACAAAGGCTAGTGCGATTCGTGAGATTCGCGCCTTGCTTGAATCTTCGCTGACTTTTGGCGAGAAAAGGAAGTAAAGCGCGAAAAATATTAGCAGAAATGGGATTGCTTTGCGTAAAATATCTGCATTGATAATTTGCACCGCAACTACTCCGCCTAGCGCAAATACAAAGGCAAAGCCCGTGAATAGCGCACATTTTCGCAAGTCCAAATGTCCATTTTTGTAGAAATGCCAAGTGGCTGATAGCGTCCCAAAAACGCCCTGAAATTTGTTTGTCCCAAGCACTTCGTGTGGCGGGATTCCTGCAAACATTAGCGCAGGAAGCGTTATCATTCCGCCACCACCTGCGATACTATCGACAAATCCCGCCACCAACGCCACCGCGCTTAAAATTAAAATCGTGGTTAGATTTAAGTCAAATTCCATTTTTTCTTTAATCCTTTATTTTTTAAGATTTGCAAAATTAAATTGCGAATCCTACCATAAAATGCGACAGATTCACACAATTAGATTCACACGAAAAAAATATATTTGCAAATGCGCTATAATTGCACTTCATATTTTTTTAAGGAGTGTTTTATGAAATATCCAAAGGCAATAGGACCATATTCGGCGTATAGAGTGGTGGGCGATTTTGTTTTTGCATCAGGGCAAATCCCGCTTAATCCAAGCACAAATGAATTTATCAATGGCGATATAACCACGCAGACAAGGCAAGTATTAGAAAACATAAATGGCATTTTGAGCGAAAATGGCTTGACATTTGCAAATGTCATCAAAACCACCGTTTTTTTGGCAGATATTAACGACTTTGGCGCGATGAATGAAGTCTATGCCGAGTTTTTCAAATCTCCATACCCTGCGCGTTCAGCGGTAGCGGTTAAAGATTTGCCAAAAGGTGCGATGATTGAAATAGAAATCATTGCATTTAAAGGATAGATTTTCTTACAAAAGGCTATGATTTTTTGTATAAATTACGCAAAAATCGCCCCAAAAATCTAAAATGCTTTTTATTATAAAGGCTAATTAGATAAATAGCGATGATTGCCAAAATCCCGCCGATAATGGTGCTAGATTCGGGCATTTCGCCCAAAATCACAAAGGACAAAAGCACCGCAAAAAACGGCACTAATAGCGTGAAACTTGCACTTTTGGTAATGCCTACGACTTCAATGCCCTTGTAATAAATACTTGTGCCAAATACCGTGGATAAAAGCGCGATTACTAACAAGAATCCAAGCGATTCACGCTCCGCAAAGATTCCAAAATCCGCGCTTTGTAAAAATGGCACAAATAGCACCGCACTAAAAAACGCGCTGTAAAAGTTAATAATTAGCGGGTGGAGCGGGAGTTTGCGCACACTTAAAGTTACACACGCCCACAAAAATGCCGCTAAAATGAAAAATAGATTAAATAAATCAAATATCATCCCCTTGCCAGAGATAAAGAAAACGCCCGATACTAGCCCGATTGCAAGTCCTATGAGTTCTATTCGGCTAAGCTTTGCGCCAAAAATTATCACGCTTAATAAAGTCGCTAAAATGGGCGATAAAGTCGTGGTAATCACCCCTGCGCTCCCTGCGTTGCCCAAATTTATCGCATAGAAAAATACGAGCGAATAAAGTGCGTTTGAAATGATATTAACACAAAGGCGCAAATAGCAAGAGCGCGGGACTTTTAGGCTTAAATGGCGATATTTTATGATAGGCAAAAGACAGAGTGCCACAAGGGCGAATCGCGCAAATGCCACGATAAAAGGCGAGTGATTCGATGAAAGGATTTTAGATAGGGGCCACGACAATCCCCAAAAAAACATAGCGATAAATAATAAAAAAATGAAAGTTTTTTGCATTTTAGATTTGTGCTTTGCGTTTTGGATTCGCGCTAGATTCGCGCCAAAAGCCACGAATTTCAACCATTTTTAAGCCTGCAAATCTCATCATAAATCTTTGGAAACGCACTTGTGCTAGGCTCTAAATACACATTATCAAAGAGATTTTCATTGATTCCACGCGCGGATTGCAGATTATTTAAAATTTTGTAGCCCTTATTTATCATCGCACAAATATTCACAACCTCCCCACTAGTGCCACTTACTACGATTATATCATTATCGCACACTTTACTAAAAATCTCATACATTTGCGCATATTTGGGAGCTTGTTCGTAAAAAAATACGATATTTGGCTTTAGCTTTTCATTGCCACATTTTTCGCAAGGCGCGAAGTTATAGGGTGCATAGCCGATAGTTGTGATATGCCCACATTCCTCACAGCGAATCTCCCATAATTTCCCGTGTAAATGCAAGATATTTGCCTTTTCATATTGCGCGAAAATTTCAAAATCTTTGTCATTGCAAGTTTTGCTTTGCAAGTCGTGGCAATCAAAAGAATCGCCACAAACCTCTAAATACGCCCTTTCAAACAAATCATCGACATTTTGCGTGATATTTATGACTTCAAATTGTTGCGATAATTTTTGCGTGATTGTATGTGCGATATTTGGGCGCACACGCGCTAATTCCTCGCGCCGCAAATTATAAAATTTATGCACAAGTTCGTAATTTTGTCGCCACGAATGGTAATTGCAGACGACATTTATGTCATAGTTTGCCCAAAGTCCATTGCTGTCCCTAAAAGTCATAAGTCCGCTCTCCGCGCTGATTCCCGCACCACTAAAAATGATAATTTTGCCATTTTTAAAATCTATCATTTGCGATTCGCCCTTATTGTGATTTTTGGGGCGCATTGTAGCAAAAATTTATCGTTTTTAAGGCAGAATTAAATTAAAGATAATTAGAATTGCGAAATTTTTTAGCAAAAAGGGCAAAAATCTTGGAATTAAATTTTATAAAATCTATTTGCTTTAAGCACGATTCAAATCCGCTCCACCGCATTATTATATTTGCAAATCGGGGGTGCATTTTTGCTATAATCCCAAATTTTTAAGCACATAACATTAACGGAGAAAAAGATGATTTTTATTGACGCTTGCAAACGAAAACCCACGCCATACACGCCCATTTGGCTTATGCGTCAGGCTGGGCGATATTTAAGCGAGTATAGGGAAGTTCGCGCTAAAGCTGGGAGCTTTTTAGAGCTGTGCAGAAATGTCGAGTTAGCCACACAGGTAACGCTTCAACCTGTGGAAATTTTTGATTTAGATGCGGCAATTTTGTTTAGTGATATTTTGGTTGTCCCGCTTGAGATGGGATTAGATTTGGAATTTGTGGCAAATGAAGGACCGCGCTTTAAAGCCACCATTCGCAATGAGCGCGATTTTAGCGCGTTAAAAAGCAATATTTCTTACAAGTTAGAATATGTCTATGACGCTGTGAGTGCGATTCGCGCAAAACTCCCCAAAGATAAGGCGTTAATCGGCTTTTGCGGTGCGCCTTGGACGCTTGCCACTTATATGATTGAGGGGCAGGGGAGCAAAACTTACGCACATTCTAAAAAAATGCTTTACACAAATCCGCAGCTTTTGCGGAGCATTTTGGCGCGAATCACAGATGAATTAAGCGCGTATTTGGAGGGACAGATTAAGGCTGGTGCGGATGCTGTGATGATATTTGATTCGTGGGCTGGTGCGCTGGAGGGAAGCGCGTATTTGGAATTTGGGTATAAATACATTTTGGAGATTGTGGATTATTTAAAGTCGCAGTATCCAAAAGTGCCTATCATCGTGTTTCCCAAAGGTGTGGGTGGATATTTGCAGAAATTAGGAGAGATTAAGGCGAATTTTGAGGTGTTTGGGATTGATTGGGGTTGCGATTTGAAAAATGCAAAAGATATTTTAGGCAAAAGATTTGTCTTGCAGGGGAATTTAGAGCCTTCGCGCTTGTATGATTTGGATTCGATGAAAGTGGGAATCACCAAAATCATAAGCGTTATGGGCAAAAAAGAAGGGCATATTTTTAATTTGGGACACGGAATGTTGCCAGATTTACCACGGACAAATGTGGCGGAATTGGTGCGATTTGTGCGAGAAAAAACAGCGCGATGATTATGGATTTTGGGTGCGAATCTAGTGAAAATTTGCGCGAATCTAGCGGATTTTAGGTAATTTTTTGGGTGCGAATCTAAAATGAATATCATCTTTGGACCTGTGCATTCTAGGCGATTTGGCGTCTCTTTGGGCGTGGATTTATCGCCACAAAAAAAGCAATGCAATTTTGATTGTGTGTATTGTGAGCTAAAAGGCGCAAAAAGCGTGGAGCAAATGAGCGAAATTTTGCCACTAGATTTGCTACTTGAAGCGACAAAATCCGCACTTAAAAAGCATAAAAATATCGATGTGCTAACGATTACGGCAAATGGCGAACCGACTTTGTATCCGCACCTAGAGGCGTTTATGCGTGAAATTAAGCCATTTTTGCCTAGTGGCGTGAAAAGTTTGATTTTAAGCAATGGTTCGCACTTTGGTAAAAAGGCTGTGCAAGATGCTTTGGCGTATTTTGATATGGTAAAATTTAGCCTAGATTCAGGTATTCAAAAAACTTATAAAAAAATCGATAGGATTCATAAGAGTTTAAATTTGGATTCGATAATGAATGGGATTGAATCTTATGCAAAGATTCGGCGTAATTTGCTTATTTGTGAGATTTTGCTAGTGAAAAATATCAATGAGAATGACGAATCTATGAAGCCACTAGCGGATTTTTTGCGTAAAATAGGCGTTGATAGAGTGGATATAGGGACGATTGATAGACCACCTGCTTATAATGTTGAATCTGTGGATTTTGATAAAATTTCTAGTATTTCTACGCTTTTTAGTGGGCTTTGTGTTAGCATTCCAAAACGCAAAAATGCGCCACAAGATTCAAAGGATTTAAGCGCAAATCGCCTAAATCTAAATGATAGCGAGATTTTAGACTTACTAAAACGGCGTCCTTTGGAGGCAAATGAAGTGCAAAATATGTTAAGTGGCAAATCATTTGCGCGTCTGCAAAATTTGCTAGATTCGCGCAAGATTCAAATAAAGCGCGTGGGTTTGATAGAATTTTATGTGATTTAATTTGCATTTAATGATTAAAAAAGATATAATTGCGCCTTATTTTTAAAACTTCAAACAAAAGGCTACAAAATGGGATTTTTTGATAAATTGTTTTCATCTGCACCGCAAGAGGAAGAAAATGAGTGGAAGCCCGAGCCAAAGAAAGTCTATGAGGGCAATTTCTTTACCGTGGCGCGTAGGGGAAGCGAAGCGGAAGTTAGGGCTGCGCTAGAACAAGGCGCAAATGTGTTTATGAAAAATGAAGCAAACTGCACACCGCTAATGTTTGCCGCTGAGGAAAATACTGACCCCGGCGCGATTAAGGCACTTGTAGAGGCAGGGGCGATTGTGGAGTATCCTACAAAGGGAGGTGCTACGCCACTTATGGGCGCGGCACAGAAAAACAAAAACCCTGAAGTTTTACAGACACTGATTAACGCAAATGCAAAGATAAATAAAGTCAATGACATAGGATTCACACCACTAATCTATGCCTCTTCGTATAATACGAATCCGGAATTTACGATTCGCCTTATCAAAGCGGGTGCGGATGTGAATTTTGTCAATAAATTTGGGCGTTCTGTGTTTATCTATGCGGCGTTAAATAACGAAAATGTGGAGATTTTGCGGATTTTGCTTGATAATGGTGCGGATTATATGCACCGCGACAACAATGGAATGACGGCATTTGATATTATGAAGCAAGAGGGCAAAATCAGCCCTGATAGCGAAGTATATAAGTTTTTGGGAGAAATTGAAGCAAATGGCTACCAAAAGCGTAGTGTAACGCCTTAAATCTCGCTAAATATTATTTGGGGACTTTGGATTTGTGTAAATCTAAATGCGCCCCGAATCTTAACAAAATACACAATAAATCTTTTTAAAAAATCACTACAATTTGACTTTAAATTTTCAATAATGGAGCAAAAAATGAGAAAAATTTTGATTTGTTTAATGATGGTGTTTTGTGTCCTAAATGCGAATGAATCTAAAATAAATCCCAAATCACAAAAAATTATTGAGCTTTATGAAAGCCCCACCTGCGGTTGCTGTGAGCTTTGGGCGGAGTATATGAGCCAAAACGGCTATAAAGTCAATATCCATAAAAGCAATGATTTTATGCAGATAAAGGAAAAATTTGGTATTAAAGATGAATTTATGAGCTGCCACACAGGTGTAATTAAAGTAGGCAACAAGGAATTTGCGCTAGAGGGACATTTGCCGCTATCTGCGATTGAGTGGTTAATCGCAAACGCGCCTAAAAATGCAATCGGCATTTCTGCACCCGGAATGCCACAAGGCAGTCCCGGAATGGAGCAAGGCACATTTGAAGAATATCCTGTGATGGTGCTCTATAAGGACGGCAAGGCTGAAAATCTAGGCATCTTTAAGGGCGATAAAATTGTAAAAAGCGATAAAATTAAGTAGTGGGTTTTGGGTAAATTCGCAAGGATTGTGTTATTTTTTTGTCGTTGTGAGGTGTAAAAATGCCAGATTCGTCATTGCAAGGCTTACTTTGTAAGTCCTGCATTACAAAAGCAATTCGTAGCAATCTATACCACGAATCTTCATTGCGAGATTTTGCGATTCGCAAAATCGTGGCAATCCACAAAAAAATAAAGGCAAAACATTTCATCATTGCAAGTCCTTGTGATAGAGAGGCGAAGCAATCCACTTGTTTTTATAAAATTTTAGCATTTTTAGCGCATTCGCCATCGCTTAAAAGGACGCTATCATTTGATTGCAAGTCTTTTAAAGTCGCCACTGCGCCATTTTTAGTTACCTGCACGAATCCTTTTTCAACTAATCTTTTGGGATTGCGCGATTCTAAAAGTGCCTTTAGTTGCGCTAGATTCGCACTTTTTAATTCTACAAAGCGCAAATATGCCGAATCTAGCGCATTTTTTTGATTTGCACTTTCAAATTTTCGCGCTAAAATATTTTGCATTGCTTTTGCTAGATTTGCCCTTAAATCCGCTAGATTCGCGTTTTCTTTTTTATAGTCAAATCGAAACGCCAAAATTTTAGATTTTAGAATCTCTAGTGCATTATTAAACGCCGAGATTTGCGCTAAATACGCCGAATCAAGCTCATTTTGCAACTCTGCTAATTTCAAAAACCATTCGCTTTTATCAGGCAAAATCAGCTCCATTGCCGCCGATGGCGTGGGTGCGCGAATGTCCGCCACCAAGTCGCTTAACAAAAAGTCGATTTCGTGTCCAATCGCCGAAACTATGGGCGTTTTCGCTTTAAAAATCGCCCTTGCGACAATCTCTTCATTAAACGCCCACAAATCCTCTAAACTCCCGCCACCACGCGCTAAAACAATAATATCAAACTTGCCATTATCTGCCAAAGCGATAGATTCTGCGATTTGAAACTTTGCATTTTCCCCCTGCACGAGCGTATCAAAGATTGATAGTTCAATTAAATTCCACCGCTTATTTGCCACAAACAAAATATCGTGCAACGCCGCACCAGACTTTGAAGTGATGAGTGCGATTTTATGCGGGAATTTTGGCAGTGGCTTTTTGTGCTTTGAATCAAAAAGTCCCTCCGCTTTTAATTTTTGCTTTAATTTTTCTAGCGCATTTGCATCTGTGCCACATTGCGCGATATTTGAGCAGATGATTTGGTATTCGCCTCTTTTTTCATAAAGCGAGATTTCGCCTGTGATTTGGACTTTTTGCGTGTTTTCAATGTCAATTTTTAGCCTTGTGCGAGTGCCTTTAAAAAGCACACAGCGAATAGTCGAATCATCGTCTTTTAGGCTAAAATAGCAATGTCCGCTTTGGTGTTTTGTCAAATTGCAAATTTCACCCTCCACAAAGACGCTTGGAAAATGCTCTTTGATGACGGATTTTAGCTGTGCGTTTAGCTCACTGACGCTTAAAAATTTCATTTGTTTTTCCAAAGATTCCACTTGCAAATCCCCAAAATCACTAGCTTATCATTTGCGCTATCTATGAGATATGGCACGACATAGCCCTTAAACACAAAGTCGCTGGATATTTGGGTTGCTAAAATGAACGGATTTGCGGTATTTGTATGGTATTAAATCCAAATCTTTGATTTGCCCCAAAATATCGCTTTCAAATTTAAGCGCGTTTTCTATGCTATTTTGCGCAATAAAATCTAACACCTCTTTGAATTGCACGATGAATCTAGTGCTTAATTCAATTTGCATATTTTGCTTTTAAATCCTGCGTAAATTCGCACATTTCTTTTTCGCATTCTGCGATGGATTTGGTGGGTAATTTGCCACTCTCATATAGCTTGGCGTCTTGCTCAATTTGCTCTATAAAATCCTTTGGTGCGTAATCAATCTTTAAATCATCAAGCAAAGGCAAAATATAAGAAGCCTGCGTGTCATTTAAATTTATAGTGTAAGTTTGCATTTTATGTCCTTTAAAATCCGTGATAATGCCACAACGAAGCTTAAAAAATTCATTTACGCTTTTAAGGCAATCGCACACGCAATTCTTTGGCAAACTCAATGCAAGATGCAATGCTCTGCTTTGGCGCGACAAAGGCGTCAATACCTGTATCAAACACGCCAAAAGTAGTCATTCCAATCGCCACCGCAAGATAGCTCCCATCCCACTTGAAATTCGCTAAAAACGCCTTGTAATGACTAGGCGCAGTGAAAATCAAAATTGAGCTAGGTGGCGGAGCTAGGCGCGAATCTAATTTCAGTGTCTTATTTTCATACGCCACAACTTCGCTTAATTTGATTTTGTGATGGATTAGCTTTTCGTTAATGCCAGAGACTATTTTCTTGGCGTGAACATAGAGCGGGTGGCGGTTTTTAAGCAATGGGATAATCTCTTTTGCAAAGCCATCGCCGTGCGAATCCTTGCCGATATACTCAATCTTTCCGCCCAAACTCTCCAAATATCCTGCGCTCCCTTCGCCGATGACAAAGCTAGGGATTTGCTTCCATTTTAAATCGCCTATGCGCTCGGCATTTTGCGCTATCGATTTTATCGCATAGCGCGAAGTGAAAATCAGTGCGTCAATATTATGCAAATTTACCTCAAAAGGCAGGATTTTAATTTCGCTAACTACTAGCGATTTCACACCCTCTTCGGCTTTAGAACCGATTAAAAAAATCTCTCGCATTTTGTTGCCTCCCTATTTTTTTTTAAGTCTGCGAATTTGTTAAGATTCGTGCAAATCACCTACTCTGGCACTCCGCTAAAATCGATATTTGGCTTTTCTTTGATATAAAATTCCGCATCCTTAATATCTATAAATTGATAGGTTTTTTGCTTACCCAAAAAGCCCACATTATCCGCACTCACAAGCAAAATGAGCTTATCGCACTCTAAACGCGCTTTTAGATGAAAACTCTTGCCTTTGTTAAAATCATAATACCTGCCATTTATATAAGAATTTTGCCCTTCGCGCTCTAAATTATAAATATGAACGCTACCCAAAACTTCCCTATCACGCAGGGCAAAATTTTGATTTAGTGTATCTTTTTTGCTAGGTTGCGAATCCATAAAAACAACCTGATACGCGAAATATTTGCCATCTTTCTTAAAAATCTCCACAATGCTATATCGCCCACTCTCTTTGTCGCGTGGAGAGAGCCAATATCCCATAATATCGCCGTTTTTGCAATGGTTTTTTGGTAAATCTTGCGAATCTTGCAAAGTATTTAAATTTTGCGAATCGCTCGAATCTTGTGCGGTTTTATTGATAATAGATTTGCTTGTGGCAAAAAGACTTGAAATAAAAATCATCAAAAATACAAGTTTTTTTATCATTTTTATGCCTTTGTGATTTTAAGCAAATTTGTCGGCACTTTTAGCACAGACTTAAACACCACGCGTGAATCTAGCTCAAATCCCCCTGCGTGAATGTCCTTTGGCGTTAGAATCAACAGCGAATTTTCATAAAGTGCGATTTGTGAAGGCGATTTTAGTGCCACAAAATTTTGGCAATCTTTTTTCGCGTCATATTCATTTACCACGCTAAATGCGCCCACAAAGCCAACTTTCATAATCTCACTGCCTTTTGCTACAAACTGAAAATCTACAAATGCTCTATGCGCTTCAAAAATCCCGCTATTTTTTAGCACATAACTTTGCTCGATAGCGCGAATCCCACTTCCCAAATCTATACTATTTTCAACACGCAAATCGCCACAATCTAGGGATAAAATGCGATTCAAAGTCGCCGAATTTAAAAAATAATCGCTCACATTTTTTGCGATTTTTGAATTCACAAAAAGCATTTCCATTGCACCCAAATCACGCGGAATCTCTAATAAAATCGCCATTATTCCCCCTTATGAATCTTGCGTAAATCGCCTAAATCGCGCCCATTTTCGCGCTTATATGTCAAGTAAAAATAATCCTGCGCCCTAAAAATCTCAAAGTTGTGTCGCCGTAAAGATTCCAGCTCTATCGCGCAAAGTAGCTCATTTGCAAAGAGATTTGCCCAAAGATTCGTAGCATTTTCCACGCCAAAATCTTTTATGCTAAAAAATTTCTTGTAAGATTCGACACACTCGGCGCAAAATGGTAGCTTCGCGTCATAAAAAATCTTCACGCTAACGCGCTCACTGCTACCCACTGCATAGCTAAAAGCATTGCTTTTCATAATCTTTGCCTTTGCGCCTTTGCTTTGCATTAGCGCGTTTAAAAACTTGCATTTTGTAAAGTGAATGATGGGCTTTTGTCGCTCTATGTGCGCTCGGTGGCTTATCAGTGCATTGTAAATAACGCAAGGATATAGCGCGTTTTGCGGTGTTTGCAAATAAATAAAATACTTGCCAAACGCAATGTCGGCAAATTTTAGCACAATGCCATTGTGAAACTCATCAAGTGCGAAAGATTCAAAGCTATCAAAGCGAAAAACTCGCGCAAAGTTCGATTTGTAGTGCTTCATTGGGCTACTTTATGGATTGTCTTTGTGGATTGCTTTGTGTAAATCTGCGATTAGCCTTGCAAAGATGGCATATTTTGCACTTTGATTCGTGTAACGAATCACAATATAAATAATGGTGGTGTGGCTTTGTGCCGTTTTTCGCGAAACAAGTGATATAAGACTTGGGCGTCTATTGAGCGCAATTTCGCGTGAAAACGGATGCGCAAAAAGCTTACCTAAAAATAAATTATCCATCATTTACTTACATTCTCTCTCAATTATATTGCATAAAATATGTTCAATTAGCAAGTGCATTTCTTGGATTCGTGGTGTTGATGAGCTTGGCACGATAATATTTAAATCCACGCATTCATTCATCGCCCCACCATCGCGCCCACTTAAACCTATAATCTTGCAACCCTTGCTTTTTGCGGTGTCGATTGCTTTGATGATATTTTGCGAGTTGCCACTTGTGGAGATTGCTAGTAAAACATCGCCTTTTTTTGCCAAAGCCTCCACTTGACGCGAGAATATAAACTCAAATCCAAAGTCATTGCCGATTGCAGTAATCGCAGAAGTATCGGTGGTTAGCGCAATGCACGCGATTCCGTCCCTATCCTCCAAATATCGTCCGCTTAATTCCGCTGCGAAATGTTGCGAATCCGCCGCACTCCCGCCATTTCCGCAAGTCATAATCTTATTGCCATTTTTTAGTGCTTCTATCATTATCGCACTAGCATTTTCAATATCGCCTACAAGTCCCTTTAACGCTGCTTGAGCGGTGTCAATATGCGAGAAAAACTCACCTTGAATCAAATCATTCATTTTTCAAACCTCCGTTTTTTAGATTGAATCTTGCGTTTTTAAAATCTTTTCTACAATGCCACTTGTGCTTCTGCCTTTTGCAAATTCCACAAGGCGCACATCTTTCACAATCTCACTGCCTACTACCTCTTTGCCTTTATAATCCGCACCCTTTACCAAAATATCAGGGCGAATCTTTTTAATAAGTTCTATTGGCGTATCCTTATCAAAAATAATCACAAAATCCACGCATTCAAGCTCACGCAAAATCTGCGCCCTATCAGATTCGTCGTTAATGGGGCGCAAATCGCCTTTTAGTCTCCGCACAGAATCATTTGAGTTTAGCCCTACCACCAAAATATCGCCAAAACTCTTTGCCTTGCGCAAATAGCTAATATGCCCAAAGTGCAAAATATCAAAGCAACCATTTGTAAAAACGATTTTTTTGCCATCTTTTTTCAAATCCGCAATTAGCTCCAAATCATCTAAATGTGCCTCATCGCCCATCACACCAAAAATCTCTGCGCGAGTTGCTTGAGCTGAGCCGATTTTGCCGACAACCACAGCAGCAGCAGCGTTTGCAAACTTCGCACTTTCATAAATGTCCATATTTGTGCAGATTCCAAAGGCAAGTGCGGCAATCACAGTATCCCCTGCGCCCGTTACATCATAGACTTCTTTAGCAAGAGTGGGAATCTGTGTCATTTTGTCATCATAAATCGCCATTCCATCTTCGCTCAAAGTAATAAGCGCGTAGGTTAGATTGTAATCATTTTTTAGCTTTTTTAGCGAATCTAGCAAAGTTTCAGCCGAATCTATGCGGATATTTGTGGCGATTTGGGCTTCTTTTTTATTTGGCGTTAAAAGCGTGGCGTTGGCGTATTTGCTATAATCATCGCCCTTTGGGTCGCAGAGAATGGGCATTTTGCGCTCATTTGCTAGTGCAATGATTTGCCTTGTAAAATCCACGCCAAGCGCACCTTTGCCGTAATCAGACAAAATAATCGCATTAAAATCATCTAGCGTATCTTTGATTTTTTCCAAAATCGTGCTATCAAGCGACATATCCACGCTCTCCCTATCTACGCGCAAAACCTGCTGATTTGAAGCGATAAATCGCGTCTTTTTAATACTTTGAAAATCACTTTTCACGCAAAGAAAATCGCGCTCAATCTCCGCCGAATCTAACAAATCCACAATGATTTTTCCATCGCTATCATCGCCTACAATCCCGCAAATATGCGCCTTTGCGCCAAGTGCGATTAGATTTAGTGCGACATTAGATGCGCCACCAAGACGATTATTTTCGTGCGTGATTTTTAGGATTTGCACGGGAGCTTCGGGGGAGATTCGCTCCACACTGCCCCACACATAGTGGTCTAGCATCAAATCGCCGATGATTAAGATTCGTGGCATTAAAACCCTTTTAACAATTCGATATAATCGCTTATGCCATCTTCAAGCGAATATCTCGGCTCATAAAATAAATCTTTTTGTGTTTCGCTAATGTCGGCTTGCGTGTGATTTTGGTAGAATGTGTAAGGATTTTTAAAGTATTCCACTTCAAATTCCCCAAAATGCGACTTTAAAATCGCCACAATGTCATTAAAACTTCGCGCCTTGCCACTACCGACATTGTAAATCCCGCTTTTTTGCGCTTCGATTGCCTTGATATTTGCCTGAATCACATCTTTGACATAGACAAAGTCTCGCATTTGCTCGCCAAACTCAAAAAGGCGCACTTTTTTATGTGCCTTGATTTGTTCAATTAGCTGCAAAATCATTGACGCCGTGCTACCTTTGAAATACTCGCCATTGCCATAGACATTAAAATAGCGCAATCCTATGATTCGCAAGTCATTGTCATCGTCATCGTTTTCTTCGCTCTTTGCGATTAAATCGCGGAGTTTTTTATCCATAAGCCACTTGGAGTAGCCATAGACATTTTCAGGCGATTCGCCTACGCCTATGACATTTGGCGCGGGACTATTGCCATAAACTGCCGCACTTGACGCATAAATCAGCACTGCATTGTCATTTTTTGCCTTTTTGATGAAATATTCAAAGCTTTCGTAATTTGTTTTCAAAACTAGCTCTTGATTTAGGCAGGTGGTATCCGAAATCGCGCCTTGATGAAAAATGTAGTCAAATTTATATTCATCAAGCCTTGCTAAATCCGCGCTACTTGCCAAATCGCCGATGATAATCTCGCCCTTAAAATTAAGCAAGTTCTTAAAATGCCCCAAACTTGTAGGATTCCCATTTGCAAAGCAACTATTATCGCGGAATCTATCAAAAACCACGACTTTTGCGCGTGGGTGGTGCTTATTTAGGTATTTTACCAAATTGCTACCGATAAATCCCGCACCGCCTGTAACCAAAACGCTCTTTTCGTCCAAATCATCATAAATGTATTTCATAATTCAAGCCTCCATTTTTCGCCTAAATTGCGCGGTTTGAAGCGCGAATCGCTGAAAGATTCACGCATAAATTCTCACGCAATTATACTATGTGCTTTTTGAAAATTATCAATAATATGAGTGGCTTTGCTAGATTTTTGCTCTTTTGTAAGCAAAATCTGCGTTTTTATCCCTGCATTTATTGCGCACTCAATGTCGCTTTCATTATCGCCGATGAGATATGATGCGCCCAAATCTATGGGAAAATCTTTGAGCGCGTTTTCTATCATACCAATTTTTGGCTTTCGACAAATGCAGTTTTCATTCGGTAAATGCGGACAATGATAGATTCTATCAAAGCAAAATCCCGTTTTTTGCTTCAAATCATTTTGCATAAAATCACTTAAAATCTTAAAGTCGCGCTCGCTGTAAAATCCGCGATTTATGCCTGATTGATTCGTAACGACAAATGCGAAAAATCCGCGCTCTTTTATTGTGCGAAAAAATTCCACAAATCCGTCCATATACACAAAATCGCTGATTTTATAGACATATTCGCTATTGACATTCACAACGCCGTCCCTATCAAAAAAAATGGCTTTTTTCATTTGCTTACGCTCCACTTCAAAATAAAAGTGCAATTTTAGCGAAAAGTTGCTAGATTTTTACAAAAAGCGCGGATTTATTGCGTGAATCTAAAAGTATTTTTTTGGATTGCTTTACTTCGTTTGCAATGACAAGGCAAGGCGAATCGTCATTGCGAGATTTGTTTGCAAGCCCTGCATCGCTTTAGCGATTCGTGGCAATTCGCAGAATTTGCAAACGAAGTGAAGCAACAATCCAAATCAAGCGAATCTACATACCATTATACAAATTACACGCGCCTTGATGCCCTAAATCACAAGCCTTGCCATAATAGCTCTTTTGCCTTTGTT
>CAKUOH010000002.1 GCA_934668765.1 uncultured Helicobacteraceae bacterium | reverse complement strand
TTACAATCAAAAGACTTTGATATGGAATTTTCACTTGCATTTTATGGAAACTATGGAAATAGAGTGATGAGTAATGGTGGTGGATTTGAGTGGAGAGTGGGGTGGTAAGGGTGGAGATTGTATCTTATAGAATGCTTTTACCTAAATCTCTGCGATTTGCATAATAACACATTGTTTTAGTCCTTACTTTTTCGTGCCTTTCGCATTTTTTGCGTCCCTTTTTCGCACCTGCGTTATGCTATCCCCGCCTAATCCGTAGTTGTCCGTGTCTATTTCATCTATTATGACAACGGTGGTGGCTTTATTTTTGCCTAGCACTTTTGCAAGCAAGTCCGTTACTCCCGCGATTAGTTCGCGTTTTTGTGCCTTTGTGGGCGTCCCATTTTCTTTTGTAATGCGAATATTTACAAATGGCATTTGTGAATCCTTTGGATTTTTTAGGAAAATTGTAGCATAATTTTGGCTTTGGGAGGCGAAAAATGTGCATTTTGTGCGGTGAGTTGGTTAGCTCATTTCATTGGAGTGATGAGAGTTTTAGGACGCAAAACGCGACTATTAGCGTAAATGAAAATGCTAGGGAGCGCAAAAGGGCGCGATTAAAGCGCGTGAAATTGCTAAATGAAATTTTATGCTTTTATGGGCTAAAAATAGAAGATTGGCAGGGCAGTAAATTTGTATTGAGCGATAAAAAAGGGCAAAGCGTGATTGTCAATGACTTGGGCGATTTGTGGGACAAGGCTAGGGATTTGGCAAAACGCAATATTGATGCGCTTGATAAAAATTTGCTTGAATTTTTGCGCCAAAAGAACAATAATGCCTAAAATCCCCATTTCTTTAATCACAGGCTTTTTAGGCAGTGGAAAAACCAGCTTTTTAAGCGAGTATTTAGCCACAAACAATCACAAAGGCATAGCCCTAATTATTAACGAAATTGGGCAAGTCGCCCTAGACCAGCGAATCTTGCGTTCAGTCGTAAATTACAGCGATGAAAAAATGCTCTATCTAAACGCGGGTTGCGTGTGCTGCAATAAGCGCATAGATTTGGTGGATAGCCTAAAATCTGTGCTAGATAGTTACGATTCGCGTGGCGAATCTTTGAAACGCATTATTATCGAAACCACAGGTTTGGCAAATCCTGCGCCGATTTTATGGACAATTTTAAGTGATGCGTTTTTAGGGGCTCATTTTGAGATGCAAGGCGTGATTGCCTGTATTGACGCGTTAAATGGCTTTACCCATCTACAAAATAACGAAGCACGGGAGCAAATCATCTTTGCGGATAGTGTGCTACTTACAAAGACGGATTTGCAGGGCGATTTGCAAGTTTTGGCGGATTTAAGGGCGCGGATTTTGGCTTTGAATCCAAATTTAGCGATTTATGACAAGGCAGAGTTTAGCGGTGCGTATTATAGCGCGATTTTTAATAGCCAAAATAGCGCGAATCTAGCAAATTTCACGCCACAAGATTCGCCAAATTCACACGCACAAGGCTTTGAGACTTTAAGCATTAGCTTTGATGGCGTAATTGAGTGGAGTGCGTTTGGGATATGGTTAAGTTTGCTACTTCACAAATACGGCACACAGATTTTGCGCGTGAAAGGGATTATCGACATAGGCGAGGACTTTTTAGTAAGCATTAACGGCGCGATGCACATTATCCACCCACCCACGCATATTTCAAAGGATGCGCAAGGCTCAAGGCTTGTTTTTATCACGCGCAATTTGGAACGCAAAAAAATATTAGATTCGCTAAAAGGCTTTGAATCCTTGCTAGGAATGAGGGATTTTAAGATTTTGTGAGCAGTATGCCAAAATATGCGCCGTGTGAGTATTGCTTATATTGATATAGGTGTATGCTGTTTTGATTTTGCGTTGCAAAATCTCGCAATGACAAATTTTTAAATTCACCCAATTTTATTTAACGCCTTTATTCGCTTCTCTAAACTCGGATGTGTCGCAAAAATACTGCTAAAAAACCCGCTCACCGCATTTAGAAAAAAACATATGCGCACAAGGCTTTGCAGCGACATTTTTCACTGCCCCGACATTTTTTAAATCACTTTTTGTGCTACTTTGCAAATCCCTTATGCGCTTTAATGCGGATTTGATTCCATTCACATTGCGCGTATATTGCACACTTGAAGCGTCTGCTAAAAATTCCTTTTGGCGCGAAATGGCAGATTGAATGATTTGCGCAAAAATCTGCCCCAAAAATCCCAGCACATAAAACACAAGCGCAATTAGCGCGATGACAGCAACGCCACCACCTTTATTTTTCCCGCTATTGCGAGAGCGAGATGACTGCATTGCCGTGCGAAAGAGAAATTCGCCTATCATCATAGTCCAAGTCAGCCCAAAAATAAGCGAAAAAATCTTAAGATTCAAAGCCACATCGCCGTGAAATGCGTGTGAAAATTCGTGTGCGATGACACCCTGCAACTCATCGCGTGTGAAATTATCTAGCGCACCCTGCGTAACAAAAATGGCGATTTTTTCGTCAGCCAGTCCGAATCGCTCTCCGCTACACATTGCATTTACGCCAGATTCATTACGCATTATAAAAACGCGTGGCATAGGCATATTTGACGCGATTGCCATTTCCTCCACCACACCAAAAAGCATTTTTTCGCGCTCATCTTTGGTAGAGTGAATCTCATCAGCATTTAGCGAATAGGCGAGTTTATCAATGCCATTATTTCGCATCGCAATGCTTTTAAAAAGATAGGCAAACCACAGCGCAAGGATAAAAAGCGCACTTAAACCAAGCGAGATTTTAAGCATAGTAAGGCGATTTGCGATAAATGTGCCGTGATTGTAACTAGCGATATTATCAGGCGTAAAGCGCATATTTGAGCCACCAAACCCTAGCAATTCACTTGCCACCACGCTAACTCCGCTTTCAAACTCCACGCCAAAGCCGATAAAAATCATTTGAAATAGACTAAAAGCGCAGATGAAAATCAACATTAGCATTGCGAAAAATAGCGTATTTAGCCACGCAACTTTGCTTTTAGCGACATTTTGGTGCTCCCAAAAATCGCCGTGTAGTTCCGCTTGTCGTCCTAAAATGAAGCGCGTGGCGATAAAAAGCGCAATGCTTACAAGTGCTATGATGATGAGATTGCGCACAAAAAATGGAATGCCTTGCATTGATAAAGATAGCGCAATTCGTCCTAACGCCGAATCTTGCGTGGCGATTCGCGCTGAAAAGTCGCTAAATAGCGCGATTAGAGAGACTACGATAAGTGCGGTTAGCATTAGCGCAAGGAAAATTTTAGCGATTGTAATAAAGATATTGCTTGATTTTAAATGCGCAAGAATAAAAAATACGCCAACTGCGCAAATAATGGCTAAAATCACAAAGCCAAAAGGAAAATTGCATTTAATGCTATAAAATATCATAAATAGCGAATCCACAAATCCACGCACTTCGCCACTATGCGTTAAAAATGTGGTGCAAAAATTATCGCTCAAAATTTATCCTTATTTGCAGGTATCAATGTCGCAATTATAGCCAAACAAATTTGCTTTTTAAGCTACGAATCGTTAAAATCCGCGCTTTTTAATCCACGATTTTAGATTTGAAAAGGACAGATTCGCAATGCAAGACACACAAAATATTCGCAATATCGCCGTTATCGCTCACGTCGACCACGGCAAGACGACATTAGTAGATGGGCTTTTAAGTCAATCAGGCACATTTAGCGAGCGCGAAAAAGTCGATGAGCGCGTAATGGATAGCAACGACTTAGAAAAAGAGCGCGGAATCACAATCCTATCCAAAAACACCGCAATCAACTACAAAGGCACAAAAATCAACATTATTGACACGCCCGGACACGCCGACTTTGGAGGCGAAGTAGAGCGCGTGCTAAAAATGGTCGATGGTGTGCTTTTGCTTGTCGATGCGCAAGAAGGCGTAATGCCCCAAACCAAATTTGTGGTAAAAAAGGCACTAGGCTTTGGAATCCGCCCCATTGTGGTGGTAAATAAAATCGACAAACCCGCCGCCGAGCCAGATAGAGTGGTAGATGAAGTCTTTGATTTATTTGTGGCTATGGGTGCTAGTGATGAACAGCTTGATTTTCCTGTGATTTATGCGGCGGCGCGAGACGGCTATGCGATTAAAAATTTAGAGGATGAAAAAAAGAATTTAGAGCCGTTATTTGAAGCGATTTTAGATTCTGTTGCTCCGCCAAGTGGGAGCAGTGAAAATCCGCTCCAAATGCAGGTTTTCACGCTAGATTATGATAATTATGTGGGTAAAATCGGCATTGCGCGGGTGTTTAATGGCATTGTCAAAAAGGGCGAATCCGTAATGCTAGCCAAGGGGGACGGCACAAAAGAAGTCGGCAAAATCACAAAGTTAATCGGCTTTATGGGACTTGCAAGGACTGAGATTGAGAGCGCAGGGGCTGGAGATATTGTCGCTATTGCGGGGTTTAACGCCGTTGATGTGGGTGATTCGATAGTCGATAAAGACAATCCTATGCCACTAGACCCTATGCACTTAGAAGAGCCCACGATGAGCGTGTATTTCGCGGTAAATGATAGCCCACTAGCTGGCACGGAGGGTAAGCATATCACGGCAAATAAAATCAAAGATAGATTATTAAAAGAAATGCAGACAAATATCGCTATGCGATGCGAGGAAATGGGCGAGGGGAAATTCCGTGTGAGCGGGAGAGGCGAGCTCCAAATCACCATTTTAGCGGAGAATCTACGCAGAGAGGGCTTTGAGTTTAGCATTTCACGCCCCGAAGTGATAACAAAAACGGAAAATGGCGTGAAAAAAGAGCCATTTGAGCACTTGGTAATCGACACGCCACAAGATTTTAGCGGGACGATTATCGAGCGACTTGGACGCAGAAAGGCAGAGATGAAAGCGATGAATCCTATGAATGATGGCTTTACTAGATTAGAGTTTGAGATTCCCGCACGAGGGCTTATAGGCTATCGTAGCGAGTTTTTGACTGATACCAAAGGCGAGGGTGTGATGAATCATAGCTTTTTAGAGTTTCGCGCATTTAGCGGAAGCGTGGAGTCGCGCAAAAATGGCGCACTCATCTCTATGGAAGCAGGTGAGGCGACAGGATTTTCGCTTTTTAACATTCAAGAGCGAGGGGTGCTCTTTATCGCGCCACAGGCAAAAGTCTATGTGGGAATGGTAATAGGTGAGCACAGCAGGGACAATGACTTAGATGTCAATCCCATCAAAGCAAAGCATCTTACAAATATGCGCTCTAGTGGCGCAGATGAGGCGATAAAGCTAGTCCCACCGCGCGATTTAACGCTAGAACGGGCATTAGAGTGGATAGAAGAAGATGAGATTTTAGAAATCACACCGCTAAATTTACGAATCCGCAAAAAGATTTTAGAGCCAAATCTGCGCAAAAGGGCGAATAGTAAGAAATAATTTTGGATTCATACGAAAATAACAAATTGTCATTGCAAGATTCTTCATTAGCAGAATTATGGCAAAACCAAAGCGAAGTTTTTTAGCAATGCCACACAATCCGCAAAAATGTTAATCATAAACCTTGCTTCTATGTGCTATCTCAAGGCAAAGGATAACCAACTCATCATCGTTTATGTGGCAGATTAGGCGATAGTCGCCCACGCGGTAACGCCAAAGTCCCGCTAGATTCCCTACTAACGCACTGCCACGACTGCGCGGGTTTTCTAGTGTTTCGATTTCGTCAAAAAACTTTTCTAACCGCCTTTTAGTAACGCTATCTAGCTTTTTAAATTGCTTTTGTGCTTTATTGCTTAAATCAAGTTTCATAAGCCGATTTCTTTTTTAAAATCTTGCCAAGCCACACTTTCGCGCCCACTCTCCACATACTCTTTATACGCTGCCTCGCCGATTCGCGCATCCTCCAAGTCCTCCAAATATTCCAAAAGCAACTCTTTGATGAGATTTTCTTGCGAGATATTTCGCTCTTTTGCAAGTGATGATAGCATTTTTTCCGCCTCGCTAGGCAAGTCCAAAACTACGCTCATTATTTATCCTTATTATAAAAATTTGCAGATTATAGCATAAAAGTTGCACGGATTTGCGGTTTTTAGTTTCGATAGATTCGCTAGATTCGTAATTCCCCTAAATATATTGTTTCGTTGTTTTTGCTATGCTCAAACTGCCTCGCAATGACGATGTTTCACGCGAATCTAATCGCACCTAACCCCTAATCGTATTTATTCCTAGCGATTCGCGCCGTATCACCTGAAACTAAATAAGTTTCTATGTCCTTATTTACATTTTCGATAAACTGCTTAAAGTTCGTATTTTTTGCCACAAGCATATTTAGCGTCCTAGTATCTAGCTCATTCTCTCGCGCTTCAAACACAATCTTTTCGCTTTGTAGCTCAATCACGCCTATACCAAAACTCGCATTTAGTCGCTCTAACTCGCCTAGCACTCTTTCATCGATTTTGTATGCCACCAAATAGCCGTAGTTTGCGAAAGTAGAATTTGAGACTGCTTGAAAATAGCATTCTTTTAGATTCGCACTAACTATCGCGCGCTTTAGCTCAAAAGAGTAGAGTTTGTAGTCCGCCTTGTTGAATTTTCGTAGCAAATCAAATGCAACATTTTCATAGTCATCAAAGGGAAAGCGAATCGCCACAATATCAGGGTGAATCCACTCATTTAAGCCCTTTTGTGTGGGTTTGCTCGTATTTGCGTTGATAGTTTTGCAATAAATATCAAAGTTTTCAGTCGCAAACTTCACAAGCAATGGGTGCAAATCAATCTCTTGAAAGTTTTTCTCTATGTCTTGCAACTCTTTTACTTGAATCTCTTGCCGTTTTTGCTCGATTTCGCTCTCTTTATCCACAATCTCACTTTTGCGCGAATCTAGCCAAAATGTCATAGGGTGCTTACTGACAATGCAAAATGGCGAATCAGCGTGATTTTTTATGTCATTTGTAAGTGCCACGCGCATAGTATGCTGTGGCGTTTTGCCCTCGCTACGAATCTGCTTATCTAATCCCATAGCCTTTGCGCTATCCCATATTTCGCTATAACTTAGCGGAATCTCCGCCTTTGATAGCACTTCTTTTGCTAATTCTAGGAATGTCATTTTATGCCTCCTTTAATTTAATTTGATTCAGAGTAGATTTTGACTATTTCTTGTGCAAAATCTTTAAAAAATTGCTCTTGCTCTTGGTTGTTATACAAAATCTTTTTTATGGCAGGTGGTGCTAATATTATACCCCCAGCTTTTTTTATACAATTATTATCAGGAAAAGTGCCACAGATATTTTGATATATATCATTATCTTTCCTGTTCCCTATTATAAAATAATTTTCCAATAAATTTATGGCATCTATATTTTTGTTAAAAAACATTAACTCTGCCATATCTATCTTATTTTTATATTCTGTTGGGTGAATAAAATTGCTTACCAATAGTCTATCGCTATTTACTTCAAGTGCTATTCTAAATTCTCTCAAGCTAGGGTTACGCTGTCCTACACCAATAGAAAATGGTTTCCAATAATTATGACTGCCGTGATTGCCAGAATGTGTCGCAAACAATTCTCTAATATAATAATCACCTTCGTATTGACATTTTAATGTATTATTTTCGTCATTATAGCATTTTGCCTTTGTTACAAATGGATATGCAAGATAAATCTTTGTGCTCTCATTTATCGCTTGAGATAGTGGCATATAGATTTTATCCATTATATAGTCAAATGTCTTATGCCTTTGATTGTCATTCATTTTTTTGTTATAAGCTGTTCGCCACTAGGAATCATTGGATATAATGTTCCACCACCAAAAAATCCATCTATTACACTTGGAGTATCTATATGCCCAAATGAAAAATCCTTGTATCCTTTTTGCGTATAATAACTTTGAAGTTTTTCTTTTGTTGCAGCAAAGTCCTTTATTTCGCAATATGCTGTAACCATAAACCAACCTTCGGAATTCATCGAAGTCGCTTTAACAATATCCCAGCTTACACTTGCACAAAAATTTGTCCATTTTTCTAACATTTGCTTAAATGTCGTATTTTGGTAATTTTCAAAAGATATGTTTTGGATATATTCTAATGCGCCTTGTTGCATTTTGTCTCGTTTCTCTTGTTGCCGTTTTTCTATATCGTTTTGCTGTTGCACCGTATCTTGCACAAGATTCTGCTGTTGCGTAGAGTTTTTAGTAGATTCTGTCGCTTTAGAATCATCACACCCCAATAATCCAAACACTAACACCGCACCAAATGTAATTTTAACTAACTTTTTCATTTTTTCTCCTTTATAATTCTCTATAATTTGGTAGTCTATTTGAGCCATATTTATCCAAATAATTCATCCAACCTCGTTCCAAATCATAATCCCCCATATCAACATTGTCTGATTCTTTTGGTATTTCTTTAAATTCTATTGCTTTTGGAATGCCATTGTATTTGAACGACATTCTTACCATACCATCTCGCTTACCATTTTTATATGATAATTCAAGTGCTGGTTCCCCATTTTTATACCAATATTTTGCAACGCCATCTTTTTCGCCTTTTTCATTATATGGATGCTCGAATTTTATTTGCCCATTATCATAATATACTCTCTCAATGCCAACTTTCATAGAGCCACCTTTTCCATTATCTACAAATTCTGCTTCGTGCGATAGTTGCCCATTTTTAAAATAACATTTGGCTTTACCTAATATTTGTTTGTAACTACTCACATTTTCCCCACAAACACGAACCGCTACTGATTTATCAGCCTTTTTATAGGGCAATTCAGCCCTTAATATCTTTTCGTCCTTGTCCCAATATTGTTTGTAGATTTCTATCTTATCACAACCCGTTAGCACAAATGCTAACACCAAAACGCCTACCAACTTTACTATTTTTGCCATAATTTTCTCCTATAAAATAAACAAAAGCATATTAAATTTTTCCTTAAAATTTTCTAAAAGTAAGAAAATATTACTTAATATTTAAATTTTATCGGCAATAATTCCTTTGTTAGATTTTATAAGAAATCCTACTACATTCCTTAAAAAATTCACATTTTAAGGAATCACAATGGCGACAAAAAATTTCAGCACCACACCCAAAAAATTCTCACAGCGCGACATTGCAGGGATTTTGCAAATCGACACAAAGACGCTTTATAATTGGCGCAAAAACAAGCCCGAACTTTACAAAATCGTGCTACTTGGCTTTCGCTTCAAAGAGCTAGTGCGATTGAGCCGTGAAATCTGCGATGAATTAGAGAGTATCGAAAAAGAGTTAGATGATAGATTGCGAATGTGAAGTGTGCTAATCGCGTGAAACGCAAATCAAATATAAAAATCTGTCATACCGAGCGCGACAAGCGCAAAGTATCCAAAACCCACGAATCTAAAAGGTAGATTCATACGATAACAGATAAGCGAATCAATAAATTTAGATTTACATTTGAAATATTGTGCTTAAAATCATTGAGTGTCGCGTAGTTTGGATTGCTTTGCGCAAATCTACGATTCGCCTTGCAATGACGGAATTTTACCCGCCTTCATTTGCAACGCGAATCACTTTCTTTTAGTAAATACAAATTACCCCTAATTTTTATCCTTATTGATTAGCTTACCTTTACCAATCCAAGGCATCATTCCACGCAATTTCGCTCCCACTTGCTCGATTTTATGATTTGCCAAATTTTTGCGCCCTGCATTCATTCGTGCATATCCAGCCTTGCGCTCTAAAATGAAATCTTTTGCAAATGTGCCGTTTTGAATCTCTTTTAAAATCTCTTTCATTGCCTTTTTGGATTCACAGCCTATTACGCGCGGTCCGCTTATCATATCGCCATATTCTGCGGTGTTTGAGATAGAGTAGCGCATATCAGCTAATCCGCCTTGATAAATCAAATCAACGATTAGTTTTAGCTCGTGTAGGCACTCAAAATACGCCATTTCTTCGGGGTATCCAGCTTCTACCAAAGTCTCAAATCCCGCTTTGACTAGGCTTGTAACGCCTCCGCATAGCACGGCTTGTTCACCAAATAAATCTGTCTCCGTTTCATCTTTGAATGTCGTTTCGATTATGCCACTTCTGCCACCGCCGATTGCACACGCATAGCTTAACGCAAGCTGTTTTGAGTTGCCATCAAAGTCGTTTGCCACTGCGATTAAGTCTGGGATTCCCCCACCTGCGACAAATTCGCTTCGCACGGTGTGTCCGGGAGCTTTTGGAGCTATCATTATAACATTTACATCTTTTGGCGCAACAATTTGCCCAAAATGCACATTAAATCCGTGCCCAAAAGCGATAGTTTTACTAGCCGTTAGATTTGGCAAAATATCGTTTTTAAACACATCGCTTTGCAATTCATCAGGGATTAGAATCATAATCACATCGCTTTGCTTTGTAGCCTCGCCCACGCTTAAAACCTTGAAATTCTTTGCCTCTGCTTTTGGTTTTGACTTTGAGCCTTCGTGTAAGCCGATGACTACTTCCACGCCACTATCACGCAGATTTTCCGCGTGTGCGTGTCCTTGTGAGCCGAATCCTATGATTGCGACTTTTTTCTTTTTGATTAAACCTAAATCGCAATCTTTATCATAATAAACGCTTAATGCCATTTTACACCTCGTAGTTTTAAAAATTTAAGTTGCGAATTGTAGTGAATTTTGCTTAAAAAATTTATAAATTTATGATAAGATTTCGCGTTTTAAATTTTAATTTTAGGGGCGAATCTAAATGCAACAAAACGAAATTTACACTTCACTTATCAAAAATATTTCATCATTTCCCGCCATCTCATCGATTGTAGGCGAGGTTTGCAGTATCTGTCAAGACCCAAATTCTAGCATTGCGGATTTGGTAAAAGTCATAGAGCGCGACCCGGGCATAATTATTGATATTTTGCGGATTTCAAACTCACCTATTTATGGTTTCACACGCGAGATTCTAAACATAAGCCAAGCTGTTTCGCTCTTTGGTATGGGGACAATTAAGGGTTTTGTAATAAGCTCTGTCATTCGCAAAAGTATGAAACTAAGCCTTGAATCCTACGGCACAAGCGCAACTGCCTACCTTGATACCTGCCGTGAATACAATAGACTTTTGATGGAAGTGTATAAACGAGCACCAAATGAAATAAAAGAAGTGATTTTCCCAGCGTCCTTTTTGATGACTTCAGGCATTATGCTACTTGCAAATGAAGCGGCAAAACTTGAAAATATCGAGGATTTTCAAAGCAAAATCAAAGAGGCGGATTATTTTTTAGATGTGGAGAATGAATTTTTTGGCGTGAATTGCGCTGATGTAACGGCTCTGCTTTTTGAACATTGGAACTTTGAATCCGCGCTAATTGAGGCGATTCGCGGCATAAATAGTAGTGATGGTTTTAGCGAAACTTCCGCGCCTTTGAGATTTGCGCTAAATTGCATTAGTTTGCATAAGCAATACGCGCCCACTCAGCTTGAATCTGCGCGAAAATTCATCGCAGACAACGCGCTAGATATTGACAGCAGTGCATTTGAAGCATTTGTAAAAGCACATAATGCAGAGAAAGAAAATAATGCTGGGCAGTAGGATGATTGCACTTCAATCAAAAACAGCGTAAATCCCTAATTCACGCCACGATTGTCGCTACATCGTTTTTTGCAAGTCTCGCTTTGCATAGTGTTTTTGCCATATCGTTTATTGCAATTTTGCATACAGCCCTTGACTTTTATCGCTTCACACATTCCGCGACTTCTATCGCAGCTATTTGCGCACTCTGCGCGACTTTTATTGGTTTGAATGCACTTATTTATGCAGTTTGTATAGACTTCATTGCAATCATTAGAAGTAAATCCAAAAGTTGCTTTTTTCTCGCACCCAGCAAAAACAATCGCCATTAAAATCACTAAAAAAATTCTCATAACACAAACCTTTGAAATAAATAATAAATCCACACAAACGCCATAAACGCACACGCCAGAAGCTGAATCGCACTTCCCATATCTTTTGCCTTTTTTGCAAATGGGTGAATCGTAAGTCCCGCAAAGTCAATGGCATTTTCAATCGCAGAATTTATCAGCTCCACAATGATAGCCAAAACGCAAGGCAAAATCAAAAGCACTTTTTCGACAAAACCATTACCAAGATACGCGCCAAGCGGGATTAAAATCGCAGAAATTATTAAAATCTGCCTAAATGCCTCTTCTTCACACCAAGCAGATTTTAGTCCATCTAGTGAGTAGAAAAATGCGTTATATACGCGTTTAAAGCCTTTTTTGCCTTTTTTGGCGTTGCGAATCTCTAGTGATTCGTGTTTAGATTCGCACGAATCTTGCTTTTTCTTTTCCCACATTTTTGCCTCCGTAGCGAGCGATTCAAAAATTATTAAAAATTTATTTAAAACAAATCCTAAAAATTTCGATTTGGATTCTACCTAAGATAAGGACATCTTAGCAATACATTTAAAAAGGAGTTTAAAATGGCTTTTCAAGTCAATACTAACATAAATGCGATGAACTCGCATGTTCAGGCTACACTTACACAGCGTTCTATGCAGAACTCGCTGGAAAAATTGAGCTCAGGCTTACGGATTAACAAGGCGGCAGATGATGCATCTGGTATGACGATTGCGGATTCACTTCGCTCTCAAGCTAGTGCTTTAGGACAGGCGATACGAAATGTCAATGATGCGATGGGGATTATCCAAATTGCAGATAAAGCGATGGATGAACAAATCAAGATTTTGGATACCATCAAAACAAAAGCTACACAAGCAGCGCAAGATGGGCAAACTACCGAATCTCGTCAAGCGATTCAAGCGGATATTATTCGTTTGATTCAAGGTTTGGATTATATCGGTAACACCACTACATTCAACGGACAGGCTTTGCTCTCTGGGCAATTTACCAACAAAGAATTTCAAGTCGGTGCTTACTCTAACCAAAGCATTAAAGCTTCGATTGGTTCGACTACAAGCGATAAAATCGGACATGTGCGAATCGAAACAGGCGATATGATTAAGGAATCTTTTGAAGCCCAAATCCGCTTTAGACAAGTCGATGGCGTGAATGATGCGGTGCTAGAAAGTGTGAAAATCTCTCACTCTGCTGGCACAGGGCTTGGCGTTTTGACTGAGGTTATCAACAAAAGCTCAGATAAAACAGGCATTAAAGCAAATTGGAATGTGCTTTCTACTTCTGATGCGGCAGTTTTGTCTGGTGCTATCAACAATGTATCTATCAACGGCTTATTGCTAGGCAATATCACAGGGATTAAAGCAAATGACTCTGATGGTAGATTAGTCCAAGCGATAAATAAAGTTACAAGCGATACAGGTGTTGAAGCTTTTACTGATGCTGAAGGACGATTAAACCTACGAAGCACCGATGGACGCGGGATTACATTCTATGGTGAATCTGGCGATGACCAAATGGCAATCGAAACTATGAATAATGGAGACGATATTGACGGCGGTAATGGCTCAGAAAACTTTGGACGACTATCACTTATCCGTGTTGATGCAAGAGATGTCGTAATCACTGAAGCTGCTGATGAGCAAGGCACTGAATATACACAACTTGGATTTGAAGATGATAAGCAAGTAACTGCGCAAACAACTGCAAACCTAAGAAATGTAATGGGGCTTTTTGGGCAAGATATTCGCTCCGCTGCTGGTGTGAATGCAAACAACCTAAAACGCCAAGAAGCTACTGATAAACAACTCGGTATGCAATCAGGTGTTACAAGCCTAAAAGGTGCAATGCTAACAATGGATATTGCCGAATCTGCGATTAAACAGCTTGACAAAGTTCGTTCAGATTTGGGTTCTGTGCAAGGACAAATGATAAGCACGGTAAATAACATTAGCGTTACTCAAGTCAATGTCCAAGCAGCCGAATCTCAAATCCGCGAAACGGATTTTGCAGCGGAGAGCGGAAATTTCAGCAAACTAAATATCCTAGTTCAAAGCGGAAGCTACGCGATGAGTCAGTCAAACGCAGTTCAGCAAAATATATTAAGATTGCTTAACTGATAGTTTGTAAAGGCGAGAATACCTTGCGGCTGTGTATTTTTGCAAAGATTTTTTCTTGCTTTTTTCAAAAAGGGGCGATTTTTGCGCCCCATAGTCATTAGTGTTTCCTTTTAGCCGCAAGGGATTCGCTTATGACACTAACTTCTATACAAAATTCTTTTGATTTACTAGCCTTTCTTAAAGCGCAAAATTTACTAGATTTATCCCCTCCTTTGTGGTGGAAAAATGCAGGGACTTTTGAAGTCGTGGTAGGGGCGATTCTAACCCAAAATACAAATTGGAAAAATGTAGAATTATCTTTGGAATCTTTGGCGCGTTTGGATTTGCTTGAACTTGAATCGATTGCAAATTGCGATTTAATCGTGCTACAAAATGCGATAAAAGCAAGCGGATTTTTTCGGCAGAAGTCGATTCGTCTGCAAAATTTGGCGCAAAATATTTTAAGCGACTTTGGCGACTTTGATGGCTTTGCGGAAAATGTATCGCGGGAGTGGCTACTAAATCAAAAGGGCGTGGGGAAAGAAAGCGCGGATTCAATCCTAAACTATGCGTGTTTGCGCGAAGTAATGGTGGCAGATAAATATACACAGCGACTTTTAGGCGAATGTGGTTTTGAATTTTACGAGTATGACGACATAGCGGACTTTTTACGAAGTGGAATCGTGGAAAATTATGAACGCGTTACTTTGCTTTATGGGCGCGAAATACCGCTATATGAAGTCTATGCCCGCTTTCACGGCAAAATCGTAGAATATAGTAAGATTCATAAATACAAAAAAGAATGAGTTTTAAATGAGCGGCAAAATAAAATTCCCCCTCCCTTGCGGAGGGGAACAAATGGGGTGGGTAAAGATTCAACCCATTCTAAACCTTTTCTACCAAATATCCCAAATCCCGCACCCAAGCGGACAAACAAGCACTTTGCGAGATTTTCTAATCGAGTTTTTAAAAAAATGCCATTGCGCCATAAAAACCGATAGCGCAGGAAATATCCACGCAATTAAGGGCAAACCAACGCTTATTTTTCAAGCGCATTATGATATGGTGCTAGTTGGGCAAAAAATAGTGCCTTTTATTGAAAATGGCATTTTGAAATCCCGCGATTCATCGCTAGGTGCGGATAATGGAATCGCTATCGCCCTGCTTTTGCATTTTGCCAAAACGCGCGAAAATATGGAAATTTTGCTAACAAATGATGAAGAAATAGGAATGATTGGCGCAAACAATATCACGCTCCAAACGCACTCCAAAACGATGATAAATTTAGACAGCGAGTGCATAAATGAAATCTGCGTGGGTTGTGCTGGGGGATTTGATGCGGATATTGCGCTAGATTCATCATTGCAAGACTTGCCAAAGTCAAGTCGTGGCAATCCAAAAAATCCAAAAAATATCGCATTTTACGAACTCACCGCGCAAAATTTCAAAGGCGGACATAGCGGAATTGATATTGATAAAAATATCCCAAATGCCATTGTGGAGCTACTTTGGACTTTGGAGTCATTGCGCGAAATGTGCGAATTTGAGATTGCAGAGATTTGCGGGGGCGAGGCGCGAAACTCTATCCCTATAAACGCAAGAGCGGTAATTGCGGTAAATTTAGGCAATTTGTCTTTGGGTAATCATTCCGCAAATACTGAGATTGTTTTGAACGCACCCGAATTGTCATTACGAGAAAATAATCTCCCCCTCCCTTGCAAAAGTAGACAAAGGGGGTGGGTAGATTCTGTAAATCTAACGCAAATCGCAAAATCAAAGCAATCCACGCCCCATATCGCCATAAAAAAGCTAAAAAATTTCACGCCAAAATCTCCCCTGCCTAGCGATATTATCCCGCATTTATTGCGATTACATAACGGCATTTATGAAGTGCAGGGCGATAGCGTTACTTCAAGTCTAAATTTCTCGCTTATTAGCAATGAAAGCCTTAAAATTATGGTTCGCGCAAATAGCACGGAATTTTTAAGGCGGCATAAATCGCGCCTAAAATCGCTCTTTGGTGCAAATATCGCTTTTAGTGGCTTTTATAATGCGTGGGAGCGCGAATCTAGCGAAGATTCGCCGATTTTATCGCAGTTGCAAAAGATTTATGCAAAGCACAAAATCCCATATAAAATCGTGCAGATTCACGCAGGATTAGAATGTGGCATTTTAAAGGAAAAATGCGCATTGAATGAAGTCATATCGATTGGTCCTACTATTTTGCACCCGCATTCTAAAAGCGAATCGCTTTTTTTAGATAGCGTGGGGCAAATTTATGATATTTTATGCGATTTAATACCAACATAAAAAAGGGAAAAATATGAAATATTTTGTGCCTGAATGGGAGCGACAGAGTGCTACAATCCTTGCTATGCCACATAAGGATAGCGATTGGAAGCCGTATTTAGCTGAAATTCAAAGCAAAATGCGTGAGATTATCGCGCAAATTACGCGTTTTCAGCCTGTCATAGTTTTGTATAAATATGAAAGCGACATTGTTACATTAAAAGGACAAAAAAATGTTATTTTGCTAAAAATAGCATTAAATGATTCGTGGTGTAGGGATTTTGCACCACTTAGTGTGCGAAAAAATGGCAAGTTAGTGTTAATGGACTTTATTTTTAATGCGTGGGGTGCGAAATATCCTGCGGATTTGGATAATGTCGCTAGTGCAAAAATCTTTGAAAAATTGCAAAAAATGGGTTTTTTTGACAAAAATCTTGTAAAATTTATTCAAAAAAATTTCATTTTAGAAGGTGGAAGCATTGAGACAAATGGCAAAACCCTGCTAACTACCACAAAATGCCTACTCTCCCCTAATCGCAATCGTTTGAGCCAAGCGCAAATCACCAAAAAGCTAAAAAAATATTTAGGCATTAAAAAAGTCATTTGGCTAGAAAATGGCGAACTTTTAGGCGATGATACGGATAGTCATATCGATAATCTTGCGCGATTTATAGATAAAAAAACGATTGTTTATGTGAAGTGCTATGATAAAAATGATGCGCATTTTAGGGCATTAAATGCGATGGAGTGTGAATTACAAAAAAAATGCAAAGACTTTAATCTTGTGCCACTGCCTTTGCCAAAGGCGATTTATTATAAAAATGTGCGATTACCCGCAAGCTACGCAAATTTTATCTTTGCAAATGGCGCGATTTTAGTGCCGATTTTTGGGGATAAAAAGAATGACAAAATCGCACTTGATATTTTCAAAAAAGTTGTAAAAAACCGCGAAATTATCCCCATAGATTCGCGCATTCTTATTCGACAAGGTGGCGGGATTCATTGTGCAAGTATGAATGTGGCGCAAGTGTGAATTGTAAATTTTACATAAAATGAAAATTTATTGAAAAATCATAGTATTTTGCGCTAGAATCGCAAGTTTTTTAAACTTCAAACAAAAAGGATTCATAGATGGAAAATCGCAGGAATTTTTTAGCAAACTCAGCGAAATTAGGCGCAGTGGCGTTGCTTGGCACAATGGGTTTGGCGAATTTTAGCTTTGGCGCGGAAAAGGGAAAAAATACAAAGCCCAAAAAAGATTCGCAAATGCAGTTTGTTACGCTAAATAATGGCATAAAAATGCCTATTTTAGGGCTTGGCACTTCTAGGCTTACAGGCATAGATGGGCAGGTAGCGATATTACAAGCAATCAAAGTGGGATATAGGCTCATAGATACGGCGCAAATGTATGGCAATGAAGCAGAGGTTGGCAACGCAGTGGCTGAATCTGGCATTGATAGAAGCGAATTTTTCATCACAACAAAACTTTCAAGCAATATGACTTACAATGAAGTGCTAAAAAGTTTTGAAGATTCGATGAAAAAACTGCAATTAGAATATTTAGATTTATTGCTAATCCACAGAAATTACGACAATGCAAAGGAAATGTATAGGGCTATGGAGCAGTTACATAAGGACGGACGCGTAAAATCGCTTGGGATTTCAAACTTTAATGCAAAGGCTTATGCGGAGTTTGTGAAAGATTGCAAGGTGATTCCAGCTATCAATCAATGCCAAACGCATATTTTCTATCAGCAAAAGGAGCTTCGCAAAGCTATGCAAAAATCTGGCACGAAGTTAGAATCGTGGAGTCCATTTATCGCTGGGCGCAAGGACTTTTTCAATAATGCCACACTGTTAAAAATCGCCAAAAAATACAATAAAACCGTGGCGCAAGTGGCACTGCGATTCCTAATACAACAGGGCATAATTGTCATTCCTAAAAGCTCGAAAGTAGAGCGATTACAAGAGAATTTCAGTGTATTTGATTTTAAACTCAGCACAGGCGATATAAAAACGCTTACCGCAATGGATAAGAACGAATCGCAGTTTAGCTGGGATAGCTAGAGTAGCATATTTTATGCTTTTATGCGAAAATCGCAAAAAATTTACTTTTTATTTACAAAAATGTGATTTTTGTGTATTATTGCGACATTTAAAAATACAATATTAGGAAGGCATTTTGAAATCATTTATTGAGTTAGTGGTTGAGTTTGTGGCGGCTTTTTTTGAGTTTTTTGCGAAGCGTCCAAAGCTAGTGCAGGGGATTCTTGGAATCATTATTTTTATCGTGCTAGTTAAGATGGCATTTAACTTTTTTAATGACAATCGCATCGAAGCGCAAGTAGCGATGACTAGGACAGATTTGGCAAACGCTTTGCGAAAAGTGCAGACTGAAATTTATGCGAATAATATACCTGTCGTTGAGGGTGCTACACCGCTAAAATATAAAAGCTGGGGCGATTTTATTATCGATGTTTCTGGGCTTGATAAAACTAGATGGAAAGCTACGGAGTTTGGGATTCGCGTTATTACGAAATTTAAGGGCGGAATGCTAGAGTGCAAGGGCGATTATTTTTACATTGACACCAAAGAGGGCAAATTATATTTTGCCCCTAGCAAAATTACCAATGAAATCGCGTTTTGCAAGGCATTAAAGGAATCCTACAAAGACAAAGATAGCGAGATAAACTTACAAGCTTACTCAAACGCACAATTTTAATGCCCATCATCTTTGATAATCTGCTAATGTTAGCTCCACTTGCTGGGTGGAGCGACTTGCCATTTCGCACTGTGGTAAAAAAATTTGGCGTGGATATTACGGTTAGCGAGATGATAAGCTCTTATGCGCTAAATTATAGCACCGCAAAAATGCTAAAAATGATAGCAAAATCCCCCGCCGAATCGCCATTTAGCGTCCAAATCTCTGGCAATAAAATAGAAGTGATAAGGCAAAGCGTAGAGATTTTAAATAAGCAAGATGGCATTGATATAATCGACTTAAATTGCGGTTGTCCTGCGCCAAAAGTCAGCTCTCACGGCAATGGAAGCGGACTTTTGAAAGATTTAAATTTACTTGTGCAATTAGTAAGGACAATAAAAGAGACTTCAAATAAGCCCTACACAAGCCTAAAAGTGCGATTAGGTTTTGATAAAAAAATCCCCCTTGAATTAGCACACGCCATAAATGACAGCGGAGCAGACTTTGTCGTAGCTCACGGACGCACAAAAGTCGATGCTTATAAAAAAGATCGCATTGATTATAATGCAATCGCGCTAATTCGCAAAAATATCCGCATTCCACTAATTGCAAATGGCGAGATTGATTCATATCAAAAGGCAAAAGAAGTGTTAGCAATCACAGGCGCAAATGGGCTTATGATAGGACGCGCCGCGCTTAAAACGCCTTGGATTTTCTATCAGCTAAAAAATAATGAGGCAAACCCGCCAAATCTTATTAAACGCGACATTGTGTTAGAGCATTTTGATAATATGATTAGCTTTTATGGGGAGCGTGGGTGCATTATGTTTCGTAAAAATCTGCATAATTATGCGCACGGATTGCCTAATGCTAGTGAATATCGTGGCATTGTAAATAACATTACTTCGCCCCAAACTATGCGCGAATCGATAATGCAATTTTTTGGATAAAATTTTGATAGAATCGCGCTTTAAAAATCTATAAGTGAGTGATTATGAAAAAGCTAATTTTTATCGCAATTTGTGCCATTTTAAACGCTGAAACTATCGATGGAATCGCTATCAAAGTAGATGGCAATATCATTACGATTTTTGAGATTGATGAGCTACAAAAGAGCAAAAAAATCACGCGCCAAAAGGCAGTTGATGAGCTTATCAATGAAAAATTGCGCGAAAATGAGATTCGCCGCCTAAATATCAAGGTCGATGATTCGCGCCTAAATGATGAGATGAATAATATCGCAATGGCAAATAAAATCACACGCGCAGAGCTTGAAAATGCGCTTGTGGCACAAAAAATTAACATTGAGACATACAAAGCAGAGCTAAAAAATCATATTATTAACAGAGAGCTTATGCAAAAGATTTTGCAGACAAATTCTAGCCTTGCGAGTGAAAGTGATTTGGTGGCGTTTTATGAGAAAAACAAAAATGACTTTAAGATTCCTACAAAGATTAAAGTTACGAGCTACACGGCAAATAGCGATGTGGAGCTACAAAAATTCTTGCAAAATCCTATGATGCTAAATCCTAATATTCACGCAAAGGACGAGGAAATCGACATTCGCAACCTACCTACGCAAGTTATGGGCGTGTTTTTGGATACGCCTGAAAAGCGTTTTACGCCCGTGCTAAATTCTGGTAACACGCTCATTGTATTTTTTATCAAGGAAAAAGGCGGCAAAGAGATTTTGCCATTTGAGAGCGCGAAATCTATGGTAATGCAGAAATATTCTACTGCGCGAGAAAATGACATTTTGAATGAGTATTTTGCAAAAATTAAGGCAAATACGCGCATTGAAATGATTCGCGAGTGAATCTTTGCTGATTTTTGGGCGCAAATTATGTGAATCTAAAGGCAAATAATGCGCTTTGGTAAAATTAGCTATTTAAATCTAGTCCCATTTGATATTTTTATCAAACGCTACCCAACCACAAGTGCGTTTAAGGCATTTCTCAATCATCACAAAAGCTATCCTGCCAAACTTAACAAAGAATTTTTGTTTAAGCGCATTGACGCGGGATTTATCTCATCAATCGCAGGAATGAAAGCGCGGAAAACAAATAGCGGGATTGTCGCTTATGGCGTGGTTTGGAGTGTGATTGTCCTGCCAAAGCCCACTAAAAGCGACTATCAGTCCGCTAGCTCAAATGCTTTGGCGCAGATTTTGGGCGTCAAAGGCGAAGTTTTAATCGGCGATAGGGCATTACGACATAAATTAAGCGGGGTGGAATATATTGATTTGGGGGCAAAATGGTGGGAAAAGCACCGTCTGCCTTTTGTCTTTGGACTACTTTGCTTTAATAAACACGGCGATTTTTATAAGAAAATTTCGGCGCGATTCAACGCCAAGCGCATATATATCCCGCAGTATTTGCTAAAAATATATGCAAAAAATTCAGGCATTGCAAAGCGCGATATTTTGGAGTATCTAACGCATATTCATTATAAAATCACGCCCAAAGGCAAAGCTGCACTTTTTCGCTTCTACCGCGCTGTGCGCATAATGCGCATAAACCCCCCTAGTAGAATCTAATGCTATTTTTTAAAATATTCTTGCTACTAATGACTTTATAAATCGCATAAAAATACAATAGTGGCATTAAAAAATACAAGAAAAATACATTTAAAATATATTGAATCGCTAATTTTAGCGTGAGATTCAATGCCTTTGCGATGAAAATAATATTATCAGTTATTTTGCTTTTGAATGAATCAAGCGCGTTTTTTGTCGAATCTAGCGGGTGGGATAGCGCATCTAACGCCTTTTCTCCGCCCTCTACAATCCTCGTGCCAAAAAGCCCAATGCTACCGATAATCTTTTGGCTTGTAGTGCGCGAATCATTATCAGGCACGAAATCTATTGGCGTGGCAATGCCCAAATATTTTTTCACTTCAAACATTTGGGCGTTAATATCTTTCTCTAAGTTCATATTTGCCTCATTTGCGATGATTGAGATAAGATTCACATAGAGATTTAGCCCTGGGTTAAAGAAAAGCAAAATTATAAGAAATTTTGTCGAAAAAATGCGGATATTTGGCATTTTAGGGATTAGGCGAATAAAAAATAGTGCTACAATCGCCACCTTAAAAATTACAAGTTTATTGACAAGTAGCATTATATATTCGATGCCAATTAGCACATTTGCAAGAAAGAAAAATCCAAAGATTTTATCCAAAATATCTGCGATTCCATCGCTTAATGGAAACACTCCGCAAATGATTTTTAGCCCTGCGACAACGCCGATATTTGCTAGTGCAAACGAAAAATTTGACTCTACAAAGCTAATCGCGCTTTTATTACAAAAATCAAATGCTGCAAGAGCGCAAAATACCGCTAGAATCGCACTAAAAATAATCTCTCTTTTGTAGGTTTTGAAAAATGCTGACATTATTTTGTCTTTTTAGATTCGTGTGAATCTAGCGTAGATTTTTTGGATTGCCACGAATTGCTTTGCAAGTCTCGCAATGACGGAGAAAATGAACGCAAATCTCTCTTTATAAAATTTGCAATTTTGCGTGGAGAAATGCCTAAAATATCTTCGATTTCGGCGGTTTTGCCCTGTGCTATGAATCTATCCTCAAATTCAAATGATTTAATCGGCACAAACACCGCATTTTCGCTTAATAAAAGGGCGATTTTTTCGGCGATTCCGCCCTTTTTCACGCCATCGCTAAATACATAAATTTTATCCACGCGCCTTGCTATGCTTAAAATAGTCGCGCTATCAAGGGGTTTTGCAAAGCGCAAATCCACCAAAATCGCGGGAAATTTTAGTATTTCATTTACCAAATGTGCGCGTCCTACGCCATTACCAAAGGCAAAAAATGCAATTTTTTGGGCTTTGTCTGCGCTTTGCGCCGAATCTTGCAATGACGAAGTGAAGTGCGAATCTCGCAATGACGGCGAATCTATGCGCGATTCACGCATAGATTCAGGCTCAAATAAAACTTCCGCCTTGCCAAATCTAAAAGGCTTATTTTTAAAGGCATTGTTTTTTAGCAAAAAGCCACCGCGTGGATAGCGAAACGCACAAGGCGACTTATCAAAATCCGCCGCAAAGCGCACAGCAAGTTCAAGGCTTCGCTCATCGCGGGGCGCAAAAATCATCATATTTGGGATTAGCGATAGATATGAAATATCAAAAATGCCTTGATGAGTTTCGCCGTCCTCACCTACGATTCCCGCCCTATCAAGCGCGAATCGCACGGGTAAGTTCATAATGCTAACATCGTGGATAATGCTATCAAAGGCGCGTTGCAAAAATGTCGAATAAACCACCACAAAGGGCTTAAAGCCCTCTTTTGCCATTGCTGCCATTGAAGTTGTGGCGTGTGCTTCGGCGATTGCCACATCAAAGAAGCGTTCGGGCAGATTGTCCATTAGCAAATCTAATCCCGTGCCACTAGGCATTGCAGCGGTTACGCCGATGATTTTGTTATCATTTTGGGAAAGTTTTAATAGCTCGTTTGCAAAAATTTTGGTGGGATTGGTGGGCTTTGGCGGATTTAGCGGAGTGCCCGTATTTGTATCAAATGGTGCGACACTATGCCACTTTTCATACCGCCCTTGCGCGATTTTGTAGCCATAGCCTTTAATTGTCTGTGCGTGAATCAAAACGGGCTTTTTTAAATCTCGCGCCTTTTGAAAAATGCTAATGAGTTCGGCGATATTATGCCCATCAATGGGACCGATATAGCTAAGCCCAAGCTCCTCAAAGAGAATACCCGGCGTGATTAGTTTTAAAGATTCCTCAAATCGCTTTGCCATAAATTTCGCCGAATCGGGCATTTTGCTTAAGAGCGACTTTGCTTTATCGCGCAAACTTTGATACATTTTCCCCGCAGTTGCAGTGGAGAGATACTTACTCATCGCCCCGATAGGCTTGCTAATGCTCATCTCATTGTCATTTAAAATAATAATCATCGGATATTTTATGTCGCCGATTTCATCTAACGCCTCATAGATTAGCCCCGCACTCATCGCACCATCGCCAATTAGTATCACAGGGATGCGATTTTCACCTTTTAGCTTTATCGCCCGTGCTGCGCCCACGCCTAAACTTAGCGAAGTAGAGCTATGCCCTGCGATGAAATAATCCGCCTTTGATTCGCTAGGCTTTGCAAAGCCACTGATTCCGCCTGTTTGGCGCAATGTAGCAAAGGATTCAAATCGCCCACTTAAAAGCTTGTGCGCGTAGATTTGGTGGCTTACATCAAAGATAAATGGGTCGTTATAGCAGTCAAAAACCGCGTGCATTGCGATTGTGATTTCCACAGAGCCCAAATTTGAGCTTAAATGTCCGCCGTTTTTGCTTAAAACTTCGATGATTCGCGCACGAATCTGCGATGCGATTGCCTTTAACTCATCGATACTTTTGCCTTTTAAAGAGCCAAATTCACGCGAATTTGGATTTTGTGAAATTTGTGTAGATTTTTGCATCTTATTACCCATATTTTGCAACTTACACCACATCTAGTTTATCAAATTCCAAGCGAGGTGTAAGATTTTTTCTAACGCTATTTTGCCCTGCCAAATCATCAAATGAGCGTTTTTCTATCTCAAAATTGCTTATCAAAAGCTCCTTGCCTTTTGGTGCACTTGCACTAGCGACATTATTCATACCATATTGCAAATCCCACTCACGCACGCAAAAATCCCCATACAACTCACGGATAAACGCGCTATCATCATAAGTTAGCAAAAATTTGTGTGTAGTAGATTTTAGATTTTCACATAATTTTTGGTGGTCAAAGCCCGTGTGTAAAACGCCATTTTTGCCATAGAGTTTGGACTTAGTGGCACTGAAATATGGCGGGTCTAGGAATAAAAATACGCTTTTATTGTTGTGAGATTCGCTATGTAAAAACTCCGCATAATCTTTGTTTGAAAATACAAAATTCCCTAAAATCCCCTGCGTTGTTTTTAGTCGCTCCACACTGCTTGGTGTAAAGCGACTTTCAAAAGCCTTTTGCGAATATCCGCCACTATCCACAACGCCTGAAAATGTAATGCGATTTAGGATAAAAAAATCAATTCCGCGCGTAAGAGTATCTAGGCTAGATTCACGGCGTGAGAGGATAAAGCGATACAAATCCCTGCCGTTTTGAAATCTATTTTTCAGCTCCAAAATCCCATTTATTAGCTCATTTGGACGCATTTGCAAACTCTGCCAAAAGCAAAAAAGCTCAGAATTTATATCATTTGCATAAACTTTGGTTTGTTTATATCGCGGATTTTGCGCAAGATAAAGGCTAAAAGAGCCACCGCCAAAAAATGGCTCTCTAAACTCATCAATGTCTTTTGGCAAAAATTGCGATAAAAATTTAATCGCGCGAGATTTGCCTCCCGGATAGCGAAGCGGGGATTTGATAGATTTATCGCACGATTTGATATTTTTTGTGCTAGATTCTATTTCAAATAGCGTAGCATTACTCATTGTTTATCCATATTTCAAAGTTATTTGCTCTAGATTCGAGATTGAGCGATTCTAGCATAATCTTTTGTGTGTTTGAAAAATTATTTTTAGCGATAAAGGATTCCAAATCCTCGCTTGGCAGAACGAATCTAGAATCTAACACGCTTGAATTCAATCGCAATATGACTTTAAATGAGCCTAGTTTAAAAACAATTTCCCCTAAAACATCCTTATAATGTTCTTTGCCAAACAAAGAAATATACACAAAAGTTTTCTTGCCTAGCATAATGTGGATTTTGTTTAATTCTTTTTCCACACAATATGTCCGTTGATATTGTGTTTTTCATAGACTTCAAGCACTTCGTTTAAGAATGCAATCAACCCTTTATCATCAGCTTCTTTTACTGTTTCTAACATTCTTATAAACATTTTCTTGCCTGTTTCGGTTTGCTTTAAATTTTTCTTTAAAAAATTATGCCTCGCACACAGCGTTTGTCCATTTTGCAAAGTCGCCTTACCGCCCAAATCTTTTGGTTTTATGTGGTCTATGTGTAGCTCTACGCCCTCATTTTTGCCAAGTCCGCAAATCACGCATTTATAGTTATCTCGCTCCAAAATCTGCTTTTTTAGCGCAGGGCTAAAATCCTCCAAATCCTGCCTTATATTCACAGATTCAGGTTCATAGCGATATATACCTTTGGCGATTTTTTGCAAATAGCCTTTTTGGTGCAAACTGCGAATGCCTCTATCCGGGTCACGAAAAACTTTGCCCGTGCGCTTTTGCCATTCACTCGTTACCCAATCCACAACCTCAGGGTGCGAAATGTCGCGTTTTGGATTTGCCTTAAAAAATTCCATTATCAAATCAAGCTGTGAAATTTGCCTATCCATTAAAACAACCCCTTATCTTTTTGTATTGTTTGCAAAAAGCGATTTTTTGATAACTCACAATAGCTTTTATCGATTTCAATGCCGATAAATTCGCGTTTATTTAAATAACTCTCTATCATAGTCGTGCCACTCCCTGCAAAAGGGTCGCACACGACATCGCCTACAAACGAAAATAACTTTATGCACCGCTTTGGTAGCTCGCGTGGAAATGGCGCAGGGTGTCCTACGCGCTTTTTAGATTCACCATTGAAACTCCAAAGTCCATTTGTCCAAGCCATAAATTCATCTTTGCTTATGTCGCTAACGCCTTTTCGCACCTTTTTCCACTCGTCTTTATAAAGCACTAAAATCAGCTCCACAGGTGCGATGACATAGGGTGCAGACGCGCTTAGCCAGCTTCCCCACGCTGTGCGCCGTGAGATATTGCCCTCATTCCACACAATCGTGCTGTGGTATTTCCAGCCGATTTTTTTGGCTAGTGTCGTTATATCCGCTCCCACGCTTTGCTGTCCGCCTTTGTTTTTATCAAGCGGGATATTTAGGCAAAATCTCGCTCCATCTTTTGCCCAAAGATAGCAGTTTTTTAGCCACTTTTCGCAAAATTTTAAATAGCTTTCATACTCGTGTGTATCATCGTTTGAGTTGTATTCTATGCCGACATTATATGGCGGAGAAGTGATGATTAAATCCACGCTTTGCGGAGCTAAAAGCGAAGTTTTAAGCACAGAATTTTCATATAAAGCGACATTTTTATGTGCAAAAAATGGCGATGAATCATCACGCTTTTTGCACACCAAATCTGTAAAATCCACTCCAGATTCTAGATTTTTATCATATTTTTGTGCTATGGAAGTCATTTATATCCTTTTGGTTGCATATCAAAGTGATTTTTTATCGCTTCAAATGTGGCATTTACACTTTTACTACTCATCAAAACCCCTTAAGATTCTCAATGACGCTTTGTTTTAGCAATTTGTAGCGCGACATTATGCTACCATCGATATTGCCATTTTCACTAATAATCACCACGCCACCTTTTGCGATTGCGTCATCGCTTTTGATTTTGATATTTTCCTTGCCTTTTGCTAGATTGTTTAGGAACTCAAAATCGGCGGGATTTACCTTGATAATCACATCTAAATTCCCGCTCATCGATTTTAGCAACTCTTTTGCAATCGAAGCGGCAACTTTGGCGGATTCCTCGCTTACCTCTTTGATGATGACTTCTTTGGCAATGTCTAGTTTTTCCTCTATCACGGCTTTATAATGCGGATAGATTTCATATCCCACAAAATTGCGCCCTAATTCTTTTGCGACTTTTAATGTCGTCCCACTCCCTGCAAAAGGGTCGCACACGACATCGCCCACAAAGCTAAAAAGTTTGATTAACCGATAGGGAATAGCTTCTGGCATTATCGCAGAGTGCTTTCCAAAGGCTATATCGCTTTTATTTGGTGCTGGCAAATCCCAAATCTGCTTGGTAAAACTTACCCATTCTTCTTGGGTAAGTTTGCTAGCCTCTTTAATCTCTTGCGGGATAGAATTGCGTGGTTTGCCATCTTTGACATACACAGTGATAAATTCTGTGGTGTTTTGGGCGTAAAAATTGCGTGGATAAGGGTAGCTCCCAAACATTAGCTTTTTAGAAGAATTGGTGCGATTCCAAATATACATATCAAGCAAAAATAGCCCTGTGTGGCGCAAAATGCTATGCTGAATATCGCTTTGTAAATCAAAAATGTGGCGATTATAATGCGTGTCTAAATCTTTTTTAAGCATAGGCATTAGCGGGACATTCACACATAGCTTGCCATTTGGCTTTAGGATTCGCGCACATTCTTTCCATACGCCTAAAAGTGCTTTAATGTAGGCATTATAATCATTGATTCCACCCAAATCTTGCGCGTGAGATTGAGAATGTGCAATGTCTTGGTAGCCATTTTTGGCGTAATCTTTGATATTAAAATACGGCGGACTTGTGATAATCAAATCCACGCTATTTTCATTCAACTCGCTCATAGCGGTGCTTGAGTGATAAAAGATTTGATTGAGTGGAGAAGTTATTTTGCTCATAATAATTTCCTATTATATTCAATCATTGCGCTTTGTAATACAATCTTATATCTTGCATTTTCTCTAAACTTTAAACATAGCTCAAAGCCCACAAAATCATCTAAAAATACATCTTTGCCACTAAAATTTAAACGCACTGCATTGCGCCCACTTTTATGCGTAAGCCTTTTGTGAGAGTTTGCATCAATATAGATAAGATTTTGCCAATTATCAATGATTTTTAGGCTATCAATATCTTTTGCAAAATAAAAAGGCACAATATGATGAAGTTCAAAAATAGCGTCTTTTTCAACGCTGTGATTTGTGAAATATTCTTGTTTTATGGTGGCGCTTCGTTTAAATGTGATTTTTTCATTGCCTATTTGGGCGCGTAAAAATAGCCTTTTTGAGATTCTATCAAATTCAAAAAGCGACATTAGCGCAAGGCTATCAAACAAACTTTGGGCTTCATTTTTCCAATTATGCAAGTCTCTTTTATTTGTTTTTGTGCCACTGAAATTTTTTGGATTGCAAAAATCACTGATAAGTTTTGCCACGATTTTTTGCCTTGCTCCAAGTTGTCGAAATTCTAAAATATATTCAACAATTTTGTCTTTACTTAAAAATTTACCATTGTAATCTTTGCCCAAATAACTCACAAAGAAAGTCATCTCATCAATGCTTAAATATCTCTGCTTCTCATCAAAATAAGTCAAAATATCTAAAATATCTTGCACCAAACCATCAAAAATAGAATCAAGCGCAAGTCCTAAAATCTTTTGCTCTACAAAAAGTGAAGTTGCATTTATAAAATCTAGCCCACTTTTTGTAAGGCTAACGAAGCGGTAATTGCGGTAAGTTTTGTTTATGTCGCAAAGTGTTTTATCTTTGGTATAGCGATTGATAAAGCCCATTCGTTGCAGATTCACAAAAATGATTTTACGCATTCCCATATCGGTTATGCTACCCTCATTTGCGTTGCGTAAATCAAAATTTACACTCCACAAAAATGTCGCAAAATCTACTTCTTCGCTTTTATATACATAATCATCATAAATATCCCCCGCTGTGTGGTATAAAAATCCCTCTTTATCGCAATGTGATTGTAAATTTTTTAGCACGATTTTGATGTATTTTGCACTCCAACGATAATGTTGTAATTTATGTGTGCCTCGATAATCATCACGCAAGATTCGATGATAAAGAAAATCTAGGCATTCTAAAGCAGGATTTATGCCTTTTAATTTGTCTAAAAACTCTTTATTGTCCATTTTTACGCCTTTATAGTCTCTAATGTAGAATCCAAATACTCTTTATTTGCCTCACAGCCGATAAATTTTCGCCCCAAATCCCTAGCCACTATGCTTGTTGTCCCGCTCCCGCTAAATAAATCTAACACCAAATCGCCTTTTTTGCTTGATGCCTTTATCATTCGCTCTATCATCTCGCGGGGCTTTGGCGTGGGATGGTTTTGCTTTACCACTTTGCCATTGACTTTGTTTTTGTGCCTTGTGCTTACGATTTCCCACACATCAGGGCAGAGTTTGCCATTTGGGTTTGGATACCACCTTTTGCCATTTTTGATAATGCCCTTTTTGCTTGCGTGTGCTATGCGCTTGGCAGAATCATAAGGCATACGGATACTCTCGCAATCAAAGTAGTAATCTCTCGCACTCATCGTGTAAAATAAAATGCTCTCTTGGTTGTTATTATATCGCCGTTTACTTGCACTTAGTCCGTCTTTTTTATGCCAGCAAATAAAGTTTTGAAAATGTGCCTTGCCCTGCAAATAATGCAAAAACAGTGCGCAATTATAGGGGGTGTTAAAAATATAAAAACTCCCTGTGGGCTTTAGCTTTGGCAAAAGGGCATCTATCCACGCGAAGCTAAAATCTAAAAACGCACTCTTGCTTGAAAAAGTATCCCACTTTGCCACTTTCAAATTATACGGCGGGTCGATAATGGCTAAATCCACGCAAGATTCAGGCAAACTATCCAAAAACGCAAATACATCGCCTACAAATATTTTGCCCAAAGGTATTCCATTAAACATATTTCTAGTGCGGATTTTGTCGCGTTTTGTCCTTAAATCAGTAAGATTTGCGCTTTGATTCATACCGCGATTTATGCGTGGATTTTGTGAAATTTGCTTAAAATCTTGCATTGTATTTTCCTTTATCTATGCAAAATGCACATTTTTAGATTCTATAAATTTTTGATACGAATCTAGTGGCATTATGTCGATACGGTAATGCAAATCGCATTGCTTTTCGATTATCACACTATCAAAGCCTAGATTTTCTAGCTTCTCTAGCGTAGCAAGTTCACCCTTTTTTAATTGCAAAATCTTACGCAAAAGCCAATTTGAGAGCGCAGAATTTGGATTGCTCATTAGTGCCTTTGCGCTATCTTGGCAGAGTTTCGCGCTTAAATTTTCGCCTAAAGGTGTTTGCAAGATAAAAGGCTTATCGCGGGGCGGAAAAAAGTGTGGATAAAAATTGTGAATTTCTTTTGGCACGGGGATATATATTTCGCTAAAATCCCTTTTTCGCCCTCCAGCATTCCATTGATTTAGCCCACTTTTTGTTGGCACATTTTTTACGCCTTTTGTGCTATATAATGGCAAAATCACAAAATCCACACCTGCGATTTTAGGCTTAATTTGCTTTGCCTGCAAAATCCTATCTTTTAGCAACAAAAGCATTTCAAAAGGATTTTCTACAATCTTAATATTTAGACTGCAAAAATCTTTTGGAATCTTAAATTTGCGTTGCAATACACTTTTTGAGTAGTTGAAAACATACTCATTTTGTCCATCACTAAAGGATAGCGAAGCCTTAGAATTTTTGATATTGCGTAAGTTTGTAATATTGATTTTGTCATAGTCGCTTTCAAAAAACACTAGCTCATTTTCACGCCTTGCGATGATATGATATAGCGAGGATTTAATGCCGTATAAATCATTTGCAAGTTGCATTCGCGCATTGCGTAATAAAGCTAGTTTCTCTGCTAAATCTCGTGAATCTTGAATGTTTTTTAATACGCTTGAATCTTTATTAAATTCTGCAATTTTCTCTAGACTTGAATCTTTTGGACAAAGAAAAGTTTTTAGCCCTATGCCAAGTGTGTCAATTTTGGCGTCATAGGCGGTATCAGAGCGTGAGAGATTTTGCGCATCAAAGCAGGTGCAAAAAAGATTTTCCATAATGCGATAATGCAAAAATGGCGCACTGCTCTCGCTAAAGAGTTTTGAGAGAGACGCAATAATTTCAATAGATTCAACATAGCTTTTGGAGGCAAAATATTTACTCATTGCAAAACCTCCAAAATCTGCTTTGCAATGCGCTCCACCAAAGGCAAAGTAATGGAATTTCCCGCTTGAATGTATAGCTTTGAATTTGGCAGATTTGGGAGTTTGAAAGATTTTGGATAGCCTTGAAAATTAAAGCACTCACGCGGAGTAAGTTTGCGAATCCCAAAATTATCTTTGATTATCGGCACATTATGTCCACCTGTGCCCATATTTGCCGTAAGTGTGGGGCAGAGATTGGATTTATTTTCGCGCACATAGATTCGGCGGAGCTGATAAATTGTGTCTTTTTTTACTACCGCTTCTTTAAGCCACGCGTAATATTGACTTTTTGGCGTGTAGTAAAATTTGTCATCTTGTTTTTTAGAATCGATGCAATTATGAATGGTTTTTGTAAGTTTGATAGGTTTTGGAAAGCAAAATTTTGCATAGTTTGGCACTTGGGCTTTATCGAAAGCCACGATAAAAATGCGCTCTCTATTTTGCGGGATATTTGCGTGAGTGGCGGAGTTTAACACTTCATCATAGATAACATAGCCCAAATTTTGCAATGAAGTTTTGATAGTGGCATAAGTTTGCCCTTTGTTGTGAGTTTTTAGGTTTTTGACATTTTCTAAAAAGATTGCTTTGGGTTTGTGCGTTTTAGCGATTTTTTCAACCTCAAAAAATAGCGTCCCACGCGAATCACTAAAGCCTTTTTGATAGCCTGCAATGCTAAAGGCTTGGCAGGGAAAACCAGCGCACAAAATATCAAAATTTTGTGGAATCGCGCTTTGTGTAGAATCTTGCGTAATGTCGCCAAAAAGTGGCGTATTTGGAAAATTTAGGGCGTAAGTGGCTTGGGCGCTTTTGTCGATTTCGCTTGCAAAGGCGCAATGCGCACTATTGCTTTGCGCAAACGCGAAATGAAATCCGCCAACACCCGCAAATAAATCAATATACTGCTTCAACGCTTCGCCTTTGTTATTAAGATTCAAATTGCGATTATAACAAAGTTTGTCCTTGTCAATATGGGGATTATTCAATGTTTGATTTGTGATATTAACTGACATTTTCTACCTTGTGATTTCATTAACCTTTGTGCCTTTCATCAAAACCCCTTAAGATTCTCAATGACGCTTTGTTTTAGCAATTTGTAGCGCGACATTATGCTACCATCGATATTGCCATTTTCACTAATAATCACCACGCCACCTTTTGCGATTGCGTCATCGCTTTTGATTTTGATATTTTCCTTGCCTTTTGCTAGATTGTTTAGGAACTCAAAATCGGCGGGATTTACCTTGATAATCACATCTAAATTTCCGCTCATCGATTTTAGCAACTCTTTTGCAATCGAAGCGGCGACTTTGGCGGATTCCTCGCTTACCTCTTTGATGATGACTTCTTTGGCAATGTCTAGCGCGATAGAGCTAAGCTCGGATTCAAGTTTTGCAATCTGCTCTTTTGCACCATCGATTGCCGAATCTAGCTTATTTACCGAACTTGCGATTTTTTCGCGTTCAGATTCAATGCTATTTTTTAGCTCCAAATTTACCATCATCTGCCCTTCTTTTATGCCCTCTTCTTTGGCAGCTTTTTCGCGTTCACTGGCTTGGGCTTGTAATTCTGCGAATCGCTCTTCAAAACCTTTCAAAGTCGCACTCAAATCATCGCTTTTTTGCAAAAGTTTATCAATTAGCTCTTTTTCTAAACTACTCTCAATCATCGCAACCTGCGCTTTATTTGGCTTATCATCATTTTCCTCATCATCGCGTTTTTGTTTATGTGAATCGATTTCTTGCTTGGTAATAGTCTTAAAATCATATTTATTCATCGTGTGCGCATCTAGCTCGTTAGATGAAATGACGCTTTTTTCATTACTCAACAACATCTTCTTGTTCGCCTATGGAGATTACGCCCTGTTCGCTTAATGCTTGGACGATTTCGACAACCTTGCGCTGTGCTGCTTCCACATCACGCACTTTTACGACACCCAAATACTGCAATTCCTCGATAAACTGCTCCCCTGCCCTTTGACTCATATTGCTTAAAAACTTTTGTTTTAATTCCTCTGGCGCGGATTTTAGTGCCATAGTAAGCTCTTTTTTATCCACCGCTTTTAATATCTCAATAATCGCAGATTTGTCAAGTTTGACAATATCTTCAAATGTAAACATCATCTCTTTGATTTTTGCAGCAAGTTGCTCATCGCTTTGCTCTATGTGAGAAAGCGTAGTTTTTGCTGCCTTTTGCCCAAGCCTATTAAAAATCTCAGCCACTGCGCGCGGTCCGCCAACCTCAACTTTGTAGCTAGTAAGCGATTCAAGCTTATTTTCTAGCACGGCTGAAACGCGCTTAATAATCTGTGGAGAAATGTCGCCCAAACTTGCCATTTTGATACTTACCTCCGCTTTTTCCGCATCAGAGAAATAGCTCAAAGTCTCTGCTGCGTTATTTGGGTCCATATGCGCTAAAATTAGCGCAATGGTTTGTGGATGCTCATTTACGATAAAATCGGCAAGTTGTTGCGGTCGGACTTTTGATAGATAGGCAAAGTTTTTGGTTGCTTGCATTGATTTGGATAGCTTTTCAAGCACTTTTTTGGCTTCCTCTTCGCCTAAAGTGCGGATTAGCAATTCTTTTGCATACTCAAAGCCACCTTGCGTAATGTATTGATTGCTTTGGAAAATCGCATAAAATTCCTCTAGCACCGCCGCACCGATAGCTTTATCCGTGCCTTTCATTTGTGCAATATATTTTGAAATCTCTGTGATAGATTCAAGGTCTAAATGCGAAAAAAGCTCACTTGTCAAATCATCGCCTATTTGAATCATCAAAATGGCGATTTTCTCCGCCATCGAAAACTCTTCGTATTGCGCTCTTTGGGCTTGTGTCAAATTAAATGCCATCTATGCCCTCCCTTGCTTTTGTGATTTGATTCGCGCCAAAATCTGCGAATCTCTGCCATTTCACACACAAAAGTGCGAATCTCTGGCAAAATTTTATACGAATCTTTCACGCTACGCCCCTTTTTTCGCCGCTGTGTCATCTAATCCTAACTCATCGCGGATTAGCGTTTGGAAAAGATTTGCAATCTCTTGTGGCTTTTCAGCAATAGCTTTCTTGATTTTTTCAAGTAGCACTTCATATTTCAATTCGTCCTCTCTAAAATCGCCAAGTCCAAGCTGATTTTCGATTCGTTTGCGGAGTTCATTTTCGCGATTTGCTTCCTCTTCGTTGTCATCTAATGTTAGCAAGGATTCGACATCTTCATCGCTTTTTTCCTCTGTCTCAATCATTCGCTCTGCAAATGGCGCAATGATTTTCTTGTAGAATATAAAGATAATGATTGCCACCAAAATGTATTTTAGCAATGGAATCACAGGTTGAAGCATTGACATAATCTTTTCAAGCGTGGTTTTTGGCGTAAAGCTACCACTTTTTGCATTTAGCTCAAAATTGCTAACGCTTACCACATCGCCCCTATCCTGTGAAAAACCAATCGTTTGCTTTACAAGCGCATCAATTTGACTCATAGTAGCTTCATTAAGCGCGGTGTATTGCATTTTTTCCACGCCATTATCATTTACTAGTTGATAAGTCCCATCGACTACAACCGCCGCGCTTAATCGTTTTAGCGTCCCAAACTCGCCTTTAATCTCTGAAATCGTTTTGCCGACTTCGTAGTTTGTTGTAGTCGTATTTATGGTATGAATCTGCTTATTATTTAGCGCATCCAAGCCCTGCACAGGTCCCACATTGCTAACTGCGCCGGGCACACCGCCTATTTCAGGCTCACTAACGCCCTCTTTGCGCTCTTCGTGCGTTTGCTCCCCACGCACGACATTATTTGGGTCAAAGGTCTCTTTCATACTTTTGGTTTGAGAAAAGTCAAACTCCGCATTGACTTTTGCCACAACCCTATCTTTTCCCCCGATTATCGGCGTCAAAACATTTGAGATTTTATCCTCTAAAATGCGCTCAAAATTATTTTTGTATTTTAATTGCAGATTTATCATCTCATTTGTCGCCATAGATTCGTTATCACTGCCCAGCGGTTCGCCATTTTGATTAACAATATAGACATTTTCTTTTGTTAGCTTAGGAATGGCAGAGGCGATTAGGTTTTTTATGCCTTCAATTTGATTTGGCGTTAGATACATATTTGGGAGAATTTCTAGCGTTGCAGAGGCTGTCGGCAAAACTTCCTTGCTTACAAAGACGCTATCTTCAGGGATTGCGATATGAACGGAGGCTTTTACGATGGGTTTTAGGCTCTCAATCGTCCGCCCAAGCTCGCCCTCAATGGCACGAGTGAGTTTGACGCGTTGCTCAAACTCTGTCATTCCAAAGCTTTGCTCATCAAAAATCTCAAAGCCCACCTTACTATTTTTGGGGATTCCATTGCTTGATAGGGCGATTCGTTGCTCATAGACGACATCTTTTGGGACTAAAATCGTATCCTCGCGTTGAAGTTTGTAAGGGATATTGTTGCTTTGTAGATGTTGCAAGATTAGCGCGTTATCGCTAGGTGTTAGCCCATCAAAAAGCACGGCGTAGTTTGCATTTTCATTGCGATCGCGAATCGAAAACACTATAAAAAACGCCAAAAACGCCACAATCGCTACGATTCCGCCAATCATAGCGATTTTTTGGCGTTTGTTTAGGCGATTATATAAATCTAAAAGTTGTTTAAAAAGTCTGTTAATATCCACGAATCCGCCCTAAATTACCTTATTTTTACATTATTTTTCAGTATTTTTGTTTAAAAATTTCGCAATGTATTTTAGCACTTTTTTATTTTCTTTTTCCGTGCCGATAGTGATTCGCACGGCGTTTAGATTATAGCTTTTTAGATTCCTAATAATTATGCCATTTTTTAGCAAATAATCGCATAGCGCGGTTGAATCAATGCTTTTTTCAAAAAAGAATGCGATGAAATTTGTGTAAGATTCGATGAATCTTATATTGTTTTCACGCGCAAATTTTTCATAAACTCCCATTTGCTCGGCATTATTTTTGAGCGTTTTTTCAACGAATTTTTTTTCTTTTAGCGCGACAAGCGCAGCTTTTAGGGAAATATTTGTATTATTAAAAGGTGGGCGCAGTTTTGAAAGCGTAGAGATAGTGCTATCAATGGCGATTCCATAACCCACGCGAAGTCCGCCTAACCCATAGAGTTTAGAAAATGTGCCTAAATAAATGGCATTTGGATAAGTCGCAATAAGATCATTTGGCACGATTGCCCTATTTTTATCCTTAAACTTCGCAAACTCATTATATGCACAATCAAGCGCGACAATGCAGTCCTTATCTACGCAATCCAAAATCCTATACACTTCATCACGCGTCAAACAATCGCCTAGCGGGTTATTTGGAATACATAAAAAGATAATTTTTGGCTTATGCGTTTTTGCTAGAGCAATGATTTCATTTGCATTAAAAATCTCGCTTTTTGTCCGCACCACTTGGGCTTCGCATTGCTTTGCATAAATCTCATACATCGCAAATGTAACGGCACTTGTTAGAATCTTATCGCCCCGTCCGCAAACCGCGTGAATCAAAATATCAATAATCTGGTCGCTTCCGCTACCTAAAATGATATTTTGCGGGTAGATTCGATGCTTTTTTGCTAATGCTTCCTTTAACTCGTAAGCACTATCATCAGGGTAACGAAAGGCGTTTTTTGCTTCTTTTTTAATCGCCTTAATCACCGCTTTTGCGCAACCTAGCGCGTTTTCATTACTTGCTAGTTTGATTATATCATCTTCATAAATGCCAAATTCGCGCACCACAAGCTCGATTGGCTTACCTCCCTCGTAGTTTTTTAAATCGTTAAGATAGTTTTTAAATCCCATTTTGCAACTCCAAAATTTCTTAAAAAAATAGATATAATTTTAGCTAAAAATACTAAAAGTAAAATTTAAAAAGGACTATGGAATGAGTATTTTTAGAGAATATGACATTCGCGGGATTTTTGGGGAGGATTTGTGCCAAAATGTCGTGGTAGCTATCGGCGCGGAGCTAGGGCGCGAAATAATGGCGCGTGGCGGGAGAAGCGTAGCAATCGGGTATGATGCAAGGACGCATAGCCCGATTTTGTTTCGATGGCTGTGTGAGGGGCTTAATTCGTATTTGGGTAATCATTGCGTAGATTTGCAAAATTCACAATCAAACAATCGGAGCAATAAAAACGACTCGAATGAATACCCCAGAACAAATTGCACACAAAACAACATATCTTTGCAAATTTACGATTTAGGTATGATTCCCACGCCCATTGCCTATTTCAGCCTTTACTCCAAAATCGCGCAGGTGGATTCAAGCATTATGATTACAGGCTCACACAATCCGCCCGAGTATAATGGATTTAAGATTACCATTCTAAAAAAGCCCTTTTATGGCGATGATATTCGCACTTTGGGAGAAAAAATCACGCAAAATTTGAGCGATTTTAGCGAATCTAATGCCGAATCTAGCGCAGATTCGCCAAAATCAGATTCGCCCCAAAATCCGCAAATCCAAAAGCTAGATGCGCTAAATGAATACATTGATTTTCTAACCGCACATTTTGCAAGGCTAAAAAATTTTCCGCACAAAGTCGCCTTTGATTGTGGCAATGGCGTGGCGGCAATCGCACTTAAATCCGTGCTTGAAAACCTAAATATCCCATATTTGCCTTTATTTTTTGAGCCAAATGGCAATTTTCCTAATCATCACCCAGACCCAAGCGAGGACAAAAATCTTGTATTTTTGCGAAATGCAATGAAAGAGCATAATATCAAAATCGGCATTGCATTTGACGGAGATGCCGATAGAATCGGGCTTTTGAGCGAACATTATCATTTCAAAGGCGATGAACTTGCCATTCTTTTTGCCAAGCAAATCGCAAAGGACGGCACAAAGCCCGTAGTGATTGGCGAAGTAAAGTGTAGCGCGGTAATGTATAGCGAGATAGGCAAGTTTGGAAGTGCGATTATGTTTAAAACAGGACATAGCAATTTAAAGGTAAAGTTAAGCGAGACAAACGCCCACCTTGCGGCAGAAATGAGCGGACATTTATTTTTTAACGATAGATATTTTGGCTATGATGATGCGATTTATGCGAGTTTTAGGGCTTTGGAGTTATTTTTGGATTCAAGTGTGAATGAAGTTGAATCCTTTATAAAGTCCCTGCCGCAAATGTTTTCGACAAATGAGGAAAAAATCAATTCAAGCGAGGATAAAAAATTTGAAATCATCAAAAAACTTACAAAAAAGCTAAATGCGATTCACCAAAATCAGCAAGATTCAAACGCCAAAGATTTGCATAGCGACTTCCCCAAAATCATCGATATTATCGATATTGACGGCATTCGCGTGATATTTGAAAATGGCTGGGGGCTAATCCGCGCTAGTAACACAACGCCCGTGCTAGTTACGCGCTTTGAAGCCACAACGCGAGAGTGCGCCGAGATTTACAAAAAAACAATGTTAGATTTACTTGATGAATGCGAAAAGGATTTACGATGAGCGAAACTATCACACTAAAAAATCCGCTTGATATGCACATTCATTTGCGTGAGGGCGATATTTTAAGGGTTGTCGCGCCTTGCAGTGCAAAGCATTTTAGTGCCGCCCTTGCAATGCCAAACCTTAAAAATCCCATTGCCACGACAAAAATGGCATTGGATTATAAAAAAGCGATTTTAGATTCGACTAAAAATACAAATTTTTTGCCACTAATGAGCCTTTATTTGACAGAAAATTTAACCAAAAAAGAGCTTGAATCTGCTAAAAAAAATGATATAAAGATTTTAAAACTCTACCCAAAAGGTGCGACTACGGGGAGCGAATCGGGCATTAGCGATATTTTAAATCAAAAAACGCTTGATATTTTTGAAATGGCGCAGGATTTAGGCTTTATATTATCCATACACGGCGAATCTAATGGCTTTTGTATGGAGCGCGAATTTGAGTTTGGCAAAGTTTTTGCAGAAATTGCAAGAAATTTTCCATACCTAACAATCATTATGGAGCATTTGAGCGATAGGCGCAGTATTGAGATTTTGGAGCGATTTCCTAACCTTTTTGCCACGCTTACGCTTCATCACATTGCGCTAGATTTGGATTTGCTCGCTGGTGGCGCATTAAATCCACATTATTTTTGCAAACCCATTTTAAAAACGCCGCGTGATAGGGAGGCATTGCTAAATCTTGCGCTAAATGCACATCCAAAGGTTAGCTTTGGGAGCGATTCTGCGCCACATTTGGAGGGTGCGAAGCTAAAAGGTGCTGCGGGGATTTTTTCCGCGCCTGTGCTACTTCCAAAGCTGTGTGAGATTTTTGAAGCGCAAGGTAAATTAGAAAATTTGCAAAAATTTATAAGCGATAATGCTATGAAAATCTATAATTTAGCGCAAATCCCGCAAAAAAGCGTCATTTTAGAAAAATGCGATAATATTTTACCAAGCGCGATTCACGCCCAAAATGAATCCATAAAAATCCTTTTTGGTGGCGAAAAAATCGCGTGGCAGATAAGTAAAATCAAAGAAATTTAATATTTTTTAAGCTACAATGTTTGGCAAAAGATTCGCATTCAAGCGAATCTTAAAAATATTTTAAATAAAAAAGGGGACAAAATGATTGCAGGGATAATCGCTGCGGTGGTTGTGGTGCTAGTTGGATTGTATGTAATAAGTGTTTATAATCGCCTTGTCGCGCTATTTAATCGCACTCAAAATGCGTTTGCACAAATTGATGTGCAGCTAAAAAGGCGATATGATTTAATCCCAAATCTAATCGAAGTGGCAAAAAAATATATGCAGCACGAAAAAGAGACGCTTTTAAGCGTTACTAATGCACGAAATGCTGCACGAAATGCGTTAAAATCTGCTTCGCAAAGTGCAGATATAAAAAATATCTCTAAATTAAATAGTGCCGAATTTAGCCTACTAAACGCACTAAAGGGGCTAAATATCCAAATGGAAGCATACCCTGAGCTAAAGGCAAATGAAAATATGATGCAATTAAACGAAGAGCTCACTTCTACAGAGAATAAAATCACATTTGCAAGGCAGAGCTTCAATGATAGCGCAATGAATTTCAATGTCTTTAAACAAACTTTTCCTTGTAATATAATCGCGGGGTTATTCCCTAAATACCGAGAGGATATGGGATTTTTGGAGTTTAACGAGAGTAAAGAAGTGCTAGAAAAAGCACCAAAGGTGGAGTTTTAGAGCGGAGCGACAAATGGCAAAGATTATTTTTCATTTTCAAGGCGGTGGATTTGGGGATTTTTTGTGCTGTTTTAAGGCACTCTATGCCATCAAATGTCTTTATCCAAATGATTCGCTAGGTATTTACGCGCTAAATTTGCCACAGGATTTTACGCAAAAAGTGGGTTTTATTGACGAAGTGATTAACGCAAATGAAGTAAGCATAGAACAGATTCGTGCGATGAATCCTGATATTTTTATCACGGCGTATCGCAAGGGTGCGTTTTTTCGCAAGATTCAAACGCTAAAATTTAAAAGGCTAATCGTCCAACCACATTTTGTTAGCCTAACTTCAAGCGCGTTTGAGACGCCACTGCCTTATTTTCACGCCAAAAAATATATGGCTGATATTGTGCTAAAACTCGTGCGCGTGATAAATCCAAGGCATTATGATGAAAATTTTGCCAAAATCGATTTTAGTAAAATGCGCGATTTTTTGCCAAAGGATTCAAGCCTAACTGCGCCGTTTTTTAAGAGCGTGGATTTTCCATATAAAAAGGTCATAGGCATAAATGCGTTTGCGAATCACAAAGAGAGTGCGGGGATAAATTTTTATCACAAGGATTGGTATTATTTGGCGGTGAATCTTGCGCGGAGCTATCCGCAGTTTTTGTTTGTATTGCTTAATTTTAGCAACAATCCCATTCAATTCAACGATAGCGCGAATCTCCCAAATCTCAAAATTTTTGTAAATGATGAGAGTATTGCCTCGCTTGTGAGTATTTCGATGGGTTTGGATTATCTAATCAGTATTGATACGGGCAATGTGCATTTGTGTAATATCCTGCAAATCCCCGCGTTTGTGTTTATTGATAAAGCGGTGCAATATCGTTGGGGGGGGGGGGAATCGCAAGTTTGTGGTTGAATCTGGCTGGCAAAAAGAATATGGAAAAATTTTAGCAGAATTTAGCAAAATGGCTAAAGAAGCACTAGATTCGCTAGAAAATGGCATTAAATAGATAGCGCGAATCTTTTAAATGCCTCGCCGCGCTGGGCATAAGATTTGAATTGGTCTAAACTCGCACACGCTGGACTTAAAAGGCAGATTTGATTCGCACAATCTTTAAATTCGCGCTTGATTTTTGCAACGGCATTTTGCAAATCGCCACAAACCTCGCAATTTAGGTGCGATTCATCGCATAGCTCTTTGATATGATTTTCACACGCACCGATGGCAAAGATTTTGGTGCGATAATTTGCAAGGATTCGCACTAACGGCGCAAGACTAACGCCCTTATTATCGCCACCTAAAATCAAAAATATAAATTTATCGGCATAGATTTTTAGTGCCTCTTCCACTGCCGAAATATTCGTAGCCTTGCTGTCATCGACAAAAACGCGCCCTTGTGCGTCTAAAAATTCCTCCACTTTATGCGCGTCAATCTTAAAACTATTCATCAAATCATAGTCGATTTTACCCGTAATTAGCTTTGCAATGGCAAGTGAAAGAATGCTATCAAGTAAAAATGCACCTTTAAAACGCACTAAATTTGCTTTAATCTCAAAGAGATTTGCCAAAGATTGAGCGTTGTCATAAAGATAAAGTTTGCCTTTAAATGCCTTTGCCTGTGGCGAATCTATGTAGATTTGCGGGATAATCGCGCTAGAATTTTTACTCATCATTGTTAGCGGTTTTAGCTTGGAATCCATATAGCTTTCAAAATCGCCGTGCCACGAAATATGGTCATCAGCAATAGGCAAAAGTGCGTAAATATCGGGCTTTACAAGATTTGTATAATGTAGCATAAATGAGCTAGTTTCTAGCACCCAAAGCGTGGCGTTGCAGTCCATTTCGCATAGCGGAGTGCCGATATTGCCCCCGCTTTGCGCCCCAAAATCGCGCAGTAGAAGCGTTGTCATTTGCGTTGTGGTGGTTTTACCATTTGTCCCGCTAATCCACACGCTTTTTGGCATTATGGATGCGAAAAAATCATATTCGCTGATGAGATTTGGGGTGTTTTTAGCGAGAGCGTGAAAAGGCGGTATTCCCGGCGATACAATCGATAGCGTGGATTCACACTCACTTTGCGACAGATTCGCAATCTCTTTGCTTGGCAAAAGTCGATTCCCAAACGAATCGCACGAAATTTTCTCAAATTTATCATCATAAATATCGCAATTCACGCCATTTTGCGCCAAAAAATCGCTTAAAGATTGCATTATTTTGCCATATCCCAAAAGATTCACACGCCCAAAATCAATGCCACGATTTTTAAAAAATGCTTTAATCTTATCCAAATCCACGCGAATCTTACCTTATTTTTAGACTTAAAAGTGCAAGTAGATTGCTTAAAAGCGCGATTATCCAAAAGCGAATAATGATTTTATTTTCGCTCCAGCCTTTGACTTCAAAGTGATGATGAATGGGCGACATTAGAAACATTCGCTTGTGGCGCATTTTGTAGCTCCCTATTTGCAAAATCACGCTTAGCGTCTCCACCACAAAAATAAAGCAAATCAAAATTAGCAAAATTTCATTATTCGTTACAATCCCCATATACGCGATGAATCCGCCAAGTGATAAGCTCCCGCTATCGCCCATAAAGACTTGCGCAGGATAGCAGTTATACCACAAAAATCCAAATAGTGAGCCTAAAAGCGCAGATGAAACGACTACAAGTTCGCCCACGCCAATCGTTTTTGGCAGTAGCAAATACGAGCTAAAAACAGCATTTCCAGCTAACCACACAAAAATGCTTAATGTAGTAATCGCACAAATGCTAGGCACAGTGGCAAGTCCATCAAGTCCATCTGTGATATTTACCGCATTACTAGCACTTACAATCACAAGCATCCAAAAAAGCACCGCAAATACGCCCATATTTAGCACATAGTTTTTCACAAACGGCACATACAGCGCACTATTGTGTTCGCCCAAAAATAAGCATAGCGCAATAAAAAGCGATGCAATCACCAATGCGACAAATTTTCTTTTAGCAGAAATGCCTTTATTGCTTTTTTGTGCGATTTTTGTGTAGTCATCTTGGATTCCTATGAATCCAAAAATTAGCAAGGTTAAAACGCCTAAAAGCACATAAAGATTCATAAAATTCGCGCAAAGTAGGCTTGTAAAGACACTTGCAGCGATAAAAACCACGCCACCCATTGTGGGCGTATTTGCTTTGATTTTGTGAATGGGTAGTGAGGCAGAAATCGGCTGTGCGGCGCGTTTAAGCTTTGCCCAAATAATAAATTTAGGATAAATAAATACGCACAACAAAAACGCCACGATAAAGGCTAATCCAGCCCTAAAAGAAATGTATTGAAAAATATTAACACCAAATATAGAATACAAATGATAAAGCATAATAAACCTTGAATCTTTGCGAAAATTAAAGCATAATTATACTTTAAAATTTAGTAATTTTTGGGAATTTAAGAATGAAAAATCAAATAAAAAAAGCAAAAAAACGCGTAGTTTTAGTTATAACAGACGGCATAGGATATAACGAATCGACTGAATGGAACGCCTTTGCAAACGCCAAAAAGCCTAATTATGATTGGCTTTTTGCAAACGCGCCTTATTCTATGCTATGCTCTTTTGGCGAAGAAATCGGACTACCAAAAGGACAGATGGGTAATAGCGAAGTGGGGCATATGTGTATGGGCTCTGGGCGTGTGCTATATCAGGATTTGGTAAAAATCACACGCGCATTAGATTTAGGCGAACTAGCGCAAAATGCGACATTATTAGACTTTGCCAAAGATTTAAAAGTGGTGCATTTATGCGGACTAGCAAGTGATGGCGGGGTGCATTCGCATATCTCGCATTTGCTAGGATTAGCAAAAATCTTGGAGGCTATGGGAAAAAAAGTGTGGATTCACGCAATCACCGATGGGCGCGATATTCCGCCATTATCTGCCACAAAATTTATAGAGCAGATTTTAAGCAGTGAATCAGAGCGCGTGAAACTTGCCACAATTAACGGGCGATTTTACGCAATGGATAGGGATAATCGCTGGGAGCGCGTCAAAGTCGCTTATGATTGTATAGCAAATGGCGCGAATCGTGTGGATTTAACGCCTTTGCAATATATCGATTCGCAATTCAAACAAAATATAACGGACGAATTTATAAATCCCGCTAGTTTTGGCGATTTTAGCGGAATCAAAGACGGCGAAGGTTTTATCTTTACAAATTTTCGTAGCGATAGGGCAAGAGAGATTATTCGCGCTTTGGGCGAAGGCGAGTTTAGCGAGTTTTCGCGGACAAAAAAGGACATAAAAATCCTTTGTATGTGCGAGTATGACGCAAAATTCCCCTACCCTATACTTTTTCCAAAAGAAAATGTAAGTGAAACTTTGGCGCAAATAATTAGTGAAAATAATCTCACGCAATCTCACATCGCAGAGACAGAGAAATATGCGCATGTTACTTTCTTTTTCAATGGTGGGAGAGAGGATATTTTGCGTGGCGAAAATCGCGTTTTAATCCCTTCCCCAAAAGTCAAAACCTATGATTTACAGCCAGAGATGAGCGCGGAGGCGGTGTGTGATGCTGTGCTAAATGCAATGAAAAATAAAAGCGATTTTATCGTGGTAAATTTTGCAAATGGCGATATGGTGGGACATACGGGCAATTATGATGCGTGTATAAAGGCTGTTGAGGCGGTGGATAGGGAGTTAGGACGGATAATTGAATGCGCAAAGTGCGAGGATTATGCAGTGATTATCACAAGCGACCACGGGAATTGCGAGAAAATGAAAGATGAAAATGGCAAGATTCTAACCAATCACACGGTTGGATTCGTGTGGTGCTTTGTGGTGGATAAAAGCGTAGAGCGCGTGAAAGAGGGTGGATTGAATAATATTGCGCCGAGTATATTAAAACTAATGGGGTTAGAAATACCAAAAATTATGTCAGAGCCGTTGTTTTGACAATTTGTATTTAGGCAATCATTGCAGAGATTTGATAATATTTGGGAGGCTCATAGACTCTAGTCTCAATCCCAAAAAATTCCAAAAACCAATCCAAACGCCACAAAATACACTTCGCACAAAAGCCAAATTCTGCTATAATTTCGCATTTTGATTTTATAAAAAGGACTTTTGATTATGCCACACACGCTAACAAATTTTGATTTCGCACTTTTGGATAATGATGATTTTAAAGAAGACTCCGTGCGAGAGTTTATCATCGCGCCGATTTTGGCGGACTTGGGATTTGTAATAAAAAACGACAAAAATCCACAAAAGCTAGAATTAGTGCTTTCAAAAACGCTCAAAACCCAAATCCAAATCGGTAGCAACAAAAGCATTGATACGGATTTGACGCCTGATTATTTGCTGTGCGTAGATTCTAAGGCGCATTGCATTTTGGACGCCAAAGCCCCAAAAATCGACATAAGCAAAGGTAGCAAGGCACAAAAGCAGGCTTTAAGCTATATGCTTGCCTTTGAGTGTGAGCGTTATGCGCTATGCAATGGGCGCAAATTTGTCATTTTTAATGCGCAAGGCGTGGTGATTGAAGTGGATTTAAGTAATGAATTAGATTCTAAATTTAAAGAGTTACAGCAGATTCTTACCAAGCAAAAAGCACAAGAATCTAGCAAGATTCCAAGCAAAAAGCCCGATGAGTGGTATCTTGCGCGTGAGATTCCAAAGCCGATTTTAAAACCTAAAAAGCAAGCAAAATCCCGTTATTTTGGTTGCACAGGCTATTTTACGCGCCAAAGCTGGGATATTGTTACAGATAATATAAAAGCATTCACGGCTGAGGGCGACATTGTGCTTGATTCATTTGGTGGCAGTGGCGTTACGGCGATTGAAGCGATGATGAATAATCGCTACGGCATTCACACGGATTTAAACCCGCTCTCTATTTTTATGGTAAAAGCACTTAGTGCAAAGGTGAATCTAGGCGATTTGTATGATTTAAGCGAAGAAATTTTAAGCGAATTTGAGAATATCCGTCCCAAAAATGACAAAGAAGCAAAGGCATTGCTAAAAGGCGCAAAATACTATCCAAATGCCATTGACAAAGAGTTTGGCGAAGTGGCAACGACAAAAATGCAAGATTTAACGCTATGGATTCCCAAAGATGAGCTTTTGCCAAAGGGCAGTGATACGCCTAGTGTGCTAGGACTTTTTAGCCCAAAGCAATTAGCCGAACTTGCCATTTTGCGAAAACTAATTTTGCGAAAAACGACAAAACAAAAAGAAATGCGCTATTCGCTACTTTTGGCGTTTTATAATACGATTACGATGTGCAATAAAACTTTTCACGAAACAAAGTCGCGCAAAGGTAAGGCAGGGGTTTGTGGAATTTTTGCGTATTATCGTTACAGAATTGCCAAAACGCCTGAATTTTTCGATACAGCCGAAATATTTAGAGGTAAAATCGTTAGAGCGAGAAAAGGCAAACAAGAATTAGAAAATTCGCCATATTTTTATAATGCTTATTTTCAACCATTGCAACGCGTGATAAAAGATTTTAAAAGCACAATGTTAAGCCAAAGAGAGAATCTAGACAAAATAGATTCGCTTGAATCCAAAACAAACGGCGAGAAAATCTTTCAAGCAGATGCCACGAATCTAGCAGAGATTGAATCTGAAAGTGTGGATTTTATCTATACTGACCCGCCTTATGGGGCGAAAATCCCCTATTTAGATTTAAGTGTATTATGGAATGTGTGGTTAGATTTGCCTGTGGATTCAAGCCTAAAAGAAAAAGAGTGCATAGAAAAAGGCAGTTTAGAAAAATCCAAATATGACTACGAAAATCTAATGAAAAAAAGCTTAAAAGAAATGTATCGTGTGCTTAAATTTAATCGCTGGTTAGCATTTGTATTTCAACACCAAGATACAAGACTTTTTCAAATCCTTGTCGAATCTGCTGAAAATGTGGGCTTTGAATATGCTGGATTCACAAGCCAAGACAATGGACAAGCAAGTTTTAAAAAGGTGCAAAATCCCACGCGTGTGCTAAAAGGACAGCTAATTATTTATTTTAAAAAGATTGACAACGCAAAATCAAGGGCAAAAACTGAAACAGGGACTGAATCTTTGGAACAAATGTTTAAAGATATTGAAAAAGTTATCGTTGAAAATAACGGCGCGAGTTTGGAGCTAATCAATGCGAATCTTATCAAAATGGCATTAGAGGGCGGTTATCACACACTTATGAGCAAATTTGAAAATGTGCTTTTGCTTATAAATGAACGATTCGACTATGACAGCGAAACAAAACTTTACCACATAAGAGATTCGGCAAAAATTTTAAACTATGGGATTCCTATCGAAGAACGGGCGAAGTATTATATTTTAGGCGAACTCAAAAAGGCAGAGAGAGACAATAAAGGCATAAATTTAGATTCGCTTTTAAAAATTATACCATTGCTTAAAAACGGCGTCCAAGCAAATAAAAAGCTAGTGCGTGATGTTTTAAGCGAACTTGCTATTGAAAATAAAGAAACGGGCGAATGGAAACTCAAAATAAAAGAGCCAAAATTATTTGATGATTAAGAGAGGACAAAATGGAAATTATAGCAACTATGGGCAAATCAAAAGAAAAAGTGGTGTTTTTGGTAGATGAGAATAATCATATTGCGCCAAAAACCCCACAAGATGAGAAAGTTTTGATAAAGTCGTGGAATATCAACGACATTATTTTGGAGGAATTTTTAGATTTTCTTAACAAATCCAAAAACAATAATGATGAAAAAATCGCATTGCTTACAAGCACGGATAAAAACGAATTTTTGGAGAGAGAAGGACTTTATGATATAGCATTAAATATTCTTGGCTATGACAATGAACCGACACAAGAGCAAATAGATAACAAAATCGATGAAATCACAGATAGCGCACTTTTTGGCTGTGAAAATTTGATTTTGGTTAAAAAAGATGATTAGATTCACGCGAATCTAAAAATTCTCCCCTCCCTTGTGCTATGGTGGTGCAGGGGGTGGGTTGCTTGTCATTGCAAGGAAATGCGAAGCATTGACGAAGCAATCCACGAATCTATCGCAATTTAAGGCGCGAATCTAAGATTCGCACGAATTTTGGCGATTTAACGCCTTATTAAATCCCTATTTCTCGCGCGGACTTCGTTTTAAAAAATCATCGGCGATTTCATTAAATGTTACCCATTTTACGCCATCGTGTTTATTGATATGCTCGATTATGCGCTCGTGCATTAGTAGCACTTGCGGGCGTCCGCTCACATCAGGGTGAATTGTCATTCCAAACACCGCATAATCCATCTCTCTATACACCCAATCAAATTGGTCTATCCACATTTGCCCTATATCACGCGGACTTACAAAACCAAAGCTATTTGGGGATTTTTTGATAAACATCATCGGTGGCAAATCGTCCAAATACCAATTCGCAGGGATTTCCACCAAATCCGTTTCAGTGCCCCGCACCAAAGGCTTCATCCAATCTTTTGCCTCTCCACTATAATCAATCTTACTCCATTTATCCCCCACACGCACATAATAGGGCGTAAAATCATTGTGCATTAGCGAATGGTCGTATTTAATCCCATGCTTTAAAAGCAGCTCATTTGTGATATTTGAAAACTCCCACCACGGCGCGACATAGCCCGTAGGTGCTTTGCCTGTTAGTCCCTTTATTAGCTCAATACTTTTTAGCAAGACATCTTCTTCTTGCTTTGCGCTCATTGCGATGGGATTTTCGTGCGAATACCCGTGCGCACCTATCTCGTGCCCTGCATCAATTATCATTTTTAATTGCTCAGGGAATGTCTCTATCGAATGCCCCGGTGCAAACCAAGTCGCAGGGAGATTGTATTTTTTAAACAACTTCAAAAGTCGTGGGATTCCCACTTCCCCTGCAAAAAGTCCCCTTGATATATCATCAGGCGAATCTTCCCCACCATAGCTTCCAAGCCAACCAGCCACCGCATCAATATCCACGCCATAAGCTACTAAAATCTCTTTTGCCATTTTGAACTCCTTTAAATAAATTTTCCAAAACTCCTTTTAGTGAGTTTGGTATCAAAATCTTTTAGATATGGGATTTTTTCGCGCTGTGTTTTAACTTCGCTTAAATCAATCGCAGCGATTATGACTTCATTTAGCTTTGTGGTTTTTTTGATAATCTTGCCTTGTGGCGAAATGATTCGCGAATCTCCTGCAAATTCTAGCTTTTGTTTGGCGTTAGATTCTGCTCCGCTATGATTGCACGCACATACAAAGCAGCCATTTTCTAATGCCCTAGCTTTGCTTAATAAATCCCAATTATACGCCCTAGTTTTGCCAAATGCGCTAGGATAGATGAGAATCTCTGCGCCTTGTAATGCCAAAATATTTGCACCTACGGCAAAGCCCACTTCATAGCAGATTTGCAAACCTACTTTTGCTTTGAATCCACCAAAATCTAGCGTAAAAACTTCGTATTTTTTGCCACTATAAAAGCGCGATTTTTCTTTGTCCCAAAGGTAGATTTTGCGGTGTTTACCGATAAGTTTGCCTTGTGGCGAGATAATATAAGCCGTGTCATAAAGATATTTGCTAGTTTTTTCAATGCTACACGCCACTATATGCACTCCGCTAGATTTTGCAAAGTCGCTTAAATAGCTATATGTCTGGCTTTTTTGTGCTTTTTTGCCACCTTTTTTTACCCTATTTATCGCGCTAAAATCTATCCCAAATTCTGCGTCTTTATCACTCACACAATATCCGCTATCAAACAATTCAGGCAGGATAATAAGATTCGCACCTTTTTTATTCGCTTCTTTTGCTAGATTTATGGCTAAATTTAGATTTTCGCTCAAAGCATAAGGTTTAGGACATATTTGAATCACAGCGACTTTTAGGATTCGAGATTTTTGTGCTTTGTAATTTGTGCTTTTTAGATTTAATTCTTTGTGATTCGCACCCATTTTTACCCCTATTTTTGCCACATTCTACAACTACAAGCATTAAAATCAAGTTAAAAAGCCAAAACATATCATAGATTCGTGTAGAATCGAAAATTTTACAGCCACAATGCAAAATCTAAAAAATTTACTCCAAAACTTGACAATGATAGACTAAAGTTATATAATGCCATTTCTATAAATTTATTTTATAAGATTCACATAAAGGATTGCAAATGAATATATTTGAAAAACTCACAAATCAATTTAGAGAGACGCTAGATTCTAGCGTTGCACTCGCGCTTAACTTTAAAAATCAAGAGGTGCAAATCGCACATTTGGCTTTTGCATTGCTCTCAAACTCAAATTCTGTCCTAAACACCGCGCTTAACAAAATGAATGTCGATATAAACGCGCTAAATTTAGAGCTAAAAAGCGCAATCGATTCGCTACCAAAAAGTTCAAGCGTCAGCAAGGACAATTTAAGCATTTCTAAAAATCTGCTAAATGCGCTTGAATCCGCGCTAGGTGTGGCTACAAAAAATGGCGATAAATTTATAGCGGTTGATTGCTTTATCATCGCAAATTTGGAAAATCCCCCTTTTGCGGATATTTTCAAAAAATATATGGATTTAAACGAGCTAAAAAAGACGCTTGAATCTATGCGAAATGGTGCAAAAATAGAAAATAGCTCAAGCGATGAAAATTTAGAGAGTTTAGAAAAATATGGCATTGATTTAACCAAAAAGGCACTAGAAGGTGCGCTAGACCCTGTGATTGGACGCGATGAAGAGATTGAGCGAATGATGCAGATTTTGATTCGCAAGACAAAAAACAATCCCATTCTTTTAGGCGAACCGGGCGTGGGAAAAACGGCTGTGGTAGAAGCTTTGGCGCAACGAATAATCCAAAAAGATGTCCCATTATCTTTGCAAAATAAGCGCGTGATTGCGCTTGATATGAGTGCGCTAATTGCTGGGGCGAAGTATCGTGGCGAGTTTGAGGATAGGCTAAAAGCGGTGGTAAATGAAATCAAAAAAAGTGGCAATATCATTTTATTTATCGATGAGATTCATACGATTGTCGGTGCTGGTGCGAGTGAGGGCAGTATGGATGCTGCAAATATCCTAAAACCCGCACTTGCAAGGGGTGAGATGCACACAATCGGCGCAACCACGCTAAAAGAATATCGCAAATATTTTGAAAAAGATATGGCATTGCAACGCCGTTTTCAGCCCATAAATTTGGACGAACCCACAGAAAATCAAGCCATTGCAATGCTTCGTGGGATAAAAGAAAAGTTGGAGACACACCACAATGTAACGATTTTAGATTCGGCACTTGTGGCTGCTGTGCGCCTATCTGCGCGATATATTACTGATAGATTTTTGCCCGATAAGGCGATTGACTTAATCGATGAGGCGGCAAGTGAGATTCGCCTCCAAATCGAATCTTCCCCTGCGGAATTGCTTGCGATTAAACGCAATATCGCTAATTTGGAGGTGGAAAAAGAGGCATTGAATTTGGAGGGCAAAAAAAATAAACCGCGCCTTGATGAGATTGCCAAAGAGCTAGAGTCATCAAAAGAAAAGCAAAGCTCACTAGAGGCGCAGTTTCAAAATGAAAAGGCGATTTTTAATGAAATAAGTGCGCTAAAAAATGAGATTGAAACGCTACGCACAAAATCGCAGTTTGCAAAGCAAAACGGGGAGTTTAACAAGGCTGCCGAGATTGATTATGGCAAGATTCCAGAGCTTGAATCTAAAATCAAAGATTTAGAGGTAAAATGGGATAAAATGGCTGAAGTCGGCACTTTGCTAAAAAACAGCGTTACAGAAGAGAGCGTGGCAGAAATCGTTAGCAAGTGGAGCAAGATTCCTGTGAAAAAAATGCTTACAAGCGACAAAGAGCGCGTTTTAAATATGGAGAGCGAATTGCAAAAAAGTGTGGTTGGGCAAGATGAAGCATTAAATGCTATCTCACGCGCAATCAAGCGCAATAAGGCTGGATTAAGCGCAGGAAATCGCCCGATAGGCAGCTTTCTCTTTTTGGGACCCACAGGCGTGGGCAAAACGCAGAGTGCAAAAAGTTTGGCAAATTTTCTTTTTGATAGCGAAAAATCGCTAATCCGCATTGATATGAGCGAATATATGGAAAAACACGCCGTTTCGCGCCTAGTTGGTGCGCCTCCGGGCTATGTGGGCTATGAGGAAGGTGGGATTTTGACAGAGGCAGTGCGTAGAAAGCCCTACTGCGTTGTGCTTTTTGATGAGATTGAAAAGGCACACCCTGATGTTTTTAATATTTTGCTCCAAGTCCTTGATGATGGGCGTTTGACTGATAACAAGGGCGTTGTGGTGGATTTTTGCAATACGATTATTATCCTAACTTCAAATATTGCAAGCGATAAGATTATGGAATTAAGTGATAAAGCGGAGCGCGAAAACGCCGTAAATGACGAGCTAAAAAAATACTTTAAGCCAGAGTTTTTAAATCGCATCGATGATATTGTGATTTTTAATCCGCTAGGAGTGGCACAGATTACGCAAATCGTGGATATAATGTTTAAGCAGATTGCCAAAATTGCTAATCAAAAAAATATCCACATTTCGCTAACGCAAAGCGCAAAAGAGCTGATTGCTGAAATCGGCTTTGATGTGGTATTTGGAGCGCGTCCGCTAAAACGAGCCTTGCAAGAGCAAATCGAAGATAGATTAAGCGAAATGATTTTGCGTGATGAAGTAAGCGAAGATTCAAGCGTAGAGTTTGACGCAAAGGACGGCAAAATCGTAGCAAAAGTGAAATAGGGCAATTCATCTTTATATAAGCATTCCACAGATTTTGGAATTCTTGGGGATTTCGCAGACTCCAAGTCTAGTCTCAATCACAAAAATTCCAAAAAACCACGAAAGCCATACCGAAAATACTTCCGTTGTTTTAAATACAAAATCTAAAAAGATTCGTCATTGCGATACGAATCTGCGATTTGCGCAAAGCAATCAAAAAAAATCATATAGATTGCCACGATTTTGCTACCGCAAATACAGGACTTGAGCAAATCTCGCAATGACAATTCATTTGAATCCTTTGAATTTGTTTTCTTAAATATTATCCACGGCTGGCAAAGCTAAATACGCGCTTTGCATCGATGATTTTGCCATTGCTTGAAATGCCTACGAATCGCCCTTTGTCATCAAAATATGGGAATCCTTGCTCTAATTTTAGCGTTTTATTTGCGTTTTTTAGCAAAAATGGCGAGTTTGATTTAATCTTGCGCTCCGTGATTTTTCCTACGATTTGCGCTTGAATTAGTTGCTTGTGATAAAGTTTTGGCGATGAGTAGTTGCATAAATCGTCCGTGTAGTGCGTGATTTTAAGCAATGCCAAATTTTCGCTACTATACACAAGTCCCGCTTTTGCGATACACACGAGCAAATCGCCGTCCTTTAACTTAATCCTTATATCACTTGGATAGCCCAAAGCAGCGTCAAACGCGCTTGTAACGATATAATTTTCATTTACAAACACACCAAACGCCCCTTCATACGCACCTGAATCAAAATCAATGTCGATTTTTACCGCACCATTGATAAACTCATCTTTGTCAATCGCCATATAATCTTTCGCACCTTGCGCAAAAAGTGGCGATATAAGTGGCGCGAAAATCACCATAAGCAAAGCACACAACAGCGCAAATAAAAAAAGAAAGAATTTTTTGATTAGCGTCCCTGCCATAAATTTTCCTTTAATTTTTTTTGCCAAAATTGCAAATTTTTACGGAAATATCGGTAAAATTGCGATTTTTAAAATCTAAAAATGTGGAGAAAAATATGGAAAATTTGAAAGTTTATGAAATCGACAACGATTTTTTGGCAAAAAATGACAGCGCGATTATTCACACTAATAAGGGCGATATAGCGATTCGCCTTTATTATAATGACGCGCCACAGGCGGTTAGCAACTTTATTACCCTTGCAAATATCGGATTTTACGATGGATTAAAATTTCATCGCGTGATTGCGGGATTTATGGCACAAGGTGGCTGTCCGCATAGCAAGGATAATCCGCGCTTGGCTGGGATGGGCGGACCGGGCTATCGTATCAAATGTGAAGTGGAAAACAATCCACACAAACACAAGCGCGGGGCGATTAGTATGGCTCACGCTGGGCGCGATACGGGCGGAAGTCAGTTTTTTATCTGCTTTGTGGATTGTCCGCATTTGGACGGCGAACACACGATTTTCGGTAGTATCGAATCTAACGATGAAAAGAGCCTCTCCGTGCTTGATTCAATAAAACAAAATGATGAGATAAAGGGCATTGTGATAATGGGCGCAGATTCGTAAGAAAAATTAAAAAGCGAATCGCCCCACGCCGTCATTGCGAGAATCACAAATCTAAAATCCCGTCATTACGAGAATCTACGGTAGCAGATTCGTGGCAATCTAAACTAAAATTATCATTGCGAGAATCTGCGACTTTATCAAAAGTTGCAGATTCGTGGCAATCTAAACTAAAATTATCATTGCGAGAATCACGCTAGTCAATTCGTGGCAATCCACTTTGCTATTAGAATCTTTATTTTTTGGATTGCTTCGTTGTGGCTATCGCTACTGCCTCGCAATGACAAGTGGAGGGGCTTTTGGATTGCTTCGGCTTTGGTTTGCAATGAAAAATCTACCCACCCCCTAACCCCCTCCGCAAGGGAGGGGGAATCTTTGAAATTGCCACACGCAAAAAAAAAAGGGGGGGGGATCAAATACGAATCACTCCGCAAGGGAGGTGGAGATGATTTTTTTGCAGTGGTGAATTGACTGAATTGCCTTGCAAAAATGAATTGGAGTGATTTGTGCCTTACTTTGTTTTTTTACAATGATAAATTTGGCGATTTGATAAATTCTGCTTTATTGTTTAGTGATTTGACTTCAAAAAGCACATTTGGAATCCTATCATTATAAATCGTCAAATCCACCTTGCCACGCGTATTACAATGATAATTAAAACTATCGCGCAAAAAATCTTTAATGCAATTCTTGTAAAACTCCTTGCTATTGTTACGCGCGGAATCTAGCATAGTTTGTAGGGATTTTTATATCATTTGGGAATGGGATGAAATTATAGCATTGCCGTCCTATTTTTTGCGATTAAATCATTTGTGATTAAAGTGCGGATTTTATCACATTTAGTTTGAATCAACTTAACTATCGCCAAAACTTACATTTATGGTAAATTTTAAGCGCGTTTTAACGCCTCACGCAGAGTTATTGGGGAAAGCATTGTCCGCTCACACGAGACATTCACGCAACAATCCCACGCAACTTCCTTTGAATGCGTGTGTCCGTGAATATTTAACGAACAATCGGCGAATCGATAATAATCATCTAAAATATCGCGCACCGCGCAAAATCTATCATTGCGCTTTCTATCAAACACAGGAAAGTGCGAAAATAAGATTCGATGCCCAGCAATATCCATAATCAGCCCATTTAGGAAAATCGGCTCATAGATATGCTTGTATTTTTTGGCGATTTTCTCACGGACGCGGTGCTTTTGCTCGTGTGGAATTTTTAGTGCGACTTTATTTTTCGCGCTCCAGCCTAGCTTTTTCAAAGATTCAAACTTCTTAACTTTATCTTTGCCAATGTCATTATTGCCGATGATTAGGCGTTTTTTGCCATTTAGCTTTTTAATATATTTTAGCCCATCGCCAAAATACACATCGCCCAAATGCAAAACCAAATCGTCCTTTTTTACGCGCATATTCCAATTATCCACAAGCAAATCAAAGTGATTTTTGTAACCCAAATGCGTGGCGATTCGCTCTCTAATCGCCTCACGCACCACCACCGAATCTTGCCCAAAATGCGTGTCAGAAATGAGATAAGTATCAAGCGAAATATTCATCAAAATCCCTTGCAAAAACTAAAAAGCGTGATTTTACTATAAAGTATTTTAATTTTGAATTTTGTGGAATTTTTAGATTGCTTTAGCGATTCAAATGAATCGCTAAAGCAATGACAGGATTTTTACCCACCCCCTTAATCCCTTCCGCAAGGAAATGGGAATTTTATATTAGATTCACGCGAATCTTAATCAAATCTAAAATTACATCTGCGAAAATCTAGTGTTGAATCTCACGCAAATCTACATCATCTTCCGCAATTCCGCTTCGCTTATTGTTTTTATACCTAATTCTCGCGCTTTTTCTAGTTTGCTTCCTGCGTTTTCGCCAAATATTACTATTGTGGTTTTTTTGCTAACGCTATTTGTGATTTTTGCGCCCATTGCTTCTAATTCAGCTGCGATTTCATCGCGACTTTTACTCATAGTGCCTGTGAGAACGATGATTTCGCCACTAAATTGCTCTACTTTGCCACTAGATTCACGCTCCAAACTCGGCATTGTTGGTTTTATAATCGCTAATAATTTTGCGATAAATTCCGCGTTTGTCTGCATAAAAAGCACGATGGATTCCGCCATCTCTTCGCCGATTCCATCAATTTCTAGTAATTCCTCACGATTCACGCTAAAAATCCGCATTCCAAAAATCTGTGCTAATTTTTTGCTAGTCCCCCAGCCGATATGCTCAATCCCAAGTGCATTTATGACATTGCCAAGCGGGGCATTTTTACTGCTCTCAATCGCATTTAAAAGATTATCGATTTTTTTATCCCCAAAGCCCTCTTTGCCTACTAAATGCGCGTGATTTAGCGCATAAATATCTAAAATCCCGCTAATTACGCCATTTTCAAATAAAAATTCCACGATTTTATCGCCCATACCGATGATATTCATTGCTTGTTTGGAGCAAAAATAAATGATAGAATTTATCACGCGCGCCTTGCAGTTAAGATTTTGGCATTTGATTAAAATATCCTCCACTAGCAATTCACTCCCGCACACAGGGCAAAATTTGGGCTTTTCTATGCGAATCTCACTGCCACTTCTGCGCTCCAAAATCGGCTTTATGATTTTAGGAATCACATCGCCACTGCGGATAATTAGCACAAAATCGCCCACGCGAATGTCCTTTTTTGCGATTTCATCGAAATTATGAAGCGTGGCACGGGTGATATTTGCGCCCTCGATATTCACAGGCATAAGTTCTGCCACAGGCGTGATAACGCCACTGCGTCCCACTTGAAATGTGATAGATTGAATGCGCGTGGTTTTTTCAATCGCAGGAAACTTGTATGCAACCGCGAATCGCGGATTTTTTATCGTATATCCTAGCGCGTTTTGCACCTCCAAATCATCTATGCGAATCACCATTCCATCAAGCATAATGGGATATTTGTCGCGCTGGGCGATTAAGTGTTGATAAAAATCCTCTATTTCATCGATATTTGCGCAAATTTTACAAAGGTGCGAATCCTTAAATCCAAGTAATTTTATGGCGGAGAGTTGGGCAAAAAAGCTATTTTGCGCCAAATCTATCGAATCTATGGATTGCTTCGATTTGCTATGCGAATCTCGCAATGACGATTTAGATTCCCCCTCCCTTGCGGAGGGGGCTAGGGGGTGGGTAGAATTGCTATTTGAAAATGTCGCATTACTAGTATTTTGAGTGTTAAACCCACCCCCTTTATCCCCCTCCGCAAGGGATGGGGAATATTTGGGTTGTTTTAGTGAATCTAGTGGCAAATCCATAAACCCAAAGCCCCACGGGATAAAAGTAAGTTTGCGCCTTCGTGTGATATTTGCATCTAAATTACGCAAACTCCCAGCAGCCGCGTTACGCGGATTTGCAAAAATCGATTCGCCCTTTTGCAAACGCGATTCATTTATCGCTTCAAAATCCGCCTTTTCAATCACCACTTCGCCACGAATCTCAATTTTGCCCTTGTGTGCGATGTGTTGCGGGATAGAGTTAATCGCCTTTGCATTATGCAAAATCTGCTCACCCACACTGCCATCGCCCCTTGTCGCCGCACTAACTAACGCGCCGTTCTCATAAAGCAGATTCATACTCGCACCATCAAATTTCGCATCGCACATAAATTTAAGATTTGCCATTTTATCTATGAATCGTGGATTTTCTATGCTTAAAGATTTTATATTTTTATAGATTCGCTCAATCCAAGCGTGTAATTCGTCCTTATTGAAAATATCCTCCAAACTCCACATTCGCTCAATGTGCGCGGATTTCTCAAACTTCGCCAAAACCTCATCGCCCACTTTTTGCGTAGGCGAATCAGACGCGATTTGCGCAGGATTCGCACTCTCAAACGCCACTATTTCTGCATACAGCTTGTCATACTCATCATCACTTGCAATCGGCTCATCAAGCGTGTAATAATGATATGCCATTTTTTTTAGCAACGCCACTTTTTGCAAATATTCATCATGCGTAATCATCGTTTTTCTCTTTGAATTTAAAGTTTTAGCCAAAAAATTTTTGTATAATACCAAAATTTTTTTACAAAATTTCATAGAAAATGTTTTCAAAAAAGGGGATAAATTGCTAAAAAAAAATGTAGATAAAACCACAGAATTGCATTTGATGAATGAAGTGCAGTTTTTGTGCTTTTTGCTAGAAAGTGAGGGCGAATTATACGCGACAAATGTCTTTAAGGTGCGCGAAGTGGTGCATTACACAGACACTCTTACCAAAACCGAGGGCGAGGATAATGATGTGGTGCTAGGATTTATCACAATGCGTGGCGAATCCATACCCTTGCTAGACTTGCGCAGGTGGCTATATTACGACCCAAAAGAGCCACTCAAAGATTTGCATAATTGCGCGGTGGATAGCGATAGATATTTAATCATCATTTGCGATTTTAGTGGCTACACGGTGGGATTACGAATCCATTCTGTTAAGCGAATCATTCAGCGAAATTGGGACGAAGTTGTTACGGGCAACGAATACGGCTTCCAAAAAGATGGTAAAGTCGTGGCGACTACGAAATTTGATGATGGCAAAATCGTGCAGATTTTAGATGTGGAAAAAATGCTAGGCGAGATTTTCCCAATGGTGAAAGACCAAGAAAGCCTTGATATGCAGACGCTCACTAAAATTGATAGCAATAAAATTGTCCTTTTAGCCGAAGATTCAAAGCCTATCACAAAGTCTATGCAGGTTTTGCTTGAAAAGCTAGGACTACGCTATTATTCGTTCCCAAATGGCAAAGAATTGCTAAATTATTTGCATAATGAGCGCGATATAAAGGCAATCGGTGCGGTGATTACGGATTTAGAAATGCCTGTGGTAAGTGGCTTTGAGGTGTTAAAGCAGATTAAAGAAAGCGATGATTATAAGCATTTGCCCGTGATTGTGAATACTTCGATGAGTAGCGAATCAAATATTTCTTTGGCAAAGTCGCTTAAAGCAGACGCATTTCTCACAAAGCTTAAACCTGTGGAGCTAGAATTTGAATTGCGAAAAGCTCTAGGCGTCCCACAATAAGTGCGAATCAAAGACAAAAAAGGATAAAAATATGCGGACAAAATTATGCGCAGAAGTTAGCGAAAATGACATAGGCAAGGAAGTGCGACTTTGCGGGTGGTGCAATACCTACCGCGACCACGGGGGGATTATTTTTATTGATTTGCGCGATTTTAGTGGAATTGTGCAATTAGTTTTTGATCCAGCTTGCAAGGATTATGAGAGTGCAGGTGGCATTAGAGATGAATTTGTGCTATCCATTAGTGGTAAGGTTCGCGCTAGGGGCGCAGGACTAGAAAATCCTAAGCTAAAAACGGGCAAAGTGGAAGTTGTCGTAGAAAATCTAGTAATTGAAAATAAAAGCAAAACCCCACCTATCGCCATAGGCGCGGACAATATCAGCGAAGAGTTAAAGCTAAAATATCGTTATTTAGATTTACGCGCCAAAAAAAATTACGACACATTTGCACTGCGCTCTAAAGTCGCCATAAAAACGCGCACCAGCCTTGAATCTATGGGATTTTTGGAGGTTGAGACGCCCATTTTGACAAAAGCAACGCCAGAGGGTGCAAGAGATTTTTTAGTGCCTAGTAGAATCTATAATGGCGAATTTTTCGCGCTCCCACAAAGCCCACAGCTTTTTAAGCAACTTTTAATGATGAGCGGATTTGATAGATATTTTCAAATCGCAAAATGCTTCCGCGATGAGGATTTACGCGCCGATAGACAGCCAGAATTTACGCAAATTGATATTGAGATGAGTTTTTGCGATGAAAATGCCGTGATAAGCGTGGCTGAAAAACTTTTAAGCGATATTTTCACGGCGTGTGGGCATAATATTAAGACGCCGTTCCCGCGAATGGATTATAATGAAGCGATGGAAAAATATGGTAGCGATAAGCCAGACTTGCGATTCGCACTTCCACTTTGCGATGTGGGCGAGTTTTTTGATGATTCGAGTAATGAGATTTTTAAAAATATTGCGAGTGATTTGAAAAAAAATCGATTCAAAGCACTGAAAATCCCAAATGGCGATAATATTTTCACGCGCAAAAAGTTAGATGAAATGGAGGATTTTGTCCGCAAATTTGGCGCAAAAGGTTTGGCTTATATTCAAGTGCGAAGTGGACAATCAGGTGCGTTAGAGCTAAAAGGACCGCTGTTTAAATTTATCGCCGAATCTAAGCGCGAATCTTTTAAAAACGCGCTAGATTTAAAAGATGGCGATTTGGTGTTTTTTGGCGCAGGGGAGGCAAAAATCGTGTTGGATTATATGGGGCGATTGCGCCTAAAATGTGGTGAGATTATGAATCTTATCAATAAAGATGAGCTAAATTTCCTTTGGGTAGTGGATTTCCCTATGTTTGAGTTTGATGATGGGCGATATTACGCACTTCATCACCCATTCACAATGCCAAAAGGGCTTGAATCGGGCAATCCGTTAGAGATGACTTCTCGCGCCTATGATGTTGTGCTAAATGGCTTTGAGCTAGGCGGTGGTAGCATTAGGATTCACAAAAATGAAATTCAGCAAAAAGTCTTTGAGATTTTAGGCATTAGCGAGATTGAGGCGAAAAATAAATTTGGCTTTTTATTAGAGGCATTGCAATACGGTGCGCCACCGCACGGAGGCATTGCAATAGGCTTTGATAGGCTTATAATGCTACTTACCAAACAGCCTAGTATCCGCGATGTAATCGCATTTCCTAAAACGCAAAAGGCGATTTGTCCGCTAACTAGCGCACCTAGCGTAGTAACTGAAGAGCAGTTAAAAGAGCTAGGCATAAGAGTGCGCGAAAAAGCGAAAAATTAAAGCAATCAAAGGAGACAAAAAATGAAAAAACTATTTCTAATAATCGGCGCACCGGGTTCTGGTAAAACTACCGATGCACAAATCATTGCGCAAAATAATGGCGATTCGATCAAGCATTACTCCACAGGCGATTTGCTCCGCGAAGAAGTGGCAAAAGAAACGCCTTTGGGTAAAACGATTGACAAATACACTTCCAAAGGCAATTTAGTCCCGCTTGAAATAGTCGTGGATACGATTGTAAATGCACTAAAAAATTCGCCAAAAGACATCATTCTAATTGACGGCTATCCGCGCTCTGTGGAGCAAATGGAGGCATTAGACAAAGTGCTAAAAGCACAAAATGAGATTTCGCTAGTTAGCGTCATAGAAGTTGTGGTAAGCGAGGGCGTGGCATTTGATAGAGTGATAGGCAGAGCGCGTGGGAGCGATGATAATGCAGAGGTTTTCAAAAATCGTATGAAAGTGTATTTAGAGCCACTAGCGCAAATAAAGGCGTTTTATGAAAAGCTTGGCATTTTAAAGCAAATCAATGGCGAACGCACAATCGATGAGATTGTCGCAGAAATGGAAGCATTTATTAAGAGCAAGGCGTAGTGATTCATTGTAAATCAAATGCGAATCTTGCGTGAATTTATGCACGATTCAAGCTAGATTCGGCGATTAGCACGAATCATAAATTTTAATTCAACAAAAAGGACAAAAAATGGATTTAAGTAAATTGACTTATGGTGGCAAGGATTTTGTAAATGCGGTGATTGAGATTCCTTATGGCTCAAGCGTAAAATATGAAGTCGATAAGGACACAGGCGCGATTGTAGTGGATAGAGTAATGTATAGCGCGGTGTATTATCCTGCAAATTACGGCTTTATCCCGCAGACTTTGGCTGATGATGGCGACCCTATGGATATTTTGGTGCTAAATCAATATCCACTTCAAGCAGGGAGCGTTATCAAATGCCGACTTATCGGTGTGCTGATTATGGAAGATGAAAGTGGAATGGATGAGAAACTTTTGGCTTTGCCACTTGATAAAATAGACCCAAGTTACAGCAATATCAAAGATTATAGCGATTTAAGTGAGCTAACGCTATCGCGCATTAAAAATTTCTTTGAGACTTACAAAATGTTAGAGCCAAAAAAATGGGTAAAGTTAAAGAATTTTGAAGGCAAAGAAAAAGCAAATGAGATTTTAGAAAAATCTATCAAAAATTATAAAGCATAGATTCGTGGCAAAACTTGCAAGATTTTAGCAAAATTTAGATTCATAGTGATTTGCAATGGATTTGGCTTATAGTATATCATTTGAGCGCGCGTTATTAGCGACTATTCTTTATAATCCAAATATTTTTGGCGACATTGAGAGTGAGCTAGATTCAAGCGATTTTAGCTACGAGCAAAACGGCGCAGTTTTTGCCACGATGAGCGAACTTTATAAAAACGACTTACCGCTTGATAATAACTACATTCTAACGCGCTGTGGCAAAAAGGGCAAGGATTTAGAAACCTTTAAGGCGAATTTCCTTGAGATTGTCGCAACGAGCGCGATTGTGGATATTAAGGGCTATATTAGCGAAATTCGCAACCTTGCCTTAAAGCGAAAACTCCACACTCTAGCCATTTGCATTCAAGAAAAAAGCAAAGATAATACGATGACTTCTTATGAAATCATTGATAATATTGAAAAAGAAGTTTTCAAATTAGAATCCAAAAGCCACACGGGCGATTTTAGGGACGCGCATAGCATTGTCGCCTCCACGCTTGATTATATGCACAAAAACAAGGCATCAGGCAATCAGATTCAAGGCATTAGCACGGGATTTAAGTATTTGGATATGACGACAAATGGCTTTAAAAAGGGCGAACTTATCGTAATTGCCGCGCGTCCGGGTATGGGAAAAACGGCGTTTGCGCTAAATGCGATTTTGCCGACATTAAAGCGTAATGAAGCAGTCGCCTTTGTGAGCCTTGAAATGGGCGCAGAACAGCTAATGCTACGCATCTTTGCTATCGAATCAAATATTCCATTACAAACGCTAATTAGCGCAAATCTTACCGACAATGAATGGCAATATTTGCAAAGCATTAGCACAAAAATTGCGACAGAGTGGCGATTGCATATCGAAGATGGCGCGAATCTCAACATATCCGCGCTAAAATCTAAAATCCGCCGTCTTATGCTAAAAGAGCCAAAACTCGCCCTTGTGGTAATTGATTATTTGCAGATTATGAGCGGTGTGGGGAGTAAGGATAGGCATTTGGAAATCGCCGAAATCTCGCGTGGGCTTAAAAATCTAGCCCGTGAGTTAGGAATCACAATCATCGCTTTAAGTCAGCTAAATCGTATGCTTGAAAGCCGCGATGACAAACGCCCAATGTTAAGTGATTTACGCGAATCAGGTGCAATCGAACAGGACGCAGACATCGTGCTATTTCTCTATCGTGGGCAAATTTATGACATTCGCGACCAACGCAAACGATTAGAAGATGCCAAAAAAAATGGCAAGGAATTTAAAGAACCACTAATCGTGGAAGGTGAGAGCGAGGAAGTGGAACTAATCATCGGCAAACACCGCAACGGCGAGTTAAAGACGATTAAGATTATGATGTTTCCTAAATACACGCGTTTTAGCAATAAAGAGCAAGGAGGCGAAGTCGAACCACAAAAGGACACGGCGATTCATAGCGATGATGACGCCCCTTTTGATATGCCGTTGTAGGTGTGAAACTAAAATAATTTATCAGGCAAATCGTAGCTTTGCGCAAAAAAAGCAATCCAAAGGGTGCGAATCTTAAATAATTTTTTTATAATCCAAATCTAATATGCAATTTATTTTGTCCATTAGATTCGCACTATCGGCGTTTTTGAGTGTATCAAAGACAAATTTTTGCGATTCGTTATAGTTGCGCAATCCATAAGCATTATTGCCAAATAAATACAGCAAATTTTGTATAGCTTTTTCTAACGACAAAGAACCCATATTATAGGATTTGTAGCCGTTTGATATTTGCCTTGTGATATTTTTTAGCAAATCTTTACTGCCATCTCCATTGCGACATTTTTGCAAGAAAATTTTTGCAGCAAAATAACAAGCGATAAATTGCCATTTTAGATAATGCAATCTTTTTGTGCCAAATCGCGCATTATATGCACTTACGCATTGTTTGCATACTTCAAATTTTAGATTTTCTATGCCATAGATTTTCAATCCACCATCGACAAAGTAAAATTCGCTAAAATCTCTTTGCACCCCACAGCATTTGCATTGTATTTGTTTGATTTGCGTGTGTGAAATATTGTCCGTAGATTCTAGCTCATTGATAGGAATTGCCACAAAGTAGCTTAAATCCATTTCTAATTTATCGATAATGTCGCTAGTATCGCAGTTTGGATATTGGAAAAAGCTAGTTTTCGCGCTATCATCGATATATTTTTGCACTTTATCTTTTGCCAAAAATTCATAGCTATTTTGATAGGATTGATTCACGCTAACTTCGATTTTACGCGAATCTATCTCTTTTCTATGAAAGCACACACGACAATAAACGCCCTTACTTGCGCGAATATGTGGCGTGTCTTTGCGAATGAAAATTATATATGGATTATGTGAAAATCCGCCATTGCGCCCAAAAGAACAATCCGCAATATAGCTATATTTTGCCAAAAAATCATTTAGCGGATTTATTATTGCACTTGGATTTGCTTCGCTTGGGATAAATCGCCCTTGTGTGTTGCTGTGGATAAAAAATAGCATTAAAATTTCTGCAAGTTTTTGCCTATCTTGCGGAGCGAATCTTATTTTTGTCATAATGCAAATTCTATAAAAAAGCCTTTTAGATTATGCTTAAAGAGAAAATTTTTGTATTGCGAGTGAGTGAAACGAACGAAGCAATCCAAAAAATACCCCCCCCCTAGCCCCTCCGCAAGGGAGGGGTAAGAAATTTTTGCGATTCCTCACCCCACCGTGAGAGTTATACAAATGCGAATCGCCCAAAAAATCCCTAAATTTACCATCATAAAATCCTTTTATGAAATAAAATTAAACATCAACAAAATGCGACTTTACCTCCATAAAATTTTTGCCCTAACTTTTTCGCAACTTTGCAATCTCATCGCGGATTTTTGCGGCTTCCTCAAATTCTAGCTTTTTGCTTGCTTCATACATTTTTTTTGTCAGCTCTTTTATGATTTTATCGCGCTCAGATTTAGGAATCTTGCTTAATTTGGCGCGTTTTTTAGCCACAGAGCTAACCTCGATATTTAGCTCATCCTCTAACTTGCGTTTTGTCGTTTGTGGCACGATATTATGCGCTTTGTTAAATGCTTCTTGCTTTGCCCTGCGGTATTTGCTAATATCGATTGCTACTTGCATTGACTTTGTGATTTTTTGCGCAAAAAAGATTACCTTGCCATTGATATTTCGTGCGGCGCGTCCCATAGTTTGAATAAGGCTCGTTTCACTTCGCAAAAATCCCTCTTTATCGGCGTCCAAAATCGCAACCAAACTCACTTCTGGCAAATCCAACCCCTCGCGAAGTAGATTTACGCCAATTAGCACATCAAAATCACCCATTCGCAAACCACGAATCAAATGATTACGCTCGATAGCATCAATGTCGCTATGTAAATACTGCGTTTTTAATCCTAGCTCATTGTAATATTTGCATAAATCCTCTGCCATTTTTTTGGTAAGCGTTCCCACGATTGCCCGTTCTTCACGCGCCAAAACCGCCTTTATCTCATCATATAAAATCGCCACTTGATTTTGACTATCCTTTACCTCGACTTTTGGGTCAAGTAGTCCTGTGGGACGGACGATTTGCTCTGCGATTTCTGTGCCACTTAATTTTAGCTCTAATTCCGCAGGTGTAGCGGATACAAAGAGAAAATGCGGGGCTTTTTTTATAAACTCCTCAAACATTAGCGGGCGATTATCTAGCGCACTAGGCAGACGAAATCCATACTCCACAAGCACTTCCTTGCGACTTCTATCGCCCGCATACATTCCGCCAAATTGCGGCAAACTCGCGTGAGACTCATCGACTATGACTAAATAGGGTTTTTTCTTTTGCTCAAAATAATCTAGCAGACAATATGGCGTCTCTCCCGCCTTTTTGCCCGTTAAGTGCCTAGCGTAGTTTTCGATGCCTTTGCAGATTCCAGATTCTTTAATCATCTCCAAATCAAACTCCGTGCGTCCTTTTAACCGCTGATATTCGACTTCTTTGCCCTGCGCTTTAAATTCTAAAAGCCTAGAATCTAGCTCAACTTCGATATTATGTATCGCCTCGCTTAGGCGGTTTGCCCCGACTATAAATTGATTTGCCGCATATAACACAAATGAATCTAGCACTTTTAGCTTTGTGCGCTCGATTGCCTCATATACTGCGATTTGCTCCACCTCATCGCCAAAAAACTCTATACGGATAAATTCGCTCTCATTATACGCAGGGAAAATATCCACCACCTCCCCGCTCACGCGAAATTCCCCACGCTCAAACGCCGTGTCATTGCGCGTGTAGCCCATATCGACAAGTTTAAGCAAAAATTCCTTTTGATTACGCGATTCGCCTACCTCTATTTTCTCAATCATTGTGAGATATTCGGCAGGGTTGCCTAATCCATAGTTCGCGCTCACACTAGCCACCACGATAACATCATTGTATGCAAGTAGCGAAGTAGTCGCACTTAGGCGCAGTCGCTCCAAATCATCATTTATGCTTGAATCCTTTTCGATAAACAAATCACGGCGCGGAATGTAGGCTTCAGGCTGGTAGTAGTCAAAATGGCTTATGAAATACTCCACGCGGTTGCGCGGAAAAAAGCTCTTAAACTCGCTATAAAGCTGGGCTGCAAGGGTTTTGTTATGCGTCATTATGAGTGTTGGCATATTGAGCGTGGCGATAATGTTTGCCATAGTGAAAGTTTTTCCACTGCCTGTAACGCCTAGTAGCGTGGCATATCTTGCGCCATTCTTAAAAGAGTGCGTGATTTTGGCGATAGCTTGTGGCTGGTCCCCTGCGGGGGAATAGGTGGATTGCAGTTGAAAAATCTGCGAATCTTGCAAGGATTTATGGGCTATTTTCTTGCGTGAATCTTGTGATTTTTTGCGTGAATCTATGGGCTTTTTTGGCATTTGTGATTCCTAAAATAGACATTTAAAAGCGTGAATTATATCAAATTTTTAAATTCGCACTTACTCTAGCGATATTTGCGCAAATCGTCCTTGTTTATCATTGCGAGATTTGCTTGTAAGCCCTGCATTTGCGACAGCAGATTCGTGGCAATCTATACTTATTCTATCGCCACTTTTGCAATTTTAGATTCTAATTCTAGCGATTTATGCAAGGTTTTTATCACGCATTCAAAGTGCGCATAGTCGATTGATTCGCCTTTGTGAGATTTCAAATATTTGTCCAAAACAGCGTAGCCACCGATTTTATACTCCCACACTTCCGCGCTCACCGCTTCAAAATACAAACTTTCATTCACAAAAAGTTTTTTAGATTCGGCGTTGTAGGCGATTTTTTGTATTTTTTCATTTTTGTCGCCCAAGTCGTTAAAGTGCGGTTCGCCCACAGACTCACCGCTCAAATCCACGCGCATTAGGTGCAAATCGATTAAATCGCCCCCAAGCGCACTTAACGCCAAAAAGTCTTTTTTAGATTTTACAAATGGCACTTTTGGGAAGTCGATTTTCAAAAAATCTACATATTTTTCTCTATAATCTTTGTGATAGAGAATCGCATAAATGTAGCCTAAAATGACTTTGGGAGCGTAAGATTCGCCGTATTGTTTATCCACAAATGCACGAAATTGTGGGGTGAAGTTTTCGATTTGTGAATCATAAAGCGGAGCAAAGAAACTACTTGGCGACACGCTACATTTATCAATGATATTTGTTGAAATAAAAGCGTGTTGAAAACTTCGACTTTCTTTGATTTGTCTTGGATAAATTAGCCCTATATTGTCATTGCCTAAAAAATACTTCATTACTTCGCCTCGTGGCATAGAGTGAAATCCCTTTGATTTGCCTGTGTAATATGTCCAGCGAAAATCAAAAGGGCGGTATTGAATCTTTATGTAATTATTTGGATTGTTGTTTGTGCTTTGTAATTCTTTTTGTGCGTATTGCACTTTCCAATCTCGCGAATCTTTGCCCAAATCAAACTCTTTTCGCGCCGACTCTGAATCTAGATTCATAAATCTTTGAATGTTATTTTTTAGTTCTTGTAATGATTCGTCTGAATCTGATTTTGAAACACAAAAATCATCTCGAGAAGTTGATACCCCCACACTAGAAACCTTAAACATATCCTTTACACTTGTGCCTTTGTCATATTCTTCGCGTAACGATTCATTTTGCGGGATAAAGAGATAAAATGGTGCTTTTGGTGCAAGTTCGCTCCACGCTACTAAATCTAATCCATTGCCTTGCAAAAAGGCGTATTTGTCTTTGCGTCTGCCAAATAAATCATAATGATAAACCTTGCATTGTGGCGTATTTGTGTATGTTTCCCATTTGATATGCGGGGGCGTTTGGACTTTGATAATCGGTGGTGCGGACTTATTTTGGTTGTGTAATTTCACAAACACACTAATACACACGCCTTGCATAATGTCAAAGACATTGTCATCTTTGCTTCCATCGGGGGATTTTTCTTTCTTGCGCGTGTTGCCGTGCAAGTCTAAAATATAGATTTTATCAAAGGTGTTTAGCAAATGCCATCGCATACCGCGAAATGTGGGATTATCTATAAAGCCATTATTTGATATGATTGCTATAATGCCATTTTCTTGGCTTTGGATTTTGGATTCGGCGAATCGAATGAATTTCACATAATCATCTTGCAAACCTTTGGGGTTTTTTTCGTTTATATAAATAGGCTCGATTTTATCGCCTTTATCGGCGTTTGCTTGGATACCGCAATAAAAATAATGCGCTTGGATTTTGCTTAATGTTTTGGGCTTTGAATCTTTTAGCGTGTAAGTGTAGTCATATTTGTTTATGCTCTCATAATTATACGGCGGATTCCCTGTGATGATAAGGATATTGTTATTTTTGACTTTTTGGGATTGCAAAAATTCGTTTGCTAATTCATACATTCCTACTAAAAGATTGCTTTTAGATTCGCGCTCGTCCTTTTCGCTTTTATCATAGAGTGTATTTGTAAGCAAAATATTGAGCTTTTCGCTGTCATTTAATGGGGCGTTAAATTCCTCTTTGAAAGATTGTGAGATTTTAAGGTGTGCGATTGTATAAGGAGCGATTAGAAACTCAAAGCCACTAAATTTTGAGAGTAAATTTTTGGGCTTGTAATGGAGCGAATTTTTGGGCGTGGATTCTAATGCCTTGCGAAATGCCTCTAATAGAAATGTCCCCGTGCCTGTGGCAAAATCTAGTAGCGTGATATTGTCATTATTTAGTGCGCTGCCTAGTCCTTTTGCTTCGCCAAAATCGCTTTTGAGAGTAGAATCAATGGCATTTATGATAAAGCTCACCACCGCAAATGGCGTATAATACACGCCACGCAGTTCGCGCAAATGCGGGTCGTATTGAGAGAGAAAAGTCTCATAGAAATGCAAATACGGGTCTTTATGCAAGTAGTTGCCTAGCAAATCTTTGTCAGCGATTTTGTTTAGCTCTAGCGTAATCTGCGCTGGGTTGATATGATTTATAATGCTTAAAATCTCTTTTATAAGCCATTTTAGCGAATCTAGCTCATCTAAATTATCCAAAAATCCGCTCATAGCGCGAATCAGCGGGAATGATTTGGGGATAAATTTTTTGGCATTGTATAAGTCGATAGTTTCGCCCCTTTCATCATTTAGCCGTGCTAAAAATAGCGCGTAAGTGAGCGTTTGAGCGAAACTATCGCAAAAGGATTCAAAATTCAAATCCTTATACAAAATCTCTCTAAAATTTTGATAAAGCGTGGAGATTTGTGGGTTTTGCGGGTTTTGTGTGAGAATGTCAAAAACAAGCCTTGTGCGCTGTGCTAACGCATTTGCAAACTCTAACGCGCTAATAATGGGCTTTGGCGTGGTATTAAAAAAGAGTGTGAAAAAATCAAGCAATTCTTTTTGCTTGGATTGTAGCGTGGATTTGTTTTTGAGCGTTGCTTGAATCTCATTTAGGGTGCAGATGGTGATTTCTTGGGTGATGGTGATTTTGCCTTTGTCATCTTTGGCAATGCGTAAAAAGCGCAGGTAATCAGTAAGAATCAAATTGTCGCTTAAAGTGAGATATTTGGCGATTTGTGCGCGTGGATTTGCGTTTGATTCGATAATGAGTTCGACTAGATTTGCATTAACGCGCTTATTTTCAATGTAGCCTAGTGTCAGCCCACTTTGGCTTTTACTATTCTGCCCCCCCCCCCCATTAAGGATTATTTGAAAGTCTGGCGCACCCGCTTTATTTTCGCTTTTGTCGTTGTTTGGCTCGTGGATTATATGAATCGCGCTAAAATCTTTGTGGCTTTGCGCTAAATGCGCCAAAATCGCCTTAAATAAATTCTCTAACGCGCTTCTATGCGTATGCTCTTTGTCGCTCTCGCTAATGCTTTGAATCGCGTGTAAATAATCGTGTAAAATCTGCATAATATCCCTTTTTTGTGGCAAAATATCAAAACCACCATTATATCATTTTTTACAAATCATTTTTTGGCGATTTGTAAAAATGTGATTGCAAAACCGTGTCAAAATTTGGCTAAATTTCTTGCATTTTTTGCAAAAGATTTGGGGATTTTGCTATAATCACGCATTTATTTTTTTGACTAAAAGGTTACATTATGAGCATTTTGGAACGACTAACGCAAAGGGTTGAAGAGCTGCTTGCTAGGCTAAATGAGTTACATAAAGAGATTGAGAGTTTGCGCCTTGAAAATAGTGCGCTAAATAGCGAAAAGGCAGAGAAAGACAGGCAGATTAACGCCTTATACGAAGAGTTAGCAGGGCGCGACCGCTCGTATGAAAGCCTAATTAGCAAGATTGACGAAGCCCAAAAGTAGCGTGTAACAAGTGGATTCACGGCTAAGTTTAGATTTGTATTTATCGGGCAAAAAAATACAAATCAACATCGTTTGCATAAATGAAAAGGCAAAAAAAGAGATTGAAGCCACCCTTTCAAAGCGCGACTTAGACATCAAAGACATCTTAAAGGCATATATCCAAAAGTCCCAAGAATACGCAGATTTAGAAGATAGACTACAAAATCTAATCGATAAAATGGAGCTATGAAGCACTATCTAATCGCACCATTAAAGCTAAATCTCCCCCCGCTAGAGTATGAATCGCGTGAGATTTTGCGCGAAAATGACATTGCAAAAATTTCTGTCAAAAATAAATCGCTATTTGGAATCGTGCTTTGCGAAGTAGAAAAGCCAAATTTTAAGTGCAAGGAAGCGGTGAAAAGTGAGTTTGCTTTAAGCGAATCGCAGGTGATTTTGGGGCACTTTGTGGCGAATTATTATTGCGTAAATTTGAGTGTGGCATTTGGACTTTTTGCAGCAAAAAAACGCAACGAATCGTCATTGCAAGGCGAATCGAAAGAATCGCCGATAGATTCAAGCGATTTGGATTCTTCGCTACTCACAAAGTGTTTCGCTCAGAATGACGGATTTGGTTTGGATTGCCACGATTCAACGCAAAGCGTAGAATCTCGCAATGACAATGGATTTGCAATCCCAAAATTAAGTCCCGCTCAACAATCCGCATTAGACTTTATTCTCTCCCACGATAAAACCCTGCTTTTTGGCGATACAGGGAGCGGAAAAACAGAGATTTATATCAACGCCATTTGCAAGACGCTTTCGCAGGGTAAAAATGTGCTTTTTTTGATGCCAGAAATCGCGCTAACACCGCAGATGGAAAAGCGACTAAAAAGCGTTTTTGGCGATTTGGTTTGTATGTGGCACTCCAAAGTTAGCAAGGCAAAAAAAGAGCGCATTTTAAGCAATTTAGATTCGATTAAAATCATCGCTGGGGCGCGTAGTGCGCTATTTTTGCCACTTACGAATTTGGGGCTAATCATTGTCGATGAGGAGCACGATGAAGCTTACAAGGCAACCCAAAATCCGCGCTACAATGCGCGTGATTTGGCTATTTTTTTGGCACAAAAGCAAGGCATTAGGCTTATTCTTGGCTCTGCCACGCCTAGCCTAAATAGCTATTATAATTTTGCGCGGGAGAGTTGCATTTTTCGCCTAAAAGGCGGATATTTTGAGGGCAAAAAAAGCATAATTTTTGATAATGATTTGGATAATATTCCGCAGATTTTGGTGGATAAAATCGCCACCGCGCTTGAATCTAAAAAGCAAATCATTATTTTTGTCCCAATGCGTGGGAATTTTAAGGTTTTGCAATGTGCAGAATGCGGTAGTGGCGTGAAATGCAAACATTGTAGCATAAATATGAGTCTGCATTCGCGCAAAAACGCGCTGATTTGCCACTACTGCGGGTATGCAGAGCCGTTTTTTGATGGACGGACAAAATGCAAAGTTTGCGATTCAACTAGTTTCAAAGCCCTAAAAATAGGCACACAAGAGATTTATAAAAATCTATCTACACATTTTTCACAGGCAAACATTGCGATTTTTGATAGAGATGAAGTGAAAAGCGATTCACGGCTACGGCGGATTTTGAGCGATTTTAACGATAATAAAATCGACATTCTTATCGGCACGCAGATGATTAGCAAGGGACACGATTATCATAATGTCGCGCTGGTAGCGATTCTTGGCATTGATAATCTGCTAAATTCAAGTGATTTTCGCGCAAATGAACGAGCGGTGAGTTTGCTATTTCAAATCTCTGGGCGCACGGGGCGCAAGAATGATGGCGAAGTGTTTATAAATACGCAAAATAGCGCGTTTTTTGGGCGATTTTTAGATGATTATGAGGATTTTTTGCGATTTGAGTTAGAAAATCGTGTGAATCTCTATCCGCCATTTATGCGAATCGCCCTAATTTGCGCACAAAATAAAGTCGAGGCAAAAGCAAAAGACATTTTGCAAAACGCCAAAAAAATAGTAGAATCCACAAAGCGCAATGTCGAAATAGTCGGGTTAAATAAAGCCCCGATTGAGCGAATCGGCGGACTTTGGCGATATATTATGCTAGTTCGCGCAAAAAGTGCAAAAGAGCTATTAAACGCCCTTGCACCGATAAAAGATATGCCTTTAATTATCGACATTGACCCGCAGCAAATAGTTTGAGCGTAGAATCTATGCGATTTATACGCAAGGTTTGTAAAATAAGGATAGCATTTTGAAAGTAAGCATTTTGGTAAAATCCCCGCTTTTAGAGCGCACACTGCAACTTTACTTGCGCGAATACTTAGTAAATGTCGATGAGTGCGACTTTGTGATAACTGATGAGATTGATGAAGCCCTAAATAAGCCCATTTGCCTTATCAATTTTAGCGAGGATTCAGATATTTTGCGCCCGATTCATAAGGAGAGTTTGATGAGCGATTTAAGCCGATTCAACGCCAAAGCGCGGGAGATTCGCAAGTCATTTGAGACAAGCAATGTATTAGATTTAGGCGAACTCTCAAGGTTAAAGCAAAGTTTAGAGATAATAAACGGCGCGGAATCTAATATAGAATCTAACGCCAAATCGCCCACACACACGCAAAATAACAATGAAAAAGATATAAAAGATAAGATTGATATTATCGTGCAGGACTTCGCAAACAAACTCTATGACGCGATAAAGAATGGCTAATCACGCCAATTTGCCCTAAGATTCGCATAATGATTTTGCGCGTGGCGACTCCATAGACTCCTCCGCAAGTGCGGAGGGGAAATAGAGTGGCAACTCCGCAAGGGAAAGAATTTTATGGATTGCCACGACTTTGCTACGCAAGGTCTCGCAATGACAATGTGAGGCTAGTTTGCGACAGAGATTGCAAATTGCAACAAATTGATTTTTATGACAAACAATATTATAGATTTTCTTTTGCGTGTAGCGAAGAGCAAATCATCGATGGCATAAAGCGAATCGAAAGGTATGTGTTAGGATTGTAAGGACGCGATTATACCTTTTAAAAACTCACTCATTGCGATGGCGAATCTATGATTTGCCCAAAGCAATCCACAAAAATTTATTGACAAAGCAAAGAAACTATAAAGCAAACCATAATGCCATATAAAGCTATAATTTTTGGCTCAATTTGACCTTAATCTCACATAAAGAAGATTTAAATTACACACGATAAAAAACAAATATATCAAAAGATTCTTAAATATTTTTGCCTTGATATTGAAGTGGCAAAAATTGCAAAAAAAGCGAAATAGACGAAAGCTATCGCGTGAGGCAGAAATCATATCAATGGCACAGAATTGAAATATAATATCAAAACATAAAGGCAAGATTTGCATAAAATCTTTTCAAAACGCATTTGCACCCTTAAATCGTTACGATTCATAACAAGAAAAATAAATCATAGCCTTAAATCTCTCAATGTTTTTCAAATTTTTAAGCCATAACTTTATAATAAAACTTTAAACAAAACTCAAAGGACAAAAATGACAAAAGAACTCACAAAGGCTCAAAAAATCCGCTCTATCATAGCCGCAAGTAGTGGAAATTTGGTCGAATGGTTTGATTTTTACATTTATGCTTTTACGGCTGTGTATTTTGCGCACAACTTCTCAAATTCTGACAACCCTACCATACAGCAAATCAGCGCTTTTGGCGTTTTTGCGGCTGGCTTTTTTATGCGCCCTATCGGTAGTTGGCTCTTTGGCTCACTGGCTGATAAAATCGGACGAAAGTCATCTATGGTTTTTTCGGTTATCTTAATGGCTGTGGGTTCTTTTCTCATCGCTGCTTTGCCGAGCAAAGAAAGCGTTGGGGATTTGGCTATCATTTTGCTGCTCATCGCAAGGCTCATTCAGGGTTTGAGTGTAGGCGGAGAGTATGGCATAGCCGCTACTTACCTTTCAGAGCTTGCCACAAAAGGACGGCGAGGCTTTTACTCATCGTTTCAATATGTAACGCTCATCGGCGGACAGCTTTTGGCGGTGGCGAGCATTAGCATTATGCTTTTGTTTTTTAGCGAACAAGAAATGAATGATTACGCTTGGCGGATACTCTTTGTCGTGGGCGGGCTTTTGGCTTTGGGGTCTTTGTTTGTTCGTTCTGTGATGAGCGAAAGTGCTACTGAACTACACAAACACGAGGACAGAGGAAGTTTCAAAGCCCTTTTTAGCACTTCTTGGAAGCCTTTTTTAATCATAGTTGGCATTACGGCGGGCGGTTCGCTCACTTTTTACACCATAACCACTTACACCAAAACCTTTATGATAAACTCAGCTGGCTTTGACAAGGCACTTTCAAACAACATAATGCTTGCGGCTTTGTTTGTTTTGATGATAATCCAGCCCATTTTTGGACTCATAGGCGATAAAATCGGTCATAAAAATTCCTTGCTGATTTATGCTGTTTTGGCTTTTTTGGGCATTTATCCGCTTTTTATGCTCTTAAAAATAAGTGCTGATACGCCTTTACTTGCCTTTTGTTCGATTTTGGCTTTGTTTGTGATTTTAAGTTTTTACACTTCGGTGGCTGGAATTTTCAAGGCAAAACTCTTTCCCGAGCATATAAGGGCTTTGGGAACAGGGCTTTCGTATGCGGTGGCAAATGCCATTTTTGGCGGTTCTGCGCCCTTTGTCGCCTTGCAGTTTAAAAACTATGGCTTTGAAAACTTCTTTTTTGTGTATGTGGCTGCGATGATGATTTTTGTGTTTTTTGTGGTCTTGCTTTTGCCTAAAAAAGCCTTGCTGGACTAAAAAGCTACATTCAAATGCCCACACGAGCAAGGCTATTATCCACCCTTGCAAAAATGACAAATCCGTAAAAATCACAAATCTAAATCTTATGGCTGGACTAAACTATCGTGCGGATTTAATCTATGTAATGTATTTAAAGGCGCGTGGGGATTTTTACTATTTTTTAAATGAAAAAGATATGATGATAATGTATATCTTGTAGATTTAAAGCTAAATCTACAAGATATTAAATCTGTGCCTACTCTGCAATTCTTTATAAGTGCATATAATTTGCTAGATAAAAATTACTACTATAACAATGACTGCTACCAAATAGGAATACGAATCTTGCTAGTGGTGGAGTATAGGTATTAAGATTTGTTTTAATCTTTAGTGGCGATTTGCGTGAGATTTGCAAGGATTGTGCGCATAGGGATTTTATCCCACCCACTTAATCCCTATCCACAAGGGAGGAGGAATCTTTGGATTATAGCAAAACAATCACCACAGCCAAACGCGCCTTACTTCGCGCTTGTGGCTCTATCCACTAAATACGCGATATTTTGAAATTTGCTCTCACTATACGCGCAAAGTCCTATCTCGCAAGTGCTACTTGAGCTCACGCCGATGATATTTTGCGCACTCTCTTTGCGTAAATGCGCCGTGCTAGACTGATTTAGCTCTGGTGTGAAAAAGCCCTTTTTGCCCGCAAATCCACAGCATTCAAAGCTCTTTACCACGCGCACATCATCACTGCAAAGCTTTGCCACCTCGATAATCGCGCTATCCTTGCCTAGCTTTTTTAGCAAACACAATCTATGCACAAGCAGTGGCGAATCCACCTTGCGCCACGATAATTTATCGCTTATTTGCAAAATAAATTCGCTAATGTCATACACTTTGAATCTATCCCCAAACTGCGTAAGCGTAGAGTAAAAGCAACTTGAATGGTCGGTTAGAATCGCATATTTCCCACCACAAGTCGCCTTTTCTAACTCAGATTCTAAAAACACCATATTTTGCGCCTTTATATTTTCATAGTCCTCAAATATCTTGCCACAGCACATTTTTTGAATCTGCTTTGGATAAAGGACGGCGATATTTGCTTTGGCACAAATACTCTCTACCACCTCTTGCAGTGGGCGTTTGTCGCTATGTTTGGCATTTGGAGCAAATGTGCGATTCGTGCAAGAAGTAAAATACACGACTTTGCTAGGCAGATTTTCGCCCTTGTTTGTATTTTGATTCGCATTGTTCGCAGGGCGATTTATGAGTTTATACCCATTTGCACGGGGCATAAATGGCGGTGTAAAGGGCAGATTTGCACTCACCTTATGCAACGCACCTGTGATTTTGCTAACCACAAATTCGCTAAAAATCACACTTGCGATTCTATGCACTCGTAGTCCGCCCCGCGCCACGCCAAGCACAAAAGCAAAATTATCATAGATTTTTTGGGCAAATCTTTGCGTTTTTGTGCTTGCGATTTTTCGCAATTCAAAGGCTATGTTTGCGGTATCGATTCCAAGCGGACATAAATGTAAGCACGATGAGCAACCCGCGCAGGTTTCATTGCCAAAGTATTCATATTCGCCCAAAAGTGCGTCTGCTTCGATTTTATCGCCATTTTCCAAAAGTCGTGTGATTTCGCGTAGCACGGCGATTCTCTGACGCGGAGTTAGTGCAATCTCACGCGATGGGCAGTTTTTCTCGCAAAACCCGCACTCCATACAGCGATTTATCATTTCGTCATTTTCGGGGAGATTTAGCAGATTTTTGGGCGCGGATTTGAGATTTTTCTTAAAAATTGTCGCATCATCGCTAATTATGACATCTGGATTCAAAAGTCGCTCCGAATCAAAGATATTTTTTATCGCCACATTGATTTGGTATGCCTTTTTGCCCCACTCTATTTCCACAAATGGCGCAACCATTCGCCCTGTGCCGTGCTCTGCTTTCGCACTACCGCCCATTAGTGCGACTTTACTACTCATTTCCTCCACAAGAGAAGCAAAATTCTCATATTGCTTTTTGTCTTTTAAATCGGGTGTGATATTAAAATGCAGATTCCCAGCCAAAGCGTGTCCAAAAATCACGCCATCAAAGCCATATTTTTTAAACAACTCTTGCAACCACGCCACACCATCGGTAAATTTATCAATCTCAAAGCATACATCTTCGGTAATGATTGTCGTGCCTTTTGGGCGTGTCCCTGCGACAATAGGCAAGATTCCTTTGCGAATCTTCCACCACGCATCATATTCTCGCGAATCTTTTGAATACAACGGCGCAAAGGGCATTTTGATAGATTCTAACTCGGCTTTTATGGCGACTAGATTTGCTTCTAACTGCGATTGTTCTTGTGATTCGCTTTGGAATAAAATGCACGAATAGCCCTCTTTGCACTCGCACACGATATTTGGAATGCCATCGCTATCCTTTACCGCCATAAGACAGGCATAATCCATCATTTCCGCGCTTACAACTTTGTCTCGCCCAAGTTTGGATAGCGCAACTACCGCTTTACTTGCCTCGCTTAAATCTGCAAAAAACAGCAAACCACACGCCTTAAATTTCGCGTCAATCACGGCGTTATATCGCACCTTGCTAATGAATGCCAAAGTCCCCTCGCTACCGATTAAAATGTGATTTAAAATATCCGCAATGTCGCTAAAATCCGCTAGGGCGTTTATGCTATATCCTGTGGTATTTTTGATTTTGTATTTTCGCGCGATAAGGTTTGTAAGCTCGGTGTCGGCTAGAATCTCAGCGCGTAGATTTTGCAATGATTCCACAATCTGTTTGTGGCTTTTGCAAAAGGATTTAACGCTATTTTTGTCGCTCGTATCAATGATTGTGCCATCAAGCAGCACTGCGCGGATAGAATGAATTGTATTATAGCTATTTTGCTCCACGCCACAACACATTCCGCTAGAGTTATTATTGAAAATCCCGCCAATTAGCGCAGTCGCAATAGTCGCTGGGTCTGGTCCAATTTTTTTGCCAAACTCCGCTAACGCTGCATTTGCTTCACAGCCAATCACGCCACAGCCACACTCAATGACATTGCCCTTAATTTCAATGCTTTTAAAGCCCTCATTTGCGATAATAAGAACCGAATCGCTACTGCATTGTCCGCTCAAACTTGTCCCTGCGGCGCGAAAAGTGATAGGCGTGTGGCACTCTCTTACAAGTGCAAGCAGTGCAATGACTTCGCTTTCATTATTTGCGCGAATGACGACTTTTGGCACATAATTATAACAACTCGCATCCACGCCTAGCGCATATCGCATTAAATACGAATCCCAAACGCGCCCCGTGCAGATAGTTTTTGCTTTATTTATAAAAAGCTCGTAATTTGGCTGCATACTATTTCCTTTGAATCTAAAATATGAAATCTCCCTAAAATAAGGCATTGTAGCAAAAAAATTTTAGCGCGAATCTTAAAAATACGGATTTGGACGCACAAAAATAGTAATATTATTGTAAATTTGAAGCAAAAATGATAAGATTTTTAAAAAAGTGGTGGACCTTGCAGGACTTGAACCTGCGACCTATCGGTTATGAGCCGATAGCTCTAACCAACTGAGCTAAAGGTCCTTGCGCTACGCAAACCGCTTTTGGCGATTCGCATAGCTTATGAAGTGTAATTATGAAATGTGATTATACTCTAAAATTATATTTAAATGCAAGTAGATTTTCTAGCACCGCAAACAAAATGCCAAAAGTTAGGAAACTACTCCCGCCATAGCTAAAAAATGGTAGCGGGATTCCCACCACAGGAGCTAGTTTCATAACCATTAGCACATTTACACTTAAATGTATAAAAATTAAAATGCCGATACTCGCAGCCACCACTTGTAAAATCCTATCCTTGCGATATTGATGGCTTAATGAGATGAGTTGCAAAATCAGCATTCCATATGAAAGTAGTAGCATAAATCCGCCTACAAAGCCGTATCTCTCGCAAAAATACGCGAATATAAAGTCGCTCTCTGGCACTGGCAAAAATTTGAGTTGCGCTTGGGTGGCTTCCTCGACTTTTTTGCCCATTAGTCCGCCACTGCCGATTGCGATAATACTTTGCTGGACTTGATACGCGCTGTCGCTGTTGTCATTTGCGCCGATAAAGGATTCGATTCGCTTTAATTGATAGTCGCTTAAACTCATATACACGATAGGGAGCGCAATTAGCAGTAAAGCGCAACTTGCCATTAAGATTCGCTTGTGAATCCCAACGATAAAAAGTATCGCATACCCGCAGATAAAGATAATCACAGAAGTCCCAAGGTCAGGCTGGATTTTCACAAGCACCACAGGCAAAAGTATAAAAAATGAGTGCTTTAAAAATTGCTTTAAATTATATCCTTCACTCGGTGGCGGGTCGTTGTTTATATTATAAGCCATCATCATAATTAGCGCGATTTTCATAATCTCACTTGGCTGAATGCTCATACCGATGAATGGTATCTCTAACCACCGCCTAGCACCCCATTTATCCACGCCAAAAATCTCTACGGATAGCAATAGCACGATTGCACCCCAATACAAAATCGGTGCTATCCAAAGCAATCTCCGCAGTGGCAGGATAAAAATAAGACAGCTTACCACAAATGTAAATGCGATATAAAAAAGCTGTTTAATTGTCAAAGTATTATCAACCTCAAAAATCAAATGCAACGATAAAAGCACGATAGGTGCGCTAGTAAAGACAATCAAATAATCAAAATGCGAGAAAACTTTTCTATCCAAATTAAACATTATATTGCCCTTTTTATAGTAGAATCCGTAACATTATACATTTTATAATTTAAAGATTTAGATATGATTCTAACCCAAAATGACGAGAAAAAAATCCGCCTTGATAGGTTTTTAAGCGAAAATCTTAACGCTTCGCGCTCGCAAATTACCCAGCTAATTGCTAAAAATCTAATCCAAATCAATGGCAAAATCGCGCATAAAAGCGGAATCTTACTGAAATTTAATGACAAAATCCATATCGCAAAAATGGCAGATTCGCTTGAATCTAGCGACTCCGAATCTTCCCCCTCCCTTGCGGAGGGGGATAAAGAGAATAAATTAGATTCCCCCTCCCTTGCGGAGGGGGATAAAGGGGGTGGGTTGTGTGAATCTAATGCCTCCCGCAAATCGCTTGTGAGCGACATTAAAATAGCGCGAATCTACGAAGATGATGATTTTTTAGTGCTAAATAAACCGCCATTTTTAGCCACGCACGGCGCACCGAGTTTGAAAGAAGAAAGCCTAGTGGAGTGGCTAAAAGCACGAAAGATTCAGCTCTCAACCATTAGTGGCGAAAAGCGCGAGGGCATAATCCACCGCCTTGATAAGCAGACAAGTGGTGCGATTGTCGTGGCGAAAAATAATCGCGCCCATAGCCTTTTAAGTGCGCAACTTGCGGATAAATCAATGGGGCGAATCTATCTTGCGATTATTGATTTGCCCCTAAAAAGCGACATAGAAGTGGAGTGCTATTTGGCGCGAAATCCTAAAAATCGCCTTAAAATTAGCAAAGTTGCGTTGAGAGATTTTGGCGCGATTGGTGGTATGGATTCGCCAAAAATCCCGCGTGGTGCAAGATATTCTAAAAGCAAATTTTTTAAACTTCTAACCTCCAAAGACGGCAAAAAAGAGCTAATTTGTGCGCAACTTTTTACAGGGCGCACACATCAGATTCGCGCACATTTGGAATCCATAAACCGCCACATTATAGGCGATGAATTGTATGGATATAAAGCCACGAATAAATGCAAATATCGCGTAATGTTGCATTCGTATCTGCTGTATCTAACCCACCCACGCGACTTTGGCTATGGCAATTTATCTTTAAATAAGCATAGGGAATCTAGCTATGTAAAATCTAACAATTTCCCCATCCCTTGCGGAGGGGGATTAAGGGGGTGGGTAGAATCATCATCGCAAGGCGAACCGCAATCTTTGCATCCCGCTTCGTCATTGCAAGATTCACGCAATTTAAAGCAGTCCAAAAATCCCAAAATACTATTTTTAGCCCCGCTTTTTGACGATATGCAATCATTTTTAGAACAACATTTCGATATGGGAGAAGTCAATGAAATCTTACGCAAATTGCCTAACCGCTTTGATTTTTAGCATAATTTTTAGCGCGTGTTCGAGCGTTACGGCGAGTTTGGAGGGCAGGGATACGAGTTTGCCTACGATTGCAAACATTAAAACTTTAAGCGATGTGGGCGCAATCGCCTTTGAGTGGGAGCGTATAAGCGATGAGCGCGTGAATGGAATCGCCATTTATAAAGAGGAAAAAAACGGCGAAAAGCCCATTTTTAGAGAAATCGCGTATTTGGCAAATCCGCAAACCACGCACTTTGTCGATGAAAATCTAATCCCAGAGACACAATATCGCTATAAATTTAGGACGACAAGTCCCACGCATTATTCAAACGATAGCGTGATTGTAAGTGCGAAAACTTCCTTTATTGACGCGGTTGAGAGTGTTTTTGCGTCAAATGACTATCCGCGCCAAGTCAAACTCATCTTTTCTCCGCACCCAAATCCTTCCATTTCGCATTATTTGATTCAGCGCGAGATTGATGGCAATTTTAAGACCATTGCACTTGTGAATCACCGCCTAATGCCCGAATATTTTGATAAGGATTTAGATGATGGCAAAACCTATCAATATCGCATTATAGCAATCGACCACGCGGGGAATCCATCGCGTCCTAGCAAAGTGGTGGTGGCAAAGACAAAAAATCCGCCTAAAATCCCGCAAAATCTCACCGCCACGACTAATTTGCCACAAAAGATTGTGCTATCGTGGAGCAAAAGTGCGGATATAAAGCAGTATCACATTTACCGCGCCAAAAGCGAAAATGGGCGTTTTATCCTGCATAGCACGACTAAAAATAGCAAGTTTATCGATAATATCAACGCAAATGGCGCGATTTTTTATTACAAGATTAGCGGGATTGATGGCGCGGATTTGCAAAGTCCATTAAGCGTGGCAGTGATGGGACAGACGAAGTCCGCACCACCCGCACCTACAATCACGCAAGGATATGTGGATAATAAAGAAGCGATTATAAAGTGGGAAGCGGTTGAAAATGCAAAGCATTTTATGGTATTTCGCATAGATTCACAAAACGGCAGACAGGCGCGATTTAAAGTTGATAAAAATGATTTTAGCGACAAGGAAGTAAGCGTAGGCGGAGAGTTTAGCTACTATGTCATTGCCGTTGATGACAATGGCTTGGAATCCGCGCCATCAAATAAAGTGATTTTGTCCATAAAGTGATATTTTATGCCACATTTTTTTGCTAACAATTTGGATTTTTTAAACGATTCGCGAAAAAAAAGTGGCAAAAATTTTCATTTCTTGCTTGAAGCGCGAAATTTGCGCGATAATTCGCTTTTGATTTTGGCGGAATCTAAAAGCGATTCGCACCAAAAAGTTATGCTAACAGCCCAAAAAAAAGGCGAAAATTTCCTAGTAAAATTTAATAAGCATTTTAAGGTTAATTCGCGCGAAGCGATAAAAAGCGCACTTAAAGATTATGCGAATCTAACAAATGCCAACATCATTTCGCATAATCTAAATGACAATAAGCGCGAATCACAAAGTAAATATTTGCTAGATTCGCAGGGAATTTTGGAGATTTTGGATTCGCATAAAATGCACGAATCTAGCGCGGATTCAACCCACCCCCTAGCCTCCTCCGCAAGGGAGTGGGAATCTATGGAAGGTTCGCGCTTTAAAAATGCACCCAAATTTTTAGAAATCGGCTTTGGCTCAGGGCGACATATTTTAAATCTAGCGCGAAATAATCCAAATGCGCTAATTATCGGGCTTGAAATCTATCGCCCTGCTATTTTGCAGGTTTTGCGACAAATTGAGCTACTAAATCTAAATAATCTTTTTATTGCAAATATCGATGCGCGCTTACTTTTTGAAGTCGCCACGCGCGAATCTTTAAATGCGATTTTCTTGCATTTTCCTGTGCCGTGGGAAAAAAATCCGCAAAGGCGCGTTTTTAGCAAATCTTTTTTGACAAATGCGATTCGCACTCTAAATACCCAAAATGGCAGATTCGAGCTAGTTACCGATAGCAAAGAATATTTTGATTTTGCCAAAAATTTAGCGCGAATCTATAAAACCAAAACCACGCAAAATCCGCAAAATGCAGTCATTAGCAAGTATGAAGCAAGGTGGCGAAAATTGCAAAAAAATATTTATAAATTAGAGATTTTCCCGCACAAAAAGGCGATTTTTAGGCTTTTAGATTCGCTAAAAAGATTCGCAACGCCACTTAAAAAAATGCTAGAATCCAAAAATTTTGCAGACAAAAATAATGCGCCAAATTTTGCAAATCTTGCGGCAAATCTAAATGCGATTCACAGCGCAGAGTATCCCAAAGTCCGCAAAAAGGAATATTTTTTGCAGATAAAAGATATATATAAATTTGATGGCGGATTTGTGATTTATGCCGTGTTTGGGGCGTATTACGCGCCTAATAGTGCGTATTTTATCGTGCAAGAAAATGATTTTAAGATTTTGGGCGATATAATTTTATCAAGCGCAAATAAAAGCGCGATAGATGAGCTAAAAAGCCGTATTTTAGGGAGTTAGAGATTGATAATTAGCGCGAAAAATCTAAATTTAGGCTATGGACAAGAAATCGTTATCAAAAATGCTTCATTTGACATAATGCAAGAGGATTTTGTCTTTATCACGGGCGTTAGCGGGAGCGGAAAATCGACTTTGCTCCGCTCAATGTATGGGAATCTTCCCATAAAAAGCGGATTTTTAAGCGTGTGCGGATTTGATTTGGTTGGTGCAAAAAAGAACAATATCGCCAATCTTCGCAGAAAAATCGGTATCATTTTCCAAGATTACAAGCTCATCAAAGAGTGGAATGTCGAGCGCAATATTATGCTTCCTATGGAGGTTAATAATTATTTCTCCACCAAATCAAAGCGCATAGAGCATATCGAAAAGCTTTTGGCGCATGTGAAAATGGAGCATAAGCTAAAAAAATATCCGCTTGAATTAAGCGGGGGCGAACAGCAGCGCGTGGCGTTAGCACGAGCGATGGCGACTTCGCCAAAGATTATTTTCGCCGATGAGCCCACAGGAAACCTTGATGATTATAGCAGTAATATTATATGGCGACTGCTAGAGGGCGCAAATGAGCAGTTACATATCACAATAGTTGTGGTTACGCATAGAATGCCTGAAGAAATCAATGTCAATTTTAAGCACCTGCACATCGAAAATGGGGCGATTTATGAGAACAATTAGGCGATATTTATCTTTGCTTTTACCGCTAATCGCACTGCTTGTGGGGATTGAAAGCATTATTTTGGTTACTCGTGCGCTAAATTATTATGAAGATTTGGTGGGGAAAAATTACGCCATTGTTTTGGTTAGCCAAAAAGAGCTAGATTTAAAGGATATAAAGGCGCAAATCCCCGAAACTACGGCACTTTTGGAGCTTGAATCAACAAGCATTCTCCAAGATATTACCAAAAATTTTCAAAGCTCTGCTGTGGCAAATCTAAAAAATTCCCTGCCATTTTTTTACTCGCTAAAACTAAATTCTTTCCCCAATCAAAGCAAGATTAGGCAGATTGAATCCAAACTCAAAGCCTTTGATTCGATGCTTCGTGTGGAATCTTTTGGCAAAACGCATAATCAAACCTATCGCCTTTTGGTTTTGCTAAAAGGCTGTGTGCTTGTGTTAAGCGCGATTGTGATGCTTTTGAGCTTACTTTTGATGATGAAGCAAGTAGAAGTGTGGCGATTTGAGCATAGTGAGCGAATGGAGATTATGACTTATTTTGGCACACCTGCAAAGATGAAAAATAAGCCACTTTATCGCTTGGCGTGGGTTGATTCGATTTTGGCAACGGCGATTGTGATTTTGGCGACTTTTTTTGTATCAAAAAGCGCGAAAATTGTCGCAATTACCGCAATGCTTGGCATTGATATTTTTAGCTTTAAAAATTTTGCGTTTGATTGCCTAATCCTTGCCTTTAGCTCATACTGCATTTCTATGGCGGCGGTTTTTGTGGTGATTTTATTCCAAAAAGAACCTTAATGCGAATCCTTCTTTTTGCGCTAATTATTGCGAATCTTGCTACATTCGCGCCACTTTTGGCAGATACGAATCGCAACATTCAAACAAATCAAAAAAAGCTCCAAAGCATTTCATCAAAGGCAGATTCAATCAATGCAAAGCTAAAGACGCTGGGCGCAAATATCAATGATAAAAATGCCAAAATCAAAGAGTTAGATAAGCAGATTGCGAAGTTAAGCGAAAATATCGATGAAAATCAAAAGGTTTATGAAAAGCAAGAGCGCGTTTTTAAGGATTATAGCACGAAGTCTGATTTGCTAAACAAAAGGCTTGAATCCTTGCAACAAGAGCTAATTGATACGATTTTGCGCGATATGGCGATTGTGATGATGCTAAATTCAAAAGAGCCATTAAGCGAAGATTCAATCATCAGCGAGGAAGTTTTGAGGGTTTTAAGCGAAAATGCAAAAAGGGATATTGAAAAGCTTGTGCGTGAGCAGCAAGGCGTTAAAAATGAGCTAAACACCGCTAAGATTCGCGTGGATAATGCCAAAAAAATCATCACCGCCCAAATAAATAAGCGCGAGATTTTACAAGTCGCCAAAAAAGAGCAGCAAAATTTGGCAAACAAAATGAGTGCCGAGCTAAAAGCGTATAATGACGAGCTAAAACGCCTTGACAAAGAGCGAATAGGGATTCAAAAGATTTTGGTGGATTTAAAGATTCTAAAAAAGCAAGAGCTCCAAGAGCAAGAAAAAAAGCGCAAGGAATTATTAGCGCAAAAAGAAAGTCCGCAAAATACCACAAACATTGCTCCGCTTGAAGTGCGCCAAATCGGTAGCTCATATCGCAATGTCCGCACGGCAAAATACACGGGCGCAAAGACGATTGCCCCGCTTGTCCAATATAGCATTGAGACGAAGTATGGACCATATTTTGACCCTGTGTATAAAATGCGCGTGTTTAATGAATTTATCACGCTTGGCGTGAAATCGCGTTCCCCTGTCCTTGCCGTGCTTGATGGCAAAGTTGTCTTTGCTAAAAACACGCCCGTGCTTAAAAAAGTCGTAATTTTGGAGCATAAAAATGGGATTCACACGATTTACTCATATTTAGATGAGATTCCACGCAATATCACTGTAAATGCAAATATCAAAAAAGGCGCGACAATCGCTTATGTAGCGGAAAAATTACACTTTGAAGTTACGCAAAAAGACAAGCATATCGACCCGCTTCAACTCATCAAAGTTAAATAAAAAATTTTGGCTTTTTACCGATAGTAAAAAATGCTATTTTTTAAAAAACAGGACTTTTGATTATGGTAAATTCGATTTCAAATACCGCGAATCCGCAGGTTTATCAAGCATACAATGTAACGCAAGAAAGTGCTTATGATAGTGTTTCTAAATCGAATCTTGTTACAACGCAATTTAAAGTTGAAAACGAGCGATTAGAAGAGCTAACCCAAAGCCAAAAAGCCGAATTAGAAAAGAAATTATTAGAGTTAGCAAAAGATTTAAATAAAGAAATGAAATTTATAAACACAAGCCTAATGTTTGCTTATGAAGATTCCATATCATCGCTGGTTTTAACGATAAAGCAGCGCGATAGTGGCGAGATTATCCGCAAGATTCCCACCGATGAAGCAATGGAGTTAATGAAAAAAATGCGTGATATTATTAGCGTGATTTTGGACGCAAGGGGCTAAAAGGCTATGAATCCATTGAGTTCGCTTGGCGTTGGTAGTGGCGTTTTAAATTACGATGTCATTGATAAATTACGCAAAGTTGATGAAAATTCGCAAATTGCGCCCATTGATAGAAAGATTCAGCAAAATATCGCCAAGCAAACGGAGCTTGTCGCGCTAAAATCAATGCTATCCACGCTAAGTAGCCCTGCTAAAAAAATCGCGGATTACTCAACTTATCTAGGGCGCAACGCTACTTCAAGTGATGAGAGTAAGCTAAAAGTAAGTGTTAGCTCAGGTGTGCCTACGCAAGATATTAGCATAAAAATTAATTCCACTGCCAAAAACTCCGTCAATGAAATAGGCAAAAAATTTGCCGATAGGGGCGATGCGTTTTCGAGATTCAATACTTCGCTACATTTTATGGTAAATGGCGCAAAATACGACATTGCCATTACTAGCACCGATACGCTAGAAGATGTCGCGCAAAAAATCATCGATGAGACGGACGGCGCGGTGAATGCGTCCATTATGAAAACAGGTAGTGGGAATGAATCCTACTCACTTATGATAAACTCCAAAGAAAACGGCGAGGCAAATAATATCTTTTTTGGCAATACGCTTGAATCCAAAGAGATTCCTATCAATATAAGTTTTGGCGAAAATGACTTTAATATCTCGCTAATTACGGCAAGTGGTATTAAAAAGACGCTAAATATCACTGTTAGTGGCAATGCTAACTCGCTAAAAGATGCGATTTTAAGCGCGTTAAATGCTGATGCTGATTTTGCAAGCCTAATGCAAAATGGCAATATCAATGTCACTTTGAGTGCCGATGGCAAAAGTTTGCTAATAAATGATAATCGTGGCTTTGAAATCTCTGTGAGTGGCGAAAAGGCTGGGACGCTTTTTACAAATATGAATGCCGATGAAAAAAACACGGTTGTAGGCACAAAGGCGATTGATAGCGGACTAATAAGTGGCGTTGTTAGCATAGGAAGCGAAAATATCGACTTTGGTGAGATTACAAGCGTAGGAAATAGCGTAGAAGAGAATCAAAAGGCGATTGTGGATGCGATAAACAAAATCGCTGGACATAGTGCTAAAATCACAAAGGATGGATTTTTAGCGATTAACTCAGGCACAGGGACCGTGGCGATTCGCGCTTTTGCTGATAATAAAGAAGCGTTAGCGAAGCTAGGATTGCAAGCTGGAGAATACAAAGATTGGGGCATTAGCGATATTGGCGTTACAAATATCCAAAAAGCTTCAAATGCGGAGTTTTCTTATAATGGCATCAAAGTCTCGCGTCCTAGCAATATCGTAGATGATATTGTAACGGGCGTTACTTTGGAGCTAATTGGCGAGAGTGAAAATAATATCAATGTCAGCATTTCACGCGATAATCAAACGATTATTGATGAAGTGAAAGCATTTGTCGAGGCGTATAACACGCTAATCCCAAAATTAGAGGAACTCACGCGCTATGATGAGGATACAAAAATCGCAGGGGTTTTCAATGGCAATACGGATATTCTTGCTATTAGAAGCAATTTGCGCCGAGTTTTAGGGACGAATCGCTATGATGGCAACAAAAATATCAATCTTGCTAGTTTTGGATTTGATTTTACTGACGATGGGCGAATGCTGTTTAATGAAAATAAATTACGACAAGAATTAAGCACGAATCCCGATGCTGTAATGGACTTTTTTAGAAATAGCAAAACTATGATAAATGGCAAGGAAGCCGAGCAAAGTGGTGTATTTAGCCTTGTAGAAAAAGAGTTGGATAGCCTTATTGGCATAGGCGATTCGCGCCTAAAACTCTTTGAGGAAAATCTCACAAATAACGACAAAAGACTAAAAGATGAGCGAAAAAGGAACTTGGATTTGCTAAATAGCCGATATGAAACTATGGCAAATCGATTCGCAGCCTATGATAGCCAAATCGCAAAGACAAACAACGCCGCGAATCATTTGAATATGATGATTGAGCAATCCATCGCAGATAAGAAAAAATAGACGCAAATAAAGGAAATTTGGAGGCAAAAATGACAAATCAAAACGCATATAATATCTATCAGCAAACCCATATCAATGTCGAATCCCCTGCAAAGCTCATCGAAATGCTCTATGAGGGCATTTTACGCTTTGCAAGTTTGGCAAAAAAAAGCATTGATTCAAATGATATTGAGAAAAAAATCTACTACATTAACCGCACGACTGATATTTTCACAGAGTTGCTAAATGTCCTAGATTACGATAATGGTGGCGATGTGGCGCATTATCTAACAGGACTTTATATGCAGCAAATCAAGTTTTTGACACAGGCGAATTTGGAAAATGACAACGCTAAAATCGACATTGTCATTAAGGTTACGCGTGGTTTGCTTGATGCGTGGCGTGAGATTCACCCAAATTTGGTAAAATAATTTGGCAGATTCGCAAGATTTACCAAAGACGGCAGATTCGTGGCTAAATGCCCTAAAAATTGCACTTGTAAATAAGCAGACTGATAACGCATTAGCACTACTAGATAATCTCCCGCAATTTGATTCAAAAGATGATTTGCTTTGTGCTAGGGCATTAGTCGAAGAGCTATTAGAATCCCTGCAACGCGAAAAATTCGCCCTATCCAAACAAATGGAAAAACTAAAACAAACAAAGAAATTTTTGGTGGATTAGATTTGCCAAATCGCCCTGCCCTATTCACTCTTAAACAATAAATCAAAACTTCATTGTTTTCAAAGCATAATTGTGTATAATTGCGCTTTCAAAAATCGCTACGAATCTAAATCAAATCTAACTTGCGCTTTAATATTGCACGAGTTAGGCGCGAATTATAAGGAAACTAATTGCAATTTTTTGACATTGACATTAGCACAAAAGAGACTATCAAATCGTTTTTTAACGCACAGCGCGTTGAAGCGAGTGATATGCTCTTTGGCAATCTCTACATTTGGCACTTTTCGCGCACTATACGCTACGCCATTACCCACGATTGCCTTGTGGTGCTTACAAAATTCCCAAATGAATCCTATCCATTTATCTTTTATCCGCTTGGGAGTGGGGATAGAAAAGGCGCGATTGCCACAATGCAAGAGTATTTTTTGGATAATCAAATGCCTTTTTCGATTCGTAGTTTAGAGACGAATCAAAGCGCAGAGTTAGAAAATCTCTTTCCAAATACCTTTGAGATTACCCCAAATCGCGATAGATTCGACTATATTTACAATGTAAATGAGCTAATTGCGCTTGTCGGGCGCACACTGCATAAGAAAAAAAATCATCTTAATCGCTTTTTTAATCTCTACCCTGATTTTGCTTATGAGCGCGTGGATTCAAGCAATGCGATGGAGGTTTTGGAGGCGTATAGTGCGTGGTTTGAATTAGGCGAAAAAACAGATGGCTTAAAAAATGAAATGCTTGGAATCAAAGCTACTTTGCAGAATTTTAGCGCGTTAGATATGAAAGGCGGAATCATTCGCATCGATGGCAAAATCGCGGCGTTTTCGCTTGGAGAGCAAATCAACGCGGATTCGGTAGTCATTCACATTGAGAAGGGTAACACATTCTACGCGGGGATTTATCAGGCAATCAATCAGCAGTTTTTGAAAAATGAATGGGCGCATTTGCGCTTTGTCAATCGCGAGGAGGATTTGGGGATTGAAGGCTTACGCAAGGCAAAAATGAGCTATAAACCCGCTAGATTCGTAGAAAAATCCACTGCGATTTTGAAAACTTAAATTTGAAGGAGTTAAAAATGACAAAAGATGAATTTAAAAAATTTGTAGAGAGCGAAGGTGCGAAGTTTAAAGAACCGCTTGGGTTTGGAATCACACGGGTGGATTTGGGCGAATCGCAAGGCAAATCGTGCGGTTGCGAATCAGATGGCGATTCAAAAGGCGATTCAAAGGTTTTGCAAGCAACCTATCCCGTGCTAAATTGGCGTGTGGGCGAAAAATGCGAGAATTTGGGTAGCTATGCCGTGCTTTGCTCTGCATTAGAAAAAGCACCGCAAAATCTCATCGCCAAAAGCGAAAATGAGGCGATTTATCGCGTGGATTCGCGTGTGGTAAATTCTGCGTTAGAGCTTTTTACGCCGTTTTTAGCCGAATCTCTAGCCGATAAATCCGCACACAAAAACATACAGGTTTTGCTTGAGTTGCAAAAACAGGTGGATTTGGATTGTTGCAAGTCGCCGTTTCGATTTGTGGTGCTTTATAATGACGCAAAATGCGAGAGTGTCGAATCTAGCTATATGAAGCTACTTGCTTTGTCGCTAGGCAAGGCGAAATTGCGCTCACTAAATTTGGATGGAATCTTTGGACTGCTTGAAAATATCGCGTGGAGTGGCAATACGCCTTATCAGTTAGAATATTTGCGCCAAAATGAAATCGCGCTAAAACTCTCTGGGAAATTCCCGCGAATCGACTTTGTGGATAAATTCCCGCGTTATCTTATGCAGGTAATCCCGCAGTTTGACAATATCCGCCTTTTGGATTCGGCGAAAACCCGCTTTGGCGCGTATTTGGGGAGTGGTGGCTATACACAAATGCCCGGTGCTAGCTATGTGAATTTTAACGCAGGCGTTGTCGGGGCGTGTATGAATGAAGGGCGCATTAGCTCAAGTGTGATTGTGGGCGAGGGCACAGATGTGGGCGGAGGTGCTAGTATTTTGGGCGTGTTAAGCGGTGGCAACGCAAATCCTATCAGCATCGGCAAAAATTGTCTGCTTGGCGTAAATAGCTCCACAGGCATTTCTCTTGGCGATGGGTGCGTGGTAGATGGCGGTATCGCCGTCCTTGCTGGGACGATTTTTTATATTTCGCAAGATGAAGCGCAGAAAATCCGTGAGATTAACCCTGATTTTGAGATAAAGGAAAATTGCCTTTACAAAGGGCGCGAATTGTCTGGCAAAAATGGAGTGCATTTTAGGCAGGATTCAAAGAGTGGAGCGATGGTGGCGTTTAGAAGTAAAGTTCAAATCGAGCTAAATACGGCGTTGCATTAAAAGAGGCAATTTGTTCTGGGGTAATCATTCCGCAGATTTGCTAAATTTCGGGCGTTCGCAGACTCCAAGTCTAGTCTCATCGCCCAAAACGAAGTTTCTCTGCAAATTTAGCAAAAACTACGAAAGCACTACCGCCATTACTTTGATTGTTTTTCACGCGATTTGGCAAATCTAAGCGTGAAACTAAAAATTATTTTTTCCCCCCCCCCTTGCGGAGGGGCTAGGGGATGGGCATAATTCCAACAAACAAACGCGACAACCTTTTGTCCGCTTTTTGTGGTATGGGAGATTTGCGCAAATGACAGCGGATTTATTTTTTTAGATTTTATTCTATTGCGATTTCGGAATATTGCACAATTTTACAAATTTTTATCAATATGCCTTTCAACTTCTTGCATTACTTCTTTAATTGGTTCAAGCTGTATAAATTCAGCAAATAAGGCTTTGAAATTTTCAATCGCATTGCCATTTTGTTCGATAATCCACTCCACAAAAGCGTATTCTTGCTTATCTTTTTCATCAAAAATGTATTTGTAATAACATCCTTTATCTTTTCTAACGCCATTTTTACGATTATCTTTAAAAAAATTTTTGCATTCATCGACTATTTTTTCATATTTTTCTTGTTCCTCTTTGGTATCAAATTCATATAAATAACCATAAACTAAATAAGGCATTGCAAAGTTTGATTTGTCATAGCCAAAACCTATGACATAATCACAACAAACCTCTCCTCTCGCCTTTTTATAAAATATCATTTGCCACCCTAATTTCCCCACTTCATCATCACTTCTATACGCTTTCCAAATATCTTTGTCAATTTTTACACCTTTTTTAAATGTTTGCAACAAATCATTGTAAAAATTTTTCACTATTTTTTCGCAAATTTTATCCCAAGAATTTTTAACTATTTCGTGCAAATCTTTTGGATTTTGATTTTGCATAATTTCCAAAGCCATTTTTTGATTTTCATTATTTTCTACTATAAATTCAGCCACAGGGTCATTTTGCTCCCATTCACCCGTGATATACCATTTTAAAATTTCGATATATTGATTTAGTCCAAATATGATTTTATTTAGCCCATTGTCAATTTTGCTTTGTGTTTGTTTTTCAAGCCATTTTATACAAGATTCAATCCAGCATTTTATCCACTTATAAGACATTTGAAAATAATACGCCTTTATATTGCCACCATTATCGCGAATCGCGCAATATTGCCCATCTTTATCCAAATACCACTTTCCACTTGTTTTGCCAAAGCTAACTTCGCTAGGGTCTATTTCATTTGGATGCAAGTAAATCACTAGCGTTTTATTTGGCGAATAATCTTTATTTTTAGCGAGATTCGCAACATAATCTTTGATTTGTGAATTTTGGTCTTTGGCGTAAATTTTATTTTCTATGATAATATTTACGAAGTTGTCGAATCTCAACAAAATATCCACACGCCTATTTTGCGCGATTTTTTCTGTAACGGCTTCGGTTTCTACATTTTGCAGATTTTCTACACTTAAATTGCCAAATACTTTATTTGGAATTGTATTTTCTTTTTGTAATTTTTCTAAAAACAACTCTACAAATCTGCTTTGATAATGTTCGCTATTTTTATCTAACAAGTATGCAATAAAAGCCGAATGATAATTTTCTTTATGCACTACGCCCAAAGCGTCAAAAATATTAAAGTAATTGTTGCCTTGTGATTTCCATTTTTCGAGAGCTTCACTTGCTTTGATTAAATCATCTTTGAATTTTTGTGTGATTGCCATTGTTACTCCTTTTTAATTTTTAAAAATCTAATATATTGATATTATTTTGGATATTTACGAAATATGTTATTGCAAATACCACAACTTCGCCAATAAAGGTATATGAAAAATACCTTGATTTAATAATCTCCCTTTTTTCTATCCACTCAAATAGTATTTTGCCCCAACATTTTTTTAGCGCAAATTTTTTATATTTAGTAGAACAATAAATAAAAATTGGAAAAACAATCAAAGGACTTAAAAAGCCATATTTATAAACGCCAGATATTATAAAGCTAACTATCAAAGCAAAAGAAATGTTAATGCAAGTAATGCCTTTGCAAAAATTCTTTGTCATTTTTTCAAATGATTGAATTGTGCGTTTAATGTAATCTTTTGATATTGAATCGCCTCTAATATTATTTGCAACGATTTCTGCTCGTTTATCAATATCTTGTTCTCTATTATCTTTATCGTCAGTATCAAATTCTATAATTTGCTGATTTATTTTTGATTCCATAAAATTTGCCACTATGTCTTTGCTATGTTTAAGAATTGCCATATTTTCAAAAAATGATTGCTTTGCAATTTTGGTTAGGGCGATTATATCGCTAGATAAAATCGCATTTAGCATTCCGCTATTTTCATATATTTGTAGATTCGTCCCATACATAAACCAAGCAAATTTTTCATCATTATACGAAATGCTAAATTTTGCATAAGGAATCGTAGCATTATACTTCTCCCAAACATATTTTTTTGAAGTGGATTGTTTTAAAGATTCGCGTTCAATTTTTGTGATTTTGCCTAATTGTGGATATTTTCTACCACCATCGCAATACTTCTCTATCACTTCTTTTATTTCATTATCTATATTATCGGGATAAATTGCTTTATATTGTGGGTAAGTCAGCATTTTTATTGCACCAACTTCTGTTAAAACGCCTGTCGCATTGCAATTTTCACACTTTATCCACGCACTGCCTTTGCATTTGCTACAAGTTATACGACCACTTCCACGACATTTACTGCATTCTTCATAATAGGTTCTATCTCGTCCATTTTCTCGTTTAGTCTTGCGAATCCTGCCATTGACACAACCACTTTTATCGCACTTTACTTCGCCATTTCTGCATTTATCACATTTTACCTCGCCATTGCCCTTGCATTTATTGCACGAATATTCATAATAAAATGTATTGCCGATGCCAATAAAGCCAAGTATATCATATTTACCATATTCGCCTTTTGAAATTTCGCTAACCAAGCTTTCAAAATTCGCTTCATTATCAAATTCTATTTGAATTTCTTTTTGTATGGCACTTAAATACTGAGACTTTTTGTAATATATTTCATTGCTTCGGACAGAACCTTTGCGTGTATTTTTACTGCATTCGACACTAAATTTATTGACAACTTCCATAGAAAAATCTGCCGTCCGCTCTTTATAATCATCTAACACAAGATTATCTAATCTATGCCTTGTATTTGTCGCAACCCACTTTTTTATAAAATTCTCGCATTTTTGCTTGTAATTTGTTAGCATTTTTGCCCCTTTAAAATAAAAACTGATTTGCAATTCTACATTTTTTAACCTTAACAAACACTTATAAGTGTTTGAATTTTGTCTTTGCAAAAACATAAAATCACTTAAAGATTAAGGTGAATCGTGGTGCAAATAGCAATAGATGAATTTTTCGATGAAATCGTGGCAAATGTCAAGCGTGAGCGACTAGCACGAGGCATTTCTCAACTTGCATTAGCGCAGATTTTAGGGCACAAGTCGCCAAATTATATCGCAAAGATTGAGACGCGAAAGCACGGAGCGAACTACAATCTGCACCACCTTTTCATCATTGCAAAAGAGTTTGATATGGACTTGCGCGATTTACTGCCTTGCGCGAAAAATGACGCAAACGATGAGAGTGCGAATGTGTGAATCATATACAATCCCCCGTCATTGCGAGATTCGCAATGCAAAATCGAAACAATTCATTTTGATGACTTGTGAATCTAAAAGTAAATTTCGCTATAATTCCGCTAAAATTTACCAAATCCAAAAAATCGTCATTGCGAGTGAGTGCAACGAACGAAGCAATCTATTTTTTGTGTGGATTGTCACAAAAATTCGCTTACGCTCATTTTTTTGCAATGACGGAGTGATTACCTGCCCCCTAGCCCCCTCCGCAAGGGAGGGGGAAATTTTTCGATTCAAAGAGAATCTAATTGCAATCACAATCTAATCAATAGCGGTAGTGCTTTCGTAGTTTTTGGCAAATCTACACAAGGATAGCAGGCTTTGTGTCCGTGTGCTTAAAGGCGATTCGCTAAATAGGAATGATTACCAAAGACACAAATTGCCATATAAATAACCCTAAATACTCATTATCTCCCCATTTGCAAAACACAAATAGCATTCTACGCTTTCATAATATTTCCCCGCATACTCCGCATACTCCGCCACCTGCGCCTTTTTAGCCTCTAAATCCAAATCGCTACTTTTATAATCCAAAATCACCGCGCCACCATTTTTTTCCACAAGGCAGTCGATTCGCTTGCGTTTTAAATTGCTATCCAAATACGCCACTTCGCATTTCACAGCTTCAGCACCCTCCAAAAGAGCGCAAATCTTTGCATTTTGCAAGATATTTTCCATATTTTGCATTGCTTCGCACAAATCCGCCGAATCTAGCACAAGCCCAAATCGATTGCGTAAAATCGCCTCTATGTCGCACTTTTGCGTCTTATATGCTAGGTGCAACTCCAAAGCTAGGTGCAAGGCGATTCCTTTTAGCTTTGATTTTGTCGTGTATTGCTTTGAATCCTCATTTAAAAACGCGCCCTGCTCCCCAAAAGCCACTTGCGCGGGAATCTCTGCGCTATCTGCTTCCATAGATTCGCCAACTTCGTCCGCAATATCCGCTCCCATTTCCATATCCGCCAAATCCAAAAGCCCGAGATTTAGCGCATCTCCGCCACGAATCTTATCTGGCTTAATCACAAAAAGGCTCTCTTTTGCGCGAGTAAAAGCGACATAGAGCAGATTTAGCGCGTCCGTCCTATCCTGCGCCTTTTTACTTTCCCACACACACGCAAAATCATCGTCCGCAAAGGCGCGTCTCTCGCGAAATGCCTTGTTTCCGCCAAAATAATAGATTTTATCTCCGCCAAAATTTTCACTATAAAAAATGTCCCTATCCGCCGCAGCTCCACCCATTTCGCATACAATCACATCGCCAAACTCCAAGCCTTTGGATTTATGAATCGTCATAATTTGAATATCGCTTTTTGAATCCGCGCTAGAGCTAATTTCCGCGCTTTGCAAAAACTCCACAAATTTATCCAACTCATCAAAGTCCGCACTTTTCTCCAAAATCTGCAACGCCGTTTTGCTAAAAAGCTCAAAATGCTTGATTAGCAAATGCACGATTTTATAAGGTTGCGCGGATTTTTTGATGTTTTTAGTGCCAAGATTTGCGCGTTTGTCGGCAGATTTGGGTGATTCGCTTGATTTGTGCGTAGATTTAGGTAATTCAAGCGCTTCGCCATTTAGTTTTTCGCAATTTTTTAGATAAAAAATATTGCCGCTTTGGATAAATTTTAGCGCATTTAAGATGATTAGATAGTCCTTATTTGTGTTATTTTCGCTCTCCACGCTGATTTTTGCATTGGGAAATTCGGCGCACAAAAACTCATAAATATCCTTTGCGCTGTCTTTTTTGCGCGTCAAAATCGCAATATCGCGCTTATTTTTATCCATCAAATCCTTGATTCGCGCTCTTATTGTCGGCAAAATCTCATCTTTATCTTTTGTAACCACCGCCACAAAGCCATTTTTGTCGCTATTTGCCTTTTGGAATTCATAGTCTTTAAAATGGCTTTGAAAGCTCGTATTTACGAACTCCACGATATTTTTGGCACTGCGATAGTTTTTTGGTAGCGATTTGTAGCGCAAATGCAGCTCATCGCTAATGGCGCGAAAAATGCGACTATCGCACCCGCGAAAGCCATAAATCGCCTGTTTTTCATCGCCCACAAAAAAGAGCGAACGATTTGCGATTCGCCCCACGCCACTTTTGATTTCATCAATCAAAGGCTTTAAAATCTCATATTGACGCAGATTTGTATCTTGAAATTCATCAATTAAAATGTGATTGATTTTAGAATCAAGCCGAAAATAAAAGAAATTTCTATCAATGTGATGATTTAGCAAATCATAGCAGATATTAGAAATATCATCGAAATTTAGCTTATTTTTGGCTTTTAAAATAGTAAATTTATGTGCTTCATAGCTTTTATAAATACTAGAAATTTGCCCTAAAATCTCACTCTCTTTTGCATCAAAATAGCCCTTAAAAAGCGACTTTATTTTTTGGATTTTGCTTTCATAAAATGCTCTGTCAAAATCAAGTGAATCAAGCGAAACTTGCATATTTTGCGTTAGATTTATCCTATCTAAAATTGCAAAAATATTGCTTGAATCCACTTCGCCCAAAAATCGCTTTCTTAGATTTGCAACGCCTTTTTTGCCCTCTGTGATTTGTAATACAAAATCACGAAGCGATTCAAACTCCGCAATGACTTCTTTTGCAAAGTTTGGATTTGGCGTAGTGTGCGCGATTTTTGCCCTGTCAAATTTAAGTATTTCAATCATATCGCGCAGATTTTTCACGCGCATTTCATTTGCCACGCAAAAATCTACAAGTCGCGCAAAGTTCGCACAGGAGAGCGTTTGCAGTGTTTGCCTAAATGCCTCATTGCTTACATCAAGATTCGCACTCACTTCATAATCGCTCAAAAATCCCGCATAAAAGCTAAATTTTTTCACCACCATATTAAAAAACGCATCAAAAGTCATAATGTGGTTGTTTGAAGCGATGAAATGCGCGTAAATCGTGCTACTTTGGGTGCGAATTGTCTCTTGTGAAATGCCTAGATTTACTAACTCAAGCGCGTAAAAATTTGCACTCAAATCGCTTGAATCTTGCGCTAACGAAGCAAGTGTCGTGCTTATGCGCTCTAGCATTTCCTGCCTTGCCTTGTTTGTGAATGTAATACAAAGAATTTCCCCCGCCCTTGCACCCAAAAACAGTAAATAAATATAGCGCAAAGTTAGCGCAAATGTCTTGCCACTCCCAGCAGACGCACGGATTGAAAGCCACTGATTGTCTTGTGAATCGCCTTGCATAAAAAGCCTTTTTTATGAAAAATAAATGCAAAATTCTAGCGTAAATTAAATCGCGTTAGCGAATCTAAAAAAGCGTAGTTTTTTGGGATTTGTTGCGATTAGATTTATCGCAGATTTGGTTTGCAAAACTACCGCACACCAAATATTTTCCCAAATGAGCCGAAAAATAGCTCTCTTGCCTCACTTTGCGTGATTGCAATAGTGTCAATATTTAGATTCGCGCCTTTGTTTGCTACACTGCCAATCACTCGGTAATTTACATTAAATTGCCGTGATAGCGCATCTAGTGCGTCCATATCGCCCTTATCGACTTCGATAATCGCATTGCTTTGCGATTCGCTAAAAATGGCGTCTTTGCCCAAATTTAAATCAACCGCCACACCATATCCGCCAAATAATGCCATTTTTGCCACAGCGATGGCGATTCCGCCCTCTTTTACGGCTTTGGCAGATTTGATGAATCCACCGCCATTTTGCAAGAAATTCCACAAGGCAAGCTCTTTGTAGAGATTGATTTGCGGTGGGATTCCAGCGATTTGATTGTGCGCGATTTTTAGCCACAAGCTTCCACCAAAAGATTCGTTTAAATCGCCTAGCAGCACGATTAAATTGCCCTTGTTTTTGAGTGCCGAATCTAAGATTTTCGCGGTGGATTTGCGTAAATCTGTGGATTGCCACGAATCGCTATCGCAAGTCTCGCAATGACGAAGCAAATCGCCACGAATTAGCCCCACCATTCCAATGCTAGGCGTGGGATAAATATCTATGCCATTTGTTTGATTGTAAAGTGAGACATTTCCGCTCACCACAGGCGTTTTTAGCACTTCACAGGCTTCCTTTATACCCTCGCACACTTCGCCAAACTGCCACATAACGCTAGGATTTTCAGGACTACCGAAATTTAGACAATCCGTGATTGCTAGTGGCTTTGCGCCCCGCGTAGCGCAGTTGCGCCCTGCTGTCGCCACCGCTATTTTTGCGCCATCTTTTGGGGATAGATAGCAAAAGCGCGGATTGCAATACACGCTCATAGCTAGAAAATTCCCATTTTCACGGACGCGAATCACGCTTCCATCGCCACTGCCACTACCTACAATCGTATTGCATAAAATAGTGTTATCAAACTGCGTGTAAATGTAGCTTTTATCGGCAATCTCAGGGTGGCTCAAAATCGCGCGAAATAGCTCGTTTTGGGATTGTTTACTTTTTTCGATTCCCACGCGTTGCAAGGATTCGATATACTCTGGCTTATGCACTTCTCTCTTTAAAATAGGCGCATTGTGGCTAATGGGCGCAATGGGAATCTCACCCACGCGCTCATTTTCCCAAAATAGCTCCATTACACCACTATTTGTTACCTCGCCGATGATTTCGGCATTCACTTCCCATTTTGCAAAAATCTCCATAATCTCGCGCTCTGCGCCTTTTTTAGCACAAAGTAGCATTCGCTCTTGAGATTCGCTAAGCATTAGCTCATAAGGTGTCATCGCAGATTCGCGCATAGGCACTTTGTCTAAATATAGTTTCATTCCGCTTTGCATAGGCGTAGCACTTTGCCAAGCCGTGTTAGAATCAACGTTAGAAGCGCTCGCCCTAGACGCCATCTCAAAGCTAGAACTAGTAAGCCCCGCTGCGCCCATATCTTGAATCCCTATGATTAAATCGCGCTCAAACACCTCCAAACACGCCTCTAATAGCAACTTTTCGCTAAATGGGTCGCCCACTTGCACCGTTGGACGCAGGGACTTTGAATCATCGCTAAAACTATCGCTACTCATAACAGCCCCGCCAAGCCCATCGCGCCCCGTTTTGCTCCCAACATAAATGATAGAATTGCCCACGCCACTTGCTCTGCCATAGAAAATGCGCTCTTTTTTGGCGATGCCTAGATTAAACGCATTTACCAAAATATTGCCATTATAGCAGGATTCAAAACTCGTCTCACCCCCGATTGTAGGCACTCCCATACAATTCCCATAATCGCCAATCCCTGCTACTACGCGTGAAAGCAGATATTTATGCAACCGCCCGACTTCATCATCACGCAAAATCTCGCCAAAGCGGATTGAATCCAAGCTCGCCACAGGACGCGCACCCATCGTAAAAATATCGCGCATAATGCCACCTACGCCCGTAGCCGCCCCAGCATAAGGCTCAATAAAGCTAGGGTGATTGTGCGATTCCATCTTAAAAATCGCCGCATATCCACCGCCAATGTCAATCACACCAGCATTTTCGCCCGGTCCTTGAATCACCCATTCTGCTTTCGTAGGAAATCCACTCAAATAAATCTTGCTTGATTTATAGCTACAATGCTCACTCCACATCGCGCTAAAAATGCCTATTTCAAGTAGATTTGGCTCTCTTCCCAAAATCTGTGTGATATTATCATAATCCGCACGACTTAACTTATGATTTTTAAGAATCTCATCTAAATTTTGCATTTGTCGCCCCAAATTTGATTTTTAAAAATGTGATTGTATAAAAAATGGCTTAATTAAAAGCAATGCAAAATGATAAGATTTGTCTTAAAAATTTTTGCAAAGTAGATTCTTGCACAATTATGCAAACGCCATTGCAAATTGTGTGAAAATTCTGTCCTTGCTTTGGCGAGTTTGCGAATCGCAAAATTTTACAATGATAGAAACTTAAAAATTGTGATACAATCACACTTTTTACAAAATAGCGTGGATAATCTTATGTGTGCTAAAAATCCGCAATGGCTTAAAGATTTGATTTATGCAAAGCGGTAAAGACACCAAAAAAACAAACAAGTCGTAGCATAAAAATATCAAAACAAAAAATTAAGGGTAGATAAAAAAATGAAAAATAACAATATTTCTTTTAGCGAATGTGTGGCGTTGCTAGAATCGCTGGTGGTTACGCCTGTGGGGTATGAGCGCGTTTTTTTAAATCGATGCGTGGGGCGTGTGCTTTGTGAGAGTATTTTGGCGCGGGAAAATAATCCTAAATTTCACACTTCAAATATGGACGGCTATGCGTTTAGATTCGCGGATTTGGGGATTTTGAGCGAATCTGGGCTAAAAATCGCAAGTGTCAATAAAGCAGGGAATGCTGAATCTTGTGCGATTCAAAAGGGAGAATGTATCAAAACTTTTACAGGCGCACAAATGCCACAAGGTGCGGATTGTTTGGTTATTGTGGAGAATGTTTGCGTAAAGGGCGATAGGATGTTTTTGGCGAATAATTTAAATGAAAATACGAAAATTACCCACCCCCTAGCCCCCTCCGCAAGGGAGGGGGAACAAAGCGCAGATTCGATTAAGCAGTGGCAACATATTCGCAAAATGGGCGAAAATTACCAAAAAGGCGATATTTTGCTCTCCAAAGGCACGATTTTATCGCCATTTAGCATAGGAATCTTGGCGCAAAATCACAATATTTTGCTTGGCACCTATCGCAAGATTCGCGTAGGGATTTTAAGCGGTGGCGATGAGCTAATTGAGCTAGGCGAACTACCACAACGCCAAAATTACATTTATAGCTCAAATAATCACGCGCTTTGCGCCATAGTCGAATCGCTTGGCGCGCAAGGAAAAATCTATCCGCTTTTGCAAGATAGCCCGCAATCTATCCGCGAATCGCTTAACTGCGCCCTGCACGATAATGACATTGTCATCACCACAGGCGGTATGAGCAAGGGCGACTTTGATTTCACAAAGGACATAATCCACGAGTTTGGCGAGTGTGTGTTTAGCGGAGTGAAAATTAAGCCGGGCAAAGTGGTAGCGCATATCAAGTGCGATGGCGAGTTTCGTGGGAAGCATATTTTCGCACTACCGGGCAATCCTAGCTCTAGCATTGTGAGTTTTTTACTCTTTGGACGGCTCATTATGCAAAAAATGCTAAATCTCTCCGCGCAAATCCCTATCAAAAAAGGCAAATTGCTTTGCGCGGTGGATAATGCTAAAAATGATAGACTTTGCTTTGAGTTAGCGGAATTGCACTTAGAAAATGGCTTTTATGCGGTGTATCCGTGTCAAAATCGTAATTCATATATGATAAATGACTTTAATGGTGCGTTTTGCATTTTGGAGCAAAAAATCTATGAAAAAGGCGAATTTGTGGATATAATTTTGCTAGATGATTTACTCAAACTTTGATGGAGACAATCGATGATAAAAGTGCATTTTTTAGGACCCATTGGGCTAGATTCGATAGAAGTGGATTGCAAAAATTTTGATGAGTTAAAGGTAGAACTTGGCAAAATTGATGAGCTAAAAGCTTGGATACCGCTTTGTGCGGTGGCTTTGAATGATAAGATTATCCAAAATCCTAGCGAGATTGTCTTTAAGGATAGCGATGAGATTTCCCTGCTTCCGCCTGTGTGTGGTGGGTAAGGCGGGTGAAACGCGCTTTTGGATTCGCGTGATTTTGCGTGGCAAATCGCGCTAGATTCACAAAGATTCGCATAAAAATTTAATGGGGGCAGATTATGGAAAATCTAATCATTGCAAATGGTGCGCTAGATACAAATAATATTTTTATGCAGTGGCAAGATATGGCAAAGGCGCAGAATTTTGGCGCGGTGGCTATTTTTGTAGGCGTTGTTCGTAGCGATAATGGCATAAGTGCGCTTAGCTTTGATATTTACTTGCCCTTGCTAAAATCGTGGCTAGATTCGTGGCAGATTCGCGCCCAAAATATTGAAAAAAACTTGCAGATTTTAATGGCACACTCAAAGGGTGATGTGAGCGTGGGGAAAAGCTCTTTTATGTGTGGGATTTTATCACGCAATCGCAAAGCGGCACTAGCCATTTATGATGAATTTATCGAGGATTTTAAGGCAAATGCGCCGATATGGAAGTATGATATTAAAGATGGAGCGCGAATCTATGCCAAAGATAGAAGCAAAAAATTGCGTGGTGCAGGGATTTTGCAATGAATTTTAAGGTAGAAAATGACAAAGATTGTTAGTTTTAGCGGTATTTCAAATAGCGGAAAAACCACGCTAATTACAGGGCTTTGCAAGATTTTAGTCCCACAATTTAAAGTGGGCGTCATCAAGCACGACCCGAAAAATAAAGTTGTGTTTGATACAAAGGGCAAGGATAGTTATAAATTCTTTGAATCGGGCGCAGATGTGGCGGTTATCTCACCGGCTGAGACAACGATTCGTTTGCAAAAGGGACTACAAAATGACATTGTTATGGACTTGCTAAATCGCTGTGAACCGCTTGATTATATCTTTATTGAGGGTTTTAAGACTATGCCATATCGGCGAATCTGCGTGGTGCGCGATGATTTTGTAAATAGCGATGTGGAAAATGCAAATGCGATTGCGATGATAGATTCTGCGAATATAGCGCAAAATCCCGCATTTAAGGGCAAAACTATACTTGATTTAGACAATCACAGGGAAGTTTTGGAGTGGATAGATTCGCTAAAATGGTGAATCTTGCTTTGGGTTGATTTGATTTGTAAATAGGGGGCAAAAATGCAAGATAAAATCGTGCAAATAGGCGTTTTGGTAGCATCAGATAGGGCGTTTAGCGGCGTGTATGAGGATATAAGTGGCAAGGCGATTGTTGAGGTTTTGCAAAGCTATCTAATTACCAAATGGAAGGCGAAATACCGCCTTGTAAGCGATGAATTTGAAATCATAAAGGGCGCAATGCTAGATTTGGCAAAAGAATGCTCGTTAATTTTAACCACAGGTGGCACAGGACCCGCAAAACGCGATGTAACGGTGGAGGCAACCGAAGCGGTGTGCCAAAAAATGCTACCGGGATTTGGCGAACTAATGCGAAGCGTGAGCTTACGCGCCGTGCCAACAGCTATTTTATCAAGGCAGAGCGCGGGAATCTGCGGAGAGACACTCATCATAAACTTACCTGGCAAACCAAAAAGCATAAAAGAGTGCCTAGACGCCGTATTTCCCGCTGTGCCTTACTGCCTAGACTTAATCGGCGGAGATTATTTGGAGACGGACAAATCTATCATCAAGGCATTTCGCCCAAGCAAGTAAAGCCGTTTGGTATTTCGGCAATCGATTTTGCGTAGTGATTTTAGTATAGATTTATTGATAAAGAATTTTTGTTAGCATATCCATAATGCGTTTTTCTTCGCCGCTTTGCGTGGTGTTTAGGCGCAAAAGCGTAAAGTTATATTTTGCTAAAATAGCATTTTTCAGCTCATCTCGCCTTGTTTGTGCGGCGTTTTCGTTGTGAAAGGCATATCCGTCAATTTCTATGCCTAAAAGTGGCATTTTATCCATTTTGTGATAAATCACAAAATCAATGTGCGTGCGTGGATTTTGAGCGTATTTTAGCTCTTTTTCATCAAGCTTTAAAACGCCATTTATCACACGCAAAAGCGGAATATGACAAGCCACTGACAAATTTGAAAAACCGCCCTTTTGCAAAAGCTCGTTGATAAAATGAAAGGCGATATTTTCAGAATCATAAAGTGAAATTTTGCGTTTGTTTTTAAGGTATTTTTGCCTTGCTTCATAATTTTGTTGATAAAGCAAGTCAAATACTGATTTTATAGTGCTTTGCTTTGTTTCAAAATTATTGTATTGAATGTATTTGATTAAATCGTTAATGTGGCTATTTTGTTGTGTAAAATTTGGCGAGACGACAAGCCTTAAAAAGCGTTTAGCTCGTGTAATGGCGACATTTAGCATTTGTGGGTTATCTACAAAATCGCTCACTTCGTTATTGACAACGCTAATAACAATGGCTTCTTTTTCTCTTCCTTGAAATTTATGCACGGTGTCAATTTGAATATCTTTTGCGTTAAGTGCCTTTTCTAAGGCTGTTTTTTGCTCGTTATAAGGCGTGATAATACCGATTTGCTCATCTTTGACACGCCCTTTAAGTTCTGGCAAGAAAACTTGACTTATCTCATCAATTTCTCTTTGATTAAACCTGCCACGAGCGTGGTTGCCTTGTGCGGTAAAATGGAGCTTAATCGCATCTTTTTCATCATCATTTTGGGTTAAAATTATAAGCTGATTGTTGTAGAATTTTTGGTTGCAAAATTCGATGATTTTGGGATGGCAACGGTAATGTTCTTTAAGCATTAGTTTTGGAGCGTTTTTAAATTTTTCACAGATTGATGAAAGAAAAGAATGCTTTAAATAATCATAGCAAGGTGCGATTTTATAGGAATTATTTAGAGCTTGAATTTTTGGGATTAGCTCATTTGTGATGACATTTGGCAGTTGTTTTGTATCGCCTACGATGATGACATTTTGCGCCATAAAAAGTGCTAATGCGCCTGTGGCTAAATCAACTTGCGAGGATTCATCACAGATAAGATAATCAAACAAAAAATCCGTATTTAAAGAATTTGTGATAGAATGTGTGGTGCTAAAAATCACAGGATACTGCTTTACAAATTTTTGCGGTATTTTATACAAATCATCAAGGCTAAATTCCACGCATTTAAATTGAGCATATTTTTGTGCCAAATTTAGCTTTAAAGCCTGCATAGAAAGCGTTTTAAGTGTGTTAAGAATATCCTTTTGTTTTAGGAGTTGAAATTGAGCGTTTTTCTGCTCTAAATCTTTATGAAGTGTAGCGATTTTACTTTCATAATAAAGCCATTCAAACGCCCATATAATGTCTATAAGAGAGCTTTTATAAAAAGCAAAATCACCTATGCCATAAAATAAAACAATCTTTAATTTAAGCCAAAAATTTATTTTTAATTTTTCTTCGATTTGCGTTTTTATGTATAGAAGTTTTTCAGCCTTTAATTTGCTTAAATTTCTTACTTTTGGCAAGGTAAAATTTGGCATTTGGGTTTTAAAATGCGTAAATTCAAGTTTTATTTGAGAAAGAAAAATTTTTAATTTTGCTATTTCATTTTGCAAGGTAAAAAATTCGTGTAAATTATCGTTGCATTCGGCAATTTTGCGTTCAAGCTCGCGTTGTAAATTTAGCAAATTTTGCGAAATTTGAAACTCATCTTTTTGATGAATTTGAGTAAGTTTAAGTAAATTTTGGTGTTGATTTTGGATAAATTTTTCTTTATTTTCTCTTTTACCAAGCACAGCACAAATGGCATCTAAATCCGCATTTTCAAGCTTTTCAAAGACATTTTGCGTGGCGGCGTTATTATTTGAAACTACCGCTACACTTTTGTTTTGATAAAGTAAATTTGCGATTATATTAAGGATAGTTTGCGTTTTGCCTGTGCCTGGCGGTCCTTCAATAACGCTGATTTGATTTAAAATGGCGTTTTCAACAGCCTTAAATTGCGATAAATTTGAGCCAAAAGGAAAGAGTAAAGGCTTGTTATCTTGGTATTTAGCGGGCTTAAAATCAGCATTAAGATAAGCAAAAAGCGCACTTTGTGGCTTGTCGTTGATTTCAATTTTTGCGTATTCGTTTGCAAGTAACGATTTGTCATCATCGCCCTTTATGCCGATAGTTTCGGCGATTTTAGCTAAATACTCAAAGGTTTTAAGCTCATTTTGACAAAGCTCTGCCACTTCAAGCAACTCATACTTGCCCTTGCCATAAGTATAAAGCGTATCTTGGTTGAAAAATTTAACCTTTAAACACTCACCTTCAAACTCATAAGACTCAATCTCTTTGGTTTTATCTTGGTTTTTAAGGATAATTTTAAGCATTTTTTCTCTTGCCTTTGCATTTGCTACGCTACGACTCATAAATAATGGCGTTTTTCAAAAAATTATATCAAAATATACTTGCTTTAAATTAAAAACGAGCAAAAAAATAAAAATTTGCTATAATGCTTACAAAGGTAAGAAAGGACGAATTTGCCAATCTTTACAAAATTTCAAAGGAAAATAAATGAGCAAAACTAATAAATTTGGAGAATTCTATTCACAATTACAAAACAAGAAAATAAGTGTCCGTTGCCTTAATGAAAATAATTATAGGCAATATACAAATGATATGTTTTGCCCATATTGTCATCAAGCAAAGCTGAGTTTTATTTTGTATTCAATAAATAAAAAACCTCATCTTAAAACCGCGCCAAAGTCTTTACACGCTAGTAATTGTCCATACGAGAATGAGCAACAATCTCACAAGACAACGACAGAATATGCTAAAACATTAACTTCAAAGCAAATTAAAAACCAACTTAAATCTGCATTGCGACATTTATTTGATGAACTAGACGATACTACAATTGTTATTTTTCAAGACAACCATAAAAAAGTCGCTATTGATATACAAGCTGAAATTCGTGCATCAAAATCACATCAAACACTACGGAAAAAATCACTAAAAGAGTTAGAATTTAAGCGTGGCAAGAATGATGATTTGTTTTTATTTTTTGGAAAAGCTGTAAAACTTGATTTCAGACAAACACAAGAAAATAATGGCAAATATCTAAACATTACCACCCAAAATAATAAAGGACAAAATATAAGAATTGGCATTATAGCATCCAAAAAATACATTGTAGATAAAGATACTTTTTATAATATAGCGATAATTGGATATTTAGTTTGCACAATAAATAAAAATGGTAGAGAACAATTTAATATAATATTATTTAAGCAAAATAGTGAATGTGTCTTATATGAACCCATAAAAACAAAATAACATTAAGAAAATCGATAAGTGGTTTTAAAGCGTTAAGATACAACAAATTTTGCAAAGCATTGCACCAAATTTATAATTTTATGTTGATAATTTTATATTTCATATTTACGCTCTCTCTTTTTAAATGCTTCTTTGCCACCTTCAAGTTTTAACAAATCCTCTCTATATTGACTATCCTCAATGCTAAATGATTGTGCTGTGATTTTGTTGCTATCATTGTTAAGTTTAATGATGAGTTCAGCATCTGCGTTTAGGACAAAATTTGCATTATGTGTAGCAAAGATAATTTGCCTATCTTTCTTTTGCTTTTTTATTAGCTCAACCAAATAATTTGCAATCAAAGAGCTATCTAGGTGTGCTTCAGGTTCGTCCATTATGATAGGATTATTACCCAAAGCAAGTAGTATGACAATAACCGCTGTGCATCTTTGCCCAAATGAAGAAAATTGTAATTCTTTGTCATCATATAAAACTTTGAATATTTTATACTTTTCAATATCTCTTAAATGCTTTTCTATCAATAATTTATATATTTTAAAGTTTAATTCTGTTGAAAATATTTCAGCTAGATTTTTATAAGCCATAGTGTTATTATTGTGCATATCTTTGTGTCTTTGTTGAAACGACTCTACATTATTATAAGATAGTGTCTCAGCAAGACTTATTTTAGATAAATAATCTTTCAGCGTTGATGAAGTTTTATCTTGTAATGATAACTTACTAATAAATTCCTCAAAGGTATTATCAAACACTTCAGAATTTGTCGTAAATTCAACTTTGATTTCTTTGATATTTTCAGGGTATTTTTCCTTTATTTCTAAAAATTTTTTGTTAATGCTAGAAATCTCATTGTTCATTTGAGTGGCAAATTCATATCTTTTTTTATCAATATTACTTATATTAAACGAGTCAATATCTTGTTTAAGTATTTCAATTTCTTTTTTCAATTTATCTATTTCGTCATTAAGAACGCTTTGCCTTGAAATTTGATTTTTTAAGTCATTTAAATTTTCGAGATTGTAGCCTCTACCTTGCAAATATAAGTCTATTTTTTCCCTATAATTGCTTATTTCTTTTTCAATGCTTGTTATTTTTGCGTTTTCTACTTCAAAATTTATACTCTGATATTTTTGCAATATATTTTTTAATTCATCATTGAATGCTTTTTGTCTTTTTTTATAATTATTGTCGTTAGTCCAAGTTTCTGGCAATTCATCTCTTTCTTGTAGTTTTAGTTCAGTTGCTTGGATAAGCTGTGATAAATTTTGCAAAGCATTTTCATAATATGTTTTCCATTTTAATCTTGTGTTTTTATCTTTAATGGAAATATTTATTTCCATATAATTTTTATTGAAATCGCCGTCCATAAATGTTTTTAATAAATGCACAATATTGTCTGATTCTTTTTGTTTATTTTCTAATATTTTGGTTTTATTGTTATATTCCAACAACCTTGCTATTTGTTTGTCAAATTCTTTTAATTCTGCAGTTATTTCGTTTTGAATTGCAGTTAATTTTTTATCTGGTCTATCAAGTCTCTCAAAAATAGCCTGTGTAAATTTTATAGAATTTGTTGCAAATTCCTCTATTTCATTTTGCGCCAAAAACTCTATATTATTGAGTATATTTGGCTCTACTACAACTTTCTCTTTGCTATCCTTAGGCAATTTCTTTTTATTTTCATTATCAAGTTTATCTATTTTGTTGGCTATCAAGTTTAGCAAAGTGCTTTTTCCGCTTCCTCTCCCACCTATGATACAAGTAAAATATGGACTAAAATATAATGGCTCATTAAAATCTGCAAAGCAAAATTTATCCTTTTTCTCATTGTCCCACAGCACATTTTTATCAAAATTAAGTTGCACTTTTTCTAGTTTATATAACGGACTTGTGGGAGATTCCTTGCCTATACATACTCTTTCATTTTCATAAATTACTTGTTTTAATCCATCAAAACTAGGTTTTGCTTTAACCCACGAAAACTTACTTCCTATCGTTTCTAAACTATGCGCATCACTACTTTGCAGTATATGCGCATCACTACTTTGCAGTATTGGTTTATTATGTTGTTGCCAAAACCCTTTATCCTTATCTATATTATTTTGGCTATTTGTAGAGTGAATCAAAAAATGTGCTTTATTGGCTATTTTTTCAAAATTTGATGATGAGCGGGCATTGCCCTTACCCCTTGATAAAAATCCTATCAAGTATTTAGCTTGTAAATTTAAAGATTCATTTTCCAAACATTCAAATAATCTATCAAAATTTACCACAGCAAATTTAAAATCTTCTTCATTTGACAAATCAATAATCTTTTTTGTCTCTCCTTTTACATTGCATTCAAGATTATGGAGTAGCTTTTCTATCTCTGTCTTTGTTGTCGTTTCTGAAAATAATATATGCAAATCCAAACTTTCATCATCTTTATTGACATAATCTAGCCTAATCTCCAAATTCATCAAAACTTTTATTCCAAGTTTTTCTAGCTTTTCTTTTAAAATATATTCCTCATCTTTAAATTTAAAATAATTCGTTAGCCCCATACAAACGAGTTTTTCATCTTGTATTTTTTGTATAAATTTCTCATCACTACACGCATATCCATTCATATTTGTATATGGACTATGTATATGCAAGTCCCACTTATTCCACGCAGAGCCATAGTTTTCATTTGCATTCATCATTCAAACTCCCTCCTACTTATATCCTCTATCATATCCACGCTTTTTAGAGCTAGCACGATGAGGCGGCATAGTAGCTCATAGATATATTTACCGCCTCTAAAATCATTTGGATTATTGCTTATGAGACTTGCTTTATCTTGCTTGATTTGATACCTATCGATAAAAATATCTATCGCACTTCGCCCATTGATTTTATAGCTATATGCTTTTGGTGGGATATTTTTTAAGTTTATATTAGCATTGTAGTGTAGTGTCGCCCCATCTTTGCTTTTTATGATTTGCTTTACTTTATACATTTCATCATCATTTATATCCGCTAAGGCTTGAAACTCCACTTCTTTATACAGCTCACCATTTTCGTAGTTTAGGTGCAAATCCGCTAACTTGCGTCCTAAATTTGACAATGCTTTAAAATCCTTGCTTATGCTTACTCTTGGGGCTTCCTTGCATAGCTCAAATTTATACTTTTCTACAAAGCCTTTGTGATAAAAAAGCGCGTAGATATAGTAAAATATCTCCTCTTTTTCTACACTTACTCCCAAAATCTTTTCACACTCACTCACAGCAAAATCGCTTATAGCGCACTCTCTTTGCCCATCTTCATAATAATACAAAGGAAAAGCCCAAGTATCGCCTATAAAGTGTAAATCTGGTATGCCATCGCAAATACAAGCTCAAAATATGCCCTTTGTGGTGGTTATCAATATATTTTCACTTTCTTTTTTGGGAAAAATTTTTGGAAACTGCGATTGTCTTTCATTCCACGATTCATCAAAATATAAATATTGCTTTGAAAATGGGCTAGTAGATGCAATTCGCACCTTATTTTCATCAAAATCTACAAGTTTTTCACTTCGTATAAATTGATTTTTGAGATTCGCACTCCAAGCGATTTTTGTTGTATCTGTGCTTATATCTTTATCGCTTAGCTCTTTGTAATAATCGCTTTTTTTAAGATTTTTATCCTTGCATTTTTTGATAAATTCATCTTTATTAAATCTTGCCAAATCCTCATTATATGCATCTATACACCTTTGCATAGAATCTTTTAAAGTCTTTGTAGAAAAATTATACGCCCAAAATTCTCTATTTGTAGCTACTCCCGTAGCATTTATGATAAAAATGCCTTGCTGTTTTTTCTCAGATTTTAAAGGGAGCAACCTATCAAAGTCCTCACCCCTTTGATTTATCCAATCCCCCTTTTGATTTGGCACGATGCGCATAAATGGCACATTCTCTAATGTTTTAAAATCTTCTATCTTTTGTAGCTTTGCCTCACGGCTTAGGTAGTCGCCTATGTCATAGTAGTGGATTTGACACTCTTTTTTTGCATTTAAGTCCTTGACAAAAAAGACTATGGCTACACCAACTTTTTTATCAAAGATATTTCCACCTTCTCCATATTTTTTACCCTGCATTTGTGCATTTAAATCTCCTCGTAGATTTAGCACATAGATTTCGCTAAATTCCTTCACTACGCATTTGCGAAAGCCATCAGCCGAGCTTGAATCAATAAATCCGCCATTTACCACAAAGCCGATAATGCCCTGTCTGTCAAGCCTATCGCTAGACATTCGTATCGCTTGGATAAGTGTATCGCGGGTATTTTTGGCAAGGTTTGCGGTGGATTCTTTGCCATAAGTTTCTTTGACTCTTTGCTCTAATTTTGGATGTGGGATATTAGCATTGTTGTCATTTGCGCTAGATGCACCATCCGAATAGGGTGGATTGCCGATGATGACTTTGATATTTTCATTAGCGATTAAGTCTTTTATGTGTTTATTTGTTTCCAAGTCTTTAAATTCTAGTGCAAAAAGTCCGCTATCTTTTTCTTTTCGCTCTAAATAATCAAGGCTATCGCATAAAGCGATATGGCTAAATTTAGCTAGTGTTGGCACTCTACCTTGTCCCATTTGCGTGATATTGATAAGTGCGATATAATAAGCAAGTAGGACTATATCTTGGGCGAAAACGCCTTGTGTGAATTTGGATTTTAAATTTTTATCTGCAATAAGGGCGTTTTCTTTACTCAAAAGCCTTGTGATAAAGCTACCCGTGCCTGTAAATGGGTCAAATACTTTGACGGAACTATCATCAAAATCCACGCCAAAATGCCTTTTTAGCAAAGCATTTGTAGAATGCAAGATAAAATCCACCACTTCTAATGGAGTATAGACTATGCCTAATCGCTCGGCTTGTTTTTTGAATGCGGAGCGGAAAAATGTGTCATAGAGATTTTTGATAAGCTCTTGTTTGCTTTTCTCACTTTTGGCAAGTTTAGCATTATCGCTTACGTTTTTATAAAGTGCATTTAGCGAATGTGTCTCTTCATCATCTAGCCCTAATTTGCTTAATCTAACGCTTACTTCATCAAGGGCTTTGCCGATAGGATTGTCATTGATATTGTCGCCAAAAAGCGCGTCAAATATGGGCTTTGTGATGATATGAGAGCAAATCATCTCCACAGCTTCACTTTCTTTGATATTTGGGTGGATATTTTCTTTGAGCGAGGCTAAAAATTCAGCTAAAATCTCTGGATTAAGCATGAAAATATCATTTAATCTTGCGATGAGCTTTTCTACGATTTTAGCGGTTTTTGCTGAAAAACTCTGCCAATAGCCCTTATCGCCTAGTTTGGTTGGCATAGCATTATACATAGTGTTTGCTAGTTCGCTCAGCGTAAAGCTATCAAATAAACGCGGCTCATAAGGCTTATCATCATCGCTATTTGCGCTAGAATCGCCACCTATATAATCACTCACGGCGATTTTGATTTTTTCTCTAAATACAGATTCATCGACAAGCGTTTCATCGTGGCTTCGCAAGGCTTTTAAGACTTTCCAAATGCTTTGAAAATTTGTATTTGACACAGCAGAATCTAAATTTTTAAGCTCATTTTCACTTAATGCGATAGGTAAAATGATATAGCCTATCTCTTTTTGCGTGGTGGTGGATTTTCTCATCACTCTACCAACGGATTGGATAATATCTACTTGCGCACTTCTGCCGTCAAAAAACACCACGCTATCAAGGGCTGGGACATCTATGCCCTCGCTTAAACAACGCGCATTGCTTAGGATATTGCAAGAATTTGCTTTGGGATTATTTAGGGTGCTTAGTTTTTGCAAACGCGTTTTAGCATTCATCGTGCCATCAATATGGTCTATAAAAATGTCTAAATTTTGAAACGAATCTTTTTTAAGCTCCTCATCATAGCTTTGGATAATGGTTTTGAAAGAATTGGTAATGTTTTTGGAGGCTTTGATATTACGACAAAAATTTATCGCCCTTGTGGAGACTTTTTTGTCCATTTCCTCTAAAAACTCATTATCCACTTCGCCATTTTCATTTAGCGTAACTAAGTCATTTTTGGCAAGTCCTTTGTGTGTGCCGATGATTTTGCAGACAAAATCTAAGTCGATGAGCTTTTCATCTATGTTTGAATTTATGCTTTTAAGTTTAGCTATGGCGTTGTTTGCCACCCTTGCCATACCCTCTTGCTTAATAGCCAAAATGATGACTTTATAATCTGTAAGTAGCTTTTTCTCTATGGCTTTACTGAAAGTTAGCACATAGATTTCATCGCCAAAAATGCTTTCCTCGTCCATAGAAAAAACCGCATTGCCACTTTGAACGCCTTTGGCTTTGGAATCTGCTGTATAAATCTTTGGCGTGGCAGTCATATAAATGCGCCTTTTGGCTTTGATATTGTCATCGCTATGGCAGAGTGTAAAGGCATTAAGCGTGTCTTTTTGTGCGCCTGAATACATAGCACCCACGCTTCTATGCGCTTCATCGCAAATCATCAAATCCACTTCGCCTAAAAAGTCTTGTGATTCTTTTAAGCGAATGGAGCTTTGATAGGTGCTAAAAATGATAAAACGCTTAGAATCTTTTTTGGCTAAATGATATGCTTTTTGTATATCACTTGGGCGAGTAGATGGCGTGATGGGCAATTCTAATAAATCTATGTCATCATCTTCGCTTTTTCCAGATTTTTCATCAGAGCAGACTATACAGCCGACAAAATCATCGCTTTTCTCACGGCAATACTCCCTAAATGTTTGTCCCACTAGCGCGATACTTGGAGCTAGGAAAATCACAACGCCATTTTGTGGCGTAAGCGTTTCGATGATTTTAAGCGAAGTGTAGGTTTTGCCCGTGCCACACGCCATAATGAGCTTGCCTCGTGTGTGGCTAGGATTTGCGAAATACTCTTTGGTGCATTGCAAGGCGTCTTTTTGGTGGGGCAGTGGCTGTTTTTTGGCATAAAGGGGCAATTCTAGGGATTTGCTTGGATTAAAGGTAGCCCAATTTATATTAGAATTTTTCAAATCCTCTAATGTAATAAGCTCTATGGGTATGCTACGCCCAATCTGCTTGATAGTATCAAAAGCATTTTTTGTCAAATCGCTTGTGGCAATGATAATGCCCTTGCTAAATCTAACCTCACCCACGCCACTTTGTAGCTGTGTGAAATAAGTCGCTAAATCGCCTAAATCTACTTTGTTGCTTGTGAAAAATTTACATTGAACGGCTATGAATTCATCATTTTTGGTTTTTATAACAATATCCGTGCCTTTGTCATTACCATCATTGCCCTCCCAATCAGCCCACAAAGCAATCTCTTTGTATTCGTTTGCCGTGTCTTTTTCTCTCAAAAGATGGGTGCAAAGAATCTCAAACATCGTGCCTTTTTTGCGTGTGCTAAAATCTATGGCACTAATTTTAGCTAAAATGGTATCAATGCTATCATCAAACGCTGTTGTGCTATTTACGCTTTCCATAAAAATCCCCTTGATATTTTTAAATTTAAATCATTTAATTTTTAACTTCTTATTTGTCAAACCACTCCAAATCCAACACCGCGCCGTTGCTTGCGTTTGAAACTAGCTTTTGATACTGCGCAAGCCACCTTGAATTTAAAGGCTTTTGCAAGGGCTTAAATTTAGCCTTTCGCTCGGCGATTTCACTCTCACTTAAACGCGCATTTATCGTAAAATTATCCACATCTATGTCGATGATATCTCCATCTTCAAGCAAGCCTATAAGCCCACCCTCAGCAGCCTCAGGGCTTATATGCCCTATGCTTAAACCCCTTGTCGCCCCGCTAAAACGCCCATCTGTGATGAGCGCGACATCAGCACCCAAGCCCATACCCATAATCAAGCTCGTTGGCGAAAGCATTTCTTGCATACCCGGACCCCCTTTTGGACCCTCGTATCTTATCACGCACACGGCTCCCTTTTGCACCTTGCCCTTGATAATGCCCTTTATAGCGTCATCTTGGCTGTTAAAGATGACGGCTTTACCGCTAAATTTACGCTCTCCTGTGATACCTGCTGTTTTTATCACGCAGCCTTGCTCGGCTAGGTTGCCAAAGAGTATGGCAAGCCCACCCACTTGTGAATAGGCGTTTTCTACCTTGTGAATCACCTTTTCATCGCGGATTTTCGCGTCTTTTATGCGTGTGCCCAAACTCTCGCCCGTGATAGTAAGGGCGTTTAAATCAAGCAAACCATTATCACGGCGCGAAATTTCCTTTAACACAGCGTTTATGCCGCCCGCACTTCCTATGTCCTCCATAGCCACCTCAGGCAGGCTCGGGGCGACTTTGGCTATGTGGGCTATTTGCTTGCTTATCTCATTTAAATCCCTTATATCAAGGGGCGAACCCGCCTCGCGTGAAATGGCTAGCATATGCAAAATCGTATTTGAGCTACCCCCCATAGCCATATCAAGCACCATTGCGTTGTTAATTGCGCCCTTGTTGATAATGTTGTGGATTTTGAATTTTTCGCTTTTTTCGCTATCAAGCGTGATTTCACAAATACGCCTTGCAGCTTGACGAAGCAAATTTTCTCTCTCATCACTCAAAGCCAAAGCCGTGCCGTTGCCACTTAAAGCGATACCTAACGCCTCACAAAGCGAATTCATCGAATTTGCCGTGAAAAGCCCAGAGCAAGAACCCCCACTAGGACAGGCTTTGCATTCTATATCTTTTAGCTCGTTTTCATCGATTTTTTTAACCTCGAACGCTCCAACCGCTTCAAAAACGCTATTTAAAGTGAGTTTTTCACCCTTTGCGCTGAAACCAACCCTCATAGGACCGCCGCTTACAAAAATAGTTGGCACATTGACACGAAGCGCGCCCATAAGCATTCCCGGCGTGATTTTGTCGCAATTTGGGATACAAATGAGCGCATCAAGCGCGTGAGCGTTCATCACGGTTTCAACTGAATTTGCGATGATTTCACGGCTTGGCAGCGAGTAGAGCATACCGCTATGCCCCATAGCTATGCCATCATCAACGCCTATGGTGTTGAATTCAAAAGGCACACAGCCGTTTTTGCGGATTTCGTCCTTGATGATTTTGGCGTATTCATTTAAGTAAAAATGCCCGGGGATTATGTCTATGTAGGAATTTGCCACGCCTATAAAGGGCTTTTCAAAGTCCTCATCTTTAAGCCCACAAGCGCGCAACAAAGAGCGGTTTGGAGCTTTTAAATAGCCTTTTTTAATCACATCACTTCGCATTGTTTCTCCTTTGGATTTGTTGTATTTTGAAGCCGAAAGTATAGTCGAATTTTGCTTTAAAAATCACTAGAAAAGTTTAGATTCAAGGCAAAATAACAAGATTTGCATATAAAGATTGCCTTAAAAATTTCTGCAAAGTAGATTCCTGCGAAATTGCGCAAAATTTTTTATTTAAGCAAATTTTAAGTTAGGGGGGGGGCAAAATACATTTTTGTTAAATTTTAGATTTTAAAGGA
>CAKUOH010000001.1 GCA_934668765.1 uncultured Helicobacteraceae bacterium | reverse complement strand
ATTACCTGCTTTCATAAAAGCCTCCTTAAAATTTAAATTTGTGCTTTTAAACACAAATGACATTCTATCCCCCCCCCCTTAAATTAAACTTAAATAGAAAGTAAATGTTGAAAAATTATTAAAAAATGAGTGAAAAATTTAAAAAATTATGAGAAAATGTGAGAAAATTTGGGGGATTTGGGATTTAAGTTTGGTGGGATTGCTTTAATATTTTAGGGGTTTTGGGAATTATTTTGTTATTGTATTTTGTTTTTTATGAATTTTTTTATATTTTTTTTGGGGGAATTTTGGAAATTATTTAATTATCATTGTGAAAAGTAGATTTGCTAAAATCTGCTTTGTGGCAAATCTATATTTTGTTGTATTTTTTTGGATTGCTTCGATTTGCGTTGCGATGCAGGGTTTGCAAGCAAATCTTGCAATGATGGATTTTGTGTAGATTGCTTTGCATTTTCTACGAAAATATCGCAATGATGGATTGATTACCCACCCCCCTTAATCCCCCTCCGCAAGGGAGGGGGAATGAGAAAATAAATCACCATCCGCAAGGGAGGGGGAAAATAAAAGAAATCCACATCCGCAATGAATGGTGTTTTAAAATCTTTGTCATTGCGAGACTTGTGAATGCAAGTCGTGGCAATCTATTGTATAAGGGGCGTGGATTACTTTTGGGCAAATCTTGCGATTCGTGCCTGTGATTCGTCTCTGCCGATGATAAATAGCGTTTCATTTACGCCGATTCCACCGCTTTTGCCAAGCATTATTAGTCGCAGTGGCATCATTAGTTTGCCGATTCCTAGTCCCAAATTTTCCGCGATTTTATGCAATGAAGTGCTAATAGATTCCACACTACTAAAATCCACGCGCTCAATGATTCCTGCAAAATCCAAACCCAAATCGCATTTTTTTAGCATCTTTTCATCATAGCTTTGTGGCGCATTTAGCACCGAATCTATCATCGCCCCAAAATCTTTTAGCGTTTCAACGCGCGGTTTTATTTCGCTAAAAAGCACCGCCTTTTTTGCCGAATCTAGCGCGATTTCATAATCCAAAAGTCGCTCCAAACGCGAATCTTTGCATTCTTTAATATAGTGATTATTTAGCCAATGCAGTTTGGAGAGATTATACGCGCTAGGCGAGTGGCTTAACGCACCAAAATTAAATAGCTCTATCATTTCGCGCAAACTAAAAATCTCTTTGTGATTGTGGCTAAATCCAAGTCGTAGCAAAAAATTTAGCAATGCTTCTGGCAAAAAACCCATAGCCTTGTAATCCATCACATTCATCGCGCCATCGCGTTTGCTTAATTTATGTCCTTTTTCATTCAAAATCATCGGTATATGGCAAAATCGCGGGACTTCAAATCCAAGCGCATTATAAATTATCACCTGCTTTGGCGTGTTACTCAAATGGTCATCGCCACGAATCACATCGCTAATCCCCATTTCCGCATCATCAATCGCCACGACAAAATTATAAGTGGGCGTCCCATCACTTCGCATAATGATATAATCATCAACTTCTTTCGCGCTAATTTTCACTTCGCCTTTTAGCGCATCATAAAAGCGTATTTCGCCATCAATCGGTGCTTTAATACGAATCGCAGGTGTGATTCCCTGTGGTGGCGTCCCGCTAAAATCGCGATAGCGATTGTCATAGCGATAGATTTTGCCCTGCGATTGCGCCTTTTGTCGCTCGGCGTCCAACTCGTCCTTTGTCATATAGCAAAAATACGCCTTGCCATTTTGCACCAAATCCTCCGCGTATTTGCGGTAAATCTCTAACCGCTTTGATTGAAAAACAAGCGCGTTTTTATTGTCATAATCTAAATTTACCCATTCAAACGCCTCCAAAATCGCACTTACCGCTTCATCGCTATTGCGCAAAAAGTCTGTATCCTCAATGCGTAGCAAAAATTTTCCGCCGTTTTTTTTGGCATAGAGATAGTTAAAAAGTGCCGTGCGAAGCCCACCAATATGCAAAAATCCCGTAGGGCTAGGGGCAAAACGCGTTGTAATCATTGAATTATCCTTTGTAAATGAAATTTGCGTGGAATTATAACGAAAATTATGTGTGTGGATTCGCACTTAATAATTTGTCATATTTTATAATTTTATGTTACAATACCTTAAAAAATAACAAGGATTTGCCTTTTGAGCGGTTATTATGTGCGATTGCCAAAGCTTACTGATTTAACGGAACATCAACGCATTGCATTAGATGAACCAAATGCGATTTTTATTAGCGGACTAGCTGGGACAGGTAAATCTGTATGCTTAATGTATCGCTATATAAATCGCCTAAAAAGCAACAATGGCTATTCCCCCCCCCCCCATTTGCCTATATCACTTATACAAAAACATTAAAAGAATACACAAAGAGCGTTGTTGCGGGTGAGAATTTAAATACAAATGAGATTCATTGTGCTATAAGTTTTTGCGACAAAAATAAACAAAATTATAAAGAAATCATCGTTGATGAAGCGCAAGATTTAGAAATAAATTTACTTACAGCAATCAAAAATAAAGCCGAATCTTTAAGTGTAGGTGCAGATTTTGCGCAACAAATTTACAAAAATAGAACCCAAAAAAGCGAACTTGAAAATTTGCTTTCATCAAATAGTCAATATGAATTTGAAAAAGTTTTTAGAAACACTTTTAGCATTTTAAATTTTATCGTTAAAAATTGGCATAAAACGCTTTATACGCCTGAGGAACTTGAATCTTTAAAGCAAAGAAATAAGATAGGCAAAAAGCCCACACTTTGCATTGGCGCAGATTTGATATTGGATATTATTAAAAAGTATAACAATTCTACGACACATAATATCGCTATTTTGTGTTACAACAAAGAAAATATCAAAAAATATCATCAACTTTTACAAACAAATAATATACAACACACTTATTATCGCTCATACGCCGACATAAGTGAGGCAATCCAAGTGCAATTAAGCTCACTTCATATCACCACTTTTCATTCGGCAAAGGGTTTGGAGTTTGATACGGTGATAATCCCAGACTTTGAAAACTATAAAAAATATTTTACAGATTTTAACAAAGATGAGAGAGAAGAGCGAAAAGCCCTATATGTAGCTATTACAAGAGCAAGGCACAATCTATATTTGGTTGCAAATAGCGAAATAGATTTTTTAAAAGATAGTAGCACTTATGAGATTCTAACTAGGCAAAATCCCATAATAGATATTGATGATGAAATACCATTTTAAAGGATAGAGTATGCAAAAATTTTACTTTTCGATAAAGTCGGTAAATGTGGCGGATTATCTAAACAAAGCAATCATTGAAAACATTGTCTTGCGCAAAAAACAATTTTGTTTTGATAGCGATAATGTATGTATAGGTGTTGTGTTGAGTGAATCTGAAAAAGATAGCCTAAAATCACTAGAAAATGACTTTTTCTTATACGAATCTCCCTTACCTTTATCGCGCACAGTGGCAATTATATTTGAAAACAAAGAGCAATTAGAGCAAACGATAGGCACGATAGAATTGACAACGGCATTTGTTTTAAGAGATATGTGTGCAGTTTTGACATTAGAGAAAATTCATAATTTAGATATTAAAGCACACAAATCTAATGCGGATAAATTAAATAAATTTGATAGATATTTAGGCGCGATGGCATTTTTACGCTATAAAGCAAATGGTGATGAAAATCTGTCCTGCGTTTTTGAATATTTGGATTATTTTTTGGGTAAATCGCAAATGCCTTTTAAAGAGTTTGAGAAAATCAAACCATTTTTAGAAGGCAAAATGCTAATAGATGATGTGCGCCGTTATGCCGATGAAAATAATCTTAAATACAAAGCAGATTTATTGGGGACGCCACTTAAACAAGATGATGAATTGATGGATATTTTGGCACAAATTTCGTATTATTGTGGCGATGAAGCAAGTAAAAATATAAGGGATTTGTTACAAGTTAAACCATATAAATTGCCTAATGAAAATAAATTTTATTTTGCGCTTGGGTATTTTGTGGGATATAGCAACTTTGCCAAACAAGAATTAAATAAAAAAATCAAATTTGAATTTAATAAATTTGATTTGACAATCATTGAAATCATATATAGCTTTGTTTGGGCGCAGAATCTAAATAAAGAAATTGATGATTTTATAAAAGATAGTAGAATTTTTAGTGAGCATCCTAATAATTTATCTATCTATTTACACGACAAAATAAGTAATTCGCAAAGCGAATACAAAGAACAATTAGAAAAGTTAAGTAATGAAATAAACTCCAAAATAGATTCTAATTATTCACAATTACAAAATGAAAACAAAGCATTAAAAGATGAAATTATAAAGCTAAACAAGCAAATAGATTCAAATCACTTGCAGTTGCAGAATAAAAATAAAGAATTAGATTCGAAAATAGATTCGGACAATTCGCAGTTATTAGATAAAATAAGCAAATTGCACATTCAATTACAAAATGACATAAAATTAAAATCAATTTTAAAAAGAGCATTTAAAGACTTAATCGAATCTATCAAAAAAGTAATTAAAAAGCTAAAAAATAGTAAAGATTCAAAACCCAAACCACCCAAAGAGCAAACATTAGAGCAAACCTTGCCAGAAGTAGATAGCAAAAAATGACTAAAATTTTAAGCGTCCTAAACGCCACTGCTACGCATAATTTGCAAGAATGCTATGAAGAGTTTGAATCTACAAGCAAAGTAGATTTAATGCAAAATAGAGAATCTTTAAGCAAATCTTTTGAAAATCTGCATAAAAATTTGGATTCTTTATATCGCAACGATGCGCATTTGATAGAACTTTTTGCGCGAATCTATTATGAAGTAAATTGCAAGTTTGAATTTAAGTGCATTTATGATTTTTTAAGACGACAAAATCACACAAACGAATGGATAGATTTTGCTAAAAATGTTATTGATAATCCAAGCGAGTTTCGGGTGCATTTTGAAAATCTTGCAAATCTTTATGATGAGCAAAATATTAGCGATATAAACGAGGAATTTATCTATCTTTATCTAAAATATTTTGAAAAGTTACGCAATCAATCTTTATTGCAATCCTTGTGGCAAAATTGCGATGAAAAGTCGCATTTGGCGACTTATTTGGTGGAGATTTTGCAAAATCTGCCAAATGATTATATCGCCGCAAGAAATGCGTTATTACAAGCATTTGATAGCGAATCTAAAGCCATAGCGCAAAATATCAAAATCACAATAGAATCTAGCGATTATGCGACTTCTTTAAGGCGGATTCACCATATAAATTTTGATAAAATTTTAGATTATTGCAAGAACAATAAAACCTTTTGCGATTTGGAGCGTGATTTGGAGCGTGGCAAAAAAATCCTGCAAGATTCAAATGAGCTAATTTGCTATTTAGGCATTTATGGGCTAATGCACCAAATAAAACTAAATGCAAGTTTTGAAGTGTTATGCAATGTGGTAAATCTAAATGATAAAAATATCAATATCATCGATTATGGTTGCGGACAGGCTTTGGCAAGTTGCGTTCTTTTGGATTTTATGAAAAATCACAATCTAAATGCCAAAATAAATCACATAATTCTCATAGAGCCTTCAAGTGTGGCGTTATCAAGGGGGATTTTGCATTTAAATCTACTTGGCATTAGCGAAAATCAAATAATAGCGTTTAATAAAAGTTTAGATGATATAAAAATAAGAGATTTAACACTGATGGGGCAAAATATAACCTTGCATATTTTTTCTAATGTGTTGGATTTGACGAATTTTAGGTTAGATAGGGCATTTTATGATAAGATTTCAAGCGCAAATAAGGGGCAAAATATATTTATTTGTGTAAGTCCACCTTATAATAATACGCAAGTAAGGTTAGATTTATTTTATCAGCATTTCAAAGAAAACTACAATGCAGAGCTAATTTCACACAATAAAAACGATATATTTGATAGCAAATATCATCGCGCTATTAAGCGATATGAATATATATTTCAATGTAATTTATAAGGGAGAAAAATATGAGCGATAAACCTACTGAACCTATAATCATTTCAGCTTCACGCGCAACGGATATTGCAGGATTTTTTGGCGATTGGTTTGTGGATAAATGGCAAAAGGGCGAATGTAAATGGAAAAATCCATTTAATGGCAAGTTTTATACAATCTCTCTTAAAAAAGCTCGTGCGGTGGTATTTTGGAGTAAATATCCGCAAAACTTTTTCAAACATTTGGATTTTATCAAAGAAAATATACCCATTTTTTATTTTCAATATACGCTAAATGATTATGATAAAAATATCGAGCAGAATCTGCCAAATCTAAATAAGCGCGTAGAATGCTTTAAAAATTTAAGCGAGCAAATCGGCAAAGATAGGATTATTTGGCGTTTTGACCCGCTAATTTTAAGTGATGAAATATCGTTGCAAAATTTGCTTGAAAAGATAGAATTTATCGGCGATGAGCTAAAAAATCACACGGAAAAATTTGTATTTTCTTTTTTAGATATTTATGGTAAAACTGGGCGAAATATGCACAAAGCAGGTATAAAATACATAGAATGGAATGTTGAATCTATGAATGAATTTGCACAAAAATTAAGCGACCTTAAAAGCAAAAAAGGCTGGAATTTTACGATTAGCACTTGCGCCGAAAAGGTAGATTTGGAAAAATATGACATTATTCATAATAAATGTATAGATGATGATTTGATTTTTAAGTTACTTAAACAAAAAATAGAAAAGCAAGGTGATTTTATAAAAGATTGCGATAAAGAACTTTTAGATTATCTTGGGCGTGATAAGGGGATTGATGGAGAATTTATAAAAATTTCTACAAAAGACATGAAAGACAAAGGACAGCGCAAAGAATGCGGGTGCATTGCAAGCAAAGACATAGGCGCGTATAACACTTGCCCCTTTGGGTGCGTGTATTGCTATGCAAATGATAATTTAGAGACACCAAAGGCAAATTTTAAAAATCATAATCCACAAAGTGAGATTTTATTTGATGAATCTTTAAAGAAAATTTAAGGTTTTTTGCCTAAAATTTCGGCTTTCAAAATTAAGATTTATTTTCATTTATGAAAATGCGAAAGGATAAAAAATGGCAATTTTTAGATATTTGATTTTGGGTGTTTTTATCGCTACTTCGCCACTTTTGGCAGATGAATCAAATGAGATTCAAAGCATAAAAAATGACATTTCAAAGGCGCACAAAAATAGCGTGGCAAAGATTTTAAGCCAAAATATTGAGCTAACTGACAAGCCTAAAAATCACAAAAATTGGGGCGATTGGATTATCGCTGAAAATGCGCTAGATTCAAGCAAATGGAAAGCTGTAAAGATGAAAGGCACGGATATGTGGGGTATTTCGCCTATCATTGATGGTAAAAATGACTGCGGGGCAGTGCTTTGGATTTGTCAGCATAGCAAAAAGATGACATTTGATGCGTCAAAATTTAGCACAAATGGGCATTGCGCCAAAGTCCGCGAATCTTACAAGCAAAATGACGGCAATTACAAAAAAATAGTCGTGCCGTTGGTATTTTGATTTAAGATGCGCAGTTGATAAATGATTTTAAAGTCTATTTGATTTGGCTTTGATTTTGGATTGATACGATTTGCTTTCGCAATGCAGGGCTTGCAAGCAAGTCTCGCAAAACAAGGCAAAGCCGAAGTTTCTTTGGTAATGACGGAATTTTTATTTAAAATCGCTCCATTCTAGCGGTTTGCCAAAGGGCAAATCGCACACCGCTTTTTTGCCTAAAATCTCTTTTAAAAATTGCGGACTTAATCCCGTATTTGGGCGAATCGCACGGATATTTTTATTGCTTAAAATATCGCCTTTTTTAATGTCGCGCACCACAAAAAGACTTCGTGCAAACTCCCTGCCTTGCTTATGATTTGTAGAATCTAACGCCACATTTTCATTGCCTAGCGCAGATTCGCACTCGCGAATCATTCTTACAAGCTCCGCAAACTCCGTCCTATCAAGGCTAAACGCGCTATCTGCCGTGCGAATCTTTTTATCCAAAATAAAATGCTTCTCAATCATACTTGCGCCAAGACTTGTAGCAATGATAGCTGCCAAATGCCCATTATCGCCTAGCGTGTGGTCGCTTAAGCCAAATTTCACGCCAAATTTTTCGCCCAAAAGGCGCATTTCACGCAGATTCATATCCGCAATATTTGCAGGGTAGGCACTCACACATTTTAAAAGAGTTATATCGCTTACGCCACGCGACTTTATAAGATTTATAGCGCGTTCTAACTCGTCATTTGTGGCAATCCCACTAGATAATATCACAGGTTTGCCCTGCCTTGCGACATAATCCACCAGCTCCAAATCCACCACCTCAAAACTTGCGATTTTATAAATGGGATTATTTAGCGATTTTAGCAAATCCACGCCTTTGCGCGAAAATGGCGTAGAGAAACACACTAGCCCGATTTCCCGCGCATAAGCGAAAAGCTTTTCATTCCACTCTAACGGCATCGCGGCTTCTTTGTATAAATCATAGAGATATTTTCCGCTCCACAGGGGCGAATCTTTTACTTTAAAAATCTCGCTTTTGCAATCAATCGTTAAGCAGTCCGCCGTGTAGGTTTGGAGTTTGATTGCGTCCGCTCCGCATTCTTTGGCGGCATAAAGTGTATCTTTGGCGATTTGCAAGTCGCATCCGTGATTCGCGCTTAATTCAGCGACTATAAAAACGCTCATTTTGTGTCCTTTAATTGTTAGATTACTAAAAAACTGCGCTTCGCTTGTTTTGCTACGACTTGTTTTCGCAAGTCTTGCAATGACGCAAATCTAGCGCATTTTTTAATGCCAAAATCTCTAAATCCATAAATTTTTCATTATCTTTGATTGCCTCGATGAGTTTACCACAGCGCACAAAGCCATTTTTGTCATAAAATCGCAATGCGCGGGAGTTTGTGGATAGCACTTTGGCATATAAAATGTGTAAGTTTAGTTCGCTAAATGCGATGAATTTTAGCATTTTTAAGAGATTCGCGCCGTTATTTGCGGTGGGATTCGCAGTGGGATTCGCGCTAAAATTTGCATAAATCCCCAAAAATGCGTTTTTATTTGCTAAATCAATTTGATTTAGGCACACCACGCCTAAAAATGTGCTAATTTTTTTTGTGGATTGCCACGATTCTGCGCAAAGCAAAGAATCTCGCAATGACGGAGAATTTTTACCTACCGCCTTAATCCCCATCTGCAAGGGCGGGGGAATTTGCGATTTGCGCGATTCACACTCATATACCGCAAAATATGCGTTTCTTTTATCATTTCGCAAGGATTCGATGAATCGAAAATGCTCGGATTCGCTTATTTCTCGCCTTGTTTGCATAAATTCTCTCACGGCATTTCGTGCTTTTAAAACCTCACGCGCTTGAATTTCGTCCAAATTTACAAAATTTACCGCCACTAAATTTTCAAGCACAAAATCCACTCAAATCTCCCAAATAGCGCATTTTATTTACGCTGAAAATCTTTTGTCTTAAATCGCGCTAGAGCGAATCCCACGCCAATAGCGTGTTTTTTTAGATTATATTCGTGCAAACTATCGCCATATCCGTAAAAATACTGCACGAAAATCCCAAAGTGCTGTATATCAAAGCGATATTCTAATTTCACATTGCCTTTGTAATGCTTGTAATTATGCACCAAATTGCCGATGGTTAAACTTAAATGATTGCGCCCACAAAAATCATATTCCAAAATCAAATCGCTATATCCCAAATATTTGCGTATATCGCGTGGGTCGTGCGTCATATACACCCACGATTTAAGCGTGGCGCGAAAATCGCTAATCTTATAAATTAAATCTAATGCCATTACATTTATACTACGCGAATCATTCCCTGCATCGCCGTTTGATAAATGCTTATAGCCAAAGCGGACATTTAGCCCAAAATCAAAGGGCTTATAAAGCGTAAATTCTGGATTGTAGTCCGTGCTACGAAAGGGGCTTGAGATGCTACGAGAATACATTTGAAAAAAGCTCTTTTGTGTGTAGGCAAAATACATTCCCACGCCCCAAAATAAATCCTTGAAAATGCTTGCTTTTGCGCTAATTTGGAGTTTGACTTCAAACTTTTTATAGGGCTTTGTGTAGGGCTTTACATCATTGCTTTGAAATATGTTTGTGTTGTAATACAAGGGCAAAAAGTAGTTTTCATTGTGCATCGAAAATCGCTCAATTAAACTTTGCAAAAACTCCACATCATCGTCATAGTCTGGGAACTCTGGGTCTTTGGGTTTTTTGTTTGTGGCTTCATTTGTGGATAATGTTGCAGATTCAAGTGAATCAGGCGTGGATTTGGGCGAATTGGCATTAGATTCGTCATTGCGAGATTCTACGCATATCGTAGAATCGTGGCAATCCACTTTCGATTCACGCATATCCTGTGAATCGCCCACTAAATTCTCCGCATTCGCAAACCCCACGAAAATGCCCACACAAAGCGCAAAAATCGCCACTTTTTTACCCATAAAACCGCACCATAATACAAAAATAATTTTTAATTCGCTAAAATTCGTAATTTTATAAAATTTTTGCTTAAATTTGGAGATGAAATGTGCGGAATCATAGGCTATATAGGCAATAGCGAGAAAAAGCAGATTTTATTAGACGGACTTAGTGAGCTAGAATATCGTGGCTATGATAGCGCGGGAATCGCAGTGCTTGGCGGAAAAAACGGCGATGAATTGTCGATTTTTAAAAGTGCTGGAAAGTTAAAAAACCTTATCGAAAAATGCAAAGACTTTGAGAGTGTGGGATTTGGATTGGGCATAGGGCATACGCGCTGGGCTACGCACGGCAAGGTTAGCGATACTAACGCACATCCGCAAAGTGCGGAATTTAGCGCGGTGGTGCATAATGGAATCATCGAAAATTACAGCGAGATTCGCGTAGAGTTAGAGCAAAAAGGGCATAAATTTAGCTCACAAACCGATACCGAAGTCATCGTGCATTTATTTGAGGAAAATCTAAAAAGCGCGGATTCGACATTGAGTGCATTTAAGGCAACCATAGCGCGACTAATAGGCTCTTACGCGCTACTTTTAATCACAAAACGCGAAAAAGATAAGATTTTTTATGCGAAAAATGGTTCGCCACTTTTGATTGGACAAAGCGAATCTAATGAAATCTACTTTGCCTCCAGCTCATCGCCTTTGCTTGGCATAGTAGATGAAGTTTGCTATTTGGAGGACGGCGAGTTTGGCTATATGGATATTGCAAATTTTAGCACCCTGCCACGAATCCAAAAATTGCAAGGGACGAAAATATCCGCGCAAAAAGAGGGCTATCGCTATTTTATGGAAAAAGAGATTTATGAGCAAAGTGTGGTTTTAAAGGATACTTTGGCAGGGCGAATTAGCGGGAATCAAATCAGCCTTGAAATTAGCGATGAGTTTTTAAAAAACATCGATTCAATCACACTTTGCGCCTGTGGGACAAGCCACAATGCCGCGCTAGTGGCAAAATACATTTTTGAGAGAGAAGCAAAAATCAAAACAAGCGTGGCGATTGCTAGTGAATTTCGCTATGCAGAGCCTGTGATGAATAAAAATGAATTATTTATTGTGATTTCTCAAAGTGGCGAGACGGCGGATACTTTGGAGGCACTCAAACTTGCAAAAAAAGCAAATCTCAAAACCCTAGCCATTTGCAATGTGGAGGATAGCTCTATTGTGAGAGAGGCGCAGTGTAGTTTGCTTACCCGTGCGGGGATTGAAAAGGGCGTGGCTTCGACAAAGGCATTTGCAACGCAAGTAATGCTACTTTGGATTTTGGGCGTGTATTTGGGTGAAAAACGAGGGGCGATATCGCAAAAACAAGTCCAAGCGCATATTAAAAATATGAAAGATGCCACAAACGCCGCTAAAATCGATGAGGCAATGCACGATAGGCTTAAAAAGCTCTCCAAGCGGTATTTGCACGGACACGGATTTTTCTTTATCGGGCGCGATATTTTCTATCCGCTTGCACTTGAAGGTGCGCTAAAATTAAAAGAGCTTAGCTACCTCCACGCAGAGGGCTATCCAAGCGGTGAGATGAAGCACGGACCCATTGCGTTAGCTGACTCCGAGCTTTTTACCATTAGCCTTATGCCAAAACATTTGCTTTTTGATAAAATCAAAAATAATACCGCAGAGTTAAGCACCCGCGATGCGACAATATGTGTGATTAGTCAAGAGGATTGCGCTTTGGCTGATGATATGGTGCGAATCGGGAAATTTGATAGCTATATGGAGGAATTTTTTGCGATGATGGTGATTTTGCAGGTGTTGGCACTCGAAGTTGCGATTCGTTTAGGCAATGATGTCGATATGCCACGAAATCTTGCAAAAAGCGTTACGGTGGAATGAATCGCGCTTAAGATTCAAAGTAGATTCGCAGGATTTGACAAATATTTTATAAAAATTTAAGGGGGAAAAATGTTAATTTTACGATTTAAAATTATTTTGCTATCGGCGTTAGCTATTATTTTAAGCTGTGCGTTTGTGCTATATAAAGTGGATTTATTTAATAAAGAGCGCAATTTACAGCTCTTTAAAAATCAAATTCAATCCACCGCAAAAGCCGCATTTGACTTTGCGGCAATTTCAGGCGAGGGCGTAAATTCGCATACTTACGACATTATCAACTCTGCGAAAGTCCAAAAAGAAATCAATGATTTATGGATTAGCCGAAGTGATGAGTTTAGCGATGAAATCGGCAGAAAACGCAGTAGCTACCGCGACCAAATTGAGCGTAATGTCTATATCTCCAAACGCCCTAGCGAAGAATCAATGAAGCGAATCGAAGGGACAAACGACCACGAAGCGCGTGTCTCTTTTCCCATATTTGCCGAGCAGAAATGTATTGTTTGCCATATAGGCACAAAGCAGGGCGCAGTGATTGGCGCAGTAAATGCGACAATTTTGCTAAAAGATAATATTTATGACATTATTTTTTCTAGCGAAGATGAATTTTTAGCCTTTATTGTGGGTGCGTCTCTTATCACTATGATTGTTTTAATGTTTAGCGTGAAAAGTTTTTCGACTATTTCAGCTAGTATTCAAGATGCCATTATAAGCGCGATAAATGGGGACTTTACGCGCCGTGTCCGCAGTCGAATGATAGGCACAGATGAACTTGCGAAAATCTTAAATAAGCTACTTGAATCGCTAGATAAAAATCTAGCCGCCATTGATACCAAAATCGCTACGATTTTCATCTATAATAAATTGCTTTATACTAAAAACCCGCTTATGCGTTTAAGCGAAGTGATGAATGAAGTTGTCGCGCTATATAGCTTTAAAAATAAGATTGATTCGATGAAAAAGACAAATGATATTTACAAAGAGATTCAGGTGGTGATTCAAAAATATATCAAATATAAGTCGCTAATATTTGCAGAACTCGTAAATGATGAGATTGTAAGCGGATATAAAATCGAAAATGACGCCAATATGAAAGTAATGGCAGGGGAAATCAATAGCATTGAAAAGCGACTTGAAAATGACAATAGAAATATCCTTTATAGCGATGAAAAAGGTAGCGTGTTTATATCTACTTCGACAGGCGGACTTCACGCGATTGACTTGAAATTTGTCATCTCTGATAAGTTAATGATTTACTACTCCATTATGCTAAGTTCTAAAAAAGAGCTTGCCGAGAAAGAGAAATCCATCACTAGAATCTATAATTATATGCGCGAAGCACGGCATATTATAAATAACAAAATGCTTATGAAGGAGATTGAGGAAAGCTCATATACTGACCCGCTTACCAAAGCATATAACCGCTTCTTTTTGGATAAGCACGGCGATAAGCTGAAAGAAAAATTAGAAAAACACATATCCTTTGGCGTGCTAATGCTTGACATCGACCACTTTAAAAATATCAATGATACTTACGGACACGCCGTAGGGGACGCGGGAATCGTGCTGTTAGTAGAGACGATTCGCAAGGTGATTCGCCCTATTGATAAGCTTGTGCGATATGGTGGAGAGGAATTTGTGGTAATTTTGGATAATGCGGATATGGAGGAAGCAAAACGCGTGGCTGAGAAAATCCGCACCGCCTTTGCAATGGCAAAAAAATGCTCTCGCGGGGAGCTGACATTCAATAAATCTGTGAGTATCGGCGTTAGCGTAATGCCAGAGTTTTCAAAAGACATTTGGGAGTGCATAAATCAAGCCGACACCGCGCTATATGAGGCAAAAGAGGGCGGACGAAACCGCGTAGTCCCATACTCACGCGAAGTCCAAGCAAGGGCAGACGCCAAAAATGAGGCAAAGAAAAATGCGCAAAATGCCGCGCCAAGTGCGCCTAGCGCAAATGGTGCTACGGGCGATGCTGTGGGTGCAGACCCAGCGACAGAAGACGATGACTTTGAAGCAAGTTTAAGAATGAATAATCAAGTGTGATTTGCTTGATTAAAGACTAATTTAAATACTGCGGATTCGTGGCAAAACGAAGTTTCCTTGAAAACGAAGTTTCATTTCTAATAAAACAAGCGAAGCGCAGTTTTTTAATAATCCACGAATCCAAAAAAGCGTGGAATAAGGCGCGATTGCAAATTGATTCTTAATGAAATCGCCCTATCAAATCCATAACACAACTCTTAATATTTTCTTTGCTAACTTCTATGCAATTTAGCTCATCTTTGTCAAATAAATTTCTTATATTTTTATGGATTTTTAGATTAAATTTTTGGCTAATTTTTAGCATTGCGTCTTTTTCGGATTGTGCGTTTAGATTCATTATATTTGCCGAATCTAGTGCGCATTTTATTGTTGGCACGAATTTGCACCATTCCGCCGTAGAGCAGACAATGATTTTTCGTTGCGAATCTAGCTTTTTACTCGCCAAAATCGCATTTGCTGTGTGCGGGTCTATTATGATATTTTGCTTTGCATAGTGCGCTATTATTTCTAGCACAGATTCATCATCAAAGCTAAATGCGCAGAAAATTTCTTGTATTTTTGCTAATTCGTCCGCGCTTAATTTATAGCATTTTTTGGATTCCAAATCGCCCATCAAAATTTTCGTGCGATTCGCCCCAAAGAGCGTGAAAAGCACTCGCTCTACATTTGAACTTTTCAAAATATCCATCGCAGGGGAGTTTGTCTTAATAAGTGTGCGATTTGAAATATCATAAATACCGCGCGTAATGAGCGATTCAAGCACATCGTTCGCATTTGTGGCTATGATGATTTTGTGAATGGGGATGCCCATAAGTTTGGCATAAAATGCGCCCAAAGCATTGCCAAAATTCCCGCTAGGCACGACAATATCAAAACTTTCATTATCCGCAATCACACCTAAATCGCGCAAGAAAATATAAGAGTGAATGTGATAGATGATTTGAAAGGCGATGCGCCCAAAATTCACAGAATTACTCGCGCTTAAATGCAGGTTTTGCGCACTCAAAAATGCCCGAAAATCAGCGTCATTTAGCAAATTTTTTAACGCGTTTTGCGTGTCATCAAAGTTGCCATCCACTGCCAAAACTGCGATATTTTTGGCATCATTTGTCGTCATTTGACGCCGTTGCACCGCGCTTGTGCCGTCTTTTGGAAACATACAGATTCCAAAGATATTTGGCTTATTTTTGATTGCCTCCAAAGTCGCTGGTCCTGTGTCGCCACTAGTCGCCGTTAGTATCAAATATCTTTTATTTTGTGCTTTTGCTAAATCGCAAAGAAGCGCACCAAAAGGCTGCATTGCCATATCCTTAAAAGCGCGTGTAGGTCCTGTAAAAAGATTTTGCAAAAAGATATTTTGCTCAATTTTTGTGTAGCTTAAAGGTAAGTTTGGATTGTCAAAATTCTTGTAAGATTCAAGGCTTATTTTGCGCGAATCAATGCCGATTCGCTCAAAAATATAAGAAATTAGCTCATTATAATTTAGATTTTTAATCGCGTTTAAGTCGATTTTGGGCAAACTATTTTTTGAATTTTCCAAACTCCATAGTCCGCCAAAACTTGCCTCTGGGTTTAGCACCGCACTAAAAAAATCGCTTTTTTTATTGTGAATCCCGTCATTGCCGCGCGTTTCTACTAGCATTTTTTGCATTGTTGCCTCCGTGTATTTTGTTTGGATTGCTTTGAATCGCAAAGCAAATCTCGCAATGACAAAGTGGGCGTGGATTGCTTCGGCGATAAATCGCCTCGCAATGACAAATCTGTGCTGTTTTCCTTTAAAAACTCCCGCACTTTTTTATATTCTCTCTTATCCAAAAAGCGACTTTTACCGCAAGGCAAGGCGTTTAGATTTATAAATCCAAAACTTACGCGCACCAAATCCACGACTTCAAGCCCAAAATGCGCAAAAAATCTGCGCAATTCCCTATTTTGCCCTTCATTTATGCCGACTTTAAACTTCGTGTAGCCCTTGCCTGTCCGCACAATCTCAAAAAACGCAAATGGCGCGAAATCCATTCCCACAATCTTGCTATTTTTATGTCCTCCAGCCCGAGCATCCGCCAAGCTCAAGCCATTTTGCGCACAATCCACTATCTTTGATAGCAATGAATCTGTGATTTTGCCCTGCGCTTTTACATTATAAATTCGCGTTAGTGTGCTTTTGGTAAGCGCATTAGCGATTTTCACACTATCACTTAAAATTAAAAGCCCCGAGCTTACAAAGTCCAGCCTCCCCACAGGCACAAAATGCGCAAACTTCGCATCTAGCGAATCAAAAATCACTCTGCGTCCCCTATCATCTTTGCGACTTACAAGTTCGCCTTTGGGTTTGTTGTAGGCGATGATGGTGTATTGATTTTGTGGCTTTATGGGGCGCGAATCAATGAAAACCTTGTCATTTTCGCCTACTTTATCGCTTAAAATAGCCACTTTGCGCCCTATTTTTACTCTGCCATTTCGCACGAGATTATCAGCATCTCTTCGCGAAAACTTCGTATTGTGCGATAAAAATTGATTTATTCTCACGCTATTTCTTTCACTTTGCTTTTGAAATGGGCGTTTATTTTAAGATTAGTCGCCATTTTATACGCGCCAGAGCCATCTTTTATCTCAAAGACTAGCCGTTCATCGCCACTATTATTTAACGCTAGATTTTGTATCTCTTTTAATTGTGCATAAGTGATATTGCACGGCAAAAATAGCGTGTAATCCGCACTTTGTGGGACAAATGATTTGCCTTTTGGCGCAAAATCGCTTTTAGATTCGCCATTATTGCTATTTTCATCGTTTGTTTTAAATTTGGGATAGACTTTTTGTTTTTGCGCCTCCTCAAAGTCATACACGCCCACAAGACGCAATGAGATACTTTTATCTCTATTGTCCTCTCCAGCTTGGCATAGCAAACACAAAGGCACACCTTGCTGGGCATTTTCAATCATAGGCAAATCCTTTTCAAATACGCTGATTTGCACATTTCCTCCGCTATCGACAACATAAACTTCCGCAAAGCGCGTCCCTTTTTTGCTCGTGCGAAATTTTATATCCTTTATCACGCCCACGATAAAAGCGCGTGAGCGGTCTTGCAAATCTTGTATTTGATAGCCAAGCACCACGCCTTTGATTTTTTTGATATGCTCGTTATATTCCTCCACAGGATTGCCACTCATAAAAATACCTATCATATCGTATTCAAAGTCCAAAAGCTCTGCCTTGCTAAATTCATTTAGTGGCTTTATGTCAAGCGAAATGGGTGGCGTTTCTTGCGTAAAAAGTGCATTTGAAGTATCATAGCTTGAATTTTCGCGCACTTTATCGGCAAGTAAATCCAAATTTTCGATAATCGTGCGCGTGTTGTATCCCATATTGCCCAAAGAGCCTGATTTGGCAAGAGATTCTAATACGCGTTTATTTATGACTTTGCTATCCATTTTGCTTAAAAATTCTTCTAAATTCGCAAACTTCCCGCCATTTTTTACCCTTGCATCCAAAATATTTTCGATGGGCTTTTCTCCAATGCCCTTAATTGCGCTAAATCCATATACGATTTTTTTTACTCCATCAATCTCTACCACGCTAAAATCACGCATAGAATGATTGATATGCGGTGGCAAAACTTCAATGCCCATATTGCGACATTCATCAATATATTTGTTTATATTATCTGGTTTGTTTTTTTCACTAGTTAAAAGTGCTGCCATAAATTCGTGCTGATAGTAAGTTTTCAAATACGCTGTTTGAAAGGTAACAAACGCATAAGCTGCGGAGTGTGATTTGTTGAATCCATACTCGGCAAATTTTAGGATTTGCTCCCAAAGATTTGCGCATTTTTCGCGTGAAAATCCGCGACTTTGTGCGCCATTTAAAAATTTATTTTTATTGTCCTCCATAATTTTGGCATCTTTTTTTCCCATCGCACGGCGAATCAAATCCGCTTCTCCAAGAGAAAATCCGCCTATAACTTGCACGATTTGCATAACTTGCTCTTGATATACAATCGTCCCATAAGTCGCCTCCAAAATGGGCTGCAATTCATCAAAAATGTAGGTAATTTTTTCTAGTCCGTGTTTGCGATTGATAAAATCATCTACCATTCCGCTCATCATAGGACCGGGACGCCCTAGCGCGATAATCGCTACAATGTCCTCAAAGTTGCTAGGTTTTAGACGGCGTGAAAGCCCTTGAAACATACCTGATTCAATTTGGAATACGCCAAGTGTGCTACCGCTTTGAATCTCTTTGTAGATATTTTTGTCATTCAAATCGACATTGTTAAAATCAATCTTTTGCGGGATAATCTCTAATGCGTTTTGAATCACAGTTAGCGTTTTTAGCCCCAAAAAGTCGAATTTTATAAGATTGACTTTTTCCAAAAAATCCATCGAATACTGCGTAACAACTTCGTTATTGATTAAACAAAGTGGGATTTTATCCCAAAGCTCATTTTCGCTATCAATCACTATTGCAGCTGCGTGGGTGCTTGTATTGCGCTTTTGAGATTCTAGTAATAAGCTCATATCCCACACATCTTTTAAAATCTTATCGTTTTTGATTGTCTCAGCGATTTTAGGCTCTTGCTCAAAGGCTTCATTTAGATGAATCTTTAACACATCAGGTATTAGCTTGGCAAATTCGTCTGCCTTTTTATACTCCACATCAAAAACCCGCGCCACATCGCGAATCACAGACTTTGCTGACATTGAGTTAAATGTAACGACATGTGCGACATTGCGTTTGCCATACTTTTGCTCGACATACTCGATGATTTCGCCCCGCCTACTTTGGCAAAAGTCCATATCAATATCAGGCATACTTACGCGCTCAGGATTTAAAAATCGCTCAAAAAGCAAATCGTGTTTCAATGGGTCAATATCAGTTATTTCTAAGCAAAATGCCACCAAGCTCCCCGCCGCACTGCCTCGCCCGGGTCCAACGGGAATCTTTCGCGCCTTTGCCTCTCTCACAAAATCCCACACGATAAGCATATACCCGCAAAATTTCATATTTGCGATGACTTGCATTTCGTAATCTAGCCGTTTTTTGTAAATGTCGTGTTTGGATTCATCGATAGATTTTAGGCGCGATTGTAGCCCTTGCAAACATTTATGGCGAAAATATGGCTCATCATCGCTAAAATCTAGCCCTTCATTTTTGGCGTATTCGCTCGTAAATTTAAAGCTAGGTGGCGTGGGCGCGGAATAAGGAATGATAATTTCGCCCTTGTCGTTTTTAATCTCAATGCTTTTTAAATCAATGATGAGATTACATTTATCTGCGATTTCTTGCGTATTTTCCAGCACTTCGGGCATATCTGCAAAGATTCTTCTCATTTCATCTTGGGATTTGACATAAAATTCATTGACAGAGTGCTTTAAGCGGTTTGAATCTTGGAGCTTTTTGCCTGTGGAGACACACATTAGGATTTCTTGGCTAAAGGCGTGCTGTTTTTGTGTGTAATGCGCGTCATTTGTGGCAATGAGTTTGATTCCACATTCGCGCGATAACTTTATTGCTTGCTCATCGATAAATCTCTGCTCTGCTATGCCGTGCCGCATAATCTCTATGTAAAAATCATCGCCAAAAATATCTTTGTATTCTAATGCGACTTGCTTGGCGTGCTCATAGCCTTTCGCGCTCGTATTTTTGCGCCCGATGGTATTTAGGTGGTAATTCACTTCGCCTTGCAAACACGCCGATGAGCAAATAAGCCCTTCGCTTCGCTCTTTTAAAATCGCCTTATTGATTCGTGGTTTGCGATAAAATCCCTCTAAACAAGCCATAGAGCTTAAATACATTAGATTTTTATAGCCCACTTCATTTTTAGCAAAAAGGCAGAGATGAAAGGCGGGAGATTGTGGGTCTTTGGTATTTAGCGATTCGCCGTTGTGGATATAAGTCTCAATGCCAATTATGGGCTTTATGCCCTCACGAAGCATTGTAATGTAAAAATCAATCGCGCCGTGCAGGACGCCGTGGTCGGTAATAGCGACAGAAGTCATACCAAAGGCTTTAATGGCTTTTGCTAGTTTTTTGACTTGATTTGCGCCATCTAGCAAAGAATATTCGGTATGCAAGTGCAAGTGTGTGAAATTGCCTGAAAAATTGCTCATTTTGTGTGTCCCTTGTGTAAAATTGTGCGAAAAATAATGCTTTTTGATTATGATTAGCGCGTGGATTCTAACTAAACACTTATTAAATTTTTTTGAAATGGGTAGAAGTTTTTATAATTTCATTACAATATGTAAAATCTTTAATAAAATTTTAAGAAATATTAAATTACAATTCGTTTTGCAATTTTTAAGCTAAATTACAAGATTTTTTCCAAAATACAACAAATGCAATTTCCCTTAAAAAATGCAAAATTACTTCAAATAAAGGACGAAAAATGGATAGCGTAAATACTTTTTTTATTATCTTGTGCTCGGTTTTGGTTTTGCTTATGACGCCATCACTTGCGATGTTTTACGCGGGTATGGTGCGCCACAAAAATACGCTAAATACGATTATGAATTGTTTTATCGTCTTTGGTGTAATCACGCTTCAGTGGGTGATTTTGGGATTTTCGCTGACATTTGGTGGCGATATGGGCGGAATTATCGGCGGATTTGATAATTTGGCTTTTAATAATATGAGCGGATTTAACGGCTCTGGTGTCCCAAATATCATTTTTGCGATTTTTCAAATGATGTTTGCAATTATCGCAGCAGCCATTATCACAGGCTCGTTAGTTGGGCGAATCAAGCTCGGTGTGCTAGTTGTTTTCCTAATCTTTTGGAGCACTTTTGTGTATGATATTTTGGCTCATATGATTTGGAGTGAAAAGGGCTTTTTGCTCTCCCGTGGGAGCTTTGACTTCGCTGGTGGTGGCGTGGTGCATATTAGCGCGGGTGTGGCTGGGCTGGTTGGCGCGATACTCGTAGGTCCACGCAAAGATAAAGGCACGGAGAGTGTGAATGCGCACTCAATCCCCTATGCGTTTTTGGGAGCGATTTTGCTATTTATCGGTTGGCTTGGATTTAACGCTGGGAGTGCTGGAGCAGTCGATGAAATCGCGGTAAATGCCTTTGTGGTTACGATACTATCGGCTGCAAGTGGATTTTTGGCGTGGGTGCTGATTGAGTGGATAAAAGACAAAAAGCCCACGGTGCTAGGCGGATTAAGCGGACTTGTCGCAGGGCTAGTTGGCATAACGCCGGGCTGTGGCTATGTGGGCGTATGGTCAAGCCTAATCATTGGCGCAGTATCGGCACTTTTATGCTACTATGGCATAAGCATTATCAAATATAAATTCAAATGGGACGATTCGCTAGATGCCTTTGGTTTGCACGGAATCGGTGGCGTTTGGGGCGGAATCTGCGTGGGACTTTTTGCATCCAAAGCTGTGAATCCAGCCGTAAGCGCGGAAGGTGCGCTAGGCGAGGGGCTATTTATCAGTGGTTCGTTTCATTTGCTTTTGGAGCAAATATTTGCGATTATCGTGTGTGCTGTGCTTTCAGCCATTGTCAGCTTTGTGATTTTTAAAATCATATCGCTATTTACAAGTTTGCGCGTAGAAGAGGAAGTCGAATATAAGGGACTTGATAAAAGTCTGCACGGCGAAGAGGCGTATTCGATTTAGCGCGTGTGGATTTTTGACGCTTTCGCGGGAGTTTGAAAAATTCTCGCTCAATCCGTTGCACAAATCAAAGTGTAAATGTTTTGTCATTGCGAGATTTTGCGTTAGCAAGGCGAAGCAATCCAAAGGGCACGAATCTAAAAGGCAAATAAAATCAATAATTCAAAAATGTATCGATAAATTATATTTTAGAATCTAACCGCAGATTCGCCTAAAATAAGCGATTCACATTCGATTCATAAGTCGCATTAGTGGATTGCTTCGTCAGTCCTGCGGATTTCCTCGCAATGACGAATTTTTTTAGATTCAAGAGACAAACGCGCATATACTTAAAACATATCCACAAATTTCCACACCAAAACCGCGATTATCACCACAGGGGCGACAAATTTCACGATTCCATACCACGCATTAAATAGTCTTCGATTCATAAAGCTCCGCGCAAATTTATACACGACTTGCTTTTTGACAAAATATGTGATGAAAATCAGTGCAGAGAGCGCACCTAGTGGCATAATAATCGCAGCGCAGACAAAATCCATCCACTCAAAAAGCGTCCTATCAAAAAATGTAAGGTATTTGCCATATTTCGCGCTAAAGCTCAAAATCACAAGGATTCCCACCGCAAATATAAGCAGAGTGATTGCGTAGGCGATTTTGGCGCGGCTTACGCGATATGTGTTTGCAAAATACGCCACAGGTGGCTCTAAAATGCTGATTGTCGAAGTGATACCCGCAAAAAGCACTGCTAAAAAGAACAAAAACGAAATCACCCACCCATAGCTCATATCGCCAAATACGATAGGTAGGCTAATAAAGAGCATTCCTGCGCCCGCACTCGCTTCCTGCCCGTGCTCAAAAAGGAAAGTAAAAATCACAAGCCCCGCGATGATAGAAATCACAATGCCAGAAAGCGCAATCCACGCCGCACTTGAAAGCAGATTTTCGCCCTTTTTGGCGGACGAGCTATAAGTAATGATTGTCCCTACGCCCAAAGATAGCGAGAAAAAGACTTGTGAAAGCGCGATAATCACCACACTTGGCGTGATTTTGCTAATCTCAAATTTGAAAAGAAACTGAGCCGCCCTACCAAATGAATCCATACTCATCGCATAAAAAAACAGCCCCACAAAGATGATAAATAAAATCGGCATAAGGATTAGATTGTATTTTTCAAGTCCATTTTTCACGCCTTTTGAGACGATAAATGCCGTGAAAAACAAGCAAAACGCAAAGCTAACCACACAGGCGATAAAATTTTGGCTAACGAGATTATCATAGAGTGCCTTTGATTCGTCCGCGCTTTGGGGCAGTGCGAAGCTACCGATAAAAAGATAGTAAAATATCCAGCCCAAAATCACGGCGTAATAAGTTAGGATTATAGGACCGCCCACAATCATCAGCCCCGCCTTGTGCCAATGCTGCCTTGCGGTTTTATCTAGCTCTTTAAACGCGGCGACTGCATTTTTTTGCGTTTTGTTGCCGATAATCATCTTTGCTACAAGGATAGGAATCCCAATGGCAATGGTTAGAATCACATACAGCACGACAAATGCGCCACCGCCAGATTCACCAGCCATATAAGGAAATCGCCAAATATGCCCAAGTCCAATCGAGCTACCCAAAGTGGCGAGAATAAAGCCGATTTTGGTGAAGTTATTCATTTGTGTCCTTTGCGATTCTATTATGTAAAAACGCAAGATTTTATCTTAAATTTACTTTAAGTTTTTGTAATATTTTTTAGATTCGCTCCAAAAAACTTAAACTTTTTTCAGTAAATCTCAATTTTTTTAAAAAATCCCCTTGACAAGTGCCCCCCCCCATTACGATAAAATACGCACTTCAATTTTACAAAATAAGGAATTAACAATGAAAGGCAAGATTTTAGGCACAGGTGCAATTAGCGGGGCAGATGGCGCAAGATATTATTACGATGAAGGCGCAATCAAAAACGCCAAAGACGGACATAAGTTAGAAGGTTGCGAAGTGGATTTTGAAGTAAAGGACGGCAAGGCGATTCATATATACATCACCAAAAGCGCGTTTAGCGTCAATGACGCCACGCAAAATCTTTTAACCACAGATTTGCAAAGCATAAAGTTAAAGGCATTTATAATGATGGGTTGCGTGGTGCTTATGATTATCCCTATACTTGGCTTTATATTTGGCTTGGCAGCGTTGGTGCTGTATGTGCTAGTGGTTTTGGGATTGCATAAGGCTTCGCAAAGCACTTCGTTGCTTAAAAATTGGATTTTGTCAATGGCGGTGTATTTGCTTGGCGTAGTCATTATCGCTGTGGCAACTTTAGGCACGGGGGCGTCTTTGTCGTTAGCTATGATAACTAAAGGATATAGCCTATTTGGTGGACTTGGCGTAATGGCGATTTTTAGTATGGCACTTGGATTCCTGATAATGCTATCATCGTGGTATTTTTCATATCTCTACTACAAAGAAGTCGCATATATCACAAATGAGCCGTTTTTTATGTATTATTTTTGGTGCGCTCTTGTTGGCACGATAACTTTGGCAATTTTTATCGGCGGTATTATCTTGCTAGTGGGAGCTGTGCTGTGGATTATCGCGTGGGTAAAAACACAAGAATTAAGGCAGTCATATAGCGCGGTTAGCTAAAAAATGCGCAAATGTCGTGAATCTACGAGTCAGATTCGCAAAAATTTATGCGATTTGCAGGGTTTGGATTGCCACGATTCGACTAACGCCGAATCTTGCAAAACGAAGTTTCTTTAACAAATACGCGCACGAGACAAACGCGATTTTTAGAATATCGTTTCGCTTTCATAATCCATCACATTGCTTTGGTTTGGGAGTTTGGAAGTGTTTGTGTAAAAATACTCCACGCCATCAATAGTGCGTTTATGGACATTTGGGGGCATATCAAAAACGCGCTTTAAGCCCGGCTCCACGCGCAAAATATTGCGGAAAAATTCACTTGCCACAGGTGCGCTAATGACGCCACCTGTTTCGTTACTGCCGATGGCGACATTATTATCCCTGCCATACCATACCACTACCTGCAAACTTGGCGAAAATCCGCTAAACCACGCATCTACGCTGTCATTTGAAGTCCCTGTTTTCCCTGCGATTTCAATGCCTGCAACCCTAGCGCGATAGCCTGTGCCGTGATTTACGACATTTTTTAGAATATCCACGCTTAAATATGCTTGCTCTTTTGAAGTGATATTTTTCGCAGAGCCGTTTTTGTTCGCAGGATTCGCAAACTCAATTTCCTCGCCATCATAATTTACCACACCACGAATAAGCTTTGGCTCGATGATTGTGCCATAATTCGCAAACGCCGAATAATATTTCGCCGCCTCCAAAGGCGATAGCACAAAGCTTCCTAGCACGATACTCATATCCTGCGGGAGATTTTCAAAGCCATAACTCGTCATTTTATTGTAAATATTGCTAAAACCTATCATATCTACAAGATTTATTGTGGCTAGATTTAAAGAGCGACGCAACGCCTCTTTTAGCGTAACGATTCCACTATAAGAGCGCGAATAGTTTTTGGGCTGCCACGCCTCTTCTTGCAACTGCTCGGTAAAGTTTTGATTTTTGCGTAAATCTGCCTCATTTTGCTTGAAACTTCTAGCGACATCCGAAATCTGCGTGGCTTGTGAGTAGCCCATATCAAGTGCGATTTGATAGATAAAGGGCTTTACCGTGCTACCAAATTGTCGCTTTGCCTGAGTGGCGCGATTAAAATGACTTTTGGCATAATCCACACCGCCTACTAACGCTAAAATATTGCCCGTGCGATTTTGCGTAACGACAATCGCGCCATTTAGCGTGTCATTTTGTGCCGAATCTTCGGTGGATTCGCTTAAATCTGCTTCGGATTCGTTTGATTTTTTGGGTTTTCTTGATTCTAATCGCACCAAAATATTATCATAGCCGTTTTTTAGTGCAGTTTGGGCGATTTGCTGATAGTCTAAATCAATATTTGTTTTTACTACATAGCCACCCGTTTTTAAATCCTTGATATGCGCAAGCTGTCGCAAAACCTCATCTACCACATAGGGCGCAAGATTTTCGGTTAGCGTCTTATTATAGACTTTAGGAATCTCATCCATTGCTTCCGCATACTCGGCATTATCAATCCACCCAAGCGAATGCAGTCGCTCCAAAATCGCATTTGCGCGAGTTAGGGACGCCTTTAGATTTGTGGCAGGATTGTAGAAAGACGGGGCTTTGGGGAGTGCCATAAGCATTGCGATTTCTTTAAGGGTAAGATTTTCTAATTCCTTATCAAAATATCCGTGCGCCGCTGTTTTTATGCCGTAAAATCCATTGCCAAAAAATATGCAATTTAGGTATTTTTCTAAAATTTCCTCTTTGCTTAAAAGCGTCTCCACTTGAATGGTGATAATAGCCTCTTTTAGCTTTCTATCAAAGGTGCGTTCCATTGAAAGCGCGACATTTTTTACTAGCTGTTGCGTGATGGTGCTACCGCCTTCATTTAGCCCACCGCTTTTGATATTTTTAAGCATTGCGCGCATAATGGCGTCCAAATTTATCCCACTATGCTCAAAAAACATCGTATCTTCCACTGCCAAAAGTGTCTCAATGATTTTAGGGGGAATCTCATCAAACTCTGCATAGTGGCGAAACTCGCCATCAAAGGCATTTGCAATAAGTCTATCTTTTCTATCTAAAATCTTTAATGCTTTATTAGGCGCGTAATGCGCGACTTGTAGCACCTTGCTTTGTGTATCATAAATGGCAATGATTGTAATTAGCCCAAAAATCACGGCAAAAAATATTAGCAGTGCAAAAAAAATGCGCTTCTTGCTATTTATAGGCTTTGGTAGTTTTTTGGGAATTTTGTTTATTTGCTCCATTGCTTCTTTAATAGTTTGCATAGTCTAATTATGTCCTTTTTCTTGTGTTTGGTTGATAAAATTATCCTTAATTGCGGGATTTTAACGCTTGGTTTGCGAATCGCACCCACCAAAATCTCGTGCTTTTTAAGGAAGCGAAATGTTTTTAGCATTCCGTTTTGGCTTTGAAATTGTATAGAAAATATTTGTGAATCTAGTTTAATTTTGAGATTTTTTTGGATAATTTTTTTGATTTTTGCTATTTTTCGTGCGAATCGTGCGCGATTTTGGTGGATAAAGTTTAGATTCGTAAGTGCCAAAGCCGAATCAAACGCGCTTAACGCCGTAGAGTAGATGATAGGCTTTGCGCGGGTTTGTAGGTAGCTATGAATGTGATTAGAGCAACAAATATATGCGCCATAGCTCCCAAGTGCCTTGCTAAAAGTGCCTAATTTGATGAAATTTGGCGCAATTTTTATGTGATGATAGTCAAAATAGCCAAGTAGATTTTGCCCCAAAGTCCCGCTACTATGGGCTTCATCGACAATAAGAATGGCGTTATATTTTTGTGCGATTTGCGCAAATCCTTTGGGCGCAATATCGCCACTCATTGAGTAAATGCCCTCAATGGCGATTAAGATTCGCGCTTTTTTGGTGGATTCGTGAAAATCTTGCGATTCACCTTGCAATGACGACAATATCTTTTTCTTTAAATCCACACAATCATTATGCCTAAAAAACTCCACGCCCTGCACTAATCGACTTGCCAAAATCCCACTTGCGTGATACTCTTCATCGATAAAAATCTTATCGCCCTTTCGCACTAGGCTTTCAATGAGCGCGATATTTGCCAAAAATCCATTCCCTACCAAAATGCAGGATTCAAAGCCATTTAGATTCGCAAGTCTGCGCTCTAGTCGTCTATGAAGTTTTGAGTAGCCATTTACTAGCATTGAAGCGCGTGGCGCGGATAGTTTGGGATTTGTGGTAAGTTTGTATGCTTTGCGTAGTGAATCGGCGCGATTTGACAGCCCCAAATAGTCATTTGACGCGAAATCTGCAAGGGGTTTTTTAGATTCGCACCCTTTGGCGCAAGATTCCGCTCCAAATTCACAATAAACCTTGCGTTTCCGCAAGATTTTGCTTCTTTTTAGTGCGTTTAATTCGCTATTATAAAAGTCCAAAATTATTTAGATTCGCCGCTAGATTCGCCATCTTCGGCTTTGCTTAGCAGTTCTTCTATTTCCTTTTGCACTTTTGTGATTTTAGCGTTTGTAACGGATAGTTTTTCGCTCAACATCTCATCAATGGCATTAAAGATTTGATTGCCATTTTCCTCTACCAAGAGTATTTTGCTATCAATAAAGGATTTTGGCGTGGCTTTGTTTTTGTCCATCAAATTTGCTACCAAAGCATTTGCCTCTGTGTGAATGCCCAAATGCGGCACTTCGATTTTGCCATAAGCAGTGGTGCTTGAAAAATTCTTTTTGCCATCGCCTTCATAATACCATTTGCCAAAGCGACAACTTGTGCCATCGACTTGCTTAAATTCATTTGACATTCCAAATACGAGCGAATAAAGTCCCTGTTTGTAAAGCAAGTGGTCGATTTTCGCTAACCCGCAAAATACTTTGTCATTACTGCAAGAGATTATTAGCTCTGCTAACTTCGCATTGTCTTTAAAGGTGCGAACCATAGTATTGATTTTTTCCACATCGCCTTTGACTTTTTCGGTAACTTCGTTGATTTCTTCGGTGCTTGTTTGAATATCGCTTGCTTCTTGCTGCATTGATTTTACCACGATTGCGATTTCTTTGGTCGCTTTTTGCGTTTTTTCAGCAAGTTTTCGCACTTCATCGGCGACTACGGCAAATCCGCGTCCGTGTTCCCCAGCCCTAGCTGCTTCAATCGCTGCATTCAAAGCCAAGAGATTCGTCTGCTCGGCAATATCATCAATTAGCGAGATGACATTTGTGATTTCATTGCTTCGCTGTGTCAAAGAGCTAACTAAATTTATGGCATTTTGCATTTTTTCATAAAGGCTATTTATTTGCTCTGATGAGCTATTTGTGATAGCGATTCCCTTTGTCATACCATCAGCTGAGCTATGTGCTGCATCATAAATTTCCCTCAAATCCTCCACCAGTTCCACAAATGAGCTTTGGCACATAGCAATGCCGTGCTTCATACAATCATTGTAAAATTTCAGCAAATCCTCGCCAATTTCTTTTGAACGCGAATCTATTTCATAAAAATAATAAATCACCACACTATCAACGCGTTTTGATTGTAAAATAAAATCATTTTGCGTGGTTATAATCTCATCTCTGCCCTCTTTTAACGCCGCCTTAATCTCGTCAAAATTAGTCAAACTCTCCGCTTTTGCATTTTTAAAAACGACTTCATCGCCCTGCATTGCGACAATGTATTCACTATTTGATGACTCTGCAATGGCTTTGTAAATATCAAGCTCACGCCTTACAGTCTCCGCTTCTTGCTTATATGCTTCTATTTGCCCACTACTGCTCTTTATCGGCTTTGAACCAAACATTGCTACTCCTTAAATAATAAAAATTTTGGGATTTTACCAAATATTTCTTTATATTTATAGTATAATTTTGAAATTTTAATTGAAATTTTGGGGAATAATCGTGGCAGATAATATCAAAATCAAAAAGACAGAGAGCCTTGAATCTATCCTCTCAAGGCTACAAAAAATCATCACAGCAAAGCAGTTAAAGACAAGCAAACAAAGAGAGCATATATTAGAGCTGATTTATAATAGTAAGACGCATTTAAGCCCTGAAGAAATCACAAATGGGCTAAAAAAGGACAATAAAGATTCATCGCTTTCCTCTGTGTATCGAATCTTGCAGTTTTTGGAGACTTATGGATTCCTAACTTCCATTGAGACAAAAGGTGGCAAACGCTATGAAATCGCAGCCAAAGAGCATCACTATCATATCATTTGTTTAAGTTGTGGGAATATCATAGAATTTATTGATGATGATATTCGCCAAAAGCAATTTGACATAGCAAAGACGCTAAAATGTGAGCCAATTAGCGATAATCTGCGCCTTTTTGTGCTATGTGAGAAGTGCTTAAATAAAAGCAAAAAAGATAAAAAAAGTTTGATTTATTAGGGGCAGTATTTGGGTAATCATTTGCGTTATTTTTGTATAAAACTGCGCTCAATTCGCAGAATCTACGAGCGAAGCGAAGTAGCCATAGACGCCCAAGTCCTATTTCGCTTGTTTCACACAAAAACAACGCAAAGCACTACCGCAACTACTTCGATTGTTTTTCACACGATTCGCGCCCCCATTCGTCATTGCGAGATTTTGCGATTCGCAAAATCGTGGCAATTCGCAGAATTTGTGAGCGAAGCGAAACAACCATCCACAAAAAAATAAAAAACTTCGTCATTATGAGCGAAGTGCAACGCACGAAACGAAGAATCCAAAAAGAATTAAAAACAAAAAATCCCCCTCCCTTGCGGAGTGGGATAAAGGGGTGGGTAAAAAATTCCTTTTTGTCATTGCAAGGGCTTTAACAAAAGCAATCCAAATAAATTTTTCGCCACATTTGCGCATTTTTTCACTATAATTTCACGCAAAATTTTAAACAAGAAGTCCAAATGCCAAAAGTTTCTATCATAATCCCTATTTTTAATGCCGAATCTTGCTTGATTCGCGCTGTGGAATCTTGCCTAGCGCAGAGTTTTAGCGATTTTGAAGTGATTTTGGTTGATGATAAAAGCGTGGATAAAAGCTTGCAAATCGCTTTGGCTTTTTCTATGCGCGATTCGCGGGTGATTGTGGTGGAAAATCCGCGCAATTTAGGGACATTTTTAGCACGAAAAAATGGCGCACAAATAGCAAATGGAAAATTTATTGTATTTTTGGACGCTGATGATTATTTGCGTCCAAACGCGCTTGAAATTTTATGCGATTTAGCGGATAAAAACCGCGCTGATATGGTGCATTGTGGCATTATCACTGAGCCATTTTTACCGCACTCCACAAAACCCAAGATTCACACACAAACGCTAGAAAATGACGCAATTTTGGGGAAAATCTTTGTGTGTGATTTTAAAAAATCGTGGCTTATTGTGTGTGGCAAAATGTTTAGCGCAAATCTTATGCGCCACGCGCTAAAAAAGCTAGAATTTATCGATTGTCATTTGATTAGTAGTGAAGATTCGTTACTATTTTTTATGCTATGTGCTTTGGCGCAAAAAAGCGTAGGCACGAGAGAATCGCTATATATTTACACGCAAAATCTAAACTCTTTGCTAAAAAGCAAAGAGCCTACAATAATCGCCAAGCAAGTCGCTGATAGGGCGTTCATAAGAGATTCATTGCGCAAACATTTGGCGCATTTTCGCAATGATAGCGACTTGGCAAAAAACCGATATTTTGAGCAAAGTTTGCAAAATCTATGTGATTTGATGGATTATTTTATTTGCTATTCAATGCGCTTTTTAGATTCGCGGGATTTGGATTCGCATAATTTGGGCAAAAAATCGCGCATTTCGCCTTATATAAAATACAGCATTTTAAGTTTTAGATTCGTGGCGCGGTGGCAGATTGCGGTGAAATTAGCCATTTTTTTGCTGACACGCAAAAAATTATAAGGTTTTTGAATATGAATATTAGCAGTGTGAAATTGCGAGCGAAACTTATCTTAAAAGCGATTTTTTACAAGATTTTTGATAATTCGCACCTAAAAACAAAAATTTTGCGCTTTTTTAGCAGGGATTATGAATTAAGCCAAAATGAGCTAGATTCGCGCTTTATGATTCCTTTGAAATGCGATTCGCCAAAAGGCGATTTTATCGCTACGCTTACGACTTTTCCCGCACGGATAGGGATTTTAAAATACGCACTTCACTCAATTTTCGCCCAAACTCTACGCGCTAAAAAAGTGATTTTAGTTTTAAGCAAGGCAGAGTTTGATGAAGCAAACGCCAAAATCCCGCAAGATGTGTTAGATTTTCAAAAATTTGGGTTAGAAATAATGTGGGTGACGCAAAATTTGCGCGTTTATAATAAGATTATCCACACGCTACGCGCTTTTCCAAATGAGATTTTAATCACAATAGATGATGATATTTACTATCCACCAAATCTTTTTAGTTCCCTATATCACGCATATTTAAGCGATAAAAGTGCGATTTGGGCGCACAAAGCACGAATCGTGCCTTTTAGCGATAAGAAAATACAAAATTTTTTCGAGTGGAAAATCATTCGCAAAAACAATAAAAAATGGCAGAATACTCCGCGATGCAATATCTATTTGGAGGGCTGTGGAGGCGTTTTATACCCGCCACATTGCCTTTATAAAGACGCGCTTGATAGTGAAAAATTTATGCGTCTTGCCCCAAACTCCGATGATTTGTGGCTTTGGGCGATGGCGATAATAAATGGCACAAAAATCGCCTGTGTGCCAAATCCGCTAATGGGCAACGGCGCGGCATTTACCAACCCTGCGAGTAATCCTGCGCTTTGGCATTCAAATATGCGCGGTGGCAATGATAGGCAGTTAAAGGCGTTGCTTGAAGTTTATCCGCAGATTTTGCAAATCCTAAATAAAGAAGCCAATCTGTGAAAAAAAATATAAGAATTTTGCAATTAGGTAAATTTTTTCCGCCTGATTTGGGTGGAATCGAATCGGTGATGTTTGACATAGTGCGCGGACTTTTAGAGCGCGAAATACCTTGCGATGTGCTGTGTGCGAACTCTAAAGCAAGGTATAGCAAAGAAAAATTTTACGCCAAATCTAGTGTGAATCACAAAGCGAATCAAAATGCGATTCACGCCGAATCTAGCGTAGATTCGCCCACAAATAAGCCCAAAATTCACGCTAACATTATGCGCTGTGCGTCCTTTGGTAAATTCGCCTCCACTGCTATCGCCCCGCAGATGATTTTTAAACTACGCAAAATCATCGCAAATTACGACATTATCCACATTCATTTGCCTGACCCCACCGCGAATCTCGCGCTATTTTTGGCAAATCACAAAGGCAAAAAAATCATCATTCATTGGCATAGCGACATTGTGCGTCAAAAATTTTTGCTAAAACTTTATGCGCCCCTGCAAAAGTGGCTACTAAATCGTGCTGATTTCATCATCGCTACCACGCAACAATACGCGGATTCTTCGCCCACACTTCAGCCTTTCGCACATAAAATTGTGGTGATTCCTATCGGCATAGATTCGCTACAAATGCACGATTTATGCAAATCTAGTGAATCAAGACGTGCCAAAAAAACCATTTTCGCACTTGGACGGCTAGTAAAATACAAGGGATTTGAATTTTTAGTCGAATCTATGCGCTATTTGCCCGACTTCAAACTTTTTATCGCTGGTAGTGGCGTGGAGTGGAAAAATCTAAAAGAAAAAATCAAAGATTTGCATTTAGAAAATCGCGTTTTTTTGCTTGGGAAAATCGATGAGCGTGAGAAAATCACGCATTTGAATAATGATAGCATTTTTGTTTTGCCATCAATATCGCGTGCTGAGGCGTTTGGAGTGGTGCAGTTGGAGGCGATGAGCTGTAAAATGCCCATCATTGCGACAAGTATCAAAGGCAGTGGCGTTAGCTTTGTAAATTTGCATAATGAAAGCGGACTAAATATCCCGCCACAAGATTCAAAAGCGATTGCAGATGCGATTTTACGCGTCATAAGCGATTATGAGCGATTTAGCGATGGCGCATTTTATCGTTATCAAGCACATTTCACGCGGGATAAAATGATAGATAAAATCGCTGATTTATATGGTAGAATCTAAATTTTTTAACGCGCCAAAGGCGTGAATCTATCCACAAGCAAGGGAGAAAAGATGAATTTTATCGTGGTGTTTGGCGGGGTGAGCTATGAGCACGAGATTAGCATAGTTAGTGCGATTGCGCTTAAAAAAGAGCTAAATATCGCGCATTTTGTGTTTATCGATGCGGAAAATAACTTGTATTTAATACCGCAAGATTTGATGACTTCAAAGCATTTTAGCACGGGCGCATACAAAAAGGATGCGCAAGCTAGCTTTACAAAGGGCGGTTTTTTGCGTAAAGGTTTGTTTAAAAGTGAAATTTTAAAAGGGATTGTGATAAATCTAATACACGGCAAAAGTGGCGAGGATGGGCAGATTGCGGGACTTTTGGAGTTTTATAATATCGCTTATATTGGTCCTAGAATCGAGGCGTGTGCGATTAGTTTTAGCAAAGAGCTGACAAAAAGCTATGCGCAAAATCGTGGCGTAAAGGTGCTAGATTATCGTGTGGCAAGGCGCGAATCTAGTGCAAATCTTGCGAATTTAGAGCGCGAATCTAATGAATCCAATGCAAAAGATTCGCAAAAATCTAGCACAGATTCGTCCGCATTTCCTTGCATTATAAAGCCATCGCATTTGGGAAGCTCCATTGGCATTGCGGTAGCAAAAAAGAAAGATGACTTGGAGTATGCGCTAGATTCGGCATTTGAGTTTGATAGTGTCGCAATTATTGAGCCGTTTATCCCACATATTAGGGAATTTAATGTGGCTGGATTCAAAGCAAATGGCGCGTTTCATTTCTCTATAATTGAGGAAGTGAAAAAGGACGAATTTTTCGCATTTGAGGACAAATACTTGGATTTTCAAGGCAGTGGCGCAAAGAAAAAAGCGGCAGATTTGAGCGAGGAAATGACTGCAAAAATACAAGAAAATTTTATCAAAATTTACGAAAATTGCTTTGAGGGCGCACTAATCCGCTGTGATTTCTTTATGCTAAATGACGAAATCTATCTAAACGAAATAAACCCCATTCCGGGCTCTATGGCTTATTATCTTTTTGGCGATTTTGGGGACGCGATTCGCACTCTCACAGGCGACTTGCCAAGGGCACAAAAGATTCCTATCAAATATCAATATATCTCAAAGATTCAAGCGCGTAAGGGGAAATAACTCTCATTGCGAGACTTGCTTGTAAGTCGTGGCAACCCATTAAAAAAAGATTTGGTGCGAATCTAATTTAGCCTACTTTTTCTTTGGCTTATTGTTTGGATTATCAGGGTCATAGATTTTATTGCTCTTGCTTGGACGGATTTCATTGTTTAATTCGCGCATATCAAAGGGTTTGCCGTTATTGCTAATTGTCAAAATCTGCTTTTTAAAATTATAGGTATTATCTGCTTCATTGTAAGTGCCACCCGTGATTTTGGCAAGGTTTTGCAAAAACTCTGCATTTGCTTTGGCTGATTTTAATGACGAAAACGGCTTTAATGCAAAAATATGGATTTTTACGCGATTATCGATGTTTGTCGTAGTATTTTTCACAATATTTGCATTGAGATTTTTTGTCATTGATAGCATTTGCTCTTCTTTGTGTGGGTCATCAGATGCGCCATTGGTAATTAGATAAATCTCTTTTTTAAGCCCATTGTCTTTTGTAAAATTACGCATACCTTCAACAAGTGCGATATTTACGATATTATCTCTAGAATTGCTCCCTTTTGCTTTACCTAGTGCATTTGTAAAACTTTGCTCATCATAAAAAGTCCCCAAATCAGTAATTCTAACATACGAAAATGTAATCAATGAAATCTTTGCAAATTGCTCATTTATTGTCGTATCATTTTGGATATTTTGCTTACCAAAAATATGCTTTGCCAAATAAGGCGCAATGTCTTTAAGTGCGTTTGTGTAACGCCACATAGAATTATTGACATTTAGCACGATGGCGACTTCTTTGGTAGGATTTTTGCTAAGATTCAAACCAAAATCGCCATTGCTGAAATTTGTGATTGTAAAACTCTGCTGTTTGCAAGTAAATTTAATTTCTAGCGTCCCTTTTGCTAGTTTATCTATGTCGTTTTGATTGGATTTTGATTCGCTTTTAAATCTATAAGAAAATTTTTTATCCGCGCTAAAATAGAGTTTTTGTGTCGCATCATAAATGCCACCGTGCAAAATCTCGCCATTAAATGAAATAAATCGCATTTTGGCATCCGCATATTTTGTTGTATCAATAGTTGCATTGTTAGCCACATTTATCGTGCCTTTTGGAGGGATTATAATGCACTCTGCTTTAGGTGTATCGCTTGTAGCTTCGCAAGTCTTACCAAAAATCAGCGCACTTAGCGCATTATGGATATAACTTTCATCGATTGTATCATCAATTTGTGCTTTTTGTGCATAAATCACTCCAAAACTAAACATAGTGCATAGTAATATTTTTGTAAATATTTGCATTTCAAACACCTATTTTATTTTTTAAGGTTTGAATTGTAGCGAAAAAATGGGATTTTTGCACCAAATTCACATAAAGCCAAAAATTTTAAGGCTATCTTTAGCGGATTATTTAGCTATCATTTTTAGTGAGATTTTATACAAATCTTGTCCTTTGATTGTGGCGATGGCTATCTAAATTATATCTTTTTTTAAGCAAAGCAAGAAAATTTTCGATTCTGTTGATATTATTTTTACCTAACGCAAATTCATTTTTAGAGTGCCTCACGTGATAGCTTTTATATATTTTAGTTTGCATTTTATAGATTGCTTTATATTCGCGCTAAATCACCGCACAGGCATTTTTATTTGCACCCTAGCTCCAAATTTATGCGAATTTCTACTTCCACTTCATCGCTAATAGGGGCTTTTGTGTGTGTCGAATCCATCTCGTCTGTGGTATTTAGCGCGGCTTTTGCCATCGCAAAGCGTGGAGCTTGGATAGAGCTAGAATCTTGCGTGGAGATTTTGCGCACCTCGCAGGTTTTTCCTAAAATTTTGGCGTAATTATCTGTGATTTGTCCCATATCACGCAAAAATTCCGCAAACAATGCCTCTTTTTTTGCGTTTATTTCCACTTGTGTAATGCGCGATTCAATCTCGGGCTGTGGCAAAGATAAAAGCAGATTTTTCGCCACTTTGGCATTTATTTTCTTTAAAAGTGCGTTATATGCGCCCAAATTCGCCTCGCCAAACTTGCAATCTAGCGAAAATTCTACATTTTGCCCGATTGTATTGCGTTTATCGTCCTTGTAGCTTATAATAGGATTGATTGAGTAGCTCCCACCTTTGCAAATCGCGCTATTTTTTGCATCTTGGATAATGCTATTTAGCGCGGTTGTGATAGACGCTCTATCTTTTTGTGTGAGTTCGCCTATATTGCGGAGTTTCGCGCTTGAATTTATACGAATTGTCGCAAAGAGCAATGCTGGTTTTGCTATACCACTTTGCACAAAGGACTTTGAGATTACCACTTCTGCCGCATTTACTACCACCGCACACAGGATTAGAATCAAAGCTAATTTTTTCATTTTTTGCCTCCGTTAAAATTATATAGCATTTTTTAGTGTGATAAGATTGATTTCAGCACGAGATAAAAATCGCCCGAATGTTACCGCCAAATGCGCACCCTGCGAAATATAGAGCTGAAAACCACCCATATTTTTTAGCCCATAAAGAAATGGATTGCCAAAATACGCGCCAATACTAAATGGGAAAATCTGCCCACCGTGCGTGTGTCCGCTCAAAATCAAATCCACGCGCCTTGCATCAATATGCTTTATAATATTTGGCTGGTGAGATAGCAAAATCTTTGGCAACTTCGCGTCCGTGCCTTGCAACGCGCTATCTAAATCTGGCACAATATCGCCACCAAAGCGAATCCCACTTATGTCACTAATACCGATAAGATTGTAGTTTGCATCAATAATCGTGCTTTGATTTACAAGTGGCGTGATATTTTTTAGGCTTTTTATTGTCTCAATGCTTTTGTGTGCATCAAAGATAAACTCGTGATTGCCAAGCGCGAAATACACGCCGTTTTTGGCATAAAGTTTCGCTAAAATAGGCAGAAAATCGCTCATAATTTTAGGACGCGAATCAATTATATCGCCTACAAGCACAATAACTTCGGCATTTTGCGCGTTTGCCAAGTCAATAATTTTCTCCACTTTTTTCGTAGAAATAAGGCGCGATAAATGCAAATCGCTCATCATTAGGATTGTCGATTCGTGCGGTAAATTTGGCAGATAAATCGTAGTTTGCGTTAGATTTGGCATTCTTACTGCATTAAAAATCGCAAAAATTATGCAAAGCACACTTACACCAAAAAGGGCGCGTGAAGCGATGATTCGCATTTGAATCTTGCGCCGAAATGCAATCAAAAAAACGATATTTATAATCCCAAATGTAAAAAATAGCACCGCATTTAGCGCGGTTGTAGAAAGCGTGGCGTATAAAAAGTGCGGAATATCGGCGCGAAAAATAAGCAATGCAGCCGCAAATCCCGCTGTGATAAGGAAATGCACCACTACACAAATCCCAGCGATAATCTTGCCTTTTGCATCCTTAAACATTGCGCGAATTAGCGCGTAGTAGGCGACTAAATGAAATGCGAGAAAAAAGCAAAACACAATAATTGCAAATCGAATCATAAATCCCCTTGTGTTCGTTCAAATTTTGTTACAATTCCAAATTTTGAAATTATAGTGAAAATTTGGAGTATTTTTATGCGATTCGTAGTGATTGTGTTTTTTGCGATTTTTATCTTTTGTGGTTGCGCAGGGCGCGTGGATTTGCTAAATTATAAGGCGAATCTTCCGCAAAATAGCACATTTTATTTGATAGATTCAAGCGATGAAATAGATTTGGGTGCAAATGTAGCCGAATCTAATTTAGATTCAAGTGATTTAAATACCAAACGCGCCGAATCTATCGAATCAAAAGCGCTAAAAAAGCAATATTTAAAACGACATTTTAGCGTATGGAGCGATAAATTTCGCGCCCCAAAGAAAAATGATATGTTTTGGGCGATTTATGATAAAAGTGGCTTTGATGAGAGCAAAAAGCCCATAAATGCGCAGTTTTTTGATGGAATAGTGAAATCTATGGACATAGATTCATATCCTAGTATGCAAAAAAAGGCACTTATGGTAAAAACCGCAAATATCCGCGCCCTGCCGACAATAAAGCCTAGGTTTAGCAAGATTGATGGCTATCCATTCGATAGGTGGCAAAATTCGCTGATTTTCGCATACACGCCTGTGATTGTGCTTCATAGCGATAAAAGCAAAGAATGGCTTTTGGTGCAAAGCTCGTTTGTCTCTGGCTGGGTAAAGGCTGATGAAGTGGCGTTTATGAATGAAAAGCAAGTGCGTGAGATGAAAGGCGGGGAGTTTGTGTTGCCTTTGAGTGATAAAATCCCGCTTTATCATAATGGAGCATTTGTGCAAAATGCGCGTGTGGGAATGCTCTTTTTACGCGAATCTAAAAAGGGCGAATCTAAAATCATCGCCTATAAGCGCGATATAAACGGAGATGCGATAAAAATTCGCATAGATTTTGACAAAAAGCAATTTGCGCCATTTCCTTTGCCTTTTAATGAAGCAAATATCGCGCAAATGATTGAGCGTGTGGGCGTGGAAAACTATGGCTGGGGCGGAGCGTATGAAAATCGCGATTGTTCTAGCTTTGTAAGAGATATTTTTGCAAATGTCGGCGTATGGCTTCCTAGAAACTCCAAAGCGCAGGTGGAGTATGGCAAAATGGCACAGGGCAGTTTGTATGTGGAGTTACCAAAAGATAATGCAGAAAAAATCGCAACCATTTTGGCGCAAGCAAAGCCATTTCGCACGATTATTTGGCTAAAAGGGCATATTATGCTTTATATTGGGGAGATTGCGGGAAAGCCGATTGTAGCGCATCAAGTGTGGGGCATTAGCGGGAAGGGCGAAGTGGAGATTTTTTCAAGCGTCTCTATTACCACGCTCACGCCAAAAATCGATTTTGATAGCAAAAATATTGTGAAAGATGACGAAGATTCAAAGCAAACGCTATTAGATAGAATCGAAGCAATAAATATCGTGCGGTAGGGAATTATTTTTGTGAATTACATAATTTTAATAAAAAACAATGGGTTTGAAACAAACAATCGAAGTAATAGCGGTGTGGCTTTGCGCCGTTTTTACGCAAAACAAGCGAAATAAGACTTGTGGTCTATTGAGTGCAGTTTTGTGTGAAAACGGCGCAAATTGTATATCCTAGAACAAATTGAAAACACAGAAAGTATAAAAATCGAAGCTAAAAACCCCTTTTCAGATGGCTATGACACATACGAATTTTAAGTGCTCTGCTGTGTTCCCACCCTGAAGCATTGCCTAAAATCCACATTGCATAGGTCTAAAAAGAGGCGAGTGAAATACTAATTTATTTTTCCTTAAATTTTTCATAATTTTACTTGGAATACTTTTTGCTTTACGAATGCAAAATTCAACAAAAAGGTTAAGGAAATGAAATCTCAAATCTTATGGGTTATTAGTGGATTTATGTTGTTAGTTTTCACGGGTTGCGCGACAATGAGTGAAGATGAGTTAGACGAATCAGGTATGATTCCGCCATCTGCGAATTATTCGCCGATGCAAGCACCTGTCTATCCGCCGCTAAATCAGCCGTATAGTCCGAATCTTTTGAATGACAATGACGGACGCGTGATGAATATTGATAGGTTAAATGTGGGCGAAGCGAATCTGCCTATGCCAACTAATCAGCCTAATATGCAGCAACAAAATGGCAACAGCATTGCACAAAACAGCACGGCACAAAATGGCAATGGCAACTACGAAACTTACGAGGAAACTACGAGCGATTACACGCAAGAGTATGTGCCAAGCTACATTGCGCCAAGCGAAGTCGTGCCTTATGAGCAAGTGCTTCCTGCACCGCAAGATTCACAAATCGCAGGTAATCAGCCATATCCAAATGCGCCACTACCAAATGGACAACTACCAAATGGACAGCTTCCAAATCAATATGGGCAAATGCCACAAAATGGGCAATATCCAAGCCCTACAAATGGTTTGATTCCACCTGCGCCGATTCCAAATCCTAATATCGCAAACGATTATGGCGCAAATCAAAATGCGTATCCATATCCTATGAATCCCGCGAATCCTGTGAATCCTGTGAATCCACAAGGAAATCAGCCAACTCCAAATGGTGCGTGCCTTTATGAGCCTTGCCATCAAGTGCCAGAGCAGCCAAAAGCTCCCACTATGCCACCACTAGCAGAGCAACCACAAATGCAAAAGCAAGAGCCAAAAGTGCCAAATATCATTCCAAATTCGCCCCTTTTGGAGAGCGAAAATGTTATCGAATTAAGCGCGGTGGGAATGGGTGTCGCACCTGAAAGCACGATTTCGCCTTCACAAGCCCTTGCTTTGGCGAAACGAGCGGCGATTATTGACGCATATAGGCAGATTGGCGAGAAAATGTATGGGATTAAAATCAATGGTAAAGATACCGTGAAAGATATGGTGTTAAGCAACTCTGTGGTAAAAGCGCAAGTCGAAGCACTTATCAAAAATGCCGACATTGTAGAGACGATTTACAAAGATGGGCTTTGCCAAGTAACTATGGAGCTTAAATTAGATAGCAAAACTTGGAATCGTATCCTAGCTACAAATGGCTAAAATGCGCCTTTTTACGCTAATAACTCTTGCATTCGCGCTTATATTTAGCGCGTGTGCGACAAAACCCACACCCCCGCCACAGCCACAAAAGATTAGCGATGATGAGCTAAAACTAATTCTAATCAAAAGCAAAAATATTAGATTCTATGACTTTGGGACGCTAGTTATAAGTGAGAGCGATTCAAACAATGCGCGAATCGAGCTAAATGTCTTTAAATTAGGCAAATATTTAGGTAGCTTTGTGGTTACAAAAAGTGAAATTTGCTATATAGATTTACAAAAGCGCAATGATTGTGCGCCAAAATGGCCTGCTGCACGGAGCTTTTTTGGCGATGTGAGCTATGGCGAACTTTTTAGCGATATTTTCCAGCGGCGCGATATTTTTGATGGGCAGGGCAAGAGATTAGAAGCAAATGGCGCGGTGATTCAAGAGTTTAGCTATGGGGGCGAAAAAATCTACTATGAGCGAAGCAAAAAGCGCATCTATTTTAAAAATCTCACAAACGGCGTGATTGTATCTATTGAGGATTATAAGAAGTAAAGATTTTATTGTGAGATTTTGCGTTAGCAAAATCGTGGCAATCCAAAATTTCCGTCATACTGAGCTTTTGTAAAAAAGCAAAGCATCCAAAGATTAGCGCGAATCTAATCCAAAAGATTCGCAAGATTCACCTAAAAACGCAAATCTAAAATCCTATAATTTGCTCAAATATTTGATTTTACTTTGGCACGCTTGTCGCCTGTCCTTTAGCCACAATGCACGATTTGCCAAAAAGCAATGCCGTCCAGCTTGTAGATTCTATGGTTACATTGCTTAACGCATCTGCTTTATGCCCAGCTTTGTGCGCTTCTTGCAGTGCCTTTGCAAGCGCATCGCTTTCGCGAAACTGCATACTGCCTGTGGGAATGCCAAAAATGCTCCACACGCAGCTTTCGCCCTCAAAATAATCCCCTGTCTCTGCACCACGAATCGACATATTATTAGTGCTAGCAATCGAATAATGTGCTAACGGTTGCGAACAACCTACCAAAATTAGCGCAAATAACGAGACTTTGATGATATTTTTCATTTGTATGTCCTTATGATTTAAAATTTACAAAAATGTATTTTACCCCCCCCCCTAAATTAAATTTGGCTTAAATGAAATGTTTTTTGTATATGGAATCAAGTGCTACTTTAAAAATCAAATCGCGCAATGGTGGAATTTTTGGATTTACCCACCCCCCCTAACCCCATCCGCAAGGGATGGGGAATAAAAAGTAGAGCGCATTGCAAGAGGGGGAGTTTTAGCACACAAATCTAGTGCCAAATCCCGCAAAACAAGCGAAGTGCAGTTTATTTAGCCAATACGCGCACCAATCGCGCCTAAACCACTTCTCCAAATAATGCGCCGTTTTTTGCGTGTGTGATTTTTGTGTTATAGATTTTGCCTATTTCAAGCGGATTGCTACTTGCTATATGCACTAATTTACCATTATCACTGCGCCCTTCAAATTCGCGCTTGTCATTATGATTTTCAATCATCACGCTATGAATCTGCCCTATTTCACGCTTTGCTTTTTGTGCCAAAATGCTTTTATGTAAATTTTGCAATCGCTTCAATCGCTCATTCGCCACGCTTTTTGGGATTTCTGGCAAGTCAAACGCGCTTGTATTTTCTCGTGGTGAGTAAATAAAGCTATACATCGTATCAAATTGCGCAATCTCCACCACTTCAAGCGTTTCATCGAAATCCGATTCGCCTTCTGTGGGAAATGCCACGATTATATCCGTGCCAATGCCGACATTTGGGGCAAGTGCGCGGAATCGCTCTATGCGATTTAAAAACCACTCTTTTGTGTAACCGCGCTTCATATCGCGCAAAACCTTGCTAGAGCCACTTTGCAAGGGCAAGTGAATATATTTGGCAATCTTTGGATTTTTTGCAAATTCTGCGATAAACTCATCATCGCAGTGCAGTGGGTGCGGAGAGACAAATCTAATGCGCTCCACGCCATTTACCTTGCTTACTTCGCGCAAAAGCTCGGTAAAATTCACGCGCCTATGCGGAGATGAAAATCTCGCGCCATAATTATTGACATTCTGCCCTAGCAAAATAATCTCTTTTGCGCCCTTACTAGTGCGAAATCGCACTTCATTTATAATCATATCAAGAGGGATTGAAATCTCTTTGCCACGCGTATGCGGGACGATACAATAGCTACATTTTTTATCGCAACCAATTGAAATATTTATCAGCGCACGAAATTTATGAATGCCCGATTCGCTCCCGCCAAGCGCAAATTCATAATTGCTCTCATCATAATTTGTAGCGACTTCAACGGCTTTTGGGACATTTAAAATCTGCGTGATTTTGGAGACATTGCGCGCTCCAAGCACGAAATCCACGCTAGGTGCTTTTTTGATAATAGCTTCGCCCATCGCACTTGCAGTGCAACCGCAGATTCCTAGCTTTGCACCTTTTTTTTTGATTCTAGTAAAAATGCCTATTTCGCTAAAAAGTTTGCGTTCGGGCTTTTCTCGCACGGAGCAGGTGTTTATCAAAATCAAATCCGCATCTTTTGGCTCATCTGTGAGAATGTAATTTTCTTTTGCGCCAAGCTCTGCGATGATATGTGCTGAATCGCGCTCATTCATCGCGCAACCAAAGGTTTTAATAAAGAGTTTTTTTTGCAAAATATTATCAATAATTTATGATGTGAATCTCATATAGATAGCTATCTAGCCCGTATTTTAGCTCATTTAATTGCACGGATTTATTTGCTTTCTCCAAAGTGGCACGGAGTTTTTGAATGTCTTTAGCGTTATTTTCGCTATCTAAATAAAATGTCGCACTACCATTTTGCTCTGCTACTTTGATGATTTCATCAAGCGAAATGCTCTTTGCCTTGCTATTTAGCTCGGGCTTTGCGAGTTTAAATTCCATATTTGCGTCCTTAAAAATGTGAAAAATTTTAAATGCGGATTGTAGCAAATTACCCTTAAAAATTAGCGCAATTTTGTTATAATTTGCGACTTTAAATTTAAGGATAATCATTTGGATAAGATTTTAGATGTTATGGAAATCATCGCTTATGAGAAAGGTTTGCAGCTTGAATCGGTGCAAAATATAGTCGAGGGCGAGATTTTAAAACTAGCAAAAAATACGCTTGGCGCGGAAAAAAACTATGTCATTGACTTTGATAAAAAAGACAAAACCATAAAGCTTTTTTATAAGCTAAAAATAGTAGATTCGGATAAGAAAGAGCGTATTTTGGAGGAATCAAGTTTAGATTCAAGCGAATCTAGCGCAGATTTTGGCGAATCTAAAAGCGAATCTAATGTAGAATTTTTCGATAGCGAAAAAGAGATTCGCCTAAATGACGCGCTAAAAATGCCAAATATCGATGGCGATTCGCTGCATATTGGCGATGAGATTTTGCTTGAAATCAATTTAAGCGAGATTGATATAAACCGCAATATCACAAGCACTTTATTAAAAGACTTTGAAGCATTGATGGAAAAAAGCCTTGAAAATCAAATCTATGAGCAACTAAAAAGCCACATAGGCAAGATTGTGAATGGAATGGTAATTTTTGTGGATAAGAGAAGCGAGGATAGTATCGTAGAGATTGACGCTACACGCGCTAAACTCCCACGCAAAAATCGCATAAAAGGCGAGAAATTCGCGGTTGGGGAAAATATATCCTGCATTTTGAAAAATATTTATTTTGACAAAAAATATGGGATTCAAATCGAGTTAAGTCGCACTACACCGAAGTTTTTAGAAGAACTATTGCGCCTTGAAGTGCCAGAGATTGCCGATGGCGAGGTTAGCATAATAAAATGCGCTAGAATCCCCGGTGTCCGTGCCAAAGTCGCCGTGCAGAGCAATACGCCCCGAGTCGATGCAGTGGGCGCGACTGTGGGCGTAAAAGGTGTGCGAATCAACGCCGTAAGCAAAAAGATATGTGGCGAAAATATCGATTGTATCGAGTATTCGCCTGTGGCAGAAGCTTTTGTCGCAAATGCGTTAAGCCCAGCCAAAATCAAAAGCGTGAAAATTGAGGGCGAAAAAGCCACTATCACAATCCACAGCGAACAAAAGCCAAAAGTCATCGGCAAAGACGGCGTAAATATCCGCCTAGCGTCAATGCTTTTGGGATTAGAGCTAATCATAAATGACATAGGCGCAGAAAATCTGCCAAAGCTAGATTCGAGTGCTTTGGATTTAGCAAATGCAACGCAAAATGCAAACGAATCCGCGCAAGATGAGCAACTCACAAAAGAGCAAAAAGAGGAAATGTTTAAGGCATTGTTTAAAGAGTAAGACTTAAAAATGTTTGCAAATTTTATCTCCCTGCGTATTGTCTCATCTCTTCGCTAAATCCTTCGATTGTTTGAAGCACGCGGATTAGGGCTAACATTAGATTTTGTGGGACAAATTCATCGATTTCTACAAGGCGATATAGCTCTCTTGCAAGTTCTTTTTGCTCTCTAATGGGGATATTATTTTGCCTTGCTATTTCTTTGATTCGCACTGCTAGTAAATCCGTCCCCTTTGCCACAACGGTGGGCGGGATAATCTCATCGCCTATCTCAAATCTTATCGCCACCGCGTAATGCGTGGGATTTGTAATCACAACTTTGGCGTTTTTGACATTTGAGAGCATTTTTGAAGATGCCATTTTTCGCATCGTTTGGCGCACACGGGCGCGAATCTGCGGGTTACCTTGTAATTGCTTAAACTCATCTTTGACTTCTTGCTTTGTCATTTTTAGGCTGTTAATGTATTGCCTTTTTTTGATAAAATAATCCACCACTGCCATAAAGAAAAATAGCACAAGCAAAACCCCAGCCAAAATCAATGCCTTATCTTTGAGCCATAAAAGCTGCTTAAACATACTTAAAAACGCGACATTTTGCAACTCTTTAATAAAGCTAATAAATACAAAAAAGCCTAAACAAAAGGCGATGCCGACTTTTAGCGTGATAAGAAATCCGTCCAGCAACTTTTTTAGCGAAAACATATTTTTTAGCCCATTTATCATATTGATTTTGGAGAATTTGGGGATTATCGTTTTGATTGTTACAATAAAGCCAAACTGCAAGACATTTCCGCCAATTCCCACCAAAATGAGTGCCAAAAATATGGGCGCGACAATTAACAAACTCTCGCTTAAAATAAAAACGGCTAAATTTAGCATTCCAGCACTCGTAAATTCCTCCAAATTAAAGTGCATAACAAAATTAAATAGCCCACTTACGCGCTTTGCAAGGTATGGAAATAGCCAAAAAATGACGCCAAATCCAAATAGCAGGGCAAGAAAGCCGATGACTTCTTGACTCTTTTTGACATTGCCTTCTTGCCTAGCTTTTTGCTGTTTATACTCGCTAGGAAGCTCGGTGCGTTCGTCTGAATCGGGCATTTATCTATCCTAAAATTTGGATTGCGCTTTTATAATCGCTCATCGTGTTAATATTTAAAAATTCGTGCGAATCGCTGAAATTTATGGGCTTTGCGCGAACTTTTTCGATGATATTTTGTAAGCGAAAATCGCCATTTTTTAGCGAATCTTGCAAAAGTGGCAAAGTATTTTTGCTCCAAACAGCGATAAGCGGGTGAATTTTGCACGAATCTTTGGCAAAAACTATGTCGTAATTCGTGCTATTTTTGCAAAGTGATTCAATCGTGTTTGGCGCGACAAATGGGCAATCACAAGAAATAAAAAAGATTTTATCGTCATTTAGTTGCGTAAATGCGCTGATGATTCCTACAATCGGCGCGAAAATGGGAGTAGATTCGATGATAAAAATGTCGTATGTGTCTGTGCTAGATTCCAGCTCTCTTGCGGATGGGGTTAGTAGGTTGGTAAAAAACTGCGCCGATTTGCCCAAATTTTGCAAACTCTTTTTAATCAAATCCACTTGATTGTCCTTACACGCGATAAAAATGCGCTTAAAAATGCCCTGCATTTTGGCAAAATTATGCGCAATAAGCGTTGTATCGCCAAATGGCAAAAAAATCTTGCTTATCCCATTTGCGCCATTTAGACGACTACTTTTCCCACCGCACAAAATCACACACGAATCAATTTTCACACTTTCGCCCCAAATGCCAAAAATATCCGCGCATTATATCCAAAAATCGCGCTATCTATCATTCACAATCTCATCAAATGCACTCCAATTTTTCTTATCGCTAATATCGCCTTTTACTTTAAATGCCTTGCGTAAGAGCCATTCATTTGACTTGTGATACTCTAACTTCCACGATGATGGGATTGTGAAAATAATCTCTTGATTTTTAGGATAATTTTGCAAAATATTTTTTGGGACATTAGGGCAACCGCTCGTTAGATTCGCGCAAAATATGCTTACAATATCATAATTTGCCATTAGGCGATTATCGATTTTTAGATTCCCACGGGCACTAAAATCCTTAAATAAAAACAACGCATCCGCACGAAAATCATCATCAAAAGTCGGCATATTTATGCCATCATTCCCCGCGTGGTCGCTTATTACAAAAATCTGCGTGTTATCATAAATGCCTAATTTTTTTAGCACTCCCACAAAATCCGCCAAATAATGCAACGCACACGCCTCCAAATCATAATGCTGAAAAAAGTGAAGCGTATGCTTAAAATTAGGGTGGCGCATTTCTGTCTTATGCGGATAGTCATTCCAAGCACTCCATTTGCCTCCAAATTCGCATTTGCCATTTTTAAAATACGCTCCATAAGGCAAATGTGTAATCATAGAGTGAAAAAATTTAAAAGTCGGTTTAGCAGAATCGGCATTCACATTATGGGTAATGGCATAAAAATCCGCGCTATTTTGGATAGAAGCAAGTATTTTTGATAAATACCAATCCGCTGGAAATAGCCAATTTGCGTCATTATAAATATATTTAGCAAAGATATTTGGGGTAAATCTAAAAACACCAAAGCTAATGAGCTGCCCAATGACAAAGCGATTATTGCGCTTTTTAGCACGATAAATCCGCTCCAAAATCCCAAGATTCGCCCCATAATATGGCACAAAAGATTCACTTGCTGAATCTATCGCAAAGATATTTGACGCGATAAGATTTTGGACTTTGCTCCCTGTGTAGGCGATAAATGCTACTTCAAAATCGCTATTTGTAAAGGCATTTGCCGTGCTTTTAAAGGCACTTTCAATTTCATTTTTAAGATTCGCATTTCGCGCATTCATATTATATACCGCGTAATGCTCTCCGCCAATAAGTGTAGCAACGCTATGAATAGTCGAATCTGTCGTGCTAATCGTATTTGGAAAAAGCGTAAATCCATCTAATTGTGTTTTAAACTGCGGGAATTGCTCTAAAATATATGGCGTATGTGAGCCACTAAACATATCAAGCACAATTACTACGATATTTTTCTCTGTTTTGGAGTAGGAAAAAAGTTCGTGCGAAAATGGCAAATGGGGGGGGGGCAGAATGAGTTAGATTTTGTGGATTGTCAAAATTTACCTTAATGTAACTATTTCGCTTTAACATAATATTTATCGCATTTACCCCACTTACGATAAAAAGTGTGATAAAAATAATTTGCCATAAACGAAGTAGCTTTTTAAGCAAAAGCGCGATAAATACCACACCAAATGCTAAAACGGAGATAAATTCTACGATTTGCCACGCGCTTTTTTCAGGGGATTTTTGCAAGATAAATCTATCCATCGCACCATAATCGCTCACCAAAATAAAGCTATACACAATCCCACTAAAAAGCATTAGGCTAAAAATAAATGCGATAATATTGCTAAATCGCTTTGGCACAAAAGAAAGCGCATAAATCATAATAAAGCTAATTAGCACAAATACGCCAAATAGCGCACTTAAAGTCGCAATCGTTTGCGTTAAATCAAATTGCGTAATATCGCTATTATAAAGTGTATAAGGATTAAAAACGCAAATAAGAAACGCAATGCAAACAATGGCGTAAATAGAGATTTGGCGATAGATATTTGTGCTACATTCCGCGCTTTTCATAGCTTACTACCGCCCTCCCAAGTAAATATCCACCCTTAAAATCCGTGATTTGCACTTCATAATAGCCACGCGCCAAAGGGATTTCGCTATCATTTATTAAAATCTCGCCGTCAATCTCTCTATCCCAGCGCAAATCCCGCGCACTAAAAAGCAAATCGCTTTGTGTGCTTCGCCCCTCCACTATTGCACGAATCTTGCGTCCTACAAGGCTTTTTAGGCTATGTTTTTGATGCTTTGCTAAAATATTATTTAGCTTTTTAGTTCGCGCCTTTGTGGTTTTAGCACTCACTATGTCGCCCATATCAAATGCTGCCGTCCCCTCTTCGCGCGAAAAGCCAAAGATATTTGCCCGCTCAAAACTAAACTCGCTAACAAACTCGCATAGCTCATCAAAATCCGCTTCGCTCTCGCGCGGGTGTCCTAGCAAAAACGATGTGCGAATAAAGCTATTTTCAATGCCACGCATTTGCTCCAAAAGGGCGATATGTCGCGCTTTGTCCGCGCCACGCTTCATAGTTTTTAGCATTTTGTCGCTAATGTGTTGCAGTGGCATATCAAAGTAGTTTTGAAAAACGCTAGATTCGGCGATGGTTTGGATTAGCGATTCACTCGTGGTGCTTGGGTAGAGATAGAGGATTCGTGCGGATTTCACCCCGCTAGATTCTACGCGCTTTATTAAATCAATAAGTCCGTCCTTTTTGCCTAAATCGCGCATATATGAGCTTGAATCCTGCGCTATAAAGCTAAAATCAAAGTAGCCTTTTGCTAAAAGCGATTCGATTTCGCGCAATATCGAATCCAAATTGCGTGAATGCAATCGCCCCTTAAATTGCGGGATTGCGCAAAAACTGCACTGCTGATTGCAACCCTCGCTGATTTTGATATAAGCGTGAATCGCACTGCCTGTGATGATTCGCTTTTGATTTTCGATAAGAAAGGTTTGCGGTGATTTGATGATTTGGGGAGATTTTGTGGAATTTACCCACCCCCTAACCCCCTCCGCAAGGGAGGGGGAATCTTTGGCAGAATCTCCACGCGCAAGGGTGGGGGAATCAAATGCGAAACTCTCCGCAAGGGAGGGGGAATTTTTGGATTGCTGTTTCGCTTTGCTCACAAATTCTGCGGATTGCCACGAATCTGCAACTTTTGACAAAGTCGCAGATTCTCGCAATGACGAATCGCTTTTAGATTCGGTTTTTAAAACAACGGAAGGATTTTCGGTATGGCTTTCGTTGCTTTTGCTAAATTTGGGGCGTGAGACTAGACTAGATGTCTGCGAACGCCCGAAATTTAGCAAATCAGCGGAACGCTTATCTAAAGACGAATTGCCACAGGACGAATCTACCACGCGTTGAATCATAGATTCAATCTTATCATAATCCCCCACGCCCGTGATTATGTCAATCTCAGGGATTTCGCTTTGCAATTCATCTGCATATCGCTCACTTAAACAACCGCTTACGATTAAAATCGCCCCATCTTTCTTAATCAAAGCGACTTCTAAAATCTTATCAATGCTCTCTTTTTTCGCACTAGCGATGAATCCGCAAGTATTTATGATGATAATATCCGCGTCCTGCGCATCATTTACGCGCTCATAGTGTGAGAGCGCACCCAACATCACCTCGCTATCGACTAAATTTTTCGTGCAACCAAGAGAGATTAGATGAAGTTTTGGCATTATTTGAGTGCCTTGCTAAATACCTCTTCAATGCGGCTTACAGGGATTATTTTGAGATTGTCTATAACTTCTTGTGGGATTTCATCTAAATCGCGTTTGAAGTTTTTTTCAGGGATTAGGACGCGCTGCATTTTTGCCTTAAATGCGGCGATTAGCTTTTCTTTTAGTCCGCCTATTGGTAGCACTTCCCCGCTTAAAGTCAGCTCACCTGTCATTGCCATTTTGCTATCGATTTTTTTATCCAAAAATACGCTCATAATCGCGCACGCCATTGCGATTCCCGCACTCGGTCCATCCTTTGGTGTCGCGCCCTCTGGGATATGCAAATGAATATCAAAGCGATTGTAAATCTGCTCTTTGGTTTTGAATTTTTTATCAATGTAGTTTTTATTTACGGATAGCGCGATTTTGGCGGATTCTTTCATCACATCACCCAAATTGCCCGTAAGTTCCAAATTGCCCTTGCCTACAATCTTTATGGCTTCAATCTTTAACACATCGCCACCGACACTTGTCCAAGCAAGTCCATTTACCACGCCGATTTTATCGATGCCATCCGACTCTTCAATCTCAAAAATGCTCTTATGCAAGAAATCCTTAAGATTCTGCGTGGTTACAGAGATTTTGCTTTTTTTATTTTCTAAAATAATTTTCGCACTCTTTCGCATAATCTGGGCGATTTGCTCCCGTAGTTTGCGCACCCCTGCTTCGCGCGTGTGTTTTTGTATGACTTCTTTAAGTGCATTTGTGTTTATGCTAAATTCCGCACCTAAAATGCCGTGCTTTTTTAGCTCTTGCGGCACTAAATATTTTTTGGCGATTTCTAGCTTTTCTTGCGGAGTGTAGCTATTTAGCTGGATAAATTCCATTCTATCGCGTAAAGGTGCAGGAATCTGCGTAATGTCATTTGCCGTTGCGATAAAAATCACTTGACTTAAATCAATATTAAAATTCGCGTAATAATCCCTAAATTCCACATTTTGCTCGGGGTCTAATATCTCTAAAAGCACACTTGTAGGGTCGCCACGATAACTGCGCCCCACTTTGTCAATCTCATCAAGCACGATTACAGGATTCATCTCTTTTGCGTCAATTAGCCCTTGCACGATTCGCCCCGGCATCGCGCCTAAATATGTCCGCCTATGTCCGCGAAGCTCATTTACATCCTCTAATCCGCCAAGTGCGATTCGCACCAAAGGACGCTTTAAAGCCTTTGCAATAGAGTTTGCAAGGCTCGTTTTCCCTACGCCCGGAGGTCCATAAAAGCATAAAATCGTCCCTTTGGAGTTCGTATCCTTTTTGCCACGAAGCAAAAGTAATTCTTTTACTGCAAAAAATTCTATGATTCGCTCTTTGGGCTTTTCTAACGAAAAATGGTCGATATTGAGCTGTTTTTCGACATTTGCGATGGATAGCTTTTTGTTTGAAAACTTGCCAAATGGGATTTCTAGCATCCATTCGACATAATTTTGCACGATATTTGCCTCGGAGCTATCGCTGTGCATTTTAGAAAGCCGCTCAATTTGCTTTTTGATTTCCTTGTAGCCGTCTTCGCTGATATGTGGCTTTATGGATTCAAGCTTTTTTTGGTAGCCCTCAATTTCCTCATTTTTTTGATTATCAACGCCTAATTCCTTTTGAATCTGCTTTAATTGCTCTTTTAGATAAAACTCTCTATTGATTTTTTCGACTTTATTATTGACTTTTGTCTTAATCTCTTTTTGGAGTTTCAAACTCTCAATTTCCTCATCAATATAGCTTATCAAAAGTATCATTCGCTCGATTGTGTTGCTATTTGCATAGATATTATAAATCTTGCTTTTAGAAAAGCGAATCGTGCTTAAAATCGTATCTACCACGCGATTTGGCTCAAATCCCTCAATGGTTTTTAGCAAATCGTGCGGAAAATATGGGAGTAATTTAGCGATTAAATCAATCTTTTCATTCAAAAACGCCATAGTCGCATTTAGCTTGTTGCTATCGGGGTTATCGGGGATTATCAAATCAATCATTCCCACTAATGGCGCACCTTGTTGTTTGTCATACTTTAAGATTCGCGCCCGTGAAATACCTTGAAATAGAATCTTTGTCTTGCCATTTGGAATGGTTTGCTTTCGCATAATATTCCCCACCACGCCCACATCGTAAAATTCATTGTGAATGGGACTTTCAATCTCCGTGCTATCCTTTGTGGTGGTGATAAAAATCACGGCATTATCGTCCATCGCGGCATTTAGCGCGGATAAACCTGCCTCATCACTTACAAAAATCGGGCTAATCGTATATGGAAATACAAAGTTTGAATCTTCTACCAAAATAGGCAAAATGGTGGGAAATTTCATATTTTTCAAGTTAATATCCTTATGTTTATTTAAGATTCACACGAATCTCACGCGCAAAATTTATAATATTCATTAAGTTTCACCAGCTAAAAATTTTCACATACCACGGGATATGGGACGGCTCAAAGTCTATGCCCTCCAAATCCGCGTTTTTGCTCTCATACTGCTTTTGCGCGATTTCTTTGTCTTTCATACGATAAACCCGCGCTATTTCTTGATTTATCTCTAATTGTGCAAGTTTAAATGTCGTCAAAATATGGCGCAAGTATGGCAAAAACTTGCTATGTTGATTGCTAATCACAAAAGCAGTGATTTCATTGACATTTTCATTGACAAATCCTTGGTCTTTGGTATAGTTGCCAAAGGCATAAAAATTTGTTTGAATATTTAAAAAGCCCACATAATCGGCGTTTTTTGGCTCACTAAATCGCGTCTTATATTCATTTGCGAAAAATCCAGCTAATAAATGCTCATTGCGCTCACTATGCTCTTTTGCAAGCAAAATAAGCGCGTCTTTAATCAGTGGCGAAGCGGAATGCTCATTTTGAAGAGAATTGAAAAAATTATCCGCTTTTTCTAAATTGCCATCTGCCACCGCAATGATAATTTGCTCATACCAATAGGACGCGCTTTTATTAAACTCATCGGCGTCATCGCTACACGCGCTAAAAAAAAGGCTATAAAAAACTAGATTCGCGCCTAAAAATGCCACAAAAAAGGCTAGATTTGATAACTTTCTCATTTACACTCCGCTACCATTTTGAAAAATTCACCAAAGATTTTCGCACTCTCTTTTGGTCCCGGACTTGCTTCGGGGTGGTGTTGCAATGAAATTATAGGCGAATTTTTATATTTCACGCCCTCAATGGTGCCATCAAATAGATTTTTATGCGTGATTGTCGCCACTTCACAGATATTTTCAGGCACAGAATAGATATGATTTTGCGAAGTGATTTCGACTTCATTATTTAGCAGATTTTTCACGGGGTGATTTGCGCCGTGATGCCCAAATTCGAGTTTAAAAGTATCATAGCCGTGCGCAATGCTTAAAAGCTGATGCCCAAGACAAATGCCAAAAATAGGGATTTTTGCTTTTATCAATTTTTTAATTTCGGCGATTTCGTGCGTCAAAACCTTTGGGTCGCCCGGTCCATTTGATAAAAAAACACCCCCAATTTCGCGCTTTTTAAACCGCGCAATGATTTCATCTGCATTTGCATTATGCGGGAGAATCTCACACTCTAATCCCGCGTTTGCAAGTTCATTTAAAATATTTTGCTTTACGCCAAAATCAAGCACGATGATTTTTTTGCTCGTTTTTGGCTTTGTGTAACTCATAGATTCAAAGCTAAAATTGCCTTGTTTGTGGGATTTGGGCGATTTGGTGCTAATGTCTTTTATGAAATTTATGTCAGCAATTTTTGGGGCAGAATCCAGCGCGGATTTAAGCGATTCAAACGAATCTAGCTTTGTTGAAATAATAATATTTTTCGCGCCATTTTTGCGGATAAACTTTGTCAAAGCGCGTGTATCAATGCCACAAATCCCCATAATCCCGCGCTTTTTTAGATAGCTATGAAGCGAATCGGTAGCACGAAAATTTGATGGATTACTATTATAATGACGGACAATTATCCCGCAGGTGCTTTGAGTGTGTGATTCTGTGTCTGCATCATTTGTGCCTACAATGCCGATTTCTGGCATTGTGAAAACTACAAACTGCCCAGCATAGCTTGGGTCGCTTAAAATCTCTTGATAGCCACAAAGCGAAGTATTAAAAATCATTTCGCCCGTTTTTGTGCCATCTGCGCCAAAACTTAAAGCGGGGATTATAGATTCGCCACCCTCGATATAAAGATATGCGTTTTTAAAAATATCTTTTGCCATTTAGATTCCTCTGCAAAGATTCGCACAATTTGCGCAAGATTCGCACCACAAACTTGCAAAAAGTTTCATTAAATAAACCCCTGTTTGCGCAACTCTTCTTCAAACATTTTACTAAATACTAGCTCATATTCCTCTGTGCCGGGCAAAAGTTTCTTTTTAAAATTATTTTTAATTCTATCATTTACGGCGTTTTCAATGTCTTTATAGCCCTTTGCATAGGCATTTATGGACTTAAAGATGATATTTTTTACCATCATTTCGCTAACTTTGAAATTTATAATGCTTGTATCAATTAGCTCATCCATTATCTTATGCGAAAGCGCGTTATACCTATCCTCCCACGCAAGGATAAAGCCACTCTCATCGGCAAATCGCTTTTTTATCATTCGTAATAAATGTCCCTCATCAAGCCCATCGCGCTCAAAATCGCTCACATTTTGCTCTAAAAAACTCGCCGCTCTTTCTTGCAGTGCAATTTCTTGCTTGATATTTTCCTCCAAATATTTACCTGCGACCTTGATAATATCTCCGCGATTTGTCAAAATCTCTATAAACCCCGCGCCTCCCAAATCTCTAGCGATTTTGTCCGCAATATATGGAATGTGTGATAATTTTAGTTTCATATCTTTTCTCTCTAACTTTTATCTTTAAAAAATTTTGTTTATTGTAACACATTGCAGCTTTAAGATTCGCCACTTTATTTAAGAGTGTCCCAAATTGCGATAATACTCGCTTAAAAATGTGCGATTAGCTTCCCCATCAAAATCGCGAATCCCTAGCTTTTCAAGCGTGAGTTCCACCGCATTTACCACCCACGCCATTTCATAGACTTCAATTAGTCCCATATTATTTATGCGAAAAATACACTCTTTTAGCCTATCTTGCCCACCTGCGACATTCACGCCAAAGTCATTTTTTAGAATCTTACGAATCTCAGGCGATTTTTCGTTATAAATCGTTGCCATCGCAGGAGCGGGAGTTTTGGGATAGATTTTTAGATTAAGTGCTTTAAGTGCGGATTCAAGTGCGAACGCACGGGCTTTTGTCTCTTTGTAGATTTGCGCCAAATCCACGCATTCAAAATACTTCGCTAACGCAATGATAATGCTTGTAGGCGCAGTCCAAGCGGTGGTATTTTTGCGTTGATTTTTTAGCTCGGTTTTTAAGTTAAAATAAAAGCCTGTGTCGCGCCTTTCGGCTAATTCCACCGCATATTTGCTTAATCCCAAAATCGCCATTCCCGGTGGCAACATAAATGCCTTTTGAGAGCCGCCGATAAGCACATCAATATTGCTTGTATCGATTTCCTCCACGCCCATAGCCGTTATAGCGTCTGCGATGATGACAATCTTTGGATTTAGCGATTTTGCCATTTTTGCGATAGATTCGACATTGTGGCGCAAACCTCCCGCACTTTCACACACTTGAATACAAAGCGAATCGATATTTTTATCTTTTTCTAAAATCGCTTTGATAGATTCGGCACTAGGCGCGGTGTCCCATTCGTTAATCACCTCAACAAACTCAATGCTATGCGCTTTTGCGATTTTGCCAAACCTCTCGCCAAATTTCCCGCTATTTACACAAAGTGGCTTTTTACAAAATGTCGCAAGACTTGCCTCCATCGCGCCACTTCCGCTACTTGCAATCATTAGCACTTCGTCCATTTTTAGCATTGCTTGGAGTTTTTGGCGCACAAACGCAAAATACGCTTCAAATTCTTTGGTGCGGTGGTGAAGCGTAGGCATTGCAAGGGCGTTTCGTAAAAATTCTGGCGTTGGCGTAGGACCGGGCGTAAAAAGTAACATTTTTAATCCTTTGAATCATAAATTTTAAAGCCGTATTTTGCCACATTTTTGGTTAATGTGCGCTTATGTTTTGTAAAGCAAACATAGATTCGCGCTTAAATCTAAAAATCACATAAAATTTTAATAAGATTCACAATATTTTTATTGTAGAATCTGCGTGAAATCTTAAAAAATTATCAGCAAAATAATCGAATCTCAAGCAATTTAAGGGATAAAATGTATAAAATTTGGGCAATCTGCATTCTTATAAGCAATCTTTTTGGTGCGTGGGTTATGTTTAATGACGGGACGGATACCTACATTTACAACAATCTTAATGGCGATATTTTTATCCGTCATAGAGGCGATGGCGAAAATTATGAGGATAGATTCATAAAAATGCCAGCAGGTGTGATTCCGCCGAATCTGCAAAATAAAAACAACACAAATCAAACAAATAATCGTGCGAATCTGCAGTCAAATCAAGCAAACAAAAGCAATCAAAGCACGAATCAATCAAATCAAAATCCCCAAATCCAAAAAGAGCAAGTCGATGCTTTGGAGAAGCGATTCCAAGAATTAGAAAATAATTTATTAAATAAGGCATTAGAATGATTAACTTCAAGCAGAGCGTGAAAGGGCGCGAGTTTTTTGACTATCTCTTTGATAGGCAGGCTTTATTGCACTATTTAAGCGACTTGCCACGCGATAGAGAAGTGATGCTACTGCTTTTTGAATTAGAGGATTTAGATGAGTGGTTTTCTGTTTATTCGCCAAATGTCGTTTCAAAAGCTGGTGAAGAGATTTTAGGTATTGTCAATGAAATAATCCCACTTGAATCGAAGTTTTTCCAAATCTCTGATGATAAATACTGCATTTTATTCCCAAATATCGACACTAGAAAGGGCATAGAATTTGCGCATATTTTAAAAACGCTAATTATTGAGCGCAAAACCTGCACGAATCTAAGCGAAGTTGATGTGATGATTTCAAGCGGACTTGTGGTAGGCAAAGTGGATATAATCATTCCAAAGGCATTTAGCGCGATAAAACACGCCAAAAAGCTAGTTTCAAAAATCTATTTTTTAGACATTGATGATGAGATTTTTAAAGAGCAGCAGACAAAAGAAATCGCTTATAATGCCCTTATCAAAGATGCCGTCCAGCAAGGCAAAATCGTCCCATTTTATCAGCCCATTTATGATAATAAACTTAAAAAAATCACCAAATTTGAGTGCCTAGCGCGTTTGCTAGATAATAATCGTGTGCTTTATCCATTTGATTTTTTGGAGCAAGTGCGCTTAATGGGCTTTATGCGAAGCATTACCTTTTCGATTATCAATAATAGCTTTCAGGCGTTTGCCAAAAATAAATTAGAATTTTCAATAAATATCACCGAAGAGGACATTCGCGATACGCAGGTGATTGACTACTTGCGGAATCGTTGCGAAAAATACGGCATAAATCCTAATCGAATCATCATTGAGATTTTGGAAGATATTGAGTTTGATGATGATTTGATTGTGAATAATATTTTGATTTTAAAGGATATGGGCTTTAAAATCGCCATTGATGACTTTGGCTATGCAAACTCAAACTTTGGGCGACTAATCAAAATGCAAATTGACTACATTAAAATTGATGGCAGATTTATCAAAAATATGGATTCAAATGCGATGAGTCATAAAATCGTCCGCTCTATTGCGGATTTTGCAAAAAATATCGGCGTTCAGTGCATTGCTGAGCATGTGCATTCCAAAGCTGTGCAAAATCTCGTGGAAAATCTTGGTATTGAGTTTTCGCAAGGTTATTTTATCGGGGAAGCCACTAGCAATCCATCTGTAAAAATCTCATAAAGATTCAAGCATAAAATGGCAACAAGCAACGCAATCAAAAAATCCATAGCAGGGCAAAAAATCCACATTTTGATTTTTATGATTGCGGGGTTTACCATCTTTTATCTTGTGCTATTTGTCATCAATCGAATCCAATACATTAACGACAATCTTGCCTTGCACGAAAAAGAAATTATGCAAAATATCACTAGCACCGCTAAGATTGCTAAAGTGATACATAACCGCCAAGTGCGTCATTTTATCGATTATGTGAAATTGCTAGAATTTGAGTATCTAAAAGGCAATGTAGATATTTTTTTAAAGCAAAATACAGCGTATGATTTTGTCGGCATTGCCGATAAAAATGGCAAATTTATCAAATCTAGCAATCCCAAATTCGCCCAAATGCTAGGATTTAAGCCATATATCGCCAAAGACACACTAAAAAGCGCGATTGTTTATAATGACAAGTTAAATGCGACTTATCGGCTTTTGAGCTATCCTTTGATTCGCAAGGGCGCAGTTTATGGCTATATTGTGGCGTATTTGGATTTAAATGAGCTAATTGACATTAGAGGAATCTATCTTGTATCCAAAGATAGCTATATTTTAAATGATAATTATATGAATGACATTTATTTAGGCAATAAAAATCTCTCATTTCTCTACCCTGATGCGTGGGTGCAAATGCAACTAAATAATGTAGGGCAATTTAGGACAGATGATGGCATTTTCACTTATAAAGTCATCTACCCTAAGACGCAAATTGATGATTTTAGCATTGAAGTGAATCGAATGTATTTTCTCTCATTTCAGCCTATCGACAAAAACGACAGCCCATACCACATAAATAGCGTTGCTTCTTTTGTGAAATACACGGATTTTAGGGAAAAAAGCTTTTATTGGATTTTGGGCTATGTGTTTATACTCTTTACCTGCGTGATTTTATACATTATCATTATCACGCGCATAAAAAGCAATCTTTTGGCAAATACTTGTCAGCTTACAGGTGCGCTCAATAGGCGCAAGGGCTTTGCTGTAATTGAATCGCTTATTGCAAACTACAATATTGCGCATAAAAATGCGATAAGTAGATTACTAACGCGGTTTATTTTATTTAAAAAACTGCCCACCACGCTTCATATTTGCCTAATTGATATTGATGACTTAAAAACAGCAAATGACAAATTTGGACATAAATTTGGCGATGAGCTGATAACCACCGCGATAAGCACGATTCGCAGACATTTACGGCGAGGCGATATTATCGTCCGAATCGGTGGCGATGAATTTTTAATCGTGTTTGTAAATCACAAATTAAGCGATATTGAAAGCATTTGGGGACGAATCAAAGAGGATTTTGAGCGCAAAAATAAAAGTGGCAAGTATCGATATACGATTCGCGTAAGTAAGGGCATTATCGAATACAAAAAAGGAATGAATGTCGAATCTTGCATTATTGAGGCGGATAAAATTATGTATAAAGAAAAAAAGGGAAATAAAATCAATTTATTTTTTGATTAAATTTAAGGGAGGCAAAAATGGAGATTCACGGGCGATTTTGGGTAAAAAAGGACGGCAAAAATTATTTAGGGCTTGGGCGCGTGGATTTGCTAAAAGGCATAGTCAATGAAGGCTCAATGTCAAAAAGCGCGAAAAATATGAGTATGAGCTACAAAGCCGCGTGGGATAATATCAATACGATAAATAAACTCGCGGACAAACCGCTTGTGGAGCGATTTATCGGCGGAAAAGGTGGCAGTGGCTCGGTGCTAACAAAAGAGGGACATAAGGCAATCGAAGCTTATGATGAGCTACTAAAAGCAAAGGAATCCTTTTGCAATTACTTTAAAGACACAAAAGATTTAGATGAGCTTAAAAAACGCGCAAAAGAAGTGCAAAAGTTGCTTAAAGTGCAGTAAATTTAGAGCAAATCTTAAAGCGAAACTAATCTGTGTTAGATTCGCGCTAAACTCGCTTTAAATTCGCATTTTAGTATGAATCTATGGATTTTTGTCATTGCAAGATTCGTAATTCTAATGCGTTTCACACTATCTTTGAATCTGATAGATGATAAATTTTGAATTTTTGTTTGTTTTTTTGCTTTTGCCAAATATTACCATTTCGATAGGGACAGCATTTTCTAGCTCATTATCAATAATGATAAAATCAAAATGCTGATTTGCGATAGTAATCTCATACTCCATTTTTTTATCAATAAAAGTAATCAAAAAATCCTTATACATTGAAAGAAGATTGATTCGCAATTTATTATTTAGCCTTTCATTTGCCGAGACAATTAGGACGCTTTTGGTATTGCGCTCCCTATATCGCGTAACATAAGAGTATAGAATCCTATTTGCGTCATTTAGCTTTGTGGTATCAAGTGTGCGAATGTATTGCAAGATAAAAGCCATTATACAAAATGAATAGTTTGTATTTAGCCTAAAATAGTGATTTTTAATGGGGTCGCTTTGCATTCCAAGCTGCCACATTTTATTATCTAGCGAAGTTACGGTGGTATTTAGCGCAATTTTGATTTGCTTAAAAACCTGCTCTTTGACAGATTCAAACTGCTGGGCAAAGCTAGATTCATATCTTTTGCTAAATTCATCGATGAGCTTTTCTAGCTTTTCTTTTAGCTTTAGATTTTGCGCTTTTGCTTCTATAAGCTCTTTGCTTTGGACTTGGAGTTTGTTTAGTCGCTCTCGCACTTCGGCTTGTTGCTTGTTTTGTGAGCCTGAAAGCCTTTGCTCGTTGCTTGAAATAGAGCTTTTTGTCATACGCAAACGGCTATCGATTCGCAATAATTCATCTTTGGTATCAAGCAATTTACGCTTTGCAGAGATAAAATATAGCTGCTGAGATAAAAAAAGCTCTTCATAGACCTTCTTTGAATCTTGCATACCGATATAAAATGGCGTTACAAAATATTGCAATTTACTATAAATCTCCAAATACGCGGACAGCGAATCTTTTGTAATGCGCTTTTCTGTATAAATAAGCGAATCAAGTGTCCGCATCAAAAATTTTGTAACGATTCGATAGTCAAGTAGCTCATATCCGCAAGTGGGGAGCTTTAGCGCGTAGTTTATGATATTATTTTCATTGCTAAAATGGTATTTCATAAAATTCTCAATAGTAATGCTGGGCTTTATGTCGCTAATTATCATATAATCCGTTTCTTTGACGGTTTTGGCGATTAAATCCTCAAAAACGCCCTGCTCTAATCGCTCTAACTCCTCATCGGTATTAGTGTTCCAAAAATCTCTCTCTTTTACAATGCTGTCGCTGGTAAATTCCTGATATTTGCTACTAACAAGATATGAGACTTTATTGGTGTCCTCATCAAGTTTAAAATCTACAAGCAAGTCAATCTCTGGGATTCGCGTCTTATCCTGCCAATTTGAGAGTTTAAAATCAAAAAGTTTGCGGTGATGATTGATTATGATTCCAATGCCTGTGGTATGCGAATATTGAACGATTCTGCCGTGCATATTTAAGTATCCATTTTTATATTTTGCGCGATTTTTTGCGCTTTATTTTGCATAATCTCTAGCGATTCGCCTTGTTGCTCTAAACTACAATCTCCCATTTGTGGCACGACTAAACTTAATAGCAATCCCTCATCATTTAGCACCTTACAAATTTCCTCGCCATCTTTTTTTACTACCATAGGCTTATCTATGGTGCTATTTTGCAGAAATTTCTCTAATAATATTTCTTCCATTTCCAAAATCCCAAAGATTTAATTTTTTTGCGTATTGTAGCACAGAAAAATTTATATGCTATAATTTCACAAGAAAAATTTGCATTTTTGGATATAAAATTTATGGAATTAGAACAGAGAATAAAGCTTGTAAAAACCGCACCACAAAAGGATAGCACACCACAAACGCCACCTAAATCCATTGACATTCCGCCCAAAAAAAAACTAATTAACGAAAATAGCCCCATTATCAAGCGGATTCAACAAGCAGAGAAAAAAGCTAGCCGCGAAAAATTAAGCGATGATGAGCTAATTGAGCGCGAATTTAAAGATGAAGCAGATGCGATTCGCACCAAAACTATAAATGAAGCAAATGACATTAAAAATTTCATACAGCACAGCCAAATCCCACAAACGCGCAATCTAGCAGATACAGAGTGGCAAGATGATTTTATCGCAAGTGAAAATGATATGCTAGATGACGCCATTACACGCACACCTTTGCCACAAAAAGAGCATTTGGATTCGCGCCTAAATTCGCGCAATATGGAAAAAACAGCAAAGCAATCCCCGCTTGATGATAGAGTGGATTTAAGCAATTTAATGCCAAATCCACCGCGTAATATGCCACAAAAAAAGGGTTCATTAGGGCTAATCCACGCACAAGATTCACAAGAATCCAAACACAATGTGCGCAATATTAGCATTGAATCTAGTGAGTCTATCGAATCCATCGAATCTAATCGCGATTTTAGCTACGATTCGCGCCTTGCGCACGATTCAAGATTAGATAATATGAAAGATTTTTTAAGCGATAGTGGCGATAATACCACAACACACATTATTGATGGCATCGCAAGAAGCGAAAATAGCGATGCGATTGTGGGGATTTACACGCCAGACCCGCGAGATTTAGATAGCGAACCTCATCATCGCGTGGAGATTGTGGATAAAATCGATAGTTATGATATTGAATTTCCCAAGAGCAAGACATTTTATGACAATATGTTAGATAATAGCGTGATTGATTCAACGGACGATATTGATGTTTTAAATGAAATCAATAACTCGCTCTCACGGGCGCAAAAGCGGTTAGAGGAAAGGTTAAAAATCGCCAAAATGCGCCAAAAATTAGGCGACATAAAGTCTATAACGCCCATAGATTCGGGCAATAGCAATGATAGTGCGGAAGATTTGGCGGAGGATTCGCAGATTTTTATGGATTTCTCACAACATAAAAAGCCAGATTCGCAAAATGCACCCCAAGATTCGCGGGATACGCAGAATTTCAAGGATTTTAAAGTGGATTTGAGCGATTTAAGGAGCGATTCAGATAATTCAAAAGATTTGCAAAATACTACAAATACCACGAATCACGCGCAAAATCCGCAAGATTCGCAGTTTTCCAAAAGTAGCGCAAATAACACAAATCCATATATTTACACGCGCAATGAAGCATTAGCGCGACAAAATGCCGAATCTATCGTAAATGACGACAATAGCAATAATGATGAATTTAACGAAAATTTCTTTGATTTAGAGCCTAGCAATCTAACGCCACCGCAAAATATTATAAATCAAAGCGCAAATCCAAATGCGATTCACGCCACAAATCCAAATTTTGATACGAATCTAAATGCAAATCAAAGCACAACCCAAAGCAATGATGGCACATTTCATCTCCCGCCACTAAACCTGCTAAATCCACCCTTATCGCAAAAAATCGATATTGATGATAGCGAGATTGACATAAAGGTGCAAAATCTTTTCAACAAACTGCGCGTTTTTAAAATCGAGGGCGATATTGTGCGCACTTATAGCGGACCTGTGGTTACGACTTTTGAGTTTCGCCCCGCGCCAAATGTCAAGGTTTCGCGCATTCAAAATCTGCAAGATGATTTATCAATGGCGTTAAAAGCCACTAGCATTCGTATTCAAGCTCCAATCCCTGGCAAAGATGTAGTCGGCATTGAGATTCCAAACAATAAGATTCAGACGATTTTTTTGCGTGAGATTTTTGAGAGCGAGGAATTTCGCAATTCAAATGCAAATCTCCCCATCGCACTTGGCAAAGATGTTATCGGCAATCCTGTGATTGAGGATTTGGCGAAGTTACCACATTTGCTAATCGCTGGGACTACGGGCAGCGGGAAAAGTGTCGGCATAAATGCGATGATTTTATCTTTGCTTTATAAGCACACGCCAAAGGATTTGCGTTTCATTATGATTGACCCAAAATTCCTTGAATTTGGGCTTTATAAGGACATTCCGCATTTGCTAACGCCTATAATCACCGACCCAAAAAAGGCGATTATTGCTTTAAGCAAGGCGGTTGAGGAAATGAATCGCCGCTATGAGCTAATGGATAAGGCAAAGGTTAAGACGATAGTAAGCTATAATGAACTTGCAGAAGCAAATGGTGGCGATAATCAAATGGACAAACTGCCTTATATTGTCATAATCATCGATGAATTTGCGGATTTGATGATAATGGGAGGGCGCGAAGCAGAGCAGTTTTTGATTTCACTAGCAGGCAAAGCAAGGGCTAGTGGGATTCACCTAATAATTGCCACACAACGCCCAACGGTAAATGTCGTAACGGGCTTAATCAAAGGCAATTTGCCCTCCAAAATCAGCTATCGCGTGGGTTCAAAGATTGATTCCAAAGTCATTTTAGATGAGACAGGCGCGGAGGCATTGCTTGGGCGTGGCGATATGCTTTTTTCAAAGACAAATAATATCGTAAGACTTCACGCGCCATATAACGATGAGCGCGAGATTGAGCGCGTTGTGGAGTTTTTAAAATCACAGCAAGAAGTGGAGTATGATGAATTTTTCTCATTAGAGCAAAAAGAGCCTGTTGGCACACCGCAACCTACACAAATAAGCAGTGAGGGCGATTACATCGAACGCGCAAAAGAAATTATAAACCAAAGTGGCAAAACTTCTATTAGCTACTTGCAGCGGGGACTTGGCGTAGGATTCAACAAGGCGGCAAGCATTGTAGAGCTATTAGAAAAGAATGGATTCCTATCTCCGCCCAATAGCAAGGGTGTTAGAGAAATTATAGGCAATTAAGGCAAAAATCTAGCGTTTTTAGATAAAATCGCATTTTTTAAATTTTACAAACGGAGCGACAAACAATGGACGAATCAAAATTTATTTGGAGCGATGGCGAATTAGTAGAGTGGGAAAACGCCACCACGCACTTGCTTACGCATAGTTTGCATTATGGAAATGCCGCATTTGAGGGCGTTAGAGCATATAGGACGGATAAGGGATTAGCGATTTTTCGGCTAGATTGCCACACAAAGCGATTGCTAAACTCTGCGAAAATCCTTTTGCTAAATACACCATACAGCTTTGAGATTACAAAAAACGCGCATATTGAGGTGCTTCGCGCTAATAAAGATTGCTTTAAAGACGCTGTTTATATTCGTCCGCTGATTTATTTGGGATATGGCGTTATGGGGATTTATCATAAAAATTGCCCTGTGAAAATGATGATTGCCGCGTGGAATTGGGGCGCGTATTTGGGAGAAGAGGGCATTGAAAATGGGATTCGCGTGAAAACTAGCTCTTTTGTGCGAAACTCTATAAAATCACTAATGGGCAAAGCAAAGGCTTCGGCAAACTATCTAAACTCACAAATGGCAAAGTTTGAAGCGACAGAATGTGGCTTTGATGAAGCGTTGATGCTAGATGATAATGGATTTGTCGCAGAGGGGACAGGCGAATGCGTGTTTATCGTGCGTGATAATGAGCTAATCACGCCACCGCACGATAATTCATTAGAATCTATCACGCAAGATACGGTGGTGCGAATCGCCAAAGATTTGGGATATAAAGTCATTGAGCGTAGAATCACGCGTGATGAATTTTATATCGCTGATGAGGCGTTTTTCACAGGGACAGCGGCGGAGATTACGCCGATTAGGGAGCTTGATTTCCGTAAAATCGGCAGTGGAAAGCGAGGCAAGATTACAAAAAACTTGCAGGACGCATTTTTTGAAGTCGCACAAGGCAAAAACTCCAAGTATAGCGACTTTTTGACTTATATTGATTAAAGGATTCCAAATGCCTATTGATTTAAACGAACATTTAAAGCGCAAAAACGCCAAGCCAAACGACAATGGAGACAAAAATGGAGGCGGAGATAAAAAAGGCGATTCGCCCAAAAATCCTTTTAAACCGCCTACGATAAATATGCCTGATATGCCAAATAGCAAGACGCTTATTAGCATTGTTGCCGTGATTGTGGTGGTGTTTATTTTTATCATCGCAAAGCCCTTTGTCATCATCAATTCGGGCGAAGTCGGCATTAAATCCACCGCAGGAAAATACGACTTTACGCCACTTCAAGCGGGGCTACATTTCTTTATCCCGTGGATTCAAAATGTCATCATTGTCGATACGCGTGTGCGGACGATTAACTTTTCGCGCACGGAGGATATGGGCGTAGTGGGAAAGAATCAAGGGATTTTCCGCAATGACGCCATAAGCGTAATGGATAGTCGTGGGCTAACGGTTTCAATCGAGCTAACCGTGCAATATCAGCTAAACGCTGCCACCGCACCACAAACCATTGCCGAGTATGGCTTGTCTTGGGAACAAAAAATCATTAACCCTGTCGTGCGCGATGTCGTGCGGGGCGTTGTGGGACGCTATCCTGCGGAGGAATTGCCTATCAAACGCAATGACATAGCAAATCTTATTAGCACAAACATTGAAACAGAGATTATGAAGTTTAAAAATCAGCCCGTATCTTTAAGCTCTGTGCAGCTACGCGAAATCGTTTTGCCACAAAATATCAAAGAGCAAATCGAAAAAGTCCAAGTCGCAAGGCAAGAGGCAGAGCGCAAACGCTATGAAGTCGAACAGGCAAAAATGGAGGCAGAAAAAGCCGTAACACTAGCAAAAGGCGAGGCAGATGTAAATCGCACCAAAGCGCAGGGCGCGGCAGATGCCATCACAATCGAAGCCCAAGCGCAAAGCAAGGCAAATCGCGCCATCGGCTCTAGCCTAACAAATCAACTACTTAACTTGCGCCAGATTGAAACCCAAGCGAAGTTTAATGAAGCACTGCGAGAGAATAAAGACGCGCAGATTTTCCTAACGCCCGGCGGTGCTGTGCCAAATATTTGGGTGGATTCAAAGTCTAAAAAGAAAAATACCGCCGCAGGTGGCGAATAATTCGCGGTTTTTGGGTTTGTAAAGTTTTGGGGCGAATAGTGAGTGCGGATTCAAACATTGAAGCAATTTTAGCACAAATCGCGTGGGATAAATCGCCACTAATCCCAACAATCGCTCAAGATTCGCACACAAAAGAAGTGCTAATGCTTGCATATAGTAGTGCTGAATCTTTGCGTTTATCGCTACAAAAAGGCATAGCGCATTATTTCTCACGCTCTAAAAATCGCCTTTGGCAAAAGGGCGAAGAAAGTGGCAATGTGCAGACAATCCACGCCATTCACATTGACTGCGATAATGACGCGATTTTATTTTTGGTAAATCAAAAGGGATTCGCCTGTCATACGGGAAATATGAGCTGTTTTTTTAAAAAAGTGGATTTGGAATCTTTGGCGATTCAATCTTTGGAATCGCCAAATCTATCGGCGCAAAATCACACAAACCCCTATCATATCATCGATAATCTCTATCATATTCTCCAAGAGCGCAAGTTTGAAAGCGCGGATAAATCCTACACCGCCAAGCTTTACGCCAAAGGGGAAAATGCGATTTGCAAAAAAATCATCGAAGAGAGTGGCGAAGTATGCTTTGCGATAAAGGATTTGTTATGCGAATCTAAAAATACCCCACCCCTAACCCCTCCCGCAAGGGGAGGGGAACAAGATGATTCCCCATCTCAAATGCTAGTCGATACCATACTTTCCCCCTCCATTGCGGAGGATAAAAACCAATCTCTCCCCCTCCCTTGCGGAGGGGGACAAAGGGGGTGGGTAAATTCACGCGAATCTAAAGCCTATTTGCGCCACGAATCTAAAAGCGCGGATTCTTGCAATTCAAGCGATTCGCACCATACACCAAACCTCCCACAAAATCCCACAGACGCAGTCATTTATGAAACTGCGGATTTAATTTATCACTTACTAGTGGGATTAAGCTATTGCGATATATCGCCAAGTCGCGTGATGGATGAGCTAAAACGGCGATTTGGCACAAGTGGCATTGATGAAAAAAAAGCACGAAAAAAATAACATAAGGGCGAATCGTGGGATTTGAGCTACCACAAGTGGGATTTTGGGACTTTTTTGTAGGATTCGCGCTATTTTTTGCATTTATCGTCATTCTTATGCTTGGATTTTTGCTACGCGGTGCGGTAAAATGGCTAGTTTTTAGCTTTTGTGTGCTGCTATTTTTCGCACTGCCATTTTTAAACATTCTAATCCTTGATAATTTCATAAATAAGGTAGTTTTTAGCGATAATGGCTCAAAAAAACTCGTCTATATCGATAGCTTTTTTCTAAATGGCACTTTGCAAAATGTCGGCAAAAATCTCATAAAAAAATGCCATTTCAATCTCTATGTGAAAAATAAATTCCCGCTAAACCCAGACTACAAGGTTATTATAAGCGATTTAGACTTGAAAGTGGGCACAGAAGCGGAGATTGAGAAAATGATTGATAATTTCAAAGATGACGCACCAAAAGAGATAAAGATTCGATGCTTTTAAAATACCTATCATTGCGAGAAGTCGGCACGACTTCGTTGGCAATCTACTAGCGATTCAAAGACAGCATTATGTTAGCCAAAAGCCACATTTCACTAGGACTTGTGGGCGGGATTGTCGCCTATCCGTTAGCCCAAAAATGTGGCATAGCAAAGGAATTTTATCTCACACTTTTGCTCCCGCTAATCTTGCTAGGCTCTTTATTGCCAGACATAGATGAACCGCGTAGCTTTATTGGCAGAAAATTCCCGCTCATCTCACGGATTTTTAGCATTAGTTTTTCGCATAGAGGATTCACGCATTTTTTGATTTTCCCGCTGATTTTTGTGGTGGTAGGCGCGATTTTTGCCCATCCACTTATCACGCCAATATTTTTTGCCCTAGCTTATGGTATTTTCTTGCATCAAATAGGCGATATGCTAACCATTAGCGGAATCCCGCATTATTTTTTCCCCATCTCACGCAAAAAAGCCGTCCTATTGCCACAAATACTGCGTTTTCGCACAGGTAGCATTGCTGAAAAAATCATTTTAATCTTTGTTTTAACCCCACTAATCGCCATTAGCGCGGTTTTTATCTTTGGCGATGCAACTCACATCCAAAACTTGCAAAATCTAAAAGTAATAGATAAGATTATAAAGCTATTAGGGGAAATTTTAGGCTAATGCCACATATAATAATTATTGAGAAATGTATAAATCTGTGCTATAATATTGCCAAAATCCACAATTTTAAGGCTACAAATGGCTTTGCTTATCCAAAAAATTTCATTGTTAGATTTACAAAATAAATTTAGCGATTTTTGTATTATAGATATTCGTGGGAGACAGGCATTTTTAAGTGCGCATTTATGCGATTCACATAATCTACAAAACAAAGATGAAGTGATAAATTTTATAAATTCGCACCCCAAAAATACCACGCAAAAGCCTATTTTGTTTGTGTGTTTTAGTAGCATTAAAGCGAAAAAAATGTGTGAAAGCATAGCAAAAGACAAATCTTTTGCTAAAAATTATAGCTTTGATAAAATACATTATTTGGATTGTGGGATTATGGAGGCATTTGACAATGGATTTGAATCTTATCAAGGCAAATCTACACCACAACATATAAACGATAATCCACTTGTAAGCCAAACTATCGCCACGCTAAAAGAAAAATATCTTGCCACTAAAAAAGCGTGGGTAGTTACTTTTAGCGGGGGCAAAGATTCTACTTGTGTATTGCAATTAGTTTATGAAATGCTTGTCTCTTTGCCATCACATTTACGCCGTCCTACTTTTGCAATCGCATCAAATACGCTTGTAGAAGCCCCGCATATCGATAGATTTTTACACGCTGTGATTGATTCTATCAATGCTCACGCAAAAGAAAATAAAATTCCCTTTGAAGTGATTTTAGTCGCTCCAAATCTCAAAGATGATTTTTGGGTAAATCTCATCGGCAAAGGTTACCCAAGCCCCACACGCACATTTCGCTGGTGCACAGAACGACTTAAAATCAATCCTGCAAAAGCGCAAGTAGCAAAAATCACGCGACAATATGGCTCGTGTATTTTATTGCTAGGCTCGCGAAAAAGCGAGTCAAGCAATCGCAAAAAATCTATCGAAAAGCGAATCTTAAATGAGGACGGATATTCGCAACACCAAGATTTCCCTGATACGCTCACTTTTTCGCCTATTGCAGAGTGGGATACGGACTCTGTGTGGGGATATTTGCTTAGCCATAAGCCATTGTGGGACAAAGACCATAGTGAATTATTTGCGCTATATTCAAAGGCAAGTGGAGATGAATGCCAATTTATCACAGATTTAGCACAAAGTAGTTGTGGTGGCTCACGCTTTGGGTGCTGGGTGTGCACGGTGGTAAATGAGGACAAATCAATGCAGGGCTTTATAAGCACGGGCGAAGCACGCTTAAAGCCACTAAACGACTTTCGCAACTATATTAAAGAATTGCGTGAAAATCCAAACGCAAGGGCGGATTATAAACGCGATGGGCGTGCGGTGTATAAGGTAGGTGGATTAGGACCATTTTTAAGCAAGATTCGTGTTATAATTTTAGAAAAACTTTTGGAAGCAGAGCGTAAGTTTAAGCAAAATGGTGGCGTGGAACTGATTAGCGATAAGCAGATTTTGGCGATTCAAGGTGAATGGGACAAAGACTTTGATTTGGATAACACTGCGATAAAAAAAGCCCAACAATTCGGGCGATTAAAGGAGCATAAAATGGAAAAAAGCAAGATTTTGCATAAAGAGATTTTGCAAGAGGTGGTTGAGGAAAAGATGAAAGAATGTGGAAATGCCATAGAGTGCGAAAATGTAGAGAATCTAATTTCTAAAACAATAGATATTTGTGCCAATATCAAAAAGAATCGTGCAAACACATTTGTTATGGCAGAGATAGAAAAGTTGCTAGACGATAAAACAGCAAAACAAAGCGAGGAATCATAATGTTTATAAACAAAATAACAATATGTAATTTATTTGCATATTATGGCGAAGTAAGTGTTGAATTTCGCAAACAAGATGGGCGCAATATATATTGCATTTATGGCAACAATAGCTTTGGCAAGACAGGTTTTATTCGTTGTGCAAAATTATTATTTTTAGGCACAGGCTTAGAAAGTGGCAATATCCCTGATGTTATAGCGAGATTTGCTAAAATAAACACAAAGATTAGTAGCAAGCTTTTTATTAAAGGAAATGCTGAATGGGAGGGCATATTAAATAAAACTGCATTGAGAGAAGGACAGAGTGAATTTTTTGTGCGATTTGAGGGAGAGTTTGGCGACAAGGATTTTACATTAACTCGTTGCTGGAAAAATGCGCAAAGCAATGACATACAAGAATCGCTCACTTTGGCAATAGATGGCAATGAATACAGCGATGATGAGGCACAAGACAAAGTAAGCACTATGTTATCGCCAAACTTTGTGGAATTTTTCTTTTTTGATGGCGAGGAAATTGAAAATATTAGCAATAACCTGCAAGGCAAGTTGCGAGAAAAAATAGAGGACATTTTACAAATAAGTCCTTTGGATATTATCATAGAACAAATTAGAAAATGTAGAAATAAGCTTAAAGATAGCGAGCTACAAGATAAAAAGCAACAAAATGATTTACGCATTAAGCGTAGCGAGCAAGAGTCTTTAGAATCCAAGATTAAAGCCATTAAAGATACGCTTGATGAAGCAAAATTACAACAAGAGGAACAAATCGCAGAAATTAAAAACATAGACAAGCATTTAAATCAACTTATGGCAGATTCAAGTCGCGAACAAGAAAGACTGATAGGCGAAAAATCCCACTTACAAGAGAAACTATTACAAAATAAAAAATCATTATGCGAGAGCCTAAAGGCAGTAGTTTTTGTAAGCAATGGTAATTTTATCAAAGACCTTAAAGACGAGCTAGATTCCACGCAAAAAAGTACACAAAAAGGCGACATAGAAGCATTTAAAAGACTTACGCCAGATATATTGCAAATTGCAAATAACGAAATAAAGTCGCTAGATTGTGAAAACCAAACGCGCCAAACAATACAAAATCTATTTGATGAAATCCTAAACACCATTCCTAAAAAATTGGAATCCAAACTTGCAAACGAGGTTGGCAAAATCCCCACACAATACATTTGGGAAATCAAAGAAATATTTGCTAGAGTGGAATCTAATAGTTTGCAACAAGAACTCATCGCAATTAAAAAATTGAATTTTGAGTTAAAAATTATACAAGATGAGTATAGATTCACAACATATAGATGAATTTACAAAAACAAGGCAAGAAGAATTAAATGACAAAAAGCAAGAATGCGAAAAACGCAAAAACAATCTTGTGTTAAATATAGAGAAATATACGAAAAACTTCAATGACTTAAATCAACAAAAAGATGAAATAACAAAAGAAATCTATCGCCTAGACCAATCGATAAATATTGAACGCATAAAAGGTAAGTTGATATATTTAGATTTGTTGCGTGAATGTATAGAGACATATAAAAATAAACTTGTAACAAGATTGCGAGAGGAACTACACAATAAAATACTTGAAAAATATAAATTGATTATGCCTGATGACAATATACAAGATTTAGAAATAGATGAAAATTTTTTGATAAGGCTAAAAGATATAGATGATAACTTAGTCATTGTAAAATCTCAGAGTGCTGGGCAAAAGCAAATTTTGGCTATTTGTATTTTTGGTGCTTTGAGCGAACTATCACATTCTCAAATTCCGCTTATTTTAGACACACCATTAAGTAGGATTGATTCAAGGAATCGCGCTAATATAATTAAGCATTATTATGCTAAAGGCAATCAAGTGATTATTTTGCCAACGGATACAGAGATTAGCGCAAAAGAATATCAATACATTAAGCCTTATATTGCTGGACTTTATCAAATCTCCAACGAGGAAAATAGAAGCCACGCTACCATAAAAGAAATGGCAAATATCGATGAAATTTTATAGGAGGTATCAAAATGGCAGATTTTTATACAAATAATTTAGAGGAAATGTTTATAGATAGAGTGCGTAGAGATGGTTTTGGATATAAAACATCAGAATTTAGCGACAATGATTTTCCTAAATATCTTATCTTGCGAGTAGCTTTTGCTAGGGCATTAAAATGTCCTAAAATTCTGTTAAAATCTTCTCGGTGGCAAGAAAAACAAATTATTGGCGATAAAAATGCTAAAAAAGGCGAATACCACTTAACACAGCTAACGGGCAAAGGGAAAGACAAAAAAGAGGATTTTGATATGGCATTTCGTGCTGTGCTATATATGCAACACAAAGATGAATTGGATAAAGATATTTTTACAGACAATAATCTATATTTGGATATTTTAGGAAAATACATTAAAAGAGGATTATTTGAACTACATAACTCTTGGAAAAATAATGACAGTATTTATCAGTGGTGTTTAGAAAATTTAGGATTTGAATCTATGGATTCAACAAGCAATGCGAACGATATAAAACAAGAAAATGCTAAAACAGATTATTTTATCCAACTACAAAAATATTTCAAAAAATTTGCCATTAACATTCAACTTATGAATGAGATGGATTCATATCGCCACCATATCTGCAAAGTCGAGCTTGAAGATTCAGACAAAATATCAGCGTTTAAAACAAAGGCAAAATATCTTGATGATGAGTTTGGTGCTTCTGTATTAGTCGAATCCTGCGAAGGAATCCCTAGAGGGTATAATATCCAAATTGCAAAGCCCGAATCACAATGGAAAAACCTAAGACTAGCAGAATTTAAAGAAGGATTAGCCGAGCTAAAAAAACGCAATGACAAGCTAGGCATTTACGCTGGAAACGATATTGATGAAAATAGCCTATGTTTTGATTTAGCCACCGCTCCGCATTGCTTTGTAGCTGGGACTACGGGCAGTGGGAAAACCAAATTTATCCAAACAATGATAGTGTGCCTACTTCAAAATCCAAATGTAGAAATCACCGTGATTGACCCAAAAGGCGGAATAGATTTTAGAGTCTTTTGCCCTAAAATTAGGCTAGTTATGGATATGCAAGAAGCAGGGGATATAATCGAAAATCTCATCGATGAAATGAATGAGCGAAACGCTAAAATGAGCGAATCGGGGATAAATAATGTGCAAGATTTAGGGCTAAAATTTAGAGTGTTAATCATTGATGAGCTAAATAATTTAGTCGAAAATGACAAAACCATTAAAGATAGGTTAGCACGATTGACTGAAATGTCGCGCCAAGCGGGAATACATTTGGTTTTAGGCACACAACGCCCCGATGGTATATTGCTAAAAGGACTGCGCAATAATATCGATGGCAAAATCGCATTGCGTGTAAGTAAAGAAGCAGAATCAAAAATTATACTTGATGAATCAGGCGCAGAAAAGTTACTAGGCAAAGGTGATATGCTAATCAAAGTGGGGAGTATGCCAAAACCAAAACATATTTTTAGCTGTCTATTGCAAAATGACGAGATAAAAAGATTGATTTAAAATGAATAATCTCGCTTACTTTATCCCCGCTTCGATTAGTTTGTGAATATGCAACACGCCTTTTATCTCCATATCACAGCCCACAACCACAAGCATTTGAATCTTTGAATCCTCAATCATTTTTAGCGCGTCATAAGCCAAAATTTTTGCGTCCTTGCAGACTTTGGGATTTTTGGTGGCGAAATTTATAGCAGGAGATTCCAAGCTAAAATCCGCCCGAATCATCGCCCTGCGCAAGTCCCCATCACTTAAAATCGCCTGCAATTTTCCGTCCCGTGCAATTAGCGCAGAGCCTAGTTTGCCCTCGCTCATCGCCATTATCGCCTCACGCAGTGGCGTTTGTGGCGTGATTATTGGGAGATTTTGCGTTTGCATTAAATCGCTGATTTTTACAAAAAGCCGTTTTCCTAAACTTCCCCCCGGGTGAAAACTCGCAAAATCCGCGCGCTCAAAGCCTCTCGCTTTCATTAGACATACAGCCAACGCATCGCCTAGCGCAAGGCTCAAAGTCGTAGAAGTCGTGGGCGCGACATTTAGAGGACAAGCCTCACGCTCCACGCTAATATCGATAAAAAAATCACCCTGCCTTGAAATAGAGCTTTTGGCGTTTTGCGTCATAGTGATGATTCCGCGCGACAAACGGCGCAGGTGATGCATAAGATTGATTAACTCCTCGCTCTCCCCACTATAACTAATCGCTAAAATCGCGTCTGTCGCCGTAATCGCGCCCAAATCGCCGTGCATAGCCTCTGTGGGGTGGATAAAAAGACTTGGCGTCCCCGTGCTTGAAAGCGTGGCAGCGATTTTTGCGCCTATATGTCCGCTTTTGCCTACACCTAGCACTATTAGACGATTTGCACTCATCACAAAATCAACGATTTTGCCCCACTCTATCGCGTCAATTTTGGCGCACGAATCCATCAACGCCTTTCCCTCAATCTCTAACACTTCGCAAACTATCGCTTTAAAATCCAAATTCATAGCTCAAAATTCCCCCTAAAATGTGTTAAAAATTTTTAAAAAATTTAGGCGGAATTATAGAAAATTTTGCATAAAATTTGGGCGAATCTCTATTGTCATTGTCCCGTCATTTTAAAGGTTTTAGCCCAAATAATCCAAAACACACGACTTAAAATTATGAGATTTGTGTGTTATTATGATTTGCTTTTGATATTTTTGAGATTCTGCCAAAGATTTCCCATCCCTTGCAGAGTTAGTTCAAAGCAAGATTTCCCCCTCCCTTGCGGAGGGGGCTAGGGGGTAGGTAAAATCCCATAATTGCAAGATTTTCGCTAGTCAATTTAAAGCAATCCAAACGCCATAAGATTACTTCGTTGTGTTCGCTACGCTCACACTGCCTCGCAATGACTTCAATGGTGGCGTTTTTTGCGTTTAATTTGCACTAATCTCACCCGCCGCCCATAAATTGTAGCATTTCGATTTTGTCGCCATCTTGCGGTATCGTGCGTTCATAGTCATCTTTTTTGACTAATTTCGCATTTAGTGTAATGGCAAAAATCTTTGCCTCTACGCTCAAAATCGCCAAAATTTCAGCGATATTTTTGCCATTTTCAAATTCCATTTTTTTGCCATTTACAAACAAAATCATTCCTTGCCTCCAAAAAATTTATAAAAAAATCCTGCTTTATTGACTTGCTTTGAGCGAGCAACGACTAAATCCCCGCTTTTTGCATCCTTTGTAACCACGCTACCAGCGGCAATCAGCACATTATCTTGTATTCGCACGGGCGCGACAATCTGCGTCCCACTGCCGACAAAGACATTTTTGCCAATGTGCGTTTTGTGCTTATTTTTGCCATCATAATTGCAGGTAATAACGCCAGCACCGATATTTGTGCCACTTTCAATCTCACTATCGCCCAAATAGCTCAAATGTCCCACCTTTATATCCACCAAATGCGAGTTTTTTACCTCCACAAAGTTGCCAATGTGCGAAGATTCGATATGTGAGTGCGGACGGATTCGTGCAAAAGGTCCCACCGAGCTATCCTTAATCACACTTGATTCAATCACGGTATGCGATAAAATCTTGCTATTTATGATTTTTGTTTCACCTTTTAGCACCGCGCCACTCTCAATCTCACATTCACCCTCAAACTCCACGCCACATTCTATGTAAATGCTCTGTGGCATTCTAAAAATTACGCCTTGTTTCATCGCATTTTCGCGCAGTCGCACAAGCATAAATTCCTCTGCCTTTGCTAACTCAATTTTAGAATTTACCCCCATAAAATCGCACTCATTTGCCACAATCCCGCTAATATCATCGCTAAATTTTATGATGTCCGTTAAATAAAATTCATTTTGATTATTGCGTGAATCAATTTGTGGCAGGGCAGATTCAAGCAAACTTCGATTTAGACAATAGATTCCAGCGTTTGCAAGATTTATTTGCTTTTGCGCCGAATCTGCGTCTTTTTCCTCTATAATTTTTTGCACTTTATCGCCATTCATTACCACGCGCCCGTAGTTTGTGGCGTTTTCTAGCTCCAAAATGCCAAGCGCAATTTCGCTTTTGCACTTAACAAACGCGCTTAACGATTCGGCGCAAACTAGGGGCATATCGCCACTTAAAATTAAGATTCTGTCGTATTTTGTGAGAATGGGAGCTTTGGGACTTGGCGAATCTGCGCCTTGCATTATCGCTCCAGCCGTGCCGGGAAAATGCGCATAATCTTGCAAATGCAAATTTAAAATCGAATCTCCGCCCAACTCATAGCGCGATTCAATGGCTCTTTCAATGCGCTCTGCTTCATTAAATAACACGATATGAATGTCATCGCTTATTTTTGCCACCTCATCGATAATGCAAAAAAGCATTTCCTTACCACAAATCTTGTGCATAACTTTGGGCGTTTGGCTTTTCATACGCGTCCCAAAACCACCTGCCAAAATGATTGCAGATATGGGCGTTTTCTTTGAATCTTTCACATTTTTACTCATAGTTTCCTTTCTTAAAAATATAACTATTTAAAAAATTTTAACACAAAAAACGATATAATCGCAAATTTATTTAATCAATCTACAAAAGTGAGATAATATGGATTTAGGGACCATAATTGGCTTATTTACGATTTTTGGCTTACTTTTCTACTCCACAGTTTTGGGAGCGGGGATTTCTGTTTATATTGACATACCTTCTGTTATGATTACCATTGGTGGCTCACTCTCCGCGCTAATGGTTTCTACCAAATTAGAAGATATGAAAAAGCTCTTTAAATATATGGGAATCGCCTTTAAACCCCACACTTACGATATTCCACAGCTTATAAAAACCGTTACTGAATATTCCATAAAAGCTAGACGCGATGGGATTTTGAGTTTAGAGCAAAATGTCAATCAAGAGGAAAATGATTTCTTGCGAAAAGGTTTAAGTATGGCGGTAGATGGCGCAGAACCAGATTCGATTCGTGAGCTTTTGGAAGTGGATATGGAGCAGAGTTTTGCGCGTCATAATAGTAATGCTGATATGTTTGAGCAGTGGGCGGCTTTGGCGGGTTCATTTGGTATGCTTGGGACACTAGTGGGGCTTGTGGCGATGCTTGTAAATATGAGCGACCCTAGCTCTATTGGACCTGCGATGGCGGTGGCGTTGATTACCACGCTCTATGGTTCGCTTATCGGTAACACGGTGGGGACGCCGATTGCTAATATCTTGCGAATCCGCGCAAAAGATGAAGTGCTAATGCAACAGCTAGTCATTGAGGGCATTATATCTATTCAAGCGGGGGATAATCCGCGTGTGCTTGAAACTAAACTCTTATCATTCTTGCCACCAAATGAGCGCGTAAGTCAGTTTGATTAGAATCTTGGGCGATTTAGGGCGACATTAAGGGCGATTTATGGGGCGCGAAAATGGCAAAAAAGTTTGAGGAAAAGCCAAAAGGTGGATTGCCCTTATGGTTAGGGACTTTTGGCGATTTGATGAGTTTGCTACTCACATTTTTTATTTTGCTTTTATCGATGGCGACTTTTGATGCCAAAAAATTACGCGAAGCAGAGGCAAGTATCAAAGGTGCGCTAACCGTGCTAGATGGCGGGATTAAATTTGACCCGAGCTTTCATCGAATCACGCTTCCAGCCGACATTGTGATTCCCCCTGAATATGCGGAGGAAGTAAAGATGATTGAGCAATCTATCATTGATTTTAATGTATCGCCAAATGTCTCCGCTGGTGCGGCAAATATCATAGGGGACGGCGTAAATGGCTTTATTATTACTTTGCCTACAAATATGCTTTTTGATAAAAATTTTCGCGTAAATGAGGACGCAAAGCTATTTTTGCGCCGTGTGAAGCAGATTTTTGATAAAATGCCACGAAATACAAATATTGAGATTTTAGGGCGGACAAATACCGCAAACGCGCAAATCAATATGGAGCGCGCTTCAAATATCGCGTTAGCAATTTCACGCGAACTTTATGCTTTGCAAATCGATGGGGCGCGGATTAGCACAATAGGGCGCGAGGATAAAAGTGTCGAAAATGACACGATAAATATTCGTTTCTATGCCAAAGACATTGCGACAAGCACAAAAGGACTTTTAGACAAAGGCGCGTTTTAATGCGATTCGCAAGAATTTTGTCAAAAGATTTATTTTTGCCAAAAATATTATTTTGGTGTGCTATTTTTATAATGCCGCTTTTCTCTGCCCCTAGCGATACGCCCATTACCGCCACTCCCACCCAAAGCACGACTACAAATGCAAATAATTTAAGCCCAAATAGCCCTAGCGATGCCACCGCAAATTTGGACGAAAATGGTAGGCTAATTTTAGAGCAACCACGCGGAACTACGGGCAACACTATAAATCCAAGCCAAGTAAGCGATTTACCCGCCACAATGTCGCCTACACTGCCAACAGTAAATCTCTCCATTAACGCCCCAAAAGAGCCGGGCGATTTGGTAAATACACTAAATATTGTCGTAATCATCACGCTTTTAGTCCTTGCACCAAGCCTTGTGCTTGTTATGACTAGCTTTACACGAATCATAATCGTGCTAGGATTTTTACGCACGGCAATGGGGACACAGCAATCGCCACCCACGCAGATTCTAGTGAGCCTTGCGCTAATTTTGACATTTTTTATAATGGAGCCTGTGGCAAAAAAAGGCTATGAAGTTGGTATAAAACCCTACATTGCAAAAGAAATCCCTTATGATGAAGCATTTGTGCGCACAATCGCGCCATTTAAAGAATTTATGCTAAAAAATACGCGTGAGAAAGATTTGGCGTTGTTTTTTCGCATTCGCAAATTAGAAAATCCAAAAACTATCGATGATGTCCCGCTTACCGTGCTACTCCCCGCATTTATGATAAGCGAACTAAAAACGGCATTTCAAATCGGCTTTTTGCTTTATTTACCCTTTTTAGTCATTGATATGGTGGTAAGCTCGCTTTTAATGGCACTAGGTATGATGATGCTACCGCCTATAATGATTTCACTGCCTTTTAAGATTCTAATCTTTATTTTAGTCGATGGATTTAACTTACTGATAGGCAATATCGTAGGTAGTTTTAAAACTTAAAAAAGTGCGATTGTATATTTGATAATTTCGCTAGATTCGCGTGAATCTAATCAAAATATTTCTGTAATTATGAGAATCTGCGTTAGCAGATTCGTAGCAAAACAAGCGAAGCGAAGTTTCTTTAATAATCCAAAAAAATATCAAAAAATCTACAAATTTTTTCATATTTACTTTACATTTAAGATAATTTTAAGCGGGGGGGGGTAAAATGCTAGTTTGTATTTAGTGCTTAAATACAAAATTCAATTTTAAGGAGTAAAATATGAGCACAAAATTCAACAAAAGCAACAATCGAAGCGGTTTTAGTATGATTGAGCTAGTGTTTGTTATCGTTATACTAGGTGTTTTGGCAGCTGTGGCAGTGCCTAGATTTGTAGCTACAAGGACAGATGCACAAGTAGCAACTGCTAGAAGCGACTTGGCAAGTGTGCAAAAAGCTATCGTAGCAAAGGTATTTGCAGATAATATCGATGCAACAGCTTCTCAACCTACTGACCCAAATAAACCTTGGGGACAAGGTTCTACAATGGAGAATTGGGGTAAATGGATAATGGAAGTAGGTGGATTAGATGGTAGTAGGTGGAATAGCCCACAAAGTGGCAGCCTACCTGCTAGTAGAGCTGCAATATCAGTAGATGGAAAAGATACAATTCAACCTGTGGGTAATGTAAGAAAAAATGGAAAATTAAGCAAAGGTGGCTGTGGTGCTGTGCTAGGAATCGCTCAAGGCTATATGGTGTTTGCCCCAAATAATAGTGGCGTAGATAACGGTGGTGGCAATGGACAAAATCAGTTTGTAGCTAATGACTTCTGCTCTCAATTACGCACTTCTTATCAAAGCTCTGGCGGACCGGGCAATAAAGTAATCCCACTTGCTTCTAGTGGAACGGTAGAGTTTTAATTAAGGCGGAAGTGGGCGATTTTAAGGTTTTTGTTTCACAACCCGCTAGGTAGAGTGTGAGACTGCGAAAATAGGACATTAAAGTCCATTAAGCAGTCGAGCGCGAAGCATCCCTTAAAAGCCTCAAAGAGACAACCGCACATTATAATAATGCGTTATCGCTACCGCTATTGCGTCCGTAATATCTAGCGGCTTTATTTCTTTTGTGATTCCTAAAATCTTTTTTACCATAAATGCCACTTGGATTTTATCCGCTTTGCCATTGCCTGTGAGCGTTTTTTTGACTTGCAAAGGCGTGTATTCGGCAAAATTGCCTAGCTCTTGGATTATCTTAAAGCTAATTGCGCCCCGAAATTGCGCGAGTTTTATGACAGATTTGGGATTATAGGCATAAAAAATGTCCTCAATCGCCACTGAATCAATCTTATGATTTGCCAAAACGATATTTATGCCTTCATTAAACTCTGCGATTTGGTGTTGCAATTTGGATTCTTTCATTTTTATTAGCCCTGCTTCAAGTAGCGATAATTTATTTTTTTCACCGCATATCACCGCATATCCGCAGTTTTTCGTCCCCGGGTCAATGCCTAAAATATTCACTAATTTGCCTTTAATGTTTTTTTATTATAATTTCAAATTCACTATAAATTCACTATATTTTCACATCAAATTCACATAAAATTCACATATTGGAATTTTACACGAAATTTGGGGAGTTTTGCTTATGATTTGGAATATTATTTTAAAAGATTTGGAAAAAAAGTTAGGTAGCAGGGAATTTAATCGCTATATTAAAAATATTAAATTTAACGAAGAAAAGTCAGATTCAAATCTAAAAATCCTTGAAGTGGATAATATTTTCATTCTAAATTGGATAAAGGCAAATTATGTCTCAAAAATCGCCTCACTTTTTGAAATTCACACAGATATTAAGCCAGAGATACAGCTAATTTTAAAAAAACACAGCATTTCAAATGGACAAAATAGCGCAAAAAACCCCATTTTTAATACCAAAACCATAATCAAAAACTCTGTGCTAAATCCTAGCTACACATTTGCTACTTTTAAAGTTAGCAAATCAAATGAATATCCATTCAAACTCTCCCAAGTTGTGGCAAAAGAGCAAGGTAAAAATTATAATCCGCTTTTTATTAGCGGAAATACGGGCGTAGGCAAAACGCACTTGCTAAATGCCATCGGCAACTATAACACCGAGCATAAAAATGTGATTTTAATCACAAGCGAGGAATTTTTGAATGATTATATGACACATTTAAATAATAAATCTATGGAGCGATTCCGTGAAAAATACCGCAAATGCGATTATTTACTAATTGATGATATTCAATTTTTTAGTGGAAAAGAAAAAATACAAGAGGAATTTTTTCACACATTTAATATTTTAAAAGAAAATAATTCTCAAATCGTCCTTACCTCCGATAAACCCATAAAGGATTTAAATGGCATTGAAGAGCGACTAAAATCGCGCTTTGAATCAGGCATAGTATCGCACATAAATCCCCTTGAAGTCGAACTTAAAAAGGATATTATAAAGCAAAAATGTGAATTAAATTTTATAAATTTAGATAATGAGATGATAGAATTTATCGCCGTAAATACAGGAAGCAATGTCCGTATGATTGAAGGAATCTTAACTACGATAAATTCATATTCTACGATGATGAGCCAAGAAATCGATTTAAAATTAGTCCAAAGTGTCGTAGGCAATATGAAACGCAATGCAAATCCCAAAATAACGCTTGATGATATTATTGAAACAACCGCACGAGTTATGAATCTAAAACAAAGCGAGATTAAAAGCAAAAAGCGCACAAAAGATATTCTATTAGCGCGAAAAATAGTAATTTATTTAGGACGCAATGTTTCATCAAACTCTATGGCGGAACTTGCAAAAATTTTGGATATGAAAGACCATAGCACCATTAGCAAAGCTATCAAAAAGATTCAAACAGAAGTAGCAGAAAATGATATTTTAAAGAAAAAAATTGCAGAAATCGAATCAAAAGTTAAGGAAATTAAAAAATAATCAAGCAAAATTATGCCACAATTTCATCAAATTTTTCTAAATAAAAATGACATAATATTTCGTTTGGAGATGGGAAAAATTAGACTTTTTCACATAATTCACATCTCTACTAATATTACTATTTTTTTTAGATTTATTAAAAAAAGGAGCAAATAATGAAAATTACCATAAACAAAAGCACGATTGAATCCGTAGTAAGTAGCATTCAAGCATTTACCGAAAAAAGAGATGTGAGTGTCATAACGGCTTGTGTTTTAATAGAAATCAAAAATAATGAGCTTATTTTAAAGGCAACTGATTATGAAATGGGAATCATAGCTAAATTAGAATGTGAAAATGCCGATGGCGATGATAATTTAGCAGTAAATGGTAAAAAACTTTTAGATTCGCTAAAAAGTCTAAAAGATGAAAATATAACCATAGAAAAGAAAGATTATGGCGAAAAAGGCGAAAAATTAGAGATTAAGCAAGGCAAATCTACTATTAAACTCCCAAGCTTTATCGGCGATAATTTCCCTGAATTTCCGCAAAATTACGAAAAATCAAAGCTAAATATTGATTCAAAAAATCTCATAGATTCACTAAAAAGATTGCTTCCTGTAATTGAAATAAACAATCCACGCACAGAGTATCGCAACGCGCTAATTGATATTAAAGAATATAAATTTAACTTCGTAGCAACGGACACAAAGCGACTTGAAGTTATTAGCTTTGATAGCCAAAGCGTAAATAAAATGAATTTTATGTTTCCTAAAAAGGCGATTATGGAAGTCCAAAAGCTTTTTAATGAAGATGTAAATCTATACTTTAATGATAAAAATATTATTATTGAAAATGATAAATTTACCTTTTGGACAAAGATTCCAAATGGAAACTTTATCGATTATGAAAAAGTAGTCCCAAAAGATATAAAATACCGCGTTATTATTGACAAGGACAAAATCACAGAGGCACTTAAAATCATTAACTCTGTGTGGTTTCAAGCGCGTCTTACATTTAAAAAAGATAGTATTTTCTTTGAAGTTGTGTATAGCGACAAGGATTTTGAAGCAAATGCAGAGATTGATTTAGATTCAGAGTTAAATAAAGAGTTTGCGGAAAAATTAGGCGATGAAACTTTCTCAATAACGGTTAATTCAAAGCATATTTTGGACTTTGTCGCGCATATTAACACGCAGACATTTGAATTTGGCATAAATGAAAATTTACACGCTGCTTCAACGCTAAAAAGCGATAATTTCTTACTGACATTTATGCCTATTTTAGATTAGATTCGCGTAAATCTATGATAAATCTATTAAATCTTACATAGATTCGACAAAATTTTAAGGAAAAAAGCAAAGATGAATGAATATAGCTCAAAAAATATCAAAGTTTTAAAGGGTTTAGAGGCAGTTAGAAAACGCCCCGGAATGTATATCGGCGATACGAATATCAACGGACTTCATCATATGGTTTATGAAGTCGTGGATAATTCTATTGATGAAGCGATGGCTGGATTTTGTTCTAAAATCAATATCACGCTTACAAAAGCAGGGAGCGTGATTGTCGAGGATAATGGACGCGGAATCCCCGTTGATATGCACGAAGGCGAAAATCTCCCCGCTGCTACCGTGGTGCTAACCGTGCTTCACGCTGGTGGCAAATTTGACAAAGATACTTATAAAGTTTCTGGCGGACTTCACGGCGTGGGCGTTAGCGTGGTAAATGCTTTAAGTAAAAAGCTCATTATGACAATCCATAAAAATGGCAAAATCTATCGCCAAGAGTTTGCCAAAGGAATCCCACAAACATCACTTGAAATCATCGGCGATTCGACTAAAAACGGCACGATAATTGAATTTTTCCCAGATGATGAGATAATGGAGATTGTAGAATTTGATAGCGGAATCTTATGTAATCGATTCAAAGAAATGGCGTATTTAAATAAAAATATTGAGATAAATTTTAACGATGAGATTGCAGAAAAAAGTGAGAGATTCCACTTTGAGGGCGGATTAAAGCAATTTGTAGAAGATTTGAATAATAATGAGTTAATCTCACAAATCATCTTTTTTAGCGATAAAGACGGCGAAAAAGGCAATGAAGTAGAGATTGACATTGCTTTGGCTTATAATAACTCTTATAGCGAAAAACTTTTAAGTTTTGTGAATAATATCCGCACAATCGAGGGCGGGACACACGAAGCTGGGTTTAGAATGGGTTTAAGTCGTGCGATTATGAATTATATAAATCTAAATAGTAAAGAAAAAGATTCTAAAATTCAAGGCGATGATGTGCGCGAAGGGCTTGTGGCGGTGGTGTCAGCGCGAGTAATGGACCCGCAATTTGAGGGACAGACAAAGGGCAAACTTGGCAATTCATTTGTGCGAAATATCGTGCAACGGCTAACTTATGAAAAAATATCAAAGTTTTTTGAGGAAAATCCAAATGATGCAAAGGCGATTATTCAAAAGGCACTTTTAGCGGCAAAAGGACGCGAGGCTGCAAAAAGAGCGCGGGAACTCACACGAAAAGAAGTAAATAGCTTTGGCACACTGCCGGGCAAACTTGCAGATTGTCAAAGCAAAGATCCGACAATTTCTGAGATATTTTTAGTAGAGGGCGATTCAGCTGGTGGAAGTGCGAAAACAGGTAGAGATAGGGCTTATCAAGCGATTTTGCCACTGCGCGGTAAGATTTTAAATGTAGAAAAAAGCAATATCAACAAAATCCTAAAAACCGATGAAATTATCAATATGATTACCGCCTTTGGCTGTGGAATCGACAATGAATTTGACTTATCAAAGCTTCGCTATCATAAAATCATCTTAATGACGGATGCCGATGTCGATGGTAGTCATATACAGACGCTACTGCTTACATTTTTTTATAAATATTTGCGTCCGCTAATTGACAATGGGCATATTTATATCGCGCAACCACCGCTATATCTCTTTAAAAAAGGCAAAAAAGAAGTTTATTTAAAAGATGAAAAGCATTTAAGTGCGTTTCTTATTGAAAATGGCATTGAAAATTTTAATTTTGAGGGCATTGGCAATGTCGAGCTAATTGATATTTTGAAAAATATTTCGCATTATCGTGCGATTTTGAAGCGATTAGAAAAGCTGTATTTTTCAAGTAATATTTTGCGCTTTTTTATCGAAAATGATGGATTGCGGGATTTAAATTTGGGCGATTTAAGTGCGCGTGTGGAGGCATTTTTAGCCGAATCTAATTGCAATATTTTAAATAAAATGCAAAGCGATTCATATATTATGCTTTATGTGCAGACAAAATCAGGGCTAAATGAGCTAAAAATCAGCTATGATTTATTTAATGACAAGTATTTCTTGGACGCGCAGGACATTTATAGGCGAATCAAAGACCGTGATTTGGAATTTTTGGCAAATCGCGATTTAATCGAATTTTTAGAGGAAATCGAAAATAGCGCGAAAAAAGGTGCGGCGATTCAGCGATATAAAGGGCTAGGCGAGATGAATCCAAATCAGCTTTGGGAAACGACTATGACAAAGGAAAATCGCACTTTACTTCGCGTCCAAGTGGGCGATGAGGTGGAGAGTGAGGATAAGATTCGTCTATTTATGGGAAGCGAAGTCGAACCACGCAGGAATTTTATCCAAGCCCACGCAAAAGAGGTTAAAAATTTGGATATTTAGGGTGGCAATTTGTTTTAGGATATGCAATTTGCATTATTTTTACACAAAAAAAGTCGTCATTGTGAGACTTATTTGTAAGCCATACAAATGAGCGTAAGCGAATTTTCAAAGCAATCCAAATCATCATTGCTAATCGAAATTACATTGCGCTCTTTGCCCTCAGCCTTGTCGCTATCATAGCATTTTTCAAAAAAGTTGCCAAATTCCACGCAAAAGCACCTATGCGCCTCATCTAGCGAATAATTATACATCCAATCAAGCGGAGATGATAATTTTCGCAATCCATATTCTCTTAAATGTAGTGCGGGTTTGCACGCATCGCCTATGCTTATGAAAATGTCTGCTTTGATTAGATTTTGCTTTGATATTTGGCAAATGTGGCGTGAGATGATAAATGGCAGATTTCGCGCATTTCGGCGTAGATTCGCATTTGGTATGAGCGCGGAGATGATTTTAAAAATTTTAAGCGCGATTGAGAGTAAAAAAGGATATGGATTCATTATATTTGCCTTATATCAGTGATTTGCGCTTCAATTTCATTCCAAAAATTGCGCTTTATGTGATAATTTATTCGCACTTTTTGCCCGATAAAATCCTGCGTATTATTAAACAAAATAGCCCTAAAACACGCATTTTCAAAACTTAACTTTTGGTGTGAATCTTTTATGATTTGAGATTTGCACACCACAGCAATAGATTCAAAGCTAATCATTGCATTTGCATTGCCATAAGGCTCATAAGATTCCAAAATCTCTACAATCTCCATATTTATTTCATTTAGATTCGTGGCTATCGCGGTGGATTCGGTGATTTTTTCGCTAAAAATTAGATTTGATTCAAGTAAATCTATGAAGTTTTCTAAATTTTCGCACTTCAAATTTAACCCAACCGCGCCACTATGTCCGCCAAATCGCAATAAATGCGCACTACATTTTTGAATCGAAGCGATTAGATTTACACCATCTCTTGCGCGTCCAGAGCCTTTTAACTCGCCATCTTTTAGGTTAAAGCAAAACGCGCTTTTGCCAAATCTATCGGCGATTCGCGCTGCTACAATGCCTATGACGCCGTCATTCCATTGTCCTATGGAATAAGCGACTTTTTCACGCTCGATTGCGCACTGCAAAGACTCTGTAAAAACTTCGTTTGTTAGTTTTTTTCGCCACTCATTTGTTTCTTTTAATCTTTCTAATAAATCTAGCGCGATTTTGGGATTTTTGGCGGTTAGAAATTTAAAAGCTAAACGCGCATTTTTCACGCGCCCTGCGGAATTTAGAAGCGGTGTGATATAAAATGCTAATTTTTGTGAATCAATGCTTTTTATAATATTGTCTTTGTTTGCTTTGAATCTCTCGCCAAATTCATCTCGTAAAATCGCAAAAACGCCGTTTTTATCGCTATTGATTCGCTTTAAACCTAACTTATAAAGTGTGCGATTTAGCGAAGTCAAAGGCATAATGTCGCTAATGATAGCAAGGCTCAAAAACGGCGTAAATGCAAGCAAATCGATATTTTTTGCGCGTAAAATCCCGCGCTTTGCGAACTCACACTTTATCCCAGCGCAAAGATACCACGCCACAACCGCACCGCAGACTTCCTTTTGCAAAAAATGGCATTTGCTTTGGTTTGGATTTATTATCACACTAGCTTTGGGGAGAATCTCAACGCCATTTTCAATCAAAGGCTTGTGATGGTCAGTTATGATAAGCGTTTTGCCGTGAGTGGCGCAATATTCGCCCACTTCAAAGGCGGTAATGCCGTTATCCACGGTGATAAAAATATCCGCATTATAAATCTCCACCATTCGCGTGGAAATTCCATAGCCATCAATAAATCTATTTGGGATTTTGATGATGAAATTTTGGTAGTCCAATGCTTTAAAAAAGCCATCCATTATGCAAGATGAGCTTACGCCATCGACATCATAATCGCCAATTATGGCGATGCGCTTGTTTGCTAAAATTGCATTCGCGATAATCTCACTAGCTTCCGCTACACCGCTCATTGTGCTTGGGGTGGGGATATTTTTGGATTGTAATTCGCTTAAATTGCGCGATTCAAAGATTCGTAAGATTTTGCTTTTAAGATTGCTCATTTTTAGTGTATTTTATGGATTTTACCTGCTTTATAAATTCCAAAATTATAGGATTTGGATTTTGCAGTTTAGAAGTAAATTCAGGGTGAAACTGCACAGCGACAAACCACGCGTGATTTTTTAGCTCGATTGCCTCAATAAGCCCATTTGATTCGCCACTGATAATCACGCCATTTTTCTCAAAAATTTCGCGGTATTTCACATTTGCTTCGTATCGGTGGCGGTGCCGTTCTTTGATAATCTCGCTTTTATACGCGCTATGAATCTTCGTGCCTTTTTTAAGGTGGCAGGGATATTGCCCAAGTCGCATAGTGCCACCCATCGGCGAATTATGCGTCCTAAATTGACTTTTGCCATTTTGGTCGATGAAATCCTCGATTAGATAAATGATAGGTTCGCTTGTTTCTTTATCAAACTCCGTGCTGTTGGCGTTTTTTAGTCCCAAAACATTTCTAGCAAATTCGATAAGTGCAAGTTGCATTCCAAGGCAAATCCCCAAAAACGGCACATTGTGTGTCCTAGCGTATTTAATCGCTAAAATTTTCCCATCGATTCCACGCTCCCCAAAGCCACCGGGGATTAAAATCCCATCAATATCACGCATTTCATCATCAATATTTTTAGAATCTAAAAGCGAACTATCAATCCACTTAATATTGATTTTTGTATCCGTATGCGCCCCGCTGTGCGTGAGAGCTTCGATTAGTGATTTATAAGATTCCTTTAAATCCAAGTATTTGCCCACAAATGCGATTTTTACCTCGCTATTTGGGGCAATGATTCGCTTTACTAGCAAATCCCAATTTTGCATTTTTGGCTCAATGGGAGTGATATTAAAGTAACGCGCAATGGGCGTTAGGATATTTTCTCTCATTAGATTTAGCGGGACTTTGTAAATGCTATCAGCGTCTTCTACTACGATAACGCAGTCATTATCCACATCGCACGACATTGATAGCTTTTGCTTTAAATCACGCGATAATGCTCTCTCGCACCGCGCCAAAATGATTTGCGGACTAATGCCGATTCGGCGCAATTCCTGCACAGAATGCTGCGTTGGCTTTGTTTTTAACTCACCTGCGGCTTTTATAAGCGGGATTAGCGTTACATGAATGCTTATTACCATTGATGAGCCTAGCTCGTGTTTTAACTGCCTCATCGCCTCCAAATACGGCATTCCCTCAATATCGCCCACAGTGCCACCAAGCTCGACAATCAAAAATTCGCTGTTTTTTCCCGCATCTTTGATTCGCTCTTTGATTTCATCAACGATATGCGGGACGATTTGAATCGTTTTGCCCAAATAAAAGCCACTGCGCTCTTTTTCTATCACGGATAGATAAACCTGCCCTGTGGTAAAATTGTGCTTCGCACTTAAATTTATATCCAAAAATCGCTCATAATGCCCCAAATCCAAGTCCGTCTCCGCGCCATCCTCTGTTACAAAAACTTCGCCGTGTTCAAGCGGACTCATCGTGCCGGGGTCGATATTTATGTAAGGGTCGATTTTTAGAATGGATACTTTATGGTTTGCGTGTTTGATAAGTGTAGCGATTGATGAGGCGGAAATGCCCTTGCCAAGAGAGCTAAGCACACCGCCTGTAACGAAAATATATTTAGGCTGCATTTGGGTAATTTAATGTTTTAAATTTTAAGCGAATCTAGCCGAATCAAGCGCGATTCACTTGCCCTGATTTTTCTTAAACTCTAACACCATCGCGTAAGCTTCGTCTTTTAAGCGTAATTTTTGCTTTTTCATCGTATCTAGCTCAAACTCATCGACATATTCGCCCCCGCCCGCTTCGACTTCCTTAATCCTATCATCTAGCTCGTTGTGCTCTTCAAAAATCCTTGCAAAATGTGGATTTTGTGCCTTTAACTGCGCTATTTCTTCTCGATATTCGTGTAGCATATTTTCTCCTTTAAAAAAATTTCGCAATTATACTTTGATAAACTTTAAATTTTGGTTATAATTCCATTTTTGAAATAAAGGACACGAATCTAGCCGATAAAGTAGAGAATTTATGCTAAAACATATCATTATTCAAGCAGGTGGCAAGGGGACGCGATTAGAGGGACTTACGCGCAATAAGCCAAAATGCCTTGTGCCTTATAACAATCTGCCAATTATTTTTCATCTATTTCGCAAGTTTAAAGGCGCGAAATTTACCATAATCGCGGATTATAAAATCGAAGTTTTGCAAAAATATCTTGCCATTTTCGCGCCTACATTTGACAACGGCGTGGATTATAGGATTTTAAGGGCGCAATATGATGGCACGATAGCGGGTTTGCGCGAAGCGATAGCGGATTTTGGCGAAAATGAGCCTTTTATGATCATTTGGTGTGATTTGATTTTATCAAATGAATTTACATTGCCAAAAATGTGTGAATCTTGCGTGGAATCTAATGTAGATTCGACAGATTCACCTAAATCAAACACGATTCCCCCCCCCCATTTATCAGTCGCATAAAAATTCCAAAAGCAAGTTAGATTCACAAAATAAACCCCGCCCTAAATTCATCCCGCAAGGAGAGGGACTTGAATTTGATTTTTCCTCCCTTGCGGATTTTCAACACCATTGTTCCCCCTCCCTTGCGGAGGGGGCTAGGGGGTGGGTAAATCCACAAAACTTCATCGGCATTTCTGGTGATTTTGAATGCAGGTGGAGCTATGAAAATGGCAAATTTATAAACGTGCCTAGCTATAAAAACGGCGTTGCAGGGCTTTTTATCTTTGCAGACAAACAATGCCTTGCAAATATCCCACAAAGTGGCGCATTAGTCGAGTGGCTACAAACGCAAAATATAAACTTTACTCCGCTTGATTTAGCGCACAGCAAAGAAATCGGCACTTTATTAGTCTATACCGAAACCAACCCGCAGAGTTTAACCCGCCCATTTAACAAAATCGAATTTAGCGACAATATTGCCATAAAAACCCCGCTAGATTCGCAAGGGCGCGAAATTGCTAAAAAAGAAATTGCGTGGTATGAATTCGTGCAAAATTTGGGATTTAGCCAAATCCCCCAAATATATGCGCTAAATCCGCTTACGATGAAAAAGATAAGTGGCAAAAATATCTATGAATACGAGTGCTTACTAAAAAGCCAAAAGCGCGAGATTTTAGCCAAAATCATAGATTCACTAAAATCACTTCACAATCTTACGCCCAAGATTCCTGCCGTGCCAAGCGATTGCACGGAGACTTATATCACAAAAACCTTTGATAGACTTGCGCTTGTTGAATCGCTTATCCCTTTTGCGCGTGATGAGTTTATCAAAATTGATGGCAGATATTACAAAAACGCGCTTTTTGATAAGTCTAAAATCGCTTCGTTAATCACTGCGCATTTTCCGCGCGAATTTGCCCTAATCCACGGAGATGCGACCTTTTCAAATATGCTTTTTGATAGCTTTAATATGCAGGTTGTGCTTATCGACCCGCGCGGATATTTCGGGCAAACGCGCTTTTTTGGCGATGCGGATTATGATTTTGCCAAGCTTTATTACTCCATCTGTGGCGATTATGACCAATTTAACCGCAAAAAATTCACGCTTTTAATCGGTGAGCGCGAAGTTGAACTCGCCATAAAATCAAGTATGTGGAGCGATATGAGCGAAGAATTTTTTGATTTACTGCCAAATGTCAGCAAAGAAAAGATTAAGCTACTCCACGCGCTAATTTGGCTATCTCTCACGGCTTACGCGTGGGAGGATTATGATAGCATTTGTGCGGCGTTTTATCGGGGGAATATGTTGTTGGAGGGATTTTTATGATTTTTTGTGGCAATTTGTATTTGGGTAATCATTTGGATTATTTTTGCATAAAACTGCGCTCAATTCGCAGAATCTACGAGCGAAGCGAAGTAGCCATTGACGCCCAAGTCCTATTTCGCTTATTTCACACAAAAATAATCCAAAGCACTACCGCAACTACTTCGATTGTTTTTTACGCGATTCAAAAGCAAAATCGTGGCAATCCAAACCCAAATCTAACACAAAAGGATAAAAAATGTTAAGGTTATATTTAGGACTTACGAGGCAAGAGTGGCGGACTTTTAAGATTCGCAATTTAGAATTTGGCGCGTATCTTTTACAAAATCACGGCGCGTTAAAGGCAAAATATTTGCAAAAATGGTGGTATGCGCGGTGGCTTTTGCGCCGATTTAAGCACAAGCGCATAGTGCGATTTGAAAAAATCAAGTTATTTCTCACGCGCAAAGTCTCTGTGCCTACGATGGATTTTAATATTACCACGCGTTGCACTCTAAAATGCAGGGATTGTGGCTCTCTAATGCCACTTTACACCAAAGCGCAACATTACGATGAGACGATTGATAGCTTTAAAGCGCGACTTGATGCCCTACTAAATAATGTCAGCCACATTTATCAATTTAAAATCATCGGCGGAGAGCCACTACTAAATGCGGATTTTGCGGAAATGGTAGATTATGCGTGTAGTAAAAAGCAGATTTTGCTTATCGAAATCGTTACAAATGGCACGATAATCCCAAATCAAATAGTGCTAGATTCGCTGGTAAGAAATCGCCACAGAATCGCAGTTTTTGTTTCAAACTACTCGTTGCATAATAAGACAAAATATAGCGAAGTGCTAGAGATTTTAGAAAAGCACAAGATTCCATATAGCACCACGCGTAACGCAAAGGATTTTCGCTGGGTAAAAAGGGGTGATATTTTTGCACGAAATAGGGGTATTGATGGCATTAAGCGCACTTTTTGGCGTTGTTGGCAAAAGGATTGCGTCTCTCTATTTGAAGGGCGATTTTTAGTCTGCACGAGGGCATATTATATAGAAAAGGCATTAAATCCCGCCATAAATTTAGTTGATGGAATCAATCTAAATAACGCTACAAATGGGGGGGGGAATCACAATGTTTCTGCGCGTGATTTTATCGCATTTTACACAAGAGATTATTTTTCTGTGTGCGATTATTGCCAATGCCTTGAAACTTACACACAAATTGACGCTGGGATTCAAGTCAAATCTTAAAAATTCCCCATCCATTGCTTGTGGCGATACCATATATTCCCCCTCCCTTGCGGAGGGGTTAGGGGGTGGGTAGATTCCTTGTCATTGCGATACTTGCGTAGCGATTCGTGGCAATCTCGCGCCATTTCGTCATTGCGAGGCGCACGAGCAAAGCAAGTGCAACGAAGCAATCCACACAAAAAAAGAATGGATTGCCACGACTTGTTTGCGCAAGTATCGCAATGACAAAAAACAAAAAAACAACGAAAGGATAAAAAATGAATTTACATAAAACCCTTACTAAAGAACAATATCGCGTCTATAAACAACGCGTGATTGAATACTATGTGCGTAATAAATTCTACGGTGTGCATAATCTCAAACGCGCGATGGGCAGGGGTGAATCCGATGGCAAAAACGCCATTTTAGATTTACCAAAATCCGCGATAAAAATGTTAGTAAAAATCTCTAGCTTTGTGATTCCGCGCTCCAAGTATCGCAAGGCATTTCGTAATGCCGTTTCAAATGCAATCGACTCGCTTCCTATTAATCGCTATCAAATGGAGCGACTTAAAACTATTAGGGATTTCAAACTACGGGGCAAAATCTACCTGCCACAAGTCGAATTTGCCATTACCACGACTTGTAATTTGAAGTGCAAAAACTGCACAAACTACATTCCCTACTTGCCACGCGAAAATCAGCGCGTGATAACTTTTGCAGATTTTCAAACCTATCTCCAAAATCTACTAAAAAATGTCGACAAACTAAACGCGCTTTTATTGCTTGGTGGCGAACCGCTTTTGCATAAAGAGTTACCGCAAATGCTAGATTTTGCCCTAAATTGCGAGAAAATCGAAAATGTCTATATTACCACAAATGGCACGATTTATTTTAGCGATGCACTTCGTGCGGTATTTGAAAAGCACAAGGGCAACAAAAAGCTATGGATTTGGGTTAGCAACTACACGGCAAATCCGCGCCTTGCCAAACGACTAAAAAGCTATGATTTGGTGGCGTATTTGCGCAAACAGCAAATGAATTATATCTTTATTGATGATAGCGTGTGGGGCAAATCACCACCGCCTACTTATGTGGAGATTAAGCGCACGGACGCGGAAAACTCGGCGTATTTTTTAGCGTGTAATACACCTTGTGTCAGCGTGTATGGTAGCGAATTATCGATTTGTCCTCGCGCTAGTCATTTTGCGGCAAAGGGGACGATTCACCAAAAGGTTCAAGATGATTTTAGTGTGGCTACAAACGGGGGGGGGGGGGAATCTATTATGGGCTCAAAGATTTTGTCGCGTGAATCTAATAAGGATTTGGGGCTTGAATCTCTGCGTCTTGATAGAGAGATTAGCAAGGCAGATTTACTTGCTTTTTACACGAATACAAACTTTAGCGCGTGTAGATTCTGCGACATACTCAATGAGCGCGAGACTTGCACCCCAGCTATTCAAATCGGGGAGGAATAAATGAAAACCTTAAAATTATCAAATTTGTCAAAAACTTGGCTTATTGATATTGATGGCACGATTGTAAAGCACAATGGGCATAAGATAGATTCGTGCGATATGCTTTTGGAGGGCGTGAGTGAGTTTTTTGCAAAACTGCCAAAAGATGACAAAGTGATTTTGCTTACCGCACGAAGTCAAAGTGAAGTGGAGAATCTAAAACAATTTTTAGTGGCGCATAACATTAGATTTGATGAAATCATAAGCGATTTGCCCTTTGGTGAGCGGATTTTGATAAATGACATAAAGCCTAGTGGGCTAAAAACGGCTTTTGCGATAAATAAAGGACGAGACAGCGAGTTTCAAATCAAGGTAAAAATCGATGAGAATTTATAAATCAAAGGACAAAAAATGACACAACAAACTACTGCGCCAAGCGCAACCCAAAAACCTATACAAACCTTGCAAGAACTAGCGCAGAATCTACGAAGTGATAGATATTATTTTGTAAGCCCTTCTAGTGCGGGAGATACTTATAGATTATGCCTTATAAAGTCAGCACTAGAAAAGCACTATAAAGGCAAAATTATAGTCATTATAAAAGCTATGCACGAAGCAGTGTGTGAAATGTTTAAAGGGTTAGAATACGAGATTTGCGATGATAAAAGCGTGGATTTGTGTAAAGATAGACATTGTCTAATGCTTGATAATATCGTGTCTATGCCTGCGCTTGGCAAGATTTATTCGCACTTTATTAACTATGAATTAAAAATATATACAAATAATCAGCTTGATTTTGATAGGGTGCGATATATGCTTCCAAAAGATGCACAACGAATCTTGCCGACAAATCTGCCACAAATCAGCAAAGATTTGCGCGACAAACTCGCTAAAATAGCCCCTTTGAATAAAATTATTTTACTTTGCCCAGAGGCAAATTCTTTTCCTAAATTACCTATGATGATTTTCAAATATGAATGCCAAAAATTACGCAAACAAGGATATAGCGTAGTTGTCAATACCCTAAAATATAAGCAAGAATTTGCAAAATTTTTCACTAGTGGCGTGTATGATTTGGATTTATCGCTTAAAGAGGCGATTGCTTTGGGTATATCTTGTGCGGGTGTGATTTCGGTGCGTGCGGGATTTTGCGATATTATCGCTCCGCATTGCAATACCCTAAAAATATACTACACGCTTTTTGATGATTATTTGCTTTGGGATAATTATATGGAATCTAAACATTTGGAGCTCGTGTATATCGCCGATGTGCCGATTTATAAGCTATTTTTGCGCTCTTTAAGCGAATGCTTACCGATAAAGCTACATAAACGCTACACCACAAAGGGATTTTTTCGCAAACTGCGAACGCCTTTCACGCTTTACTTTAAAATCTATTTGCGACACACAAATACTTCGCAAGGCACAATGGATAACCAAATGCGCGAATTTATCGAAAATGAATTAGCTAAAACTTATGAATATCAGCTAGGTTTGGCGTTGCAAAGGGCGTGTGAGCGATTTTGGTATGGCGGATTTTTAGCTTTCCCATTTGCCTATGCCAAAATCCGCACCCAAAAAGGCAAAACCTTGCCACGAATCGCAACATTATGATTATTATGCAATGCGATTATTTTTGACATTCGCACGATTGCCACTTATAGACGCAATCAGTCCTGCGAATCCAAGTCAATTAGCCAATAAAAATCTATATCTTTATTTTGATTATACAGCTCTACTTCGGCGACTATGTAGCTAAATTCCTGTCGCACTTTTTTTACGCGCCCCACGCCTAGCCCCTCAAAAAATATATTATCAAGTCCATTTGTGATGATTTCATCGCCCTCTTTGATTTCATTCCACGCGTTTATGTATTCGATGACGACTTTTCCGCTAATGTCGGTTTTTAAAATCCCCATACTCTTGCCCTCGCCGATATACACGCCGTAGCTTACTTTCGGGTCGCCATTTAGAATGCCAAGCAAAAGATTGTCTTTATAAAGTGCGATTCCAGCGGTGTAGCCGTCCTTGATAAGCCCAAAGACTTTGTCGCCATCTTTCAAACTCGGGCTTAAATTATCGCCCGTTAGCCAAATGCGCGAATACTGCCCCATATCTACGAATGAATATGCACGGACTAGAAAGGATTCAACCCCGCGTGGCTTGATATTTGTGTCTATCAGCGTTTGCATTCGCGCCACTTCGCTTTTTAGATTCATATTTTCTATGTCGCCACTCTCTTTTTGCTCGGCTATGATTTTTAGCTTTTGTATTTGCTTTGCTTGGCTTGTGTAGTTTTCAAATGTGGAGATTATGGAAGTTTTTAGATTATAGATTCTAGTGCGAATCCCATCGCCAAATGCAACGCTGTAACGAAATAGTCCCTGATTTAGCTCTAACAAAAATAAGATGAAAATTATTAGAATGCAAATCCAAAGGATTTTGTTACGCTTTCTTGCCATTTAGGACTTATCGCTTCGAATCTTTAATGCGAATCGGCTTTGAAGTAGCATTTTATTCCTCATAGATTAGCTGGTCTAGGATTCCATCTTGCTCCATAACCTTGCCTGTGCCTTTTGCCACGCTCAAAAGTGGCTCATCTGCGACATAAACAGGCAGTTTTACCACTTCGCTTAAATATTTATCAAGCCCTCGAATGAGAGCCCCGCCACCTGTTAGCACAACGCCATTTTCCACAATATCGCCCGATAAATCTGGCGGCATAACTTCAAGCACGGATTTTAGCACATCGACAATATCACGCAATGGCTCTTTTATCGCGTCCCTTATATCCTCGCTAGTTAGCTCGATGGTATTTAGCAGTCCGCTTACTTGGTCGCGCCCTTTTACCTGCATAGTTAGAACCTGCTCAAGTGGGTAGGCACAACCGATTTTTAGCTTGATTTCCTCGCCTGTGCGCTCACCTATCAAAAGATTGTATTTTTTGCGAATATAATCTACAATAGATTCATCCATCTTGTCCCCTGCCACACGAATCGACTTGCTAATCACAAGTCCGCCCAAACTTACCACGCCGATTTCTGTTGTCCCTCCGCCAATGTCTATTACAAGGCTTCCTTGTGGGTCTTTGATAGGCAATCCCGCACCGATTGCCGCTGCCATAGGCTCTTCGATAAGATAGACTTCTCTAGCACCTGCACTTGCCGCAGACTCTTTAACAGCCTTGCGCTCCACGCCTGTAAGCCCATAAGGGACGCACACTACGATTCGCGGACGGATAAATTTCTTGCGATTGTGTGTCTTTTCGATAAAATAGCGAATCATTTTCTCTGTCATATCAAAGTCTGCAATCACGCCATTTCGCATAGGGCGAATCGCCTCGATTCCATCTGGAGTTTTGCCCATCATATCCTTTGCTTCTTTGCCGACTGCTAGGACTTTGCTTCGCCCATATTTGTTGTTTTGCACGGCGACAATGCTTGGCTCATTGATGACTATGCCCTGCCCTCGCACCAAAACCACCGTGTTTGCCGTCCCTAAATCTATCGCAATGTCCTGCGAAAACAAACCTATAATGCTATCTAAAATCATCTCTTTCCTTTCATATAATTTTCTTTTTGCTTTTATTTTTGGAATCTTTGATATTTTTAACGACTATGGGCGCGGATTTGCCCAACACAAAGTCGCTTGTAATGATTAACTTATTGTTTGCATAATCCTTAATATCAAACATTAAATCAACCATTAAACCCTCCATAATCGCACGCAGCGCCCTTGCACCTGTCTTGCGTTCGATTGCCTTTTGTGCGATTAGTCGCAATGCCTTTTCCTCAAACTCTAGGGCGACATTATCTAGTGCAAAAATCTTTTGATATTGACGAATGAGTGAGTTTTTGGGCTTTAAGAGAATATTTAGCATTGCTTCTTCATTGATTTCATCAAGTGTGGCGACAATATGCAGTCGCCCGATTAGCTCTGGAATCATACCATAGCCCATCAAATCACTCGAATCTACCAAGTGGAAGTAGTTTTCGTCGTTGTTAATCGCCTTTTTTTCGGTGTTGAATCCAAGCATATTGCTACCCAAACGGCGTTTGATAATATCATTTAGTCCATCAAATGCGCCACCACAGATAAATAAAATATTTTCCGTGTTAATTTGCACAAACTCTTGGTGCGGGTGTTTGCGCCCACCTTGCGGAGAGATATTTACCAAACTGCCCTCGATTATTTTTAGCAATGCTTGTTGGACGCCCTCGCCGCTCACATCGCGTGTAATGGAGCGATTTTCACTAACCCGTGCGATTTTATCAATCTCATCGATAAAAATTATGCCCTTTTGCGTCCGCTCAATGTCATAATCCGCCGCTTGATAAAGGCGCGTGATGATATTTTCCACATCTTCGCCCACATATCCAGCCTGAGTTAGACTCGTGGCATCGCTTATAGCAATGGGCACATCTAAGAATCGTGCAAAAGTCTGCGCCATAAGCGTTTTGCCACTGCCTGTGGGACCAAGAAGCAAGATATTTGACTTTGCGATTTCCACATCATCAAAGTCATTTTCATCCGCGTCTTCTTCAAAATCCTCTCTTTGCTGCGTGATTCGCTTGTAGTGATTATAAACTGCGACTGAAAGTAGCTTTTTTGCCCTGTCTTGCCCTATCACATAATCATCAAGCGCGGCTTTCAAATCCTTTGGCGAAATGCTATTAAAATCAATCGAATCGTGCTCGATATAAACGCGACTTTGCATATTGCTTATATTGCTTTGCAGGGCGCGAAGCGTCTCTTCGCTGGCAAAAATCGCTTCGATTTCCTTATTTGAATAGCAATTTTTGCAGATATATACACCCTTTTTGTAGGTAACGGGATTATGATTTGAATCTATGCAGTTGCAAAAATCACACCTTTTTCTCATCTATTTCCTTTTAGTTTTCGTCATCTTCTAGCTCGCCACGCACAAATGGAATCCCGCGTTTTGTGTTAATAATAAATGTGCATATATTTTTTATACTCTCAAATTCGGCTTTTTTTAGCAAATCTTGTGCCAACTCTCTAATGGGCGCAGAGCCAGAGAACAAAATCTTATATGTGCGCGAAATCGCATCGACTTCATCACGGGAAAAAAGTTTGCGTAGGCGATATTTATTTAGCCCACGAATCACAGCGTGATTGCCCTGTGCCATACAAAATGGTGGAATATCGCGTCCAAGCGCACTAGCTCCCGCAATCATTGCGCCATCACCAATGGTAACGAACTGATGAATCCCCGTCATTCCACCGACATTGACATTGTTGCCGATTGTGATATGTCCGCCCAAATTCACGGCATTTGCGATAATGCAGTCATTGCCGATAATGCAGTCGTGCGCGATATGCGTGTAAGCCATAAAGAGATTATTATCGCCGATTATCGTCTTGCCCCCGCCGTCCTTCGTCCCCGGGCTAAACATTGTAAATTCGCGAATCAAATTATTTTTGCCGATGATTAGCTCCGTCTTTTCGCCCTTGTATTTTAAATCCTGCGGTTCATTGCCAAGTGCGGCGTGAGAAAATACTTTTGTCCCATCGCCGATTGTCGTGTAGCCATCGATGATTGCGCCATCATAAATCTTGCAATTTTTGCCGATTTTGACATTCTCGCCAATTACGCAAAAATTCCCAATCTCTGTGCCTTCGCCTATGTGCTTTGATTTTATCACTGAATTATTTGCCATATTTTGCCTTTTATTTTGCTAGATTCGCGCGAATCTAATCCGCAATCATTGCTTTTAGCTCCGCTTCTGCCACGAGTTTATTATCGACATAAGCCTTGCCATCAATCACCCAAACCTTGCCTTTGTGCTTTAACACTTCGATTTTATACACAAGTTTGTCGCCCGGCTTTACCATAGAGCGAAATTTTGCCCTATCGATACTCATAAAATACACTAGGCGACTGCCGTCATTTACCGCGTCCATTCCAAATAAACTTTTATAAGCCAAAATCCCGCCTGTCTGCGCCATTCCCTCGATGATATAAACGCCCGGATAGATGGGACTAGCAGGAAAATGCCCCGCGAAAATCGGCTCATTAAATGTGATATTTTTGTAGCCCTCAACGGACTTTTCTAACTCTAACTTTGTGATTCTATCCACAAGCAAAATGGGATAACGATGGGGCAAAATTTTCATAATCTCTTGCACATCGATAATATTTTCCATAATTTCACTCCACTATTTCAAAATAAAATCAAAAAAACAAAAAGTCCGTGATTATAGCATAAAATCCTTAAATTGCGCTAAATTTGTGGATAGATTCGCAAAAATGATAAAATAATAGATTTGTCATTGCGAGACTTGCCTTTTGCAATGACTGATCGGCAGACTGCCACTACAATTAGCCACACTTATTTGCAGGGTTTGCAAAGCAAATCTTGCAATGACGAAATTTTTGTATTTTTCACACTTCCACAATCTCAAAAATATCTATGTTTTGAAAAATGGCATTTATGTTTATAATAAGATTTTCGCTAATCGCAAAATCCACTGCAATTATGGGCTTTATGCTCTCACTTCCCAAAAGTTTGGCGCGTAAATCTAGCTCATCATCGAATTTGGGTGGATTATAGCGCATAAAAAGTGCGTTTTTGTGATTTGTGCCAAAAATCACATTGACAGACTCCACGCTTAAAAATAGCGCGTTATCGCTAAACCCAACTTCGATTTTATTATCCCCAACAATAATTTCACACCATTTTATATTGCGAATCTTTTGATTTTTTATCGCCTTTGAGTGCGCGAAAATATAGCTGTGGATAGATTCGCCATTTATTTTTTTTACACTTGCGCTTAATAATCGCCACGCATTTATGGTATTTTTTTGCAAAATAAACGCCCTGCCCTTGCGCTCCAAATCCCACACTTTGGCAAAAATCTCGCTATGATATTTCGCACTTCCCTTTAACGCTCTACCCCCGATTTCATCAAATAATTCTAATGCGATTTGATTTTTGCGCTCTCTTTGTTTGATAAGCGCAAATTCGCATCCGCAGTAATTCTGTCGATAGAGATTTGCGCTTTTTGCTAGATTCGCTTGAATCTGCGTCCCACCATTGCCACGAAAATCCACTTTGATAAATTCCAAGCCGTATTTTTGTGCAATTTTATCGCCTAGCGCAAAAAGCTCATTTTGGGATTTCATCGGGCTTGTGAGAAGTGTAGTTGTGATTTTGGATTCGTCTAGATTTAGCGCAAGAAGCGCGGTTTTGTTTAGGCGCGATTCAAAGCAAATAGCGCATCGCTCCCCTTTTTCCTCCGCGCATTCAAATCCTGCGACACTCTCAAGCCACGAATCCATTTCATAATCGCCACAAATTAGCGGGATTTTTAGATTTTCGCAACTACGGCGGACATCTTGCAATCGCAAATCATACTCATCTATTGGGTGAATGTTTGGATTGTAAAAAAAGCCGATAAAATTTTCGTGCGGATAAATCTCACGCAGTCTTTGCAAAAAATAGTGGCTATCCACAGAGCAGCAAATATGCACTAACATTTCGTGCCTTTTATTGTGAATCTAGATTCGTGCGATTTTGATTTGTGTGATTTGGATTCACCAAAAAATTTGCTTTGCATTTTTGCACTCATTTTTTATATGCGTAGAATAAAAACGCCACGATTCCCACCGCAAAAACCACACCCAAAAATATAAACAAACCATAATCTAAAATCATTTTCGCTCCGTAAAATTATAAATTTTGTTTCATATGAAACATTTTTAAGATTCGTGCGAATCCACACGCAAATCCAAATCTCGCCTTGCTTTCAACTGCCCACAGGCTGCGTCAATATCCGCGCCCTTTGATTGACGAATCGTAGCCATAATCCCCTTGCTAATCAAAAAGTCCGCAAATGCCTCCGCGCTCTCCATCAAAGGACGCGCGAATCTTGCACCATCAAATTCATTAAACAGGATAATATTTACCTTCGCATTTATGCCATTTAGCAGTCGCACCAAATCTTTTGCATTTGCCAAATCATCGTTAATGTCCTTTATCATTAGATATTCAAAAAGGATTCGTTTGCGTGTATTCACGGGGAATTTTCTCACGCTCTCAATAATGCTTTCAATATTGTATTTTTTGTTTATCGGCATAAGTTTATCGCGCACACCGTCATTTACTGCGTGAAGTGAAATGGCAAGATTCACGCCCAAATCAAGCCGTCCAAGCATTTCAATCATCGGCGAAATGCCACTTGTGGAAATCGTCTGCCGTTTTGGCGAAATGGAAAGCCCATCAATGTCGCTGATAATCTTAATCGCCTTTGTAACGCACTCAAAATTATCCAGCGGTTCGCCCATACCCATATACACGATATTTACTCGCTTTTGGGGCGGAATGTCATTGTCCCTTTTGATTGCGACAATCTGCTCGACAATCTCGCCTGTGGTAAGACTGCGCTTAAATCCACCCTCCGCCGTTTTGCAAAATCTGCACCCGATTTTACACCCGATTTGTGAGCTAACGCAAATGCTCCATTTTTCGCTCACAACAATTTTGCCATTTTCATCGCTTTGCGATTCACGCATTTGTATTAGGACTGATTCAAAGGTTTGATTATCGCGCGTTTTAAAAAGATATTTTTTTGTGCCATCACTGCTTTTTTGAATCTGCTCTATTGTGAGATTTTTCGCGCTAAAATTTTGACTCAATCTTTGGCGCAAATCTTTGGGAATGTTTATCATTAGATTAAAATCATTTTCATAGTTAATATAAAGCCACCGCCAAACTTGCTTTGCACGAAAAGATGGATTGAGATTTGACTTTAATTCATCTAGCGTGAAATCAAAGATATTTTTGCGCGAATCTAGCATAGATTTTCTCCACAATTTTTGATGATTTTTTGTGCGATGGATTCTAATTTGTTATGCGCATCTTTGTGAAGCGCGATGAAATTTTTGTGCGCGTCTTTATCACAGTGATTCGTAACACAAAAGATTCCAAGCGCGGGAATCTTAAAATAATCTGCTACTTTTAGCACAGCAAAAAACTCCATATTTTCTAATAAAATTCCTGCACCATTCATTTTGTCCGCGAAAATCTCATCGGTGCAAATATAATTGCTACTATTGACAATGGCGCGTTGGTGCGAATCCAAAATCGCACCAAAATCCACACCCAAATTTTTAGATTCGCCTAATGTTTCATATGAAACAATTTCGATTTTATTATCTAGCGGCGTGTAAGATTCGCCCTTGCTAAAAGATGATTCGATTTGCGTGGCGGAGTTACTCACAAAAATATCTAGCAATTTTATGTTTTTACCATACGCTCCCGCACTGCCGATAAAAATCAAATATTGCGGATTCTCGCGCAAAATAATGGCGGTTAGCTCGATTGCAGATTCCACCAAGCCCACGCCTATATCTTTGGCAAAATTAAAATTCTCGCCCCTAGCACAGATAAACATTATTCATCCTTTTTGAGATTCATAGACTTACAAACTCGCCCCAAAGATTCTCCCATAAATTTTCGCCTTAAAATTTTCACAGCCGAATCGGCACAGCATTATCCGCCAAATATTGTTTCAAATCGCTGATTGCTATTTCATTATAATGAAAAATACTCGCCGCCAATGCCGCATCTGCTCCATTTTGATATGCCTCCAAAATATCCTGCATATTTCCCGCGCCACCACTTGCAATAAGCGGGATTTTCACATTTTTTGCGCTCCATTGTAGCAAGGGCAAATCATAGCCGTTTTTAGTGCCATCTTTATCCATACTAGTTAGCAAAATCTCTCCCGCACCCAAAGATTCAACGCGTTTTGCCCACTGACAATAATCAATCCCTGTGTCGATTCGTCCGCCATTTATAAAAACACTCCATTTTGGCGCGTCCAAATCGCTTGAATCACATCGCTTTACATCAATCGCCACGACAATACATTGTGAGCCAAATCGCTTCGCGCCCTCTTCAATCAAACTAGGATTTTTAATCGCAGCTGAGTTAATGCTTACCTTATCACACCCCGCATTCAAAAGCGCGTAAATATCGTCCAAATTTCGCACTCCGCCACCCACACTAAATGGGATAAACACTTCTTTGGCGACTTTTTTCACCACTTCTAGTATTGCACCGCGATTCTCTACACTTGCTGTTATGTCTAAAAATACAATCTCATCTGCGCCCTTGTCGTTATATGCTTTTGCGATTGCCACAGGATTGCCTACATCTTGCAAATCCACGAAATTCACACCCTTTACCACGCTACCATTTTTCACATCAAGGCAGGGGATAATGCGAAAGGCTAAATTATTGTGTTCTTTTGATTTGCTAAAATTGCGATTTTTTTGCTCCATACAATCTCCAAAAATTCCTTTAAAATTTGACTTGATATTTTATCAAAAAAAAGATAAAATGCGCGTAATTTTTCCCGCTTAAACATAAAAAGGGGGTGTTCTATAAAATCGCAATCTAAATTTTTACACAAAAGCAAAAATGTTAAAGATATTATTAAACCAAAAAAGCACTTGGGACAAAATTTTTTGAAAGATGAATTTTACTTAAATCAAATCATCGAATCTGTTTCCAAATTACAAAGCGACATTAAACATTACGCGGGATTCGCGCCAAAAGTTGTCGAAATTGGAGTCGGCTTGGGTGATTTAAGTGCAAAGCTGCTAAATCATTTTGATTTGATAGCTTATGAAGTTGATGAGCAATTATGCAAGTGCGTTGCGGATAAATTCCCACAAGATAAAAATGATAAATTTAGATTGATTAACAAAGATGTTTTGGCGATTCCATTTAAAGATGGGTGGCTTTGTGAAGAGCCTTATATGCTGGTTTCAAACCTGCCCTATTATATCGCCACCAAAATCATCTTAAATGCGTTAAAAGACGATAAATGTGTCGGGCTAGTAGTGATGACGCAAAAAGAAGTCGCGCTAAAATTCTGCGCTAATGCAGGGCAGAGTGAGTTTTGTGCGCTGTCTGTTTTAACGCAATCTATTAGCAATGGCGCAAATCTTGTGGTAAATGTCCCACCAAGCGCATTTACGCCACCGCCAAAGGTGGAATCTAGCGTTTTTAGCATAGAAAAAAATGGCGCGAAATGGAGCGCGGATTTTGAAAAAATGCTAAAAATTGCATTTTCTGCGCCACGCAAAAGGGCTATGAAAAATTTAGAATCCCTTTTTGGCGAATCTAATGGGCGTAAATCAAGTGATATAAGCGCGATTTTTAGGCATTTGCAAATCGATGAAAATGCAAGGGCGCATCAAATTAGCACGGAAAATTACCACCAAATTTTTATAAAAATGAAAGGAAAATAACAATGGAAAATAACGAAAACACACCAAATAACGATTCTCGCGAATCTATGGGCGAATCAAAGCCCGAAAAAAAGTCATTTTTTGGGCGATGGCGAAAAAATGACAATGCCGAAAATAAGGGCGAATCTTTAGAATCAAGTGGCGAATCTAGCGAAACAAATAAAGATTCTCATAAATCAGGGCGCGATTTTAGCGGAGATTTAGGTGAATCTAAAAGCACGAATCACAAAAATTTCAAGCCATATCGCAGGGATTCGCAAAATGCGCACGGAAGCGCAAGGAATGCCACAAATCCGCGCAAACCTTATAATAATAGGGTAGGGCGCAGTATGGATTCAAGAGATTCTCGCGAATCGGGGCGCGATTCGGTGCGTGAAGGGCGGAATTTTTCGCAAGATTCACGGCAGCAAAATCGCAATTCGCGGAATTTTAGAGATTCAAATGCGAATTTTAGCGCGAATCAAAATATAAATCCAAGCGAAACGCCCTTGCAAGATGGCATTAGTGGCGTGAGTGAGGGGCTAAATGAAAAGTCAAATTTGGGATTGCATAAGGATTTGAAAAAAGTCGTTGAGCTAAATAGCAAGAATCACAAATCATCCTTAAACCCCCACTACAAGCTTGATTTAAACACAAAGGCAAAGATTCGCATTACGCCACTAGGTGGGCTAGGCGAAATCGGGGGCAATATCACAGTCATTGAGAGCCAAAACTCTGCGATTATCATTGATGTAGGTATGAGCTTCCCAGAGGCGGATATGCACGGCGTGGATATTTTAGTGCCAGATTTTAGCTATTTGCATAGCATAAAGGACAAAATCGCGGGGCTTATCATCACTCACGCACACGAAGACCACATAGGCGCAGTTCCGCACCTTTTCAAACAGCTGCAATTTCCTATCTATGGGACGCCGTTGCCGCTTGGTATGATAGGCAATAAATTTGATGAATGCGGACTTAAAAAATTCCGCTCATCATTTCGTATCGTTGAGAAGCGCAAACCTATTAAAATAGGCGAATTTGAAGTGGAGTGGATTCATATCACGCACTCAGTAATCGATGCAAGTGCGCTTGCCATTCGCACGGAGGCAGGGCTAATCTTTCACACAGGCGATTTTAAAATCGACCACACGCCTGTGGATAATTTTCCCACAGATTTGCATAGAATCGCGCATTACGGGGAGCAGGGCGTTATGCTATTACTTAGCGATTCGACAAACTCGCACCGTGCAGGTTATACACCAAGCGAATCAAGCGTAGGACCATCATTTGACAATATTTTTAAAAATACGCAAGATAGAATCATTATGAGCACTTTTAGCTCCAATATCCACCGCGTTTATCAGGCGATTGAGCACGGCATAAGATATAATCGCAAAGTATGTGTAATCGGGCGTTCGATGGAGAAAAATTTAGAAATCGCCCGTCAGTTAGGCTATATCCATATCCCGCAAAGCGTTTTTATCGAAGCGCACGAAGTGGAAAAATACAGCGACAGCGAGGTGCTTATAGTTACCACAGGTTCGCAAGGGGAAACGATGAGCGCACTTTATAGAATGGCAACCGATGAGCATCGCCATATAAAAATCAAAGAGGGCGATACGATAATTCTCTCTGCAAAGCCAATACCCGGCAATGAAGGAAGCGTCTCAAAAGTCATAAATTTCCTTATGAAAGGTGGCGCAAAAGTCGCATACCAAGATTTTAGCGAGATTCATGTAAGCGGACACGCCGCCCAAGAAGAGCAAAAGTTAATGTTGCGCCTAATCAAACCAAAATTTTTCCTCCCCATTCACGGCGAATATAATCACATAGCAAAGCACAAGGATACGGCGATTAAATGTGGTGTGCCTGAGCGAAACATTTTGCTTATGGAGGATGGCGACCAGATTGAAGTCTGCCCTGCGTATATGAAAAAGGTGCGTAGCGTGAAAACGGGCAAACTTTTTGTGGATAATCAAGCCGATAAAATCATAGATAATATGACAATACTAGATAGGCAAAAACTAGCAGAGGACGGGCTAATCGTCATCGCAATGCAGGTGCAAAAATCCACCTTAAAATATGACGCAAAGATTCAAGTAATGGGGCTTGATGATAGATTTTTTATAAAAGAGTTAGAGAATGAAATCAAACTCTACATTACAGGTGCGAAGCCTGAATCTATTGTAAAAACGCTTGAAGGCGGACTAAAACAGCATTTGCGAAAACTTGCATTTAAGAAATTCAAACGATACCCGACAATAATTTTGAATGTGTATTTTGTGTGATTTGAGTGTGGATTCGTGGCAATGCACTTTCTTGTCATCATTGTAAAAATTGCAAATCAATTCTAGCAATCCAAACCCTGCGAATTTAAACGCTAGATTCGCAAGATTTACGCAGAGCATAACAAAATCCAACCCCAATTCGCCCTTTTAAGATTTGCAAATCCAAAAGGGCGAATCTAATCAAACACTAGCTAATTTATCCAAAAGCTCATTGATTTGGTATAGTAGCGATTCGTTTTCTTTGATTGTTTTAAGCATTTTAGGCATAAACCCACTAAATTCTTCGCACTTAACAAAGCCAATCAAATCCGCATACACGAAGTAATCGCTCTGCAATGATATTTTAATACCGCTTTGGGCTAAAATATCGCTTATTGTTTGTAGTTTATCCGCTGTGGCGACTTCCAAATCGTTTGTGTCAAATAGCACGATTCCAAACCACCAGCACCCATCAAAATACCCAGCTAACATTCGATTTGTTCTAGCGATTCATTTAGCTTAACCGCACTTGTATTGTATTTTGTCATAAATGACCTCCCAAAATATTGTCAATCAAATACCCCTTAAAAGCAAAGATAAAGGAATTTGCGTTTGATTGCAATAGGACTATAACACAAGCATAACTCTAAACCTTTAATATCATTTATTAAAAATATTTGTGGCTATTTTTAATGATATTTTTGCTTTGGTATGAATCACATACTTTTTTATTGCTTTTAAAAATTTGCCAAATCGTGGAAATTCACGCCATTTTTTGTCATTATAAGAATCGCAAAGCAGTTTATGGCAATTATTAGATTTTAGATTACTTTGGTGAATCTAAAATTTACCTTGCAATGACGATAATTCGCCAAATCTATAAAAGCACCAAAGACACAAATTGTCTGACATACGCTAAAATTGATAAGTATAGCTTAACATTACCGTGCTTGAACTCCCCTTGTAGCTTGTAGTAATGCCTGTATTTTTATCTTTTAGGCTATAAATCGTGGGCGTTACATACACGATTTTGGCATTCAGCTCTGCGCCGTGATTGCCGTATATAAAGCGCACAAGCCCGATATTCACCCAGCCTACCGAAATTAGCGACTTTGTCCCTGCGCTATCAAGCGATTTATCTGCGACAAATGCGCTATTCATTCCGCCCCCAGCCCCGATGAATCCGCCGATTTTCCAGCTTGGTGTTTCATAATATTTCACTAGCAAGTCCAAATTCACACCGATATTTAGCATATCAAATTTGGGGATTTTTAGATAAGATAGTTCTGCATAGAATCGCCCACCTACCCATTCATCTTCGCTTAAAATACCACCTTTTAGCCCAAATGATGCGCTTCCGCTCATCTTACTTTTGGTGGTTTTATCGCCATTTGCATTCTCGCTTAATTCCTGCATACTCACAATATCAATGCCAAATTGCAATCCCACAAAAAAATCAATGCCGACTTTTTGCTGTTTTTTGATATTTTGAATGGTAATGTTGCGGTAGCCAAGTTGCTTTTTCTTATCTGTGAGCCTTTTTATTTCAGTGCGTTTGCTTTGGGTGGGCTTTTTGGTGCTTTGATTTGTAGCTTTTGGGCTTTGCGAATCGCTTGAATCCTGCGCGGTTTTTTGATTTTTTGGGAATTGATTTATGGCTTTTGGTTGTGAATCTGTTTTTAAATCCTTTGAATCCCACGCTTTTATTTGCGAATCGCTTGTATTTTTGGGAGTAATTTTTGGCGAATCGCTTTTTTGTGCTTCGTCTTTTTTTATTCTGCGCTTTGTGGTATTTCTTGTCGAATCGATTCGTTTTTGATATGCTGAATCTTGGCGATTTTGTGTGGATTTTGCGCCAGATTCGCCTCTTTTGCGAAACTCATCTTCGGCATAAATCTCCACACAAAGCACAAGTAATGCCACCAAAATCCGCGCAAATCCCATCACATCCACTCTAAAATTTTGGTTACATCATTTGCCGTGAAAAGCTTTATATTGTAGGCGTTTTTGGGTTTTTTAGGGATAATGGCAGTTTCAAAGCCATACGATTCAAGCTCTTTTAGGCGCGAATCAATATTGCTAACCTCGCGTATATCGCCTACCAAACTAACCTCGCCGATAAAGGCACTTTTCGCGCTCAAAGGGCGATTTTTATACGATGAAATTATCGCGGCAATTAACGCCAAATCCACGCTTGTCTCACTAATCTTCATTCCACCTACGACATTCACAAACACATCATAATGTCCTAGCGGGACGCTTAATTTGCGCTCTAACAAAGCAAGAAGCATATTAAGGCGATTTAGCTCAAAGCCTGTGGCACTTCTGCGCGGAAAATTACTCTCGCTAACTAATGCTTGAATCTCTAACACAATGGGACGACTACCCTCTAGCACCACGCTAATCGCGCTCCCTGCAACAGATTCGCGCCGACTAAAAAATAGCTTTGATGCGTTTTTCGCGCTAACCAAACCATTTTCATTCATCTCAAAAATGCCAACTTCATTTGTCGCTCCAAAGCGATTTTTAAAGCTCCGCAGGATTCGTATCTCCCTGCTTGGGTCGCCCTCAAAATAAAGCACACAATCCACCATATGTTCGAGTATGCGGGGTCCCGCGATACTGCCCTCTTTTGTGATATGCCCGATGATAAAAATGCTGATTTGTAGCTCTTTTGCAAGGCGCAATAGCAAAAAAGTGCATTCCTTTACCTGCGAAACACTGCCCGGCGCAGAGCTAATCGCAGAGCTATACATCGTTTGAATACTATCAATGATACAAATTTCATATTTGGCAGAGCGCAAATTTTCCTCTATTGCCTCCAAATCAATGACATTTAGCAAAAAAAGATTTTTGGAGATTTTGCCAAGTCTTTCGGCTCGCAAACGAATCTGACTAGCGGATTCCTCTCCGCTCACATAAAGGACGGGCTTATTTTGGGAGAGATTCATCGAAGTTTTTAGCAAAAGCGTGGATTTGCCTACGCCCGGTGAGCCACCTATTAGATAAAGCCCGCCGGGGACGATTCCTCCGCCTAGCACGATATTTAGCTCATCTTCGCCACTACTAAAACGCGAAATGCTATCGATTTCCACTTCGCTTAAAGCAATGGGCTTTGATTCGCTAATGCCTTGCGATTCGCCTTTTTTTAGCACTTCCAAATCTTTTGGCTTAATCTCTACAAAACTATCCCACGAGTTGCAATTCGCGCATTTTCCCGCCCATTTGGTGCTTTGTGCGCCACAATGCTGACATTCAAAAATGCTCTTTACTTTTGCCATTTTATTAAGATTTTGCCCCTAGATTCCTATGGATTTGCGCTAGATTCTGCAAAAATATAATCCATCAAATTTTTCACATACCATTCCTTGTCAAATTTCATCAAGTCTCTAGCACCTTCGCCCGTGCCGACAAAAAGAATGGGTAGTTTAAGGCTTTTGCTAATGCTAATAATGCTCCCGCCCTTGCTTGAGCCGTCCATTTTTGTGATGATAATGCCATCAAGATCTAGGATTTCATTAAACGCTTTTGCTTGATTGATTGCGCTTGTGCCTTGTGTGCCGTCTAAAATTAGGATTTTATAAAAGTCGCTAATGCCCTTTTGGCAAGTGGTAGCGATTTTTTTAAGCTCATTTTGCAAATTGATTTTATTTTCTAATCGCCCCGCAGTATCGATAAATGCGATGTCCGCGCCCCGCGATTTTGCCGCACTAATCGTATCAAAGGCAACCGCCGCAGGGTCTGCACCAAATTTTGAGCTAACACATTGAATCTCTAGCCTTTTCCCCCACGCACAAAGTTGCTCCACTGCTGCGGTGCGAAATGTATCTCCCGCGCCAAAAATAACCTTTTTCCCTTGAGATTTATGAATCGCGCCTAGTTTTGCAATCGTGGTGGTTTTTCCTGCGCCATTTACGCCTATGATTAAATGCACTAGCGGTTTTTGACTAATCTCGCGTAATGGTTTTGCTTCGCTTAAAAATGGGTGCAGTTTCGCTTCCAAATCAGCTCTTTTGACTTTGCTACCAAGAGAATCTAAAATGCCTTCAATGATTTCATATTCAATGTCGCACTCCATTAGTCGCTCTTCAAGTGCGTCTTTGTCGATAGATTCACACGAATCTTTTGCCAAATTGTTAGATTCGCGCCCCGTTATTTTTTTAAAAAACGAAAACACGCGTTATTCCCCTAAAATGCGCTTTATATCAAATGCAATCATTTCTTCTGGCGTTAGCCCATCATAGCTTTGTTTAAGATTGCCATTTTTATCATAAAGTAGCATAAAAGGAAATGTCGAAATGTGATAATTTTCCACGAGCTTGGCAATATCGCCCCTATAAAACCACTCAAATTTTGTAGCTGAATCTTCTACGAATTTTTTTAGTGCATCTTCGCTCTCATCTTTATCCACGAAAATCCCATAGACATTGACTTTGTTGCCAAACTCTGCGTTGATATTTGCGATATGCTGCGCTTGTCCCAAACAATAATCGCACCACGAACTTAAAAAAACAAGCAAATAAGGCTTGTTGTAGTTTGTCGATAAAATGTCCTCTTTTTGTGTGAATGTGATTTTATTGCCATTTAAGCCAACTAGCGCGTAACTTGCCTTTTTGGAGTTAGATTCGCCTTTATCACAGGCAGTAAAAAGAAACGCAAATCCAGCCACAAAAACCGCACAGACGGCTTTAATCATAAATCTTTTTAATATAATTTTCATCGCAAATCCTTATAAATATTTGTCGCAAACCACAAAAATGCAAATCCCAAAGATGGCGTGATATTGGGCGTTTGCAAAAAATTTAGCGCGTCTTTTTGTGGCACTTCGATAATCTCTATAAATTCATCATCGATTCCACCGCCTTTTGTTTTTTTATCCGCATCGCAAACCTCTGCGTAAAATACGCTCTGTCTACTTCCGCTAGTGCCCACAGATGAGTAAAATTCGCCGATTTTTTGCAAAGATTTTGCTTCGTAGCCACATTCCTCCAAAACTTCTTCTTTTGCGATTTGCTCTAAATTTTTGCCCTCTTTATCCACAAGTCCCGCGCAAAGCTCAAACATATAGCCGTCATTATTGCGTAAAAATACAGCAGGGCGGAATTGACGGACGATGATTAGGTTTTGTGAATCTTTGTTGTAGAGCAAAATTGAAACGCTATCGTGGCTTTTTACCACCTCCCACCGTTTGGGGACGCCGTTTTCAATATAGTGCATTTCACAGACTTCAATATAGCGCGAATCCTCGCATTTGCGTAATTCTATGCTATTTAAATCTACCATTTCGCAACTATTTGCGCTATTTGCTTATGGATTCGCTTCCGTTGTCATTTTTGGCAAAATAGCTTGGAGCTTCGCCACTAAAATTATTCATAATAGCGACTTTTAGTTTGTCCTCATAGCCTTTGGCAACGACTAAAAATTCTTTTTTCTCATCTTTGTTTAAAATGCTTTTGGCGGTTTTGATGCTTAAATTTGGGTTTATCGGGCGATTGTTTTTATACAAGCCAAAATGCAAATGTGGTCCCGTGCTTAACCCGCTATTGCCTACTTTTGCTATTTTTTGTCCGCTTTTTACGCGCTGTCCTTTTTTTACACTATAACTATTCAAATGTCCATAAAGCGTCTTTAACCCACTATCGTGCATAATCTCTACGACTTTGCCATAGCCACTTTTGCTCCCAGCAAAGATTACTCTGCCACCAGCTGCGGCGTGAACTGCTGTCCCTTTGGGCGCGGCATAGTCTATTCCATAATGCGGACGGCGCACTTTTAGAATGGGGTGTTTGCGATTTAGTGAAAAGCGTGATGAGATTCGCGCCCCAAATACGGGGAGATTTAGTAAAAATCCCTGCATTTCATTGCCTTTTTCATCATAATATTTGCCATTTGTGTAGGCAAAAAGGAAATTTGGCTTACGATTAGTTTCAATCAAAGCAGCTTTTATATCAGGGCTACCAAAACCGCGTCCTAAGCGATATTTGTAGTCATAAATTAGCGCAAGTTTATCATCACGCAAAACATTTTTAGAAAAATCAATGGAATTTTTATAAATATTTACAAATTCATTAGATAGATTCGTATCGCCTGTAAGCTCGTGTAAATCTTGGTATGGGGACTTTTGAATAGAGATTGCAATTTGTGCACTATTTTTAAAATACTTCACAGGGATAAAATCCACTTTATAATCGCTACCATCGCGGAATAGATGAATTTGCATCTCGTCATTTAGCGGGATTAGTGCTTGAATCAACGCACCATTATCCTCTAGCGTGTAATATCGCACCCCTGCATAAATCTCTGCTGTTAGCTCTTTATCTTCTGCGTGGAGATTCCAATACACTGATGAAGGGATATTTTTGCCCTCCAAAAATTTTAAAAATGTCTGCCCATTGCTCCAAATCTCGCTTTTGCTTGTCGCTCCAAATGCTAATTCAGAGCAAGATAGTGCCAAAATCGCGCCTTTTAGTAGAGTTTTCATTAGATTCCTTAAAAATTAGAGATTAAAATTTGAAATTATACAATAAAAATTGCGCGTTTTTTATATATAATACAAAAATTATTTTTGGAGAATGGCTATGAAAGATTGGATTTTCCCCAGCACCGCGTTTATAATCTTTCTTTATGGAATGGTTTTTATAATCGCGCATTTGCACAACTACACAAGCGCGGATATGAGCCTATTTGACGCTACAAACAATAAAATACGATATGATGATGTCAGCAATTTTTTAAAGGATGTTTCAAAAGCATTCAAATAAAAGTGCGTAGATTCGTGCGAATTTGTGATAGATTCACACTAAATCACGCCAAAGATTCGTATATTGCCAAACTAATCCACTTTATAATATAATTTCATTTCACAAAACAAAAGGCTTTAAATGTCCAAAGAAAAACTAAAATTATTAGAATTTATCCAAGCCATCATCGCTAGAATGAATACAAACTCATTTCAAATTAAAGCTATGTGTATTGCCATTATTTCGGCACTTTTTGCCATATATGCCACTACGCAAAATTCACGCATTATTCTTATCATATTTATCCCATTAGCGATTTGTTGCTTTTTAGATTCGTATTATTTGTGGCAAGAGAGGCGATTTCGAGCACTATATAGCGAAGTGATAAAGAAAAATAGCAAAATAAAAGATTTTGATTTGAATGCTTTTGCAAACTATCACAAAGGCTTTTTGTCTTATCTCAACGCATTTTTATCCATATCCATTTGGCTTTTTTATGCGCCTTTAGGCATTTGTAGCTTTGTATGTTGGTGTATATTGTGAAAAAAATATTTTTTAGTTTTCATTATGCGTTAGATAGTTGGCGAATCCAGCAGATTCGCAATATGGGCGTTGTGGAAAACCAAAAAATCTGTGAGCCAAACGAGTGGGAGGAGGTCAAACGCAAGGGCTGGGCAAATATCGCAAAATGGATAAATGATAATATGCAAAATTGTGATTGTGTAATCGTGCTAATCGGCGAGCAAACGCACACAAGAAAATGGGTAAAATACGAAGTCAAAATGGCAAAAGAACTTAAAAAGCCCATTTTTGGAATATTCATCCACAAGCTAAAAGATTCTAATGGCAAAGTAAGCAAAAAAGGCAAAAATGAATTTAATATTACAGCATATCAGGCAAGAGATTATGCTAACATAAAAGAAAATTTAGAATTGTGGATAAGTGAAAACACGACAAATAAAACATTGCAGATTGTTTCAGCTATTGCCATTGTAGGATTTGTTTATTATTATCGCAAAGTTATAGCAACTAAAGCAAAAGGTTTATGGAATCGTATATTTAATAATGAAAATGTGGCACAATGCTAGTTTCTAAAATATTCTCTCTAAAGTTATAGCAATGCTATGATTTATACAATTTTTTATATTTTATAAATTTGTGTTATAATCTCAACTTTAAAATTTCACTTTTGGATTATAAAAATGACACTACATAGATTTCACATAACAAGTTTAGTATTTGTATTATTTGGTGCAAATCTTGCATTTGCAGATTTTAAGACAGATGCGCAAGTAGCAACTGCAAGAGCGGATTTAGCTTCAACATTAAAAGCTATTGTAGCTAGAGTATTTGCTGAAAATATTGACACAAAAATCCAAAAAGCACCAAACAATAAAGAGTGGGGCGAATGGATTATAGAAACTGCTAATCTTAATAAAAAACGCTGGACAAGTTTAGGTGGAAATGGTATTTATCCTGTTGCCGAAAATACAATATGTCAAGTTGATGGCGATACGCCATTGCTATGGATTAACATAAAGACAGGGGATATGCACTTTAATCCTAGCAAACTATTAGATTCCAAAGGTTTCTGTGGAAAATTAAGAGATAGTTATGCCGATAAAAGCAAAAATGCTAACGGCGATAAAATAATCCCACTTATAAGTAATGGCACTGTTGATTTTAAAAATTCTGCCAATTCTATCAATAATGAAGAATTTGTAAATGTAGCAATACAGGGCAATTTAGGTAAAATTAAAATGCTTATAAAAAATGGTGCAAATATTGATGTCATAGACAATAGGGGCTTAACAGCTTTAGTGGGTGCTTCAACAAATGGAAAATTAGAAGTAGTAAAATATCTAATATCGCAAGGTGCAGATATTAACATTAGAACAAAAGCTAAAAACAATAATGATTTCACTGCCTTGATAATGGCTTCTGGTGGTGGACATTTAGAGGTGGTAAAGTTTTTGGTGGCAAATGGTGCAAATGTCAATGATAAAACCAAAGGCGGTGGAACTGCCTTAATGGCAGCTTCGGCAAATGGGCATTTATCCGTAATTAAATTTTTAATATCAAAAGGTGCGAACATCAACGCTAAAACTAATGATGGCGGAACTGCTTTGATAATGGCTTCGGCTTATGGGCATATAGAAGTAATGAATTATCTAATAGAAAACGGCGCGGATGTTAGCGCAAAAGATGATAGCGGTAAAACGGCTTTAGAATATCTAAACAAATATAAAAAGAAGTAAATAAATTTGCTAATTCATCAGTATTTTTACGAATCGCACGGACGATTCGTATTTTTTAAAGATTCGCGCACCAAATTGCAAAAATCCAACCCACAAAATTTCTTTAAAATCGCATTTTGTTTTGCCGATTTGCAATTACAAAATTACTGAATTTTTAGGAGCAAAAAGCTATGATAGTTAGAAATTCTCCGTTTCCAACTCAAGTGATAAATCCACAAAATGACGATAAAAAAGTAGCCGACAAAGAGCAAGTCGCGCCTGATTCAAAGGCTGAATCTCCCGCGCCAACGGAGGAAGTTAATAAAGTTAGCGATATTAAAAAGCGCATTGATGATGGCACTTACCAAATCGATATTAACAAAGCCGCCGACAAAATGGCACAGGATTTGCTTTTAGACATTAGAGTTTATAGGGATTCGCAAAATTCACAGGGTGTTTAAATTTCGCGCTAGATTCGCATAATTTTTAGCGCGAATCGCCCACAAAAGCCGAATCTGCAATATTTTAAAAGCAAATTTATAAGGCGCATTATGTTACATACTTTTCTAATCAACGCAACGCAGGATTTGCAAACTTTAATTGACATTAGTATTTTGGATATGAACGACATTAAGGAAGCAAATCACGAGGCGATTTTCGCGAGATTAGAGTCCAAAAACGCGCTAATTGATTCATTTAAAAGCAACAAAAGCAATGCGGACGCCGAAATGCAAAAGCTCATCAAAGCCCACCCAAATAACAAAATCGAAGAGTTACTTGATGAAAAGGCAATGGCAATCATTGATGAAATGCGCCTAAATCTAATGAAATTACGCACTCTTAATAAAAACTACGCGCGAAGCGTGATTGCAGTCCGTGAATTTTATGATTCGCTAGTAAATTCTATGATTCCAAGCCAAAAGGTAGGCTATGGTAACAAAAGCGTTGCAAAAGTTGATTTTATAAATGTGAGGGCGTGAAATGCGAGTTTTAAGCGCGAATCTTGTGAATCTAAATGCAAATCATAGCGTAAAATGGGCGCAAATATTAAGAATCTTAACAAAAGAGGCATAAAATGGGCGGGATTTTATCATCGCTTCACACTTCTAGCACGGGGTTAAATGCCCATCAACTTATGGTTGATGTAACGGGCAATAATATCGCAAATGCAAGTGATGAGTTCTACTCAAGGCAACGCGTGGTTGTCGCGCCCGAAAAGCCATTGTATTTTCAAAAATACAATCTTGGGCGAGGCGTGGATATTGAGACGATTCAGCGAATCCACGATGAATTTACCTTTTCGCGCTATCGCAAGGCAGCAAGCGATGCGCAGTTTTATGATACGGAGTTTATGACGCTTCGCGAAGCGAGTGCATTTTTCCCAGAAGTCGATGGTGTGGGCATTTATAATGACATTGAGGCGTATTTCAATGCGTGGAAAGACATAGAGAAAAATCCCGCAGATTCAGCCCAAAAGCAAGTCCTAGCGCAAAAGACGCAAACGCTAATCACAAATATCCAAGACACGCGCAATCGCCTTTTTGATTTGCAAGTTAAAAGTAGCGAGGAATTGCGCGTAACAGTGGAGGAAATAAACTCCATTGCCAAACAAATCGCAGAGATAAATCAAAAGATTATTGAAATGGAAGATTCGCGTGAGTTAAAGCAGGCAAACGAGCTTCGTGATAGACGCGATGAGCTAGAATTTAATCTCTCCAAACTCATCGGTAGCAATGTCTTTAAAGACAAGCTAAAAAGCCACGCACGGCTAAACACAGAGAGCGCGGATTTTGATTATGGATATACGCTAAATATCGCTGGGGGCTTTAATATCGTAGATGGGATTCATCATCATCCCATTGTTATTGACAATAAAGACAATGAAAATGGGCTTTATACGATTTATTTTCAAGGATTTGACCATAAACGCGTGGATATTACAGACAAGATTTCAGGTGGGAAAACGGGCGCATTGCTAGACTTGGTAGCGTATGGTAAAAATGGCGGGAAAATTGGCAAATTGCAGGATTATATCAACCTGCTTGATACTTTCGCGCAAGGATTTATCGAGGCGACAAATGGCATTTATGCCCAAAGTGCGACAAATGAGATTCATAGTGATATACTTGATATTGATAATACCGAAGTGCTTTCAAGTTCGCGCTACAATATCAAAAACGGCGGATTTGATGTGATTATCTATAACGCCAAAGGCGATGAGATTTTGCGAAAAAGCATAAAGATTGATGGAATTACCACGATGGAGGACATTGTAGATACGCTTAATCACAACGATGACGATAATAACGACAAAAATCCACTAAATGACTTTGATGACTATTATAGGGCGTATTATGACAATGACGCAAAGCAGTTTCGCATTCTAGCGAAAAATCCATCTTTGGGATATAGCATTAGCATTGAGGATAAGGGCAGTAATTTTGTCGGTGCAATCGGCATAAATCGCTTTTTAGAGGGGACAAACGCTAATGACATTGCGCTAAAAGCGGAGTATGTCAAAGACCCGACTTTGATTCGCCAATGGAGGTCCCCTGTGAGCGGGAATTTTGAAATCGCTACGATGATGCTTGAATTGCAGTATAAAGATAGCGAGTTTTATCCTGTGCGTGGCAAAAAGCAAGAAATGCGAATCCCCGAGTATTTTCAATTTGTAACAGGCAAGGTAGCAAGTGATACCGATGAGGTGGAGACTTTGCAGGACACCAAGCAAAGTGTGCTTGCTGCCGTAAAAAAAGAATATTTAGCAATCAATCAAGTAAGCATAGATGAAGAGATGGTAAATCTCATCAAATTCCAAAGTGGCTATGCCGCAAACGCCAAAGTCATCACAACCATTGATAGAATGATAGAGACGCTGTTAGGCATTAAGCAATAAGCAGGATTCTTATTAAAACCCAATAAACATTGTCAAGCTACTTGCAAAAATGAATTTGCAAAGATTTTGATTCGCTTTATATAAATCTACCGCAAAATTTCACAATCATTTCACAAACACAAAGCAAAATTTCGCTTAAACACACTCAAACCTCACTCCAAACCCTACTTTTTGACTTCGCATTTGCCATTTTTGCATAGTGGGCAGTTTTCGCGGAGCTTATACAGCGGACAATATCCATACACCGCGCTTAAAATCGGCAAAATCCCTACCGCCCACCACCAGCTCTCACACACAAAGCCAAAGGCAAATATCCAAATCCCAGCAATAACTAGCCTAATACTTTTATCTATATTACTCATTTTTTCTCCTTTCAAATTTTGTTTTTAGTGCGAATCCTAAATGCGATTCACGCAAAATTATGATTCATAAAAAATCAAGATTCACGCTCACGCCAAAGCCAAAAAGCTTTAAGCCCTTGCGTAAATCATACCTTTCATCACCATTGCTTTCATCGCATAGACTTTCAACGCCCAATTAAGATAGCTCTCTCTTGTCGCGCCAAAGCATTCTAATGAAGGCGTAGCTCCATTGTAGTCAAACTCCACCATTACGGCTTTGCCATAGCGCGTTAAAAGCGGACAAGCGGTGTAGCCGCTGAATTTCGCCTCCAAAGACTTGCCCTCTAAATGCGCGATGATATTTTGCGTTATGACGGGGTATTGTTTGCGGATAGACGCACCTGTCTTGCCCTTTGGCACACCAGCGCAATCCCCAATAGCAAAGATATTATTAAAGCCTTTGTGTTGCAAGGTAAATTTATCCACATCTACCCAATTCCCAGCATTTGTGCTAAGCCCAGCTTCGCTTATAAATTTTTGCGCCCTCATCGCAGGAATCACAAAAAGATACTCAAACTCGCGCTCGACAAATTCATCGCTATCCACGCGCTTGCCATTAAGCATATAGCTCGTTTGAAAAGTCGCCTTGCCTTTTTGTTTATCCACCGCGACAAGCTGATGAAGCAAATGATATGGCATATCTCGCGCGACAAAAAACTGCTCTATCATCTTAGCGTGGATAGGCGAAGATAGCATCGCACCACCGCCTGTGAAAAGCGTGGTTTGCACTTGCTTTTTTAGCCCATTTGTTTGCAATAAATCATCAAGCAAAAAGTTGATTTTCTTATTTGCGCCACCGCATTTATTTTGGCTTTTTTGCTCGCTAAAAAGCACATTGAGCTTTTCGCCTTTTTTGCCACGCTCAATGATTTCATCAAAAAGTTTTTTAGCTTTTACAGCAGAATTTGGCGTGTAAATCGTGGCGATTTTCGTGCTTTCATTCACTAAATCATCTTCGCTAAGTCCGCTAACAGCGTTAAAATCATACTCCACGCCCGTTGCGATAAGCAAAATGTCATACTCAAAATTCTCGCCATTTTCGGCGATGATTTTGTTGTCATTTGGCAAAATTTGCGCGACATTTTGCTTTATCCATTTTACCTTTTCATCGATAAGCTCGGCTTTTTTGTAAAGCACATCATCAAGCGTGTAAATTCCAGCAGCGATGAGAGTAAAACCGGGCTGATAATAAAAATTTTCATCTTTATCAAACAGCGTGATTTGCGCCTTTGGCATAGCTTTGATAAGACTTGCGCTTATCGTTATACCACCAAGCCCAGCACCGATAATGGCGATTTTAGGCGATAGAGCGGAAGTCTTTGCTTGTGCTTTTTGAGCCACACCCACGCCACTAGCTAGTAGCGCACTTGCGCCTAATATTTTGAGTGCATTTCTACGAGATTGTTGCATTTTAGCTCCTTTTTTAAAATTTAAAGCCACATTGTAGGTTCTTTGACAAAAAAGTTTTGTAACAAAGTCGCATTTATAAAATTTTATGCCACCTATTCAGGGACGCAGATTTTGCCTTTGCTTATGGCGATGAGCGTTTTATACGCCACAAATAGCACAGCAAAGATTGCCAAAACTAGCCCAAAAATCCCAAATAGCGCGTAAAGCGGTGTGCCAAATCCCAAAAACACTTCAAAACTCGCTATGCTAAACGCACACAGCGGAAAGGTAAAAGCCCACCACGAAAGTGCGAAATTCAGGCGCGTGAATGCTTTTGCAAGGCTTAGCATTAGTAGCATAAAAAAGAGCGCGACAAAATACGCCACTAGGCTTAATGTGCTATGTCCGCCAAAAAGTGCCGCAAAATCCACTACAAAGATACTTGGCGGAGCGATGAAAATAAACAAAGTCGGCAAAAATTTCGATTCTAGGCTTTCTTCAAAGATTAGCCGTGAAGTGATAAGCGCGGTTAAAACGAGCCAAAAAAAGCACCCGATTGCAAAGAAAAAGAGCGAAAATTCGGGGCTGATTTTAGCAGAGTGTCCAGCCAAAGGCACGATTAGATTGCCAACGATTGGGATAAACCACGCTGGGCTTAGCAAATGCCGTTTCATCGCATTGACAAACCAAAAATTGATAACAAAAATGCTTAAAAAAAGTTGCAAAAAAGCACTTACATAAAAGGCGATTTGTAGCGCGAAAAGCACCGATTCGCGCTCATTAAACGCACCTAAAAATGTGATGATAATAAGTGCGCCGATAGGAATGGCAGAGAGAAAGTTGATTTTGACTTGGTGGGTGGCTTCGGCTCTAAATTGCGCAAAATGCGTGGCGATTTTTAGCCCATAGATTCCTAGCAAAAGCGCGAAAATCATAAGACTTGCAAAGCCTAAAATTACGCTTACACACTCAAATATTTCGCTTAAATTTGTGAGATTTTGGGGGTGATTTTGCATTTGATTTTGCGCAAAATTTACGCCTAAATCTATAAAATCCGCATTTGCACCAAACGCCACACTTGCCTTTTTGAAAGCCAATGCCAAACCGCCGATTCCCATCACACTTGCAAAGAGCATTATGGGGAAATGGGCGAGTTTGGAATGTGTTTGTGTGCTTTTAGATTCGCTAGATTCACGCGCATTTGCGCTAATTTTATCAAATTTAGATTCAGGACTATTTTTCATTTTTTGTCTCCGTAGCTTGATTTAGCGCATTTTTTGCCATTTCACAATCTTCTTTACTCAAAGAATGCCGATGAAGCACATAGTGCGCATCTACTTTGCCACTAAACATTGCGCTTAGAAGCGGACGATTTGCCTTAAAGATAAACGCGCTTAAATGCCCAATAATGCCAAAAATGATAAGCGCAAAGCCAAGATTATGTAGCTGTGCCACCCAAAAATACACGCTATCGCTTAGGTTGAATCCAGCTAGATTTTTAAAGGTTTTGATAAGCCCTGTGATGATAAGCAAAAGTAGCACAAAGCCGATAAAAGCATACGCTAATCGTTGCTCGGGCAGGTATTTTTCACTTGGTGGCTCTGCACCGCCAAAAAGCATTGCTTTGATAATCTGCGCGGATTTTTTCAAATCCCCTTTTTTAGGGAAAATATCAAACTCACGCCGTGCAATGTGAAAATACAAATGAAACACCACAAACACCACAAGCCCCACTGCACCGATATAATGCGCCACAAGGCTAATGTGATAATCCCCACTCCACGCCATAAATGGCAATTCATTTATCATATATCGCTTTGCGATAGGAAGCTGAAAAAGCCCCGTGATGATAAGGCTAAAAGTGCTTATGGCGATACCCCAATGCACGATACGATTTTGCAAAGTCTGTCTTTGAATTGTAATTTGTGATTTTTTCATTGTGAATCTCCTTTGATTTTAATTTGATTGATTTTGTGCAGGATTTTGGTGTGAATCTTGCGTAAAATTTGCGCTATTTTGGGACACATTTTGCGTGGCTTTTTGTGCCACAAATTTAGATTTTTTGCTTTTGCTAACCGCGATTGCCCCAGCGATGACTCCAGCCACAGGTGCTAAAAGCACGGATTTGACTAGTGCGCTATCATCGTTGATAAAATTTGGCACATCTATATTTAAGTGCGGACGCCCCATTTTTTGGGTTTTGCCGTTAAACTCGTTTTCATTTATGCCGTATTTTTGCGCGATTGCAGAATTTATGTCCTTAAAATCCACGCTAGAAATATAATAAGTGCTTGTCCCGCCATTTTGGGTATCGCCATAGATATATTTGCCACTCTCTTTGGCGTGTTTGACTTGTGCTAAAATCTCACTTTTATCATCAAAAATAAGCGCGTTTTTAGGACAGCTCGTTTGACAGGCTGGTTTTTGCCCAGCCTCTAGCAAATCTTTGCACATATCGCACTTAAACATAGCTCCGCCACCGCCAAGTTTTGGGGCGATTTTAAGATAAATGCCAACGCCAGCTTGCCTTTGTGGTATGCCCCACGGACACGCATCACGGCATTTCGCCCCACCAAAGCAAAACTCCTCATCAATATCCACCGCGCCATTTTTGTCCTTGCCTATCACGCCAAAGGGGCAGATTTTTTGGCAAGTGGGGTCGTAGCAGTGCATACAACGGCGCGGGATTGAAATGTCCTTACCATCGACATTCACGCGCTCTACAAAGGTAAAATTATAAGGTGTTAGGCGCGTTATATCATCGCGGTTTTTGGAGTAGTCCTCTTTGACTTTGCGCGGGAAATAATCAGGGATTTGCTTAATAGGCTCTGGAAATCTCTGTGCGTTTTTCTCCCTACACGCGCTTACACACGCAGGAGTGGCTAGATTTTCGCACCCATCGCATTTATCTAAATCAATGATTGAAGCTATGCCGTTTTGGCTTAGATTTGCGCTAGATTTGTTTGCCTGTGAATCTATATTAGATTGTGGCAGGTTTGCGTTTGCATTTGTCGCTAAAAGCGCGGGACTTATGGCTAAAAATTTTACAAAATTTCGTCTTTGCATTGTCTTTCCTTTGTTGTTAGATTTGTTGTTTAGATTGCTTGGCTATCAAATTGCGTTGCGCAAATCTAAAATATAGTTTTAAATTTTTTGTGCTATTATCACAAATTATGCAAAAATACAATGTAACTTTATTACAAAGCAGATTAAAGGCAGAAAATGAATCAATCCCAAATTGCGCAAGTGGCGCAAATCAATACACAAATTTATGGCGATGAGAGTAGCTTAAAAGTGTTGCGCGAAAAAGGCGCGTTTAAGGTTATCCCAAAGGATGAGAAAAAATACGCCGATGAGTTGGGGTTTTTTCGCCTTGTGCGTGGGAAGATTCGTGTATTTTCTATCGCGCCAAATGGCAAGGAAATAACCATTTTTTATATGACAGATATGGAGTGCTGTATCATCTCTACAAATTTTATGAGCGAGGCATTGAGCGATGAGGTGATGTTTGAATGTATGGAGGAGTGCGAGATTTTCACGATTAGAAATGAAATCTATCAAGGGCTGTGTGCGCAAAATGCGGAGATAATGCGCTTTAATGTCGAGCTAGTGGCAAAGAGATTGCGTCAGATTCTTGATATTGTGGGTGATGTCGCGTTTAAAAGTCTTAAAGAGCGTGTGTTAAAATTTTTAGCAAATAATGCCAAAAATGGCGTGGTGCATACTAGCCAAGAAAATATCGCAAACCACATAGGCAGCGCACGAGAAGCGGTCGCAAAGGTGCTAAAAGAGCTAAAAAATGAGGGGCAAATCGATACAAAAAGAGGCGTAATAACGCTAAAAAATGTGTGAAATTTTAGAAAAATGCAAAGGTGTGAAAATGAATGATTTTGAAAAAACGCAGATTTTACAAACGGCGAAAAATATCGCAATTTTGGGGATTAGCCCCGATGAGAGCAAGGCTAGTAATATCGTGGCGCGTTATCTAATCACGCAGGGGTATAATGTCATTCCCATTTATCCGCGTTTGCCAGAGAGTGGTGAGATTTTGGGGCGCAGGGCGTATGCGAGTTTGCAAGAGGCGTTTAGCGATGAGGCATTGCGCGATAGTTGCGGACAGAGTGGCGCAATCGATATTCTTAATGTGTTTCGCAAAAGCGAGGCGTTAGAAGCGGTGGCAAATGAAATCATCGCACTAAAACATAAGCCAAAATGTGTGTGGGTGCAGTTAGATTTATACAATGAAAGGGCAAAAGAGATATTGCAAAACGCGGGAATTGCGTATGAAGAGGATTCGTGTATAAAGTTAGAGCATAAGCGACTTTTGGGGTAGATTTGCTATGGTGTGGAGCTGTCATTGCAAGAAGCAGATTCGCTAGAATCTACTTCGTGGCAATCCAAATCAAATCGTCATAATGGGCGCGACAGCACGAAGTATCCAAAGAGCGCGAATCTAAAAGATAGATTCACGCAATGATAAATGGGATAATCAATAAATTAAATTTTAGAAACTAAACCGCAAATTTGCATTTGCAACATTTATGCGAATCTAAAAATGCAAACGCCTTATGCTTTGGATTCTTTGCTCGCTTAAGAATGACGAAGTTTTTACGCCTTGTTTCACGCAAATCCACCTACTGCGAATCATAAAAATACACAAATCCACAAAATTCTTTAAGTTTAATTTAAACTAGGGGGGGGGTAAAATGTGTTTTTACAAATTTTAGATTCAAGGAACAAATGAAAAAGTTACCTAAATTTTCGCTTTTATTGGGAGTTATATGGATATTTATCGGCTGTGCGCCAAAGTTTTCAGAAAATTCGCCCGTATATTATGACGAAGAGACAAAACTTGTAAAAATAAAACAAGGTGCTTGTGCTTTACCCATCGGCACAAAATTAGATTTATCTGCACTAACAAGCAAACAAAAAAATCAATATTTAAGTAGATTCAACCTAAATAACGCTCCAGATTTTTGCTACAACAATCAAGTTTCGCAAATTACAATGTATATGGAAGAAATAAATTACAATATTTTTTGCACTTGTAAAAAGACAAAGAAAATCAAAGCACATAATTAGGGGTTGTTATGAGGATTTTTTATTTTATTTTATTGCTTGTAGCAACACTATTTTTCAATGCTTGTGCTCCAACTCATATTACATATTCGGCAAAGCAAATTGATACATTTGCAATTCCACCAAGCAAGAAAAACAATCTCTTTTCGCCACCCAAAAATGGCTATGCAAGGATAATAATGTATAGAGACGACTACAATATTGGATTTTACAATGAAATATTTGTAACTTATAGAACTAGGAAAAATATTATATACGAACTTGATAGGGGCTTTTGGAGTGCAAATTGGAATATCATAGGTGGAATGGATGATAGTGCACTATGTAAGCTAGATAACGATTCAAGTTGCATTGTAAATATTAAAGCTGGAAAGCCTGTGCTATTATTAAATAAATATGAAGCTACAACTTCTATGAATGTATTTAGATTAGTTTTGAATATTTTGCAATATTTTGTTCCACCATTTTATCCAACTACTGCTTCGGCTACCGCTAACTCTACACAAGGCACAATCTTTACGCCTAAAAATCAGCATATTTATTGTTTTGCTATTAAGGAAAAGACGGGCTTTGTTTTTAAAAATAGAAATACTTGCCTTAAAGAATACAAAGAATCTTATAAACCAGAGCACAGAGAAGAACAAGTTGAATGGCTAAATGAGCTAGTAGATGGTGGCGACGAACGCGCCTATAAAGAGTAAGGAGATAAAATGAAGCGATTAGTTTTGATGATTTTAATGCCGTTTATGTTGATGTCTTATGACGATTTGCCCTATGATTACATTGATAATTCAACACCTAAAATTACCAAAAAGAAAGCAAAGCGCACAGCAAAAAAAATAAAGATGCAAAAAATACAAAAAGAATCTGATGGTTTTTTTCTAGGAATCGGCGGAACGCTAGGCAAACCACTTGAAGGCAACAATAGAGAAATCACTATCGCAACTGCCTATGGTTTGGATACTATTTATAGGTTTTATAGCAACTACACTGCCACAGAAATCGATGGTGGCATTGAAACAATGCTTGGATATAAGTGGTTTTATGGCGGTGGAACTTTTGGGATGAGGTATCATTTTGGTTATAATGCGCGATTTTTGAAATTATTGCATTCACATAATTTTACGCTAGTAAATTGGGATATGCTTTTTAATTTTGTAAAAATCAAAAACTTTAAATTTGGCATAATTTTGGGATTTGGCTATGGATTGGTATATGAGCGAATCAATAAAGAATATTGCCAATATTTTAAGGATTGCAATATAGTTGCCGAGACTATACAGGTCAATTTGGGCTTTAGGTTTGTGATTTATGATGATTATGCGATTGAGATTTTGGCGCAACCTAGATATTCTGGTAAGATATTTGCAGATATGAGCAACGGCAATAACTACAACAACTACGACTATAATTACAACAACAATCAACAAAAACTTGGTGAATTTTTAAGCAATAAAATAGATGAAAGGATAATAATGGGCACTTTAAGGTTTGTTTATGCCTTTTAGATTCGCGTGAAAACCCTGTCATTGTGAGGTAGTTTGAGCATAGCGAAAACAACGAAGCAATCTATTTAGGGGACTTGTGAATCAAAGGCGAATCGCTTGCTTTAGGTGAATTTGTGGGCAGATTCTAAAAAATAATTTATCGTTTCAATTTTGGATTATTGATTCGGCTTTCTTTTAGATTCGCACCCTTTGGATTGTTTTGGCTTTTTAGTCCTTACAATGACAAATCACAAATTTATCTAAAACACCACAAATTTTACTTTTTACGCAAAATAATGCGCGTGTTGGAGATTTTTTCGAGTTTGTAGCGTCTAAATTTATTTAGCATTGCCACGATAATTGCCACCACAGCGACAACAATCGCACCAAATATCGCCCAAATGCTAATCTTTGCGCCAATTACAGGAGTTGCCACAAGCACTATATTTGCGCCATTTACGCTAAATACGGCAAGTATGACTACCACCGCAACCGCGCCAAGTGCGACAATCCAAGCGACTTTTCCACTTGCCTTTATGCGTATGACTTTGTCTTTTAAATTACCTTCAATTTCAATGCTATCTGCGCCACTTTTCAGTGCTTCGCCTAACTCTTTTTCGTCTGTAATTGCCATTTTTTGTCCTTATTGTTTGCTTTAAATATGTGTGTGATTGTAGCAAAATTTGGGAGAGATTCCTGTGAATCTAGCATTAGATTTAAGCATAGATTCGCGCCTTTTTGCACAAAAGCCCAAATTTTTTTGCAAAATTCAAACAAAACTTTAAGCCTTTTTAGATAAACTTTTAGCCACATTTCAAAATAAGGGAGAGAGAGCTATGCAAACAGAGCATAAAAAGGTTTATTTTTTCGCCACTTGCCTTGGCGGAATCGCGTATTCTGGCACTTGCCTAAATGCGATAAAGTTACTGCAAAAAGAGGGCATTGAAGTCATCTTTAAAAAAGACCAAACTTGTTGCGGACAGCCAAGCCTAAATTCGGGCTTTTATGAGGATAGCAAAAAAATCGCATTGCATAATATTGAGCTTTTTAAAGAGCCTTATCCCATAGTTGTGCCATCAGGCTCGTGTGCGGGGGTAATGAAACAAGATTATTTGGAGATTTTTGCAAATGATGGGAATTACGCGCAAGTAAAGGAATTTTCAAAGCGCGTGTATGAATTAAGCGACTTTTTACTAAAAGAGCTAAAAGTCAAATACGAGGACGCAAAAGAAAATAAAACGCGCATTACTTGGCATTCAAACTGCCACGCATTGCGAACTGCAAAAAGTATCGAATCAAACAAAAAATTACTTCGTCAGCTTAAAAATGTCGAGCTAGTGGAGCTAGAAAATGAAGAGGAATGCTGCGGATTTGGTGGGACATTTTCTATAAAAGAGCCAGAGATTTCAAATGCTATGGTGCTAGAAAAAATAGCCGACATTAAAGCACAAAATGTCGAATATGTCGTATCAGCGGACGCAGGGTGCTTACTAAATATCAGTGGTGCGATGAAAAAACAAGGGGTAAAAGTAAAGCCCGTGCATTTGTATGATTTCATCGCAGAGCGAATCAATCTGCAATAAAAGGGGGAGATTATGAGTAGCAATTTTCATTCAAGCGAACAATACAGCGAAATTATCCACACGAAGCTAAATGACAAGCAAATGCGTGAGAATCTAAAATCAGGTATGCGCACTTTGAAAACAAATCGCAAAAATACTATCGCAAATCGCTACAAAGATTGGGAAGAGTTGCGTGAGCTAGGGCGTAAAGTCAAGCAAAACGCGCTTTCAAAATTGCCTGAACTTTTGGAGCGATTTGAGGCAAATGCGGTAAAAAACGGCTTTGTAGTGCATTGGGCAAGTGATGCAAAGGAAGCAAATGAAGTTATTTTGAAGCTAATGCACAAAAATGACGCAAACATTATCCTAAAAGGTAAATCGATGGCGAGTGAAGAAATTCACTTAAATCACTACCTGCAAGAGCATAATATTGACGCAAAAGAGACGGATTTGGGCGAGTTAATCATTCAGCTAATTGATGAACCGCCCGTGCATATCGTAGTCCCTGCGATTCATAAGAATCGCTACGAAGTGCGCGATATTTTTAATGACAAATTAGGTGCGAATCTAAAAGAAAATGACGCCGAATCTATTGAGACGCTAAATGGCGTAGCGCGGGGGCATTTAAGGCAGAAATTTAAGGATTTTAAAATCGGGCTTTCAGGGGTTAATTTTGCAATCGCAAATGAGGGCGCGATTTGGCTAATCGAAAATGAGGGCAATGGACGGATGAGCACCACTGCGTGTGATATTCATATCGCAATTTGTGGCATTGAAAAAATCGTGGAATCTTTTGAAGACGCAAGTATTTTGGATATGCTTTTAGTCCCTAGTGCCACAGGTGCAAATATCAGCTGCTACAATAATATCATCGCCCACCCAAGACAAAAGGGCGAATTAGATGGACCAAAAGAAGTGCATATCATTTTGCTAGATAATAATCGCTCTAGAATTTTGGCAGATTCGCACTACTATCGCTCTTTGAGCTGCATTCGTTGCGGGACCTGCCTAAATCACTGCCCTGTGTATGATAAAATCGGCGGACACGCTTATTTAAGCACATATCCCGGACCCATCGGCGAGGTTGTAAGTCCGCAGATTTTTGGAATCGATAATTGTGCGCCAATGCTAAATCTATGCTCATTATGCGGACGATGTAGTGAAGTCTGCCCTGTAAAAATCCCACTAGCTGAGCTAATCCGCGACTTACGCAGTGAAAAGGCAGGTGAGGGGCGCGGGGGCGTGGTAGGCTATGCGAATGTGCATAGAAATGCCACCGAGCGCAGAAGTTTCGCTGTTTTCACATACATTGCCACAAGTGGCTTTGCGTGGCGAATCACAACCTCAATGGTGCGAATCTTTGGCGGGTTAGGCAAATTTGTAGGCGGAATCGTGCCCGGGCTAAATGCGTGGCTCAAATACCGCGCATATCCAGAGCTAGATGCAAGTCTTCACACGAAGCTAAAAACAATGCAAGGAGTAATCTATGAGTAAAGAGGCAATCATTAAAAGCGCGGAGAGTGCGCTAAAAAGCAATAGGCTAAAAGAAGCGAGCAGGGATTACAAAGACTTGATTAAAGCAGGAAAAGATAATGTGCTTGATGAATATATCGCAATGCAAGTCGCAAATAAGGGCATTGTGGTGGAATCAGATGAAAAAAATCTAGCGCAGGATTTAAAAAAGATTTTAGGCGAGTTAAAGTCGCAAAGCACATTATACACGCTTGATACAGAGCAATTCATCGCGCCTATCAAAGATGAATGCAAACTTTTGCCATACAACAAAAGCGTAGATGAGATTCGCGACACACTTTTTAGCACGGATACTTCAATCATCAAGGCAGAGTGTGGAATCGCAGATATAGGCGTCTTTGGCGTAGCAAGTAGTGCAAAAGAACCGCGCCTTGCGTCTCTTATCACTAAAAATTGCATTGCGATTTTGGAGCGCAAAAATGTCGTAAAAAGCATAAGCGATGGCATTGCAAAAATGCGTAGCAAAAATCTACCAAGCAATATGATTTTGATAGCTGGACCTTCGCGCACGGCGGATATTGAGCTAAAAACGGTATTTGGAGTGCACGGACCACAAGTCGTGTATATTGTGCTAGTTTAGGGCGAATGTGGCTTTTAGCGAAATCTTTGCGAATCTATGGTGCGAATCTAAAATTTGGGAGTTTGTGAGTTGCGAATCGTGCAAAAAAGCGTGATAAAAATTATCGCGGTGGCGGTTTTTGGGATTTTTGGTGGTGCATTATGTGCGCAAAATGGGACGAATCTAAATGCGAATCCTACGAATCAAAATATTGCAAATCCCGCGCAAAGTCCCGCGAATCTAGTAAATCCAAGTGGCGCAAATCTCCACAATACCACAATCCCACAAGTCCAAATGCCACAATCCGCACCCTTATCGCAGCCAAGCCCTGTTGTGCCACAAAGGACAGAGCCAAATCTCACGCAAGATTCGACACTGCTCCCATCACAAAAGCCTACTTTAGCGCAACAGCCTTTGATTGTGGAGTATGCGATTTTTAAAGAAGTGGAGAAAATCTGCGGCGGTAGCGACTATACGCGAATCGAATGCTTGGTAAGTAATCTGCGCCATTTTAATAATCGCATTTACACAAAGATTAGCGGACAAAAAGGGCAATTTAGCATAATTTTTTACGCGCTAGATTCAAGCGGAAAAATCACCTATCCGCGCGAAATCAACAATAAATTTTGCGAGTTTCGCGATACTTTGGGGAGACGATTTTTCTCCAAACTGCGTGATGGTGGATTTAGCTATGTGGTGGAGTATCCATTTAACGCGAGTTCGTCCAAAAACAATGCCTATATTTCCTGCGGATTTATGCTTTTTAAACAGCAAATCACACAGACTTCGCAGCCAATTACCGTTATTCCGCATAGTTTTGATATAAATTTTAGTATTAAAGGTGCCACAGGTGGCAATGTGAATCTTAACGCAAGCGTAGGCTTAAATCCGCATAATCTAAACCCGCAAAACATAAATCACCCCGATAATTTGGGCGCAAATCCAAACGAATCGCCACTAAATGACAGCGATATACTTGTGCTAAAAGCGCAAAATAACGCCATTCAAATCACACCAAATGCCACTGCTAGGAATCTAAATGGCGAAATTGATAAAGGTTTTAGCGAAAATCTAGTGCCACTTTTTGTGAGATTTGTGCGTGATGGTGGGCTTTGCGCCCCTGTGGGAGAGAAAATAAATGGCATTGCGCGATTTAAAAATGGGCGACTTGTGAATAATAGCCTAAATGTGAATTTTGATGATATTGCCACAGGGGAGATTGAAATCGCGCTAACAAATCGCCTAGACGCTAAAGATAGGGCTGATGGCAAATGTTTAATAGAAGATGGTAAATCTAATCCGCAATCAAGTGCAAATCAAATAAATCAAGCCACAGATTCGGCGCAAAATAGCGCGGATTCAAGCGCGAATCTATCAAAGATTCAAAGCGCAAATATCGAAAACATCGGCAAAATCCCCTGCCAAAAGCCCATTATCATAAGAAAGCGCATAGATTTAATCCCGCACTCCATTTACGCTGCGATTGAAAACAACGGGCGGTTGGCATATTACAATCAGCACACTTATATCCCTGCCATTCCCTATCTGCCGATGGCAAAAATCACACTTCAAGCCCTAAATCACCAAAATAAGCCACTTAGAAATTTTACCAAAGACTGCTATGGGCGCGATTTGAGTGCGAAGCTAGATGATAATATCAGCAATTTTGTTTTTATTAACGAAAATATGCCTGATTCGCTAATCCCCAAAGCGTCATTTTTGGATAATTCACTTTCGCGCGTGGTGCGCAAAATCTCTGCCACAGGCATAAAGGATAGGGATTTGACGCCACTTGATTTATTTAGCTCCCGCGTGGTGAATCTCAATGACGCATTTTTGACACTTGATTTTGTGAATTTGGGTGCGAAATATCCGCGCTACATTACCAAGCCAAAGATTACAAATGATTGGCGAATCGCGCTACTGCGCGGACGAATCGCGCTACTTCCAAATAGCAATGCAAATGAATCTCTCATAGCAAATCCAAAGATAAATTACGAATTTTACTGCAAATATCCTGCGTGTAAGATTGTGGATATTGAGAGCGTCCTTTCGCGTAATGCACGGCTACCAAAAGCTAGTGTGAATGATTGGTTTATAAACACAATGCACCCAAGCGATTTGAAAGTGCTAGAAAATCATCTCGCATTTGAGGAAAATGCTAAAATTAGCGTGTATTCTATCGGTAGCGTGGCAAATGGAGTGCAGACTCTAGCTTTGCAGAGCGCAAACAAGGGCGAATTTAGCGTAAAAATCCGCCAAAGCTATGAAAGTGCAGATTTCGCGCAATTTTTATATTTTTCGCCCAGCTTTGAAAATATCCGCGAAAATTTAGGCGTGGAAGCAAAAGTGAAGTTTTAGAGATTGCCAAAAAAGCGCGAATCTAGCATATTTCGTCATTGCAAGGGCTTTTGCCCAAAGCAATCCACACCGAATCTGTCATTCTTCGGCGACTTAAAGTCGCCAAAGAAACCAAAAAAAATCACAAGTGAATCACTATCGATTCGTAGTTTCTTTGAGTTTTTAGTGTCTTTGGATTCTTCGCCTTTTTTAAAGGCTCAGAATGTCGGATTTTTGGTTTTTGCAGATTGCCACGAATCTGCCTTTTTTACAAAAGCGCAGATTTTTTCAATGACAAAACCCTATCGTTTTGAGAATTGCGGACTTCGGCGTGCTTTGCGTTTGCCGTATTTCTTGCGCTCTACCACGCGTGAATCGCGTATCAATAAACCATTTGGCTTCAAAATCGCCCTAAAACTTGTATCATACAGATTCAAAGCTTTTGAAATACCGTGTCGCAGAGCCTCCGCCTGTGCATTATATCCGCCACCAAAGGTGATTGCGATAATATCCACGCTTTTTTCCTGCTTTGTAAGCACAAGTGGTTGCATAACTTTCATCTTTATCGCTTCGTGTCCGCCTAGCCACTCATCAAGGCTTTTGCCATTGATACTCATTCGCCCCTTGCCACTTCTAATCCAAACCTTCGCTATTGCGCTTTTTCTCTTGCCTGTCGCATAAATTTTTGACATATTTCACACTCCTTTTTGCTTCGCCGAAACTTGCGCTGTATGCGGGTGCTCTGCGCCATTATACACTTTTAGCTTCTTAATCATCGCCTTGCCTAGCTTTGTCTTTGGGAGCATTCCGCGCACTGCGAGACGAAATAGCTTTTCTGGGTGCTTTTCTACCATCTCTGAAAGAGTTTTGGACTTTGTGCTACCAAAATATCCGCTGTGTGTGAAATACTCTTTTGATTCGAGCTTCAACCCGCTAAATTTCACTTTCCCAGCGTTGATAATCACCACAAAATCCCCGCAATCAATGTGTGGCGTGTAGATTGGCTTATGCTTACCACGCAAATAAGTTGCCACTTTCGTTACGAGCCGTCCAAAAACCTCATCTTTGGCATCAAGCACAATCCATTCGCGCTTGACATTGCCATTTTTAGCCATCGTAGTCATTTTTAAACCTTTAAAATTTGATTTAATTTAAAAAGCGAAATTGTAGTGAATAAAACTTATAAAAAGCTTAATTTAAGAAAAAATTTAGGATTCATAGCCACAATAAATCCATAATTTTAAAACCATTAAAGATTCCTTAAAAAATATCATTGATTTTTTAAAATTTTAGTAACATTGCTTAAAAAAAATCTAGCAAAAATGCCATAATTTAAGCTATTATAAAATCAAAAAAATACTATAATTTTGCGTTTGTTACAAACGAAAATTTTATTTTTTAAGGAGACATTTGTGGATAAGATAATAAAAAATATTGCGTGGGGGCTAGTCGCTGTTATGGCGGCGTGGTGCTTTGGCGTCCTTGCGCTAAATAATGGCGAGACTATTAGCGCATCGTGGCTTGTGGTGGCGTCCGTGTGCTTTTATATGATAGGCTATCGCTTTTATAGCAAGTTTATCGCAGAAAAAGTCTTTGAGCTAGATGATAATCGCGCCACCCCTGCGGTTATAAATAATGACGGCAAGGATTTCGTGCCTACTCATAAGGCGGTGCTTTTTGGGCATCACTTTGCGGCGATTGCGGGAGCGGGACCGCTTGTGGGACCGATTTTAGCTGCGCAAATGGGATATTTGCCTAGTATGCTTTGGCTTTTGGTGGGCGTTGTTTTGGCTGGAGCGGTGCACGACTTTACCGTGCTATTTATCTCAATGCGCCGTAATGGGCGAAGCTTGGGCGAAATGATAAAAGATGAAATGGGCGTCATCACAGGGCGAATCGCAATGATAGGGATTTTGTTTATTATGTTTATCATTGTGGCGATTCTTGCGATGGTTGTGGTAAATGCGCTTGCAGATTCGCCGTGGGGGCTATTTACAATCGCAATGACTATTCCAATCGCTGTATTTATGGGCATTTATATGCGATTCATTCGCCCGGGACGCGTGGGTGAAGCGAGTGTTATAGGATTTGTGCTTTTGATTTTGGCACTATACTACGGACACGCGGTTGCTGACCCAAATCACGCGTGGCATAATGCCTTTATGCTTAGCAAACAAACTTTAGCACTAATTGTAATTGCTTATGGATTCATCGCTTCCGTGCTTCCTGTGTGGCTACTACTTGCGCCACGCGATTATTTAAGCACATTCTTAAAAATCGGCGTTATTGTTATGATGGCAGCGGGGATTCTTATCGTAAATCCCGAGCTTTCCATTCCCAAAGTAACAAATTTCATAGACGGCACGGGACCTGTTTTTGCAGGGGCAATCTTTCCATTTTTGTTTATAACCATTGCGTGTGGGGCGATTAGCGGATTTCACGCGCTAATATCAAGTGGCACAACGCCAAAAATGATAGAAAAAGAAAGCCACGCGCGTCCTGTGGGCTATGGCTCAATGCTTATGGAATCGCTAGTGGGGATTATGGCGTTGATTGCGGCTTGTATTTTGGAGCCGGGCATTTATTTTGCGATAAATGTGCCATTAGTTGCGCTTGACCCTGCTGCGACAAGTGCGGTGGGCGCGAATCTAGATAGCGTGGCACAAAGCGTCAATGGCATTTTATCGCGGGGTGGATTTGATGGATTCACACTGCGCCCTGAGATTTTAAGTCAAACGGCAAGTGATATAGGGGAGCAAACGATTATTTCGCGCACGGGTGGTGCGCCGACATTTGCCATCGGGCTAACGCTAATTTTGCATAAAATCATAGGCGGAGCTGAATCAATGGCATTTTGGTATCATTTTGCGATTCTCTTTGAAGCGTTGTTTATTCTAACTGCCGTTGATGCAGGGACTAGGACGGGGCGATTCCTAATCCAAGACATTTTAGGCAATATCTATAAACCTATGGCGGACACAAAATCGTGGCTTTGGGGAACGGCAGCTAGTTTTATTTGCGTGTGTGGCTGGGGATATTTGCTATATCAAGGCACAATCGACCCGCTAGGTGGAATCTTTACGCTTTGGGCACTCTTTGGCGCGGCAAATCAAATGCTTGCTGGAATCGCACTACTTCTTGGCACGGTGGTGCTTTTCAAAATGGGCAAGGCAAAATACAGCTGGGTTACGATAATCCCTGCATTTTGGGTGCTTTTAACCACGCTATATGCGAGTTTCCAAAAGCTACTCCCACAAAATGGTGATAAAATCCACGATGCTGTAAGTCATATTGCCACCGCGCAAAAATGGATGGCAACAAAGGCACAAGCCATAGCAGATGGCAATGACGCGCTTGTGGCAAGGGCAAGTGCGATTATTTCAAATAATATTTTGGATGCGGTGCTTTGTGCGTTCTTTATGATTGTGGTGTTTGTGGTGCTTTTTGAGTGCATAAAAATCTGCTATTTGAGTTTGCAGGGCAAAGCAAGTGCATTTCCACTTAAAGAAGAGCCCTATAAAAAAGCAAAAGATTACGAGCTAGGGGCGCACAATGCAAACTAAAACAAAAAATCCCGCTAATGCGCCTATTGTGGCGCAAAAATGGCATTTGCGCTTGTTTGCGCAAGTATTTGGGCGGATTTATGCTTTATATGTGCGTAGTGATAGATTTGTAAGTCTGCTTGTAGGTATGCGAAGCTATGATAAATATGTCGAACATATGCGCCAAAAGCACCCCGAGCGGAAGATTCTCTCACGCAGAGAATTTTTCAAAGAAGCACTAGAAGCAAGATATAGTGGTGGTGTGAATCGCTGCTGCTAGACTGCTAGATTGTCGCGCTTTATGCAAATATAGTAAAGTAATCCAAAAATCGCTAGAAAATCTTTTTGGATTCTTTACAATGACAAGGATTCGTGTATTGCCGCGAATCTAACACAAACTACGCATTTTTGATTGCCTAATTCGCTCTAATATGCCCTTTATATTTCCTGCATTGATTTCGATTGCGGAGGATTCTTTGTCGCACAAAATCTCCCTATTTAGATTAAATCGCTCATCATTTTCACTGCCACGCGGTGCAATTCGCGCTATGCCCCACTCTTTTGCTTTGCCTAGTGCGTGGCGTGCGCCTGAATCCTTGCTCTTATCCTTTTTGCTATCAATACCGCTAAAACTTGCCACCAAGCACACTGCATCGCTAAATAGAGCCTGCAATCTATCGCGCTCTATGTATCTTTGTGGCAAGTCAAATCGTGGATTGTCGCACTCTGTGATATATTCGCTAATTAGCAGTCCGCCATTTAGGGCGATTTCTTGTGCAAGTTCGCGGTTTGCGCTAGGTAGGATATTTCGCAAAGTGCTTGGCAAAATGGCGATTGTTGCTTTGCCTTTTTTAAGTGCGAATCTATGGGCAATTTCATCGCAACCTTTGGCTAGTCCGCTTACGATTACGGCATCTTGCATTGAATCTAATATTTTTTCCTCCAACTCTTTGATTTTGTCGCAAGGATTGAGAAGTCCGATAACTGCGATTTTTAATAAATTTTTAGTCAGCAATTCCAAATCGCCCTTGTATGTTAGTAAAATAGGCTTGTCGCTATCTTTGATTTTCGCGCTATATGTGGGGAATCCATCATCACAAAAGGCAATAATGCCATCTGCGTAGTTTTCTAGAGAATCAAATTCATTTTCTACTGCGATTTTGCATTCATAAAATAGCGATTCTATGTTTTGATATTTTTGCGCTAAACGCTCTATAATCTCTGCTTCGCTTGAATCTACCTGAAAATGCTTCATAATCCACGCATTGCCGATGCCTTTTATCTTTAATAATGCGGCGATATTTAGGGTATTTTTGGTAAATTTCATAATGGCAAATAAGGTGTGGATTGCCACATCAAGTAAAGGCTTATTTGGCAATGTTGACTAAGATTTATTCTGTATCTGCTATCGCAAATTCAAAATTTTGCGCATTGCTTGGCAATTCCACGATTTCATAAGCTTTGCTATCTGCTAAAATCTTTTGTGTCAAAAAGTGATTTAGCTTGTGGCTTCCTGCAAAGCTTACATAAGTCCCAATGATAGGCATTCCAAGCACACTCATATCGCCTATGGCATCTAAAATCTTGTGGCGGACAAATTCCTCTTTATAGCGCAAACCCTCTTTATTTAAAATCCCGCTTTCATCAAGCACAATGCAGTTTGAAAGATTGCCACCCTTTGCAAGTCCAATGGAGCGCAGGTAATTCACCTCTTGTAGAAAGCCAAAAGTCCGCGCACGGGCGATTTCATCTTTATATTTTTGTGGCGAATACTCGAATTTATAATGCTGTGTTTTTATAGAAGCGTGATTAAAATCAATGGTAAAATCAAAAACGCTATCCTTGCTAGGCTCTACGCGCACGAACTTTTCACCATCTTTGACTTCAATAGGCTTTTTAATGGCAAGTGCTTTTTTTGGCGCGTCTTGCACTAAAATCCCCGCTTCCTCCAAAAGCATACAATACCCAATCGCACTGCCATCCATTATCGGCACTTCCTCATTATCGAGCACTACGCGCAAATTATCGATGCCATAGGCATAAATCGCACTTAATAAATGCTCGATTGTGGAGACTTTTGCTTCTGGGTTTTCCGCGCCAACGCCTAGCACCGTGGCTAAAGTCGTATCGATGACATTATCTGTTTTGAGTGGGATACTCACGCCCAAGTCATTGCGATAAAAGACAATCCCGCAGTTTTCGCCAAGTGGCTCTAAAATCATTTTCACGCTTACGCCCTTATGCAGTCCGATTCCTACTAACTCTACGGGTTTTTTAGTGCTTCGTTGTTTCATATTTTTTCCTTTCTAAATGCGTTTTTGTGCCAAATTACTACGAATCTAAAGCGACAAAATATCATCAATCTTTAACCCGATATGGTCTTTTGTGATGAGATTTAGCTTGTATTTTAGCATATTTGGCGTGATTGCAAGTCCTTTAAAAAGAATTTTGCCCTTAGTAATTTTAGATAGCACCATATAATCGCCCCTGCAATCGATATTCCCATCGCATTTGCCAAAGACAAAGACATTTTTGGAACTTTTGATATTTGCGCCAGAATTTACGCGATTAAAGACGATTATATCGCTTTCACTTGATATTTCCTTGCCACTGCGGATTAGCTCGGTAAAAACTTGCGTTTTGATTTGGGATAGATTTGTTTGGCTTAAATCTGCGCTTTGATTCGTTTGATTCACACTTAAATCCACGCGATTTGGGCTTTGATTTGTTTTATTTGCATTTGAATCTTTTGCAATCAAATCCAAATTTCTTTTCAAATCATTGATATTTTTGTCAATCAAGCTCTTTTTCCCAAAATGCTGATTTTTAGGCTTGATATAATCTATCTCGCATTGTTCTAGCAAGTCTTTTAGCTGTGGCGTAAGATCTTCTATAATTAGCAAGTATAATTTTAGCATTGCCTTATTTTTGGCGATGAATCGCTCCAGCTCATCAAAATTGCTATCTTTTGGGACGAAAAAAACTTGTAAATTACGCTGCTGTATCACTTGCATTGTTGCTATCTATAATCTCCTTCGCGCTTTTTATGATGTCATTTATGTGCGTTTTTAGCCACCTGCTATCCATCCACTCATTACTAATGCTAGGCACACCCTGAATTAGCACACTAAAATGCAAATGGTCGCCAAATGCTAGTCCGCTTGCGCCCGTCTTTGCGATAATATCGCCTTTTTTCACAATATCGCCCTCTTTGACAAGAGATTCGCTTAAATGCGCATACAAGCTCGCCACGCCAAACCCGTGCTCGATAATCACCGCATTGCCGTGAATCCCAAGCTCCTCGCTAAGCACCACCACGCCATCATTTGATGTAATCACAGGCATATTTTTTAGCCCCGCCAAATCCACGCCCAAGTGGTGAGATTCACCCGCATCTACGCGATTAAAGCTAAATTTACGATAATCGCCAAAAAGCCCCACGACTCTTGCGTTATTTGTAGGTTTAAAAGTCTCAAAGCCCTCCACTTCGCGCTCTGTGTTTAGAATCTTGTGTGCGATTTTACTCGAATCTTTGGCGCGAATCCCCTCATTGACATAGCGAAACTTCGCAATCTCATTTTCAAAGCTATCGATTGTGCGGAGATTTTCATTTTCAATAATCTCAGTGATTTTACCATCGATAAATGCTTGTTTTAGCGGGAGATTGCTAATGCGGTAATTGCGATTGTAGCGCATAAAATTTATTGAAAATCGCCTTGTATTCCCCGCCTTATCCTGCGCGACTATCGCACCTTTAAACTGCGGATTGTGGATATACCACGGGATTATGCCAAGATAATAATTTGGCTTGTGAAATGGGAAGGCGACAAAACTTTGATAGCCATTTGTAAGTGAAATATTGGCAATCGCATCGTCATCTGCATAGAAAACCACCGCAGCCGCGCCACCTTTGATTATGACATTGCTCATTTGGATAATGTTAATCTGCGGTAGTTGCGTATCTACGGCGATTTCAAGGATTTTTTCACTCTCATTGCCCATAAAAAAGCCATAGTTGCTTGAATCTCGCGCTGTGATTTTGTATGTGAGTTTGTCGCCCTGCTTGATATTTATTTTGGGAATTGGGAGATTAAATCGCACTTCCTTTTTGCTAGAACCTTTGCGATTTAGTAAAATTTTTTCGCTATCCTTTGTAACAAGCGCGACTTGATAACTGCGAATTCCGCTCTCATCGCTAATAGCGATAGGAATGTCCCATTTTAGATTATAATAGCTCATATTTGGCGTCTCAATGTTTGGCGGTGTGCGCTCAAAATGTGGCGAAGTGGCGACAAACCACGCACCCCACGCAATCAAAATCGCCACAAACAAAAATGTAAGATTGCCTTTAATAAATTTTTTTACAAATCGCTTTGAATCTGCCATATTATTTCCCATTTTAAAAAATTTTCGTATTGTATGAAAATTTGTGTTAAATTTAGGCTTTAAAATGCGAAAATTTTTAGAAAAATTTATAATGGCATATTGTGGCGCGTTAGATTCGCGTGAATCTTAAATTTTTCGTCATTACAAGAATCCCTGTCATTGCGAGTGAGTGAAACGAACGAAGCAATCCAAAATTTACCCACCCCCTTAATCCCCATCCGCAAGGGAGGGGGAAAGCGTGGCGTTACCACGCACAAGGGAGGGGGAATTTTTGTTTTATATTTGCGTTAAATTCGTAGTAGATTCGCACCACGAACACAATTCGCATACCCAAATACAAATTGTCGCTAAAACGAATATCCCATTGATAGATTCGCTAATATCAATCTTCCCAAATCGCCTGATTGATAAATACTCTTTGAGCCGTCTTTTAGATACATTGTTGCACTTGCGCCAAGCGATAGATTTTCTGTAACGGGGAAGTTTATGCCGCCACCTACGATATATGCGGTGCTATCGGGGATACCGATTTGCTCTTGCGGGACGGGGCTTTCATCATACGCTACGCTCCACATCATAGTGATTCCATTATCCATTCGATATGTAAATCCCAAGCGGTATGCGTTTGTGTCCTTCCAGCCATTGCCCATCGCCACTGCGTTATAGTTTGCCATATTCATCATACTATCGATTTTCCCCGCTTTTATGATTTGGGCGACAAGGCTATCGGGGTCAAGTGCGGTAAATGTGGGATTGCTAAAACTAAAATCAAATTTTTTCCCGCCACTCCACCAGATTTTTTCATAGACAAATTCGATGGTTAGATTGTAGATTCGTTGCGCTACGCCTACTTTTAGTTGTGCGGGGAGTTGCGTCTCAAGGGCTAAATCCGCTTTCATATTCACATCGCCAATGGGGTCGCCTATGTAGGTATCAGCGTCTAATTTACCCTTAAATTTAAACTTTATAGGCGAATCAAACACCACACTTGCCGTAAGCGTGTAGTTTTTGGTATTTATGGGGCGATATGTTATCCCAGCGCGGTAGCCAAATGCCAAATCCGCGCCATTGCTTTTTTGCTCGACTTTTGTAGAGCCCTGCAAAATCGTTTTTATATCCATATTACCCATACCAAAGGCATTTGCGACTTCTTTTGCACCCCAGAGATAGTTATATCCGCGTGGCGCACCATCGGCGTCCGTCTCAGTCGGTTTTGGATAGCTACAAGGTCCGGGATTTGTAGTTTGTAACGAGCCATCAAAATTATAAAATGTCCCCGTGTAGCAATTCACATACAAATCGCCTTTATGTCCGTGTTTAGCTTTAACTTTATCTAATTCGCTGTAGTTCATATTTTGACAGCCAAAAAACCAAGCATAGCTATATCCATTGCTTATACAATAATTCACGCCATTTACATTTTTAAATCCTGTGGCTTCTATGCCGTTTGGCAAAGTTGTTTTATAAGTGCTATAAGGCACAGGATTAAATCCTGTGGGCAAACAAATCGTATCTTCATTCACGCAAGTTTGGTTGTTGTATTTCCAGCTTAAATTGCCATTTGCCCACTCATTTTGGTAATGATTCCAATTTGCTTTCATTATCGCATTTGCTTCACGCACTTTTTTATTATACGATGCAATATTTTTATAATCTCCCATATACTCAGGTGGCGGGATTCCAAACCACCGCTCGGGGCTAAAAAGCGTGGGCGTATAATATCGCTCTCTATTATTCCACGCAGCTCCGCCACCTGTGAAAAATCCCGCGAATCCAGCCATATTTTGGGCGTTGTTTATATTGTCAATTAACTCTTTCATCACAGGCGGGATTAGCGCGTCAGGGATTGACTCAAAATCCTGCAATTTTAATATCACATCGCCTTGCAGTGGGACATAAACGGTGTTGTTAAAATTGCCCATTCCATATAGGATTCGCGGAGAAAAGCCGATAGAAATAATTTCGCGGAATTGATAAGAAATCGCAGGGCTTAGCTCTAAAATGGCTATCATCACATCTTTTAGAAAATCCCCAGCTTCGCCATTCCAAGTCATAGCCAATCCGCTAGGCGCGGTAAATGCAAGTCCAGCGTTGAATCCACCTCCGCCGTAGTTTAAAAAACTCTCGCTTTTATAAAATAGCTTTGGCACGGGAAAAATAGTCGTATCTGCGCTACCATCGACATTTGCACCATTTGTATCATAGCCAAACGCCCCGTGCTGATTTGGGACGGCGTGCTGCACGACAATGGGATTTTTTAGTGTATCAAGTCCGTCAATGCCAAAAAACTTCGCAATCGCCGCCACCGTGTCATTCACAGGCGGATTCATAGTGCCATCGCTTTGTAGTTGCCCCATAAGTGTGCTTGAAGTTAGCCCCCAATTTATGCTACCCTCCCCGATTTGCTTGGTGCGCGTATCGGTGGTAAATTTAAAGCCGGGGATATAAATCGCCGTTAAACTCACCTCCAAATCGTGCTTATCCTTGCGAATCCCATCCAAAAAGCCCATATTCGCGGGATTAAAATAGCTAGAATCTGCTCCATAAGCCGCCGCGACATAAGCACTGCTTAAAGCAATAGAGCGCAGACTTTGCTCATTTATCTTAAATCCAGAAGCGCAAACTTGCGCTGACAATAAAGCTAGTATCACAAGAGCCACTCGAATCATACTTTTAAAATCGCACCTTTTGCAAAAAATCAAAAAAGTTGATAATTGTAGCAAAAAAATGATTGTTAATCAAAATGTGGAGCATTTAACCTGCCATCATTGCAAAAATTTGCGTTAGCAACATCGTGGCAGTCCAAAGATTCCCCCTCCCTTGCGGAGGGGGGGATTAAGGGGGTGGGTAAAATCTCACGCAAATCGCCATAAAATCCTAATACTTATACTTCAAACTTACAAAAATTCGCCTTCCGGGCATATATTCCCCTGCGTTTAGATAGTAATTATAATCAAATATATTATACGCGCCAAGCGAAAATTGCAGTCCATCGATTATACGCACATTTGCCTTTAAATCCACCAAAAAGATATGGTTGCTCTTTGAATACGCGCCTGTTTTGCTATCCAAGCTCCACAAACCAATTTGTGATATTTTCGCTCCAATCGCCAAATACGATGGCTTGAACGCTACCACCTTGCAAATGTGCTTTTGCGTAGTAGCTATTTTCAGTCCCACTCATTTGAGAAGTGCCATTGCCACCATTATTTTGCTTTTTTAAACTTATCTTTTTTCCATAAACCATATCATTTCTATCATAATTAGCACTTAACATTAGTCTAAACATATCATTAAATCTATGCGCATATTCCGCAAAAATGCTTGTGCTTATATTGCGCAACGAATCGCCGTATTTTAAAGGGGGGATTTTGCGGATTTGGTGTGCCATTGCCACCATTTAAATACGCAAATCGCAATTTGTCTTCTATGTGATTGTCATTTTGGAGATTAAAGCCAAATTTTAAATTTATATCTTTGGTAAAGTCATATTGAAAGGTTAAGATTCCGCCTACGCTATGGTCATCATAAGCACTATCATCAATCTGTCGCCAATTTTCTAAGAAATTATCAAACCACCGATAAAAAAGGCGTGTATTTATGCTAAAAGCGTCCGTAACCTTTGAGTGCCCTAGCAAATAAAGCGTCAAAGTATTATATCGCCCCCAAGTCCAAAGACTATTATCCGCCGTAGTATCGCTTCCCATACCACCTGCCTTGCGATTCGTGTAGATGAGATTCAGCGAATATTCGTGATTTTCATTTGGCTCAAATCCTACTTTGAATCGCAAAGTATGATTTTTAAGATAGCTATTGCGCTTTTCTAAATTCTTTTGATTGTTTTGTGGCGTATATTTGTAAGATAGTGGAAATGAATCGCGGTGCGTGTAGCCATAACTTGCCTGTGTGTAAAATGTGCCTAGATTCGTCCCAAGACTTACCATACCTTGATGCTCATTATTAGAGATAAAGCTATATTTAATCCCTGCTTCTAGCTTATCCATCGGCTTTGAAGTGATAATATTTACCGCACCACCTAGCGTATTCATACCATATTGCGGGGACGCATAGCCTTTGGAGATGCTAACTTCGCTTAATCCATAAGTATCAAAAAATCCCGTAATCCGTGTATCTATCATAGATTGAGTGCGTGGGAATCCCATCGATAAAAATCCCCACTCTATCGCCACCAAATCCGCGAATCTTTATATCTGCTCCAGCTTTGCTGCCACTTGGTGCGCCAAAATATACACCTTGCGTGAATTGCAATGCTTCGGCGACATTGCTTGAAGCGGTATTTTCAAAGTCTTGTGCTGTGATTGTGGCAACGGATTGATTGCTATCGGCATCTGATTTTACTATGCGCTCGATTCGTCCTAAATCATAAGTTTGGGTTAGGATTCATTGGGTTTGTGGCAAATCTATCGAATCTTGTGCTTGATTCGCAGTGGAATTGCTTTTGTTTTGAGCTAGAATAAGTGGGATTTTGATTAAATGGATTGAATTCAAATTTGCATTTTTAGAATACTTGTTTTGCCCCCTATTTGGTTTTTTGTCGAATCTATGCTTGAATTTGCATCTTGATTCGTGGGCTGATTTGCGCTTGTATTTGCAACCGCGTAGCTTTGAAGTGATAGCGCAAATGCCATCGCTACACTTAATCTAACCTTGCTATTTTTATATTATTACCCCATCATTTGTAGATTTTGCTTTGCTGAAAATAAGTGCGTTAATTATATTTAAATTTATATAAATTTGCAAAAGGATTCTATATAGAGATTTTAAAGATTTTTTGGATTGTTTCGCTATGCTTAACAATAACGATAGGCATAGATTGCCACGAAAATTTTACTTTGCAAAATTTTTTCGCAATGACAAAATCTCCCCCTCCCTTACGGATGGGGATTAAGGGGGCGGGTAAATCCACATCAATGCGCAAAATCTCGCAATGACGGGATTTTAGATTCGTGATTCTTGCTAAAAATTAAATAAAAATTACCAATTTAGCGATTTTAAGCATTATTTAGCAAAATTTGGCTACAATCCGCGTTTTTAAAATATGGCGCGTTTTTATGGGAGGATTAACGATGAAGCATTTTTTGGCACTCAAAGATTGCACTAGAGCCGATATTGTGGCGATTTTGCAAAAGTGCATCGAAATCAAAAATGACTTCCTAAATGGAGTGCGAATCCAGCCGTATTTCAAAGACAAAACTTTGGCGATGATTTTTGAGAAAAATTCCACGCGCACACGCATTAGCTTTGAAGTGGGCGCATATCAGCTAGGCGGGAATGCGATTTTTTTAAGCAATAAGGACATTCAATTAAGCAGGGGCGAGGGCGTAAAAGATAGCGCAAGAGTGATTAGCTCTATGGTTGATATGGTGATGATTCGCACCTTTGAGCAATCTAAAATCGAGGAATTTGCGAAGTTTTCGCGTGTGCCTGTGATTAATGGATTAAGCGATGATTTTCATCCCACGCAGTTAATTGCGGACTATCTTACGATGATTGAAAATGGCATTAGCTTGGGATTAAGCGCACCTTACGCTAATGTGAGAGAATCGCAGCGCAAACCTATCGTGTGCTACATTGGAGATGGCAATAATATGGCGCATTCGTGGCTGTTTATGGCATCTCTATTGGGATTTGAGTTGCGAATCGCCACGCCAAAGGGCTATGAGCCAAAGGCGGAGTTTGTGAATATGGCACTAGATTCGCGCCACAATAGTGCGGAAATCATCATTACAAATGACGCTAAATCCGCAGCAAAGGGCGCAAATGTTATTACGACAGATACTTGGACTTCTATGGGGCAAGAGAGTGAGAAAGAGAAGCGAGTGCGGGATTTTCAAGGATTTTGCGTGGATAGTGAGATTATGAAATTGGGCGATAATGCGATTTTTTTGCATTGCTTACCTGCGTATCGCGGGTATGAAGTGAGCGATGAGGTTATGGAATCTAATGAGAGCAAGGTATTTGAGGAAGCGCAAAATCGCCTACACGCGCAAAAAGGCATAATGTCTTTTTTGGCAAGCGAAAATGCGCCCAAATAAAACAAGCAATAAAAGGAAAATAAAGGAGAAAAAATGCAAGATTTAAGAGCTAAATCATCAATAGAGCAAATCGCTAAAAATGCCCTGATAGCAAATGCGAATCATATAAAATTCAACGATGAAAACTATGTAATTATAAAAGAAAATGACTATAATGAAATGATGAAAAACTATGCAGATATGGATAATACAATCACGCAAAACTTAATTGAAAAAGAGATTGCAAAGGAAATGCCAAAGGACTTTGATGATGTTTTCATCGTGGCAAAATCAATGCTAAATCCCCACCCAGATGTCGCCGAGATTCGTCGCACGGTGCGAGAAATAAAAGCAAAATATCCAAATCTTTTTATCGATATGAATGAATATTTTAAAACTATGATGGATTTTGATGACTAGCTTTGAGAAATTCGCCAAGTTTAGCAAACCCGGACCGCGCTACACAAGCTATCCCACCGCATTAGAATTTAGCGAGAAATTTGATAGCGAATCCTACAAGGCGGGATTAGCGCGGTTTTCGCACTTACCACTTTCGCTTTACACGCATTTGCCATTTTGCAAAAGTGCTTGTTATTTTTGTGGCTGTAATGTGATTTATACAACCAAAGAGGACAAAAAGCAAGAATATATAAATTATTTGCAAAAAGAGCTAGATTTGATTCGCCAATACATTGATACGAATCGTCCCGTATTGCAGTTTCATTTTGGTGGTGGGACGCCGACTTTTTATGATGCAAAGAGTTTAGAAAAAATCATAAAAAATATAATAAATGTGTTTAGCAATTTTGATAAAAACGCCGAGATTGCTTGCGAAATCGACCCGCGCTTTTTTGATGAAGCGCAAATGTCGGTGCTAAAAGATTATGGTTTTAATCGTTTGAGCTTTGGGATACAGGATTTTGATGGTGCGGTGCAGGGCAAGATTCACCGCATTCAGCCATTTGATACAGTTCAATCTGCCGTGAATCTAGCCCACAAACACGGCATCACAAACATTAACTTTGATTTGATTTATGGATTGCCTTTGCAGAAATTAGCGACATTTAAAGAGACTTTGCGCCAAGTTATTTCGCTAAAACCCACGCGCCTAGCCATTTTTAACTACGCGCATATCCCGTGGATAAAAAAGACTATGCGAAAGATTGATGAAAATATGTTGCCTACGCCACAAGAAAAACTTGCTATTTTAAACTATACGATTGAGTTTTTGGCGCAAAATGGCTATGAGATGATAGGAATGGACCACTTTGCGCTAAAAACTGATGAACTGTATATCGCTTCGCAAAATGGCAATTTAAAGCGCAATTTTCAAGGATATACGGCTAAAAAGCACACGCAAATCGTGGGGTTAGGCGTAACTAGTATCGGTGAAGGACACGATTATTATGTGCAGAATTTCAAGGATTTGGAGCGATATAAAGCCGCGCTAGATTTAGGCAATCTCCCTGTGGAGCGAGGCATTGAGCTAACACAAGATGATATTATCCGCAAAAATGTCATTATGCGTTTAATGAATAATTTACGCCTTGATATTGGGCGAATCGAGCAGAAATTTGGCATAAATTTTAGTGAATATTTTGCGGATTCGCTTACCAAAATGCGCGAATATGTGGAGTTAGGGCTTGTTAGCGTGGGGGATAATGAGATAAAAATAAGCACAGATGGCAAAATGCTTGTGCGAAACATTGTGATGAGTTTTGATAAATATATGGCGCAAAAGTCGGGCGAAAAGCAGTTTTCTAAAACCGTGTGAATGTTTGGAGTGTTAAGATTTACACGATTTGCACTTCAAAGATTCGGCTTAAAATCCAAACAAAAGGGGCAAAATGAATATAATTGATATTTCAAAATCCTGCGTAAAATGCGCCAAATGTGTCCCGTCCTGCACGATTTATCAAATCCATCGCGATGAAACCACTTCGCCACGCGGATTTGTAGATTTGCTTTCACTTTGTGAAAAAGGCGAATTAAAACTAGATAAAAACCTAAAAAATATCTTTGAAACCTGCTTCCTATGCACCACTTGCACCACGCAATGTCCCGCAAAAATCGATACTGCCACGATGATAATTCAATCACGCATTAAAATCGCCAAAAAATACGGCATTTCGTGGTATAAAAGGGCGTATTTTTTTCTACTGCGCCACCGCAAAATAATGGACTTTGTATTTTCGCTCACGCATTTTATCGCGCCCTGTGCGTTTAGTGCAAATGCTGATAGACTGCGCTCCCGCTTTCCTTTATCAAAATTTGGGGCGCGCACAATTTTCCCCTTTGCAAAAAAGAGTTTTTTAAATAAATATAAACATTATCGATTCAAGCCAAATCGTGCCGAATCTAGCATAGATTCGCCCAAAAAAGTCGCTATTTTTATCGGTTGTTTAAGCAATTATAACTACACAGAAGTAGGCGATTCGCTAATCAAAATTTTAGAGCGACTAAATATAGAGCCACTCATTCCAAAGCAAGAGTGTTGCGCTGCACCTGCCTATTTCACGGGCGATATTAAGAGTGTCGTGCATTTAGTGAAAAAAAATATCGCACTATTTGAGGGCTTTTGGAGCGAAATTGATGCGATGATTATCCCTGAGGCGACTTGTGTGGCGATGATTATGATGGATTGGCGACACGCGCTTTTTATGAGTGATTTGAGCGATAAAAGTGCGTGGATTGCGCGATTAGAGAAACTTTTGCCAAAGATTTATATGGCAAGTGATTATCTCTATTGCCATACGAATCTGCGTGAATTGCTTGTAAATTCGCCTAAAAAGCGCGAATCTATCACATACCACGACCCTTGCCACGCTAAAAAAGTGCTTGGAATCTACAAAGAGCCACGCGATTTGCTTGGCGCAAACTACGAAATACGCGAGATGAGTGAGTGCGATAGGTGTTGTGGCTTTGGCGGGGTAACAATGCAAAGTCAAAAATATCGCTTTGCAAGGGACGCAGGGATAGCAAAGGCGCAAAATATCGCCGAATCTGGTGCGCAAATCGTAAGTGCGGAATGTAGTGCGTGTAGAATGCAGCTAAATAATGCTATGGATTCACAGGGCGTCCAAACGCGATTCAAACACCCAATCGAGCTAATCGCAGAGGCATTATGATGAATGCAAGGGCGTGAATCTAGATTTGATTTTGATATAATTTCGCATTCAAAAAAGGTTGGTAATGGCTAAAACATTCAAATACACAAACGGCAACTTGATGAAAGATAATGTCAAAAATAAATTTGATGAGTATTTCACCAAGCCTGAAATCGCCCAAAACTTATTTGATAAATTTTGCAAAATCGTTGGCAAAAAAGAGGATTTAAACAAATTTATATTTATCGAGCCTAGTGTTGGTAACGGTGCATTTTTTAAACTATTGCCACAAAATAAAATCGGCATTGATATAAAGCAAACAGAATTTGACACAATACAAAGCGATTTTTTAGCATACAATTTGCCAAAGTCGCCAAATCAGCCCTTTATCGTCATCGGCAATCCGCCTTTTGGACATCGTGGCGTGCTGGCGTTAGAATTTATCAAACACGCTGCAAATGCTGATTTTGTCGCTTTTATCCTGCCTATGTTTTTTCAAAGTTTAGGTAAGGGTTCGATTCGCTACCGAGTGCCAGCAAATTTACATTTACTTTATGAGGAAGTGTTGCCTAAAAATAGCTTTTACACGCCAAGTGGCAAGGACGCTGATGTGCATTGTTGTTTTCAAATTTATAGCAAAAATCACAAAAAAGAAAAACGAGAATTTAGCTGGTATCAAGATAGTGGCAAAGAGCCATTTAGTGAGCTTTTAAAGGTGGTAACTGTAAGTTTGGCAAAAAATAGAGAATGTGGCAAAGAATGGATTTTTAACAAAAAAGCGGATTTTTATCTTAGCTCAACTTTTTTTAAAGAAAATGCGGTCGTGGATAGTTTTGAAAAAGTCAAATACAAAAGCGGGATAGCCATTATCTATAATGATTTATCGCGCAAAAATGAGCTTGATGCGCTTTTTAAGAGTGCAGATTGGCTTTGCTATTCTACAAAGGCGACAAATGGTTGTTATCATATCGGTAAGTCGCATATTTTTCAGCTTCTAGTAGACAAGGGGTTTGCAAGATGAATTTAAATGATTTGCTTAAAAAATTGATTGAGGAAAAGTATAATGAGCTTGCCAAATTCAAAGAAAATGGAATTTTTGAGAAAATTAACGAATTTGAGGGCAATGCTGTGGGGCAAATTGGCGAAAAAATTTACAATCACAAAACACGCAAATTTTATCTTAATGTAGGTAATGAGCAAAAGCAAATCGTAGCGATGAATCCCCAAAATCAAGCAAATTTTAAGCTTACTTTAAAACTAGAAGATTTAGAGCCGATTGAAAATTTTGAAAGCAAATTGAGAGAATCTTTTGGCAATGCACTTCAAACGCCCTATTGAGCTAATAGGTGAAGCGTTATGATAAGTTTGCAATGGCGAATCTAAACGAAATTTTATTTAAGGAAAAATGAAAATAATGCAAAATATAAATAATCAAGTCCGTGATAATTTTAGTAGTGTGCGTTTGTGGCATTTAGGCGTGGTGGTGGGCGTTTTTGCACTTTTGCTTGGTGGGCTAATGCTCTTTGGTTTTACCGATAGACAAGTCTATCCGCAAATAAATAAAGATATTTTTATCGTAATAAACGCACTTTGGCAACACGCTCCCACACTAGCGCACAATCTCACGCAATTAGGCGATGCAAGTGTGCTTTTTGCATTTTTGCTCTGCTTTGTGCTGATTGCGCCGAAGTTTTGGGAAGGGCTTATCGCTGGGTCTTTGTTTTCTCTTGTTATTACGCATTTTTTAAAGGCAATCTATGCTATGCCACGCCCTGCACGCGCTTTTGGCGAAAATGCCTTTAATATCATCGGCGAAAAGCTAATGGGCGCAAATAGCTTGCCTTCAGGGCATACCACTACGATATTCACCACACTTTGTGTGCTACTTATCGCTTTTATGCCACGCAATTTTAAATGGCGTTTGCCTTTTATCGTGGGGATTGTTTTGCTTGGCGCATTTGTAGGGCTTTCGCGCGTTGGTGTGGGTGCGCATTATCCGCTTGATGTGTTAGCAGGTGCGTTGCTTGGGTGTGTGTGCGGGGTATTTGGCGTTCTTGTGGCAAGTAAAACGCGCATTTTTGCGTGGGTAGATTCGCAATTAGGTTTGCTTGCCTTTGCATTATTTAGCGCAATTTGCGTAGTTATGGTGCTTAAATTTATCAATAAATATAATCTTTTTATCCTTTATCTCGCGCTTTTTTCTGCGCTGTATTATCTTTTTGCGATTTTGCGGACATTTTTTATTATCAATTCTAGCGCAGAATCTAACTCAAAAAATTCCCACGAATCTAACGCAATTACCTTTATTTTCATTATCTCCGCGCTTCAAGTAGTGCTTTTTCATTTTCCTTTGTTTGGATTTATCCGTGCAAATCTTGCGTTAGATTCATTTAGTGGGGCTTTGCTTTTTGTTTCATTTGCGCTATTTGTATTTGCACTTATGGCATTTGTGCCGTTTTTACTTGCGCTAATCTCTTTTAAAATCACCAAAATTTGGTTCGCGCTGACTTCACTCACAAATGCGTTGGCAGTGTATTTTGTCGCCACTTATGGCGTATTTTTAGATAAAACAATGATGGGCAATCTTTTTAACACGCGATATTCTGAATCAAGCGAATTTTTGTCCATCAAAATGGTGCTGTGGATAGTCGCACTAGGCGTTATCCCAGCGTGTTTTGTAATCTCTCAAAAAGTCGCTAAACCCACGCGCAAAACACTTGCTAAATGTAGCGGTGCTACATTTTTGGTGCTTATTGTGTTAGCGGGTATCAATTTCCCAAATCTACTTTGGATTGACAAGCATTCAAAGCAAATTGGCGCGTTAGCTATGCCCTATTCATATATCATTAACTCAGTGCGACATTTTTATGGAGAATTTGCCAAAAATAAGCGCGCACTTCCATTGCCTGATGCACAAATCATCGATGATAAAAAAGCCGTAGTCGTGCTAGTCATAGGCGAATCCGCAAGGTCAAAAAATTTCTCACTCTATGGTTATGAGCGCGAGACAAATCCGCTTTTATCAAAGGCGCAAGGTTTAAAGCACTTTTATGCCAAATCAAGCACCACTTACACAAGCGGCTCTGTGAAAAATATGCTCTCACACAAGGATACTTCGGCGTTGTATGAGATACTACCAAATTATCTTGCGCGAAATGGTGTGGGCGTGGCGTGGCGGAGCGCAAATTGGGGTGAGCCACCTTTGCATTTGCAAAACATTATGGGTTACACCGAGCTATCGCAAAAATACGCGAATCTTGATGATGGCTACGAATCCGCTCTCATTGCAAATCTAAGCGATGAGATTAAGGCGATGGATTCGCCAAAAGTGCTTATTGTGATTCACACAAGCACAAGCCACGGACCCACATACTACAAAAAATATCCGCCCAAGTTTGAGCGATTCGCGCCTGTGTGTAAAAGTGTCGAGGGCTGTGCGCAGGGTGAAATCATCAACGCTTATGACAATACGATTTTATACACGGATTTTTTGCTAAACTCTATTATAGAGCAACTGCGTAAGATGAGCGACTATGACAGCACGATGATTTTTGTAAGCGACCACGGGGAGAGTTTAGGCGAAAATGGCGTGTATATGCACGGCATTCCGTTAGCTTTCGCGCCAAAAGAGCAGTATGAAATCCCCTTTATCGTGTGGAGTTCGCGCCCTAATGCTATTAAAAACTTGCAAGAAGCGACACATTTTTATATTTTCCATAGCGTGTTGGCGTTTTTGGGCGTGGAGAGCGAAATTTTTGATGAAAAGATGAATATCTTTAATAAATAAAATGCTTGTGTGCTTAATAATAGAAGCGCGAATCACAAACACACAAACGCCATTTACCAAAAGTTTTCATATATCTTTGATGGCTGTCTTATAAAATCATCAAAGTTATCTTGCCCATATTGCTCAATTAGCGTTTTTCCATACAGCGGATTGCGCCCTAGCCCAAAGGATTTCACGCCAAGCCCTAGCGAATCCAAAATGAGAGTCGTAATATCATAGTGCGTAAGAAAGCGGTTTTTGACTAGCTCAAAGCTAGGATTTGCGCTAAAATGCGGATTTATAAAGGCATTGTAAATATAGCGATATGAATCTTGTGGGACAAAATCGCGCTCCGTGCTTAAATGGTCGCCCACAATGACAATCGTGGTATTGTTACCAAAGCGAGATTTTTTCACAAACTCCACAAAATCGCCTATGATTCTATCGCTACAACGCAGGGCATTTTCGTAATTTTGCTCCAAATCAGCGCAAAAATCTTTATCCACGAATCCGGGACAATGCGAATCTATCGTGCTAATATACATTGCAAAAGGTGCGCTTCTATCATAAGAATCCAAATATTTTTTGGCAAAAGAAAATAACTCATAGTCATTTACGCCCCAATTTGCGCGCTCTTTGATTAGCCCATTTTCGTCAAAATAATCCGCGTCAAAAGCATTAAATCGCTGATTTTTGGCAAATGTCGCATATCCGCCAAAGTGCGACTTTGTTCCCGTGAATGCGATTTGGTTATAGCCAAGCGAATCTAGCACATTGCCTATGCAGGTGGCATTTGGCAGTATTTGATTGCTTTTCATATAAAATTTGCTAGGAAATATCAAGGGCACACCGCAGATATATGATACAGTTGCTGACATTGTAGAGCCTGTGGTAGCTGAAGGCAAATGTCCGCCAAGTGTGTTATTTGCGCTAAAATTTACGCTCTCTTTTGCAAATTTTGTGAGATTTGGGATTAGTTCGCCATAAGGGGAATAGCGCAGTTGCGTCTCATTTATTAACTCGCCACGCGGAGAGTAGCGCATTTTTTCATATTTGTCTGCTTGTTTTTTGTTCCCCCCCCCAATTTCTATTGCCATTGCAAGTGGGATATTTTCCCCGCTAAATGTGGATTCCATAGATTCAGCGAAAATAACAATCAAATTTCTAGCATTTTTTGGCTTTTTAAAATCGCTAACATTAGGTGCTATATAATTTTCCTCATAAAAATTAGAATATCCTTCAAAAAAGTAGTGATTTATTGTAGTGATAATTTGCAATTTTTTATCAGCCGCATTAAATCCCACCACAAGAAACAACGCACTAATAAAAAGCCTTATAGCAATGCTATGAGAGAAAAGATTGGTAATGATTTTTCTTGCATTTGCAAGGCAAGTTTTGATATAGCGATGGCTTAATATATTTGGCAAAAAAGTTATAAAACTAGCGCATAAAATACTAGGCAACAAAACATAAATCAAACTATCTTTCAATATAAACTCAATCACAGCGTTATTTGTGCCAACCAAAGGCATAGCAAGGATTACAAGCAAATCCTCAAATAATATTCCAAACTTAAAATATAGCGCACCAAAAAATAAAATTCCAGCCAAAAAACTTATAAAAAATATAGCAAATATGGCAAATTTATGTTTCATATTTCCTGCCTTGCTTCAAAGATTCTAATCTCCCGCTCAATCCTCCACCACAAATGGCGGACCTTTTTTTAGCATTTCGGTTAGTTTAGCAGCTTTTTGTGCGTCCATTTTGGCAAAAATCTTGCCAATATCTTTTGAATCCATCGCAAACAAAATCTCTGCCGCTTCATTTAGTGGCAATTCCTCTATTATCGCACTAGCCTTTGAATCCTTCATCTTTGCGTAGGTTTGCGAAATCTTTTGGCTTTTTTTTGCGTCAATTTGGGCGAGCAATTCCTCATTTTGTTTTATTAGATTTTTGATATTATTTTCGCGTGATTTTGCCTCATCGATTAGCCCTTGCACACGGGCTTCCTGCAATTTTAACTGCTCTAATTTTTTGTCATTTAATCGCCGTTGCTCATCATTTAAGACATTCATCATCTTGCGCTGCTCGGCGATTTTATCTAGCTCTTTTTGTAGCTCTGCCTTGCGTAATTCAAAGACGCTCTCGCAGTTTAGCACCTCGCCATTCACGCAAACCACACACGCCACGCAAATAAATGCCATCACAAACGCTCTCATTTTACACCTCTTGCGCCCTTTTTTGCGCGATATATTTTATAGAAGCAAGTTCATCTTGTTCCAAAGATTCGCGCCTTTGCGCCTTTTTTAGCAAGTCCTGCGCTTCCTTTAAATGCAGATAATTTATCTTTTCATACTCGATTTTTGCCTTGTCATATCGCTTTATCGTGTCAATCTTGCGCGATTCAAGCATTGCTAAAAAGCTATTTTCCTCTTTGATTTTCTCGCGCAGATTGCTAATCATCTCACGGAACGCTAGGAATTTGCGGTATTCTTTAGCGTCTGGCGGGGTAAATTCGCTTATATGCTTATGTAGTGCCTCAATCTCTTGCTTTTTGGCAAAAATGAGATTGCCAACTTCCTTTATCTCTAACTCGATTTTATTTACCTCGCTAAGTTTTAGCTTTAGAATCGGGCTAAATCGCGTTTTCAACTTACATTCCTTGCATTAAGATTCTTGCTATCGCCACTAAAATTTTATTAAGATTCAAATTCGCCACGATTTGCAATCCTATCGCACACTCGCACTTGAATCTAGCGATTTATCGTATCATTTCTATCGGGGCTTGTGGAGATTATGGCGATTTTCACACCTAAAATCCCCTCCAATGCCAAAATATAATCCTTTGCCTTTTGTGGCAATTTGTCAAATTCTCTCACACCAGCCACACCACTAAAACCATCAAACTCCCTATAAACTGGCTTTATACCCTCTAAATTAAATGGATAGCTAAAATTTTCGCAATCCGCGATTTTTGCGCCATCTCTCTCATAGCCCACGCAGACTTTGATTTTGGGGAAATCATCTAGCACATCTAGCTTCATAATGGCGATTTTGCTAACGCCATTTAGGCGAATCGTGTATTTTGCAGCCACCGCGTCAAACCACCCGCACCGCCGAACTCTGCCTGTCGTTACGCCAAATTCAGCACCTTTTTTTTGCAAAGATTCGCCATCTTGTCCCAAATCTTCGCTTGGAAATGGTCCTTTGCCCACGCGCGTGCAATACGCTTTGGCGATGCCGATAACTTCGCCTATATCTTTTGGTGCGATTCCGCTACCGCTACAAGCCCCTGCGGTAAGCGTTGTAGAGCTTGTTACAAAGGGATAAGTCCCGTGATCAATATCTAGCATACTGCCCTGCGCACCCTCTAGCAAAATCCTCTTATTGCTCTCAATCGCCTCCCACAAAATCGCATTTGTATCTTTGATAAAGGGCTTTAATTGTTTTGCATAGTCGCGAATTTCAACCTCAACCTCGCTAAAATTAGGTAGATTTGCCACTTGAAGTGAATCCCAGCGTGTTTTTAATCGCGCCAAAAATCGCTCTATATCACACAAATCTCCCACGCGAAAGCCAACACGCCCGACTTTATCGGTGTATGCAGGTCCGATTCCCTTGCAAGTCGTGCCAATCGCATTTCTCTCATCGCTCTCTCTTGCCTTGTCAATTAGCTCGTGGCAGGGCAGAATCAAATGCGCCTTTGGGCTAATAAAGACGCGATTTTTTGCCTCCCCAAACTGCGCGATTTCCTCCAAAAATGCCTTTGCATTCAAAACTACGCCATTGCCGATAAGATTTAGCACCTTATCGCATAAAATCCCGCTAGGCACGAGATGGAGTCCTATCTTCTTGCCATCTGCCACCACGGTATGCCCAGCGTTATGTCCGCCTTGATAGCGCACGACTATATCATAATCCCGCGCTAGATTATCCACAATCTTGCCTTTGCCCTCATCGCCCCACTGAATGCCGACTACCACATCACATTTGCTCATAATCTGCCTTTAAAAAATCGTATTTTGTGAAATAAAGGCGTATTATACTTAAAATTTTATAAGATTCGCGTTGCTATTGCCAAGTATTTTTCAATAGATTCTAAATTGTCATTTTTCACGCTATCGCTTACTTTTAGCAGATTTATCGCCACCCAAATGATTACAGCAATCGCCCACAGCGCAAATATCGCTATGCCTAGTATCAAATCTTTTGCATATAGCGGATAATCTAGCTCTTCAACCATCACAAACCACACGCATAAAATGCTCCAAATAATAGCCGTAAAGATTAGCTTAAAAGTGCCTATTTTGTGGCGATTGCGATAGAAATCCTCCGCGCCAAACGCACCTAAAAATATACATAAAATTATCGCGATATTAGGATTTTTTAGTGGCAATTTCTCTAGTGCGCTCACGCTTTCTGCATCTATCTTTTCTAGCTTGGATTTGAGCTTTTCATCGCTATTTTGTGGTATTTTACCGCTCCATAAAAGTAGCAAATTTAAAATCTTACCTTGCATTGTTTCGCTCCTTGTTTTAAATTTAAGTGCACAATTTTAATAAGATGATTGTGAAATATTTGTGAAATTTGCGTGAAACTTACTTAGATTCGCCTTTGACTTTTGCTAGATTCGCGTAATTCAAAGATAAATCCCAAAGATTCGCGTCCATAAATGACGGCAAATCGTCCAATTTGTTAAGAAAAAATGTGTAAATTTGTGGTGCAAATTTAATTAGATTCGTATATAATTGCGGGATTTTAATATCATTTTTAAGGAATCTCAAATGAAAATCTTAACCATAATTTTCGCACTTTTTAGCCTTGTGATGAGCGCATTTACATTTACTTTCGAGGAAATGCCAAGTGCTACAAAAAGGCAAAATCCAAGTGGCAATAATGGCATAATCCACTCTTACAATGACGCCATTAGCGGAGTAAAAAAAAGCGTGGTAAATATCTCCACGCAAAAAAAAGTCAGCAACAATGTCCTAAATCACCCGATGTTTAGCGACCCGTTTTTTCAGCAGTTTTTTGGCGATATTTATCGCAATATGCCAAAGGATAGGGTAGAGCGCAGTCTTGGCAGTGGTGTGATTATCTCAAAAGATGGCTATATCGTTACAAATAATCATGTAATTGATGGCGCAGATAAGATTTTGGTAAGTTTGCCAAATAGCCCAAAAAAAGAATACGAAGCAAAAATTATCGGCAAAGACCCTAGAAGCGATTTAGCGGTAATAAAAATCGCGCAAAATAACCTGCCTTATGCAAAAATCGGCAATAGCAATGAACTAATGGTAGGCGATGTCGTCTTTGCCATAGGCAATCCTTTTGGCGTAGGTGAATCCGTTACACAAGGCATAATCTCCGCACTTGATAAAACAAATATGGGCATAAATGATTATGAAAACTTTATCCAAACAGACGCCTCCATAAATCCGGGCAATTCAGGTGGTGCGCTCATTGATTCGCGTGGTGCGCTAATCGGTATCAATACAGCGATTCTTTCACGCACAGGGGGCAATCACGGCATAGGATTTGCGATTCCTAGCGATATGGTAAAAAAAATCACAAAGACGCTAATTGAAAAGGGTAGCATTGAGCGCGGATTTTTGGGCGTTGGGATTCAAGATATTACCGATAATCTCTCAAATCTCTATGATGGCAAAAGTGGCGCGGTTTTGGTAAGCGTGGATAAAAGTTCAGCTGCGGCAAAGGCAGGGCTAAAAGTATGGGATTTAATCATCGCGGTAAATGGCAAACCCATAAATAGCGCGAGTGAGCTAAAAAATACCATAGGTTCTTTTCCGCCAAATGAAGTCGTAGAAGTGCGCTATATCCGCGATAAAAAAGAGTATAAAACAAAAGTAAAGTTAGATAAATCTAGCGAAAAAAGCGAAATAGCACAAGCGCAAAGTGGCGATAAGGGCGCGAAAAACGCCAAAAATAGCGGACTTGTAGTAGAAAATATCGATAGACAAATGCGCCAAAGATACCAAATCCCAAGCGATTTTAATGGCGTGATTGTGAGCGAAGTAGCCGAATCTAGCGCGGCTGCAAGGGCTGGATTTGAGAGTGGCGACATAATCACGCAGATTGAAGATGTAAAGATAAATAATGTAAATGACTTTAATAGTGCGATGAAAAAGTATAATGGCAAAACAAAGCGCATTTTGGTGCTACAAAGCGGTGGGCTAAATACGATAATTTTGAAATAAAGTCGCTTTTTGGGGCAATTTGTATTTGGGTGCATCTTTTGCAGATTTGGCAAATTTCGGGCGTTCGCAGACCATTAGTCTAGTCTCACGCCCGAAATTTGCCAAAAACCACAAAACCTCCACCGCAACTACTTCGATTGTGATTCGTTGCACGAATCAACTTTAATATTTCGTTATTGCGAGACTTGCGAATGCAAGTCGTGGCAATCCAAAACACGCGAATCTAAAATGCAAATAAAATCAATAACCCAAAAGCGAATCAATAAATAATTTTAGAAACTAACATTTGATTCGCTTAAAGTGAGAGATTTGCATTTGATTTAAGATTTGCATTAGTGGATTGCTTCGTTAGTTTTCGCTTCGCTCAAACTTCCTTGCAATGACGACATACGAATCTTATAAGCAAATTTTTGCTAATATCACAAATTTATTTTTTAAAAAAGGACTTTCGTAATGCCACCAAACACGAATCAAAATGCAAATCAGCCCAAATCCAAATTAGAGCTTATCGAGGAATTGCCCCTTATTGTCAAAGATGGACATAGAGAAGTCGCAAAAATCTTAGAGCGCATTCAAAGCGAATCCAAAATCACGCTTCAAACAAACGAATTTGTCCTCCCAAAAGTCGAGCGTGGCATAGAAAACACCACAGGACGCCAAGAATACAACGCAAAGCAATGGCACAACCGCTTAATTTACGGCGATAATTTGCTAGTAATGCAAGGGCTTTTGCTAGGGGATAAAGATAGTGGGCTAGAATCTATGCGGGGCAAGATTGACTTAATCTACATTGACCCGCCTTATGATAGCAAGGCGGATTATCGCACCAAAATCACGCTTCCAAATAGCGACATAGAGCAAAAGCCAAATGTTTTGGAGCAATTTGCATATAGCGATACTTGGCGCGATGGGACGATAAGCTATCTGCGTATGATTTATCCGCGAATCGCACTTATGCGAGAGCTTTTAAGTGAGCGCGGGAGCATATATGTGCATTTGGATTGGCATATCGGGCATTATGTGAAGATTCTAATGGATAAGATTTTTGGGAAAGAGAATTTTGTTAATGAAATTGTGTGGAGTTATAGAAGTGGCGGTGCATCTCAAAAAGGTTCTTTGCCGAGAAAACACGATACAATTTTATTTTACGCAAAAAACATTGATAATTTTAGTGTTAATAATAAAACGGAAAGGCAATATTTGGATAAGCCTTTTATGGATTCAAAGAAAGACGAACAAGGCAGATTTTATGTAGATACGATTTTAAGAGATGTATTTGAAGGTGCGCCTTATATTGTAAATGGAGACAAAATTGAGCAATATAATATGCGCCCTGTTTTAAATCTATCAAGTGAAAGAGTAGGATATTCGACACAAAAGCCCGAAGGATTATTAAGGGCTTTGATAGAAATTGCCTCCGAATCCGAATCAATCGTAGCGGACTTTTTCGCAGGCAGCGGCACTACACTTGCTGTGGCTGAAAAGCTTGGGCGTAGGTGGATAGGAAGCGACTTTGGCAAGCCAAGCTGTATGATAATGCGAAAAAGGCTGATAGAAATCCCCGCTAACCCCTTTTTATACCACGCCATAGGGGATTATCAAAAAGAGATTTTAGCAAGTAGCAAGGAATTTAAGCGCATAGGTGATTTAGCAAAGGTGGTGCTTTATCTTTATGGAGCAAAACCGCTTGAATCTGACAATCCAAATGGCAATCTAGGCACAAAGCGCGATGGTGGCAAAAATGTTTTAGTGCTTGTCGATAGCCCAAATAAACTCACAGGCGAAGCGACAATAAGGCGCGCAAATGAACTCCGCACAACCACACTTGGTGGATTTGACAAAATAATCGTGCTTGGGTGGAACTTTGTCGTAAATATCGTAGAGATTTTAAAAAGCTATGACAAAAGCAAACTTGAAGTGCTAGTAATCCCGCCAGACTTGCTAAGCAAACTAAAATCAAACGCAGATTATGAAAAACTTATCAAAAGCAATGCGATTCGTTTTAGCTCTTTGCAATATTTAAGCCTAAAAAGCATACATATCGAATCAAGTGGGCAATCTAATCAAAAGCTAGAAATTGAGCTAGAAAATTACTGCTTGTTATCCCCTGACGCACTCCCGCTAGATGAGAAAAATCAAGCCCTTTTAAGTGAATGCGTGGCGAATAATCCGCTGGATTTGATAGAGTATTGGAGTGTGGATTTTGACTATGATGGGGAGCGGTTTTTTAGCAGGTGGCAAGCTTATCGTGGTAAGGATTTAAAGATTGAGACAAAGGCTACTTTAATCGTGCCAAAGCTAGATTCGCGAAAAATCTGTGTCAAAGCCGTAGATGTCTTTGGGTTTGAATCAATGGTGATTCAAAGTGTGAATCAAAGGTAGATTTTTGTGAATTTAGTAATTATACCCCACCCCAAGCCCAAGGGGATGGGATTACATTTGATTCCCCCTCCCTTGCGGAGGGGGATTAAGGGGGTGGGTAAAAATGTAGATTGCCACGAATCGCTATGCGATTCTCGCAATGACAGCGTGAGAAATTTAAAAATTTAAGGGGTAAAAATGCCAAATCCAAAAAATATAGGCACAAAAGAAATACCGCTAGAATTTGCAAAGAAATTTAGCGTGATTGTAAATAGCGCGTGGGATAGTGGCAAAATACTAAGCAAGGTAAGTCCTGTGAGCGCGGATTTGCTAAGATTTTGGTTTGAGGATAGCTTTTGTCAAAATCGTGGCATAAATTTTCACGCTGGGCAAAGACAAGCGATTTTAAATGCGATTTATGCGCACGAAGTTTTGGGCGTGGAATCTACGCTTGGGCTATATGAAGCGGTGGATTTAAGTTTGATAGATTCGCGCTTTTTGCAGAATCTAGGGGATAAAAAATACGCCCACCCAAAATACTGCATAAAAATGGCGACAGGCACGGGCAAAACTTGGGTGCTTAATGCGCTTTTGATTTGGCAGTATTTAAATGCGAATCATTCGTCATTGCGAGGCAGTTTAAGCGATAGCGAAAACAACGAAGCAATCCAAAAAAATAAAATAGATTGCCACGAATCCGCTGTCGCAGATTCTCGCAATGACGGAGCTACCCACCCCCTGCGCCACCCTAACGCAAGGGAGGGGGAACAAAATGATTCGCCACACACACATTCCCCTCCCCTTGCGCGTGGCAATTCCACACATTCCCCCTCCCTTGCGGAGGGGGCTAGGGGGTGGGTAATCCCAAAATTTAGCAAAAACTTTTTGCTTGTAGCTCCCGGGCTAATCGTGTATGAACGGCTTGTTGATTCCTTTTGTGGCAAGGAAGATTCTAATGGAATGCGCGATTTTCACACAAGCGATATTTATAAAAATAGTGAGCTATTTTTGCCACAAAAATACAAAGAAAGCGTCCTAGCATTTATCGCAAATGCCACTCTCAAAAAAGACGAAATTGGCAAACGCCACAAAAGTGATGGTTTTATCGCTATCACAAATTGGCATTTGCTAATGGAGCAAAAAGAGCAAATCGATGAAATCTCACCACTTAAAAATCCAAAGGCGATTGTGGCGGATTTGCTCCCGCTTACGCCAAATATCAGCAAGGGCAATGCGTTAGAAACGCTAGATAATGCGAATCGTGGCGATATTTTGGACTTTCTAGCGGGAATCGAAAATATTTGCGTATTTAACGATGAAGCGCATCATATCCACGAAAATAAAAAGGCAGGGGAAAATCTCGCCGATGAGGTGCTGTGGCAAAAATCGCTAAATGCTATTGCAAAAGGCAAGGGGAGGGATTTTATCCAAATTGATTTTTCAGCTACGCCCTATAATGTAACGGGTTCTGGGCAAAATCGCCAAAAGCATTATTTTCCGCATATTATTAGTGATTTTGGATTATATGAAGCGGTGCGCGGTGGGCTAGTCAAGCTCATTGCTATCGATAAAAGAAAAGAATTTGCCACGCTAGAAAATGAAGCGATTGACTTTAAGGCAAAGCGCGATGAGCGCAAAAAAGTCATTGATTTAAGCGATGGGCAAAGGCTAATGTTAAATGCGGGATTGGCAAAGTTAGAGATTTTGGAGGACGCATTTTTGAGAGAAGATTCGCACAAGCACCCAAAAATGCTAGTGATTTGCGAGGATACGAGTGTATCGCCGTTGGTGGAGGAATTTTTCATCGACAAGGGATTAAGCAAAGATGAAATAATGCGCATCGACTCTAATGCAAAGGGCGAAATAAGCACAGAGGAATGGAAGCGCGTAAAGCAGATTTTATTTAATATTGATAGCCACAAAAGTCCAAAAGTCATCATCTCTGTGCTAATGCTACGAGAGGGTTTTGATGTGAATAATATTTGCGTGATTGTGCCATTACGAAGCTCACAAGCCCCCATTTTATTAGAGCAAGTCATCGGGCGAGGATTGCGACTAATGTGGCGAAACCCTGATTATACCGAAATCAAAATGGATAATATAAAACGCGTGATGATTGACAAACTCCCGCCTAGCAATTATTTGGATATTTTAAGCATTGTAGAGCACCCAGAATTTGAGAGATTTTATGAGGATTTAGATGAAGAAATTGTGATAAATGACACTTTGGGCAAGGAAAAAGGTAGTGTGGTGGGAGATATAATCGAAGTGGGATTAAAGGCGGATTTTACAAAATATGATATGTATATCCCGCTTATAATAAGCGATAGGGAGGAAATCTTAAAACCGCTAGATTCAAGTGCGTATAATTTTAGCAAATTTGGCAATTACTCTTTGGCGCAAATGCGCGATAAACTCAAAAACTACACAAAAGAGACATTTCAAAGCGAGGAAATAATGGTAAAAACGCGCTTTGGCGAATACAAAGTCGATATGAAACTTTTTAGCGCACAAAGCTATAATGACTTTTTGGTAAAAATCGCAAATGCTACAAATGCCACCAAACGCGCACAAGGTGGCAAAACCTATCCTCTTATACAGCTACATAGCGCGTCTTTGGTAGGAATCATCGATAGATTTATCCGCAATGATTTATTTGGCGAATCTTTTAATCCGCTAAATGGGGAGGATTGGAAAATCTTAATGCTACACAAAGAGCATATCACGCAACATATTTTGCGTGAAATCAATCACTTTATCGTGCAATCCCAAAACAGCATTGACATAAAAGAAGCAGTGGTGCAAAAGGAATATTTTTCATCTGTGGCTAGCCTAAAAATGCGTGAGAATTTTTGCATTGACATCACAAAATCTATTTATGAAAAAACTGCATATCCTAGCAATAAGGGCGGATTTGAAAAGGACTTTATGGAATTTTGCGATAAAGATAGCGCGGTAGAGAAATTTATCAAAATCAATGAAAATCATCATAATTTCGCGCATTTGCATTATATCCGCACCGATGGACTAATCGCTAGTTATTGCCCTGATTTTATCGCACAAAGTGGGGAGAGCGTCTTTTTAATCGAAACCAAAGCGCAAAAAGACATAAGCAACGAAAATGTGATAAATAAACGCAATAGCGCAGTGGCGTTTTGTGAGAAAATAAACGCGCTAAAATCTAGCGATAGAATGGGCGCGAAATGGAGCTATCATTTGCTTGATGATAAGACTTTTTATGCCTTGCAAAATCGCGGAGCGAATCTAAACGATATTTTAAGCGCGTGTGAGTTGGCATATAAAAATGAGTATGAGAAAAAGTTATTTTAAGATTTTGTAAGTCTTAATTTATATGCGATTCGTGGATTGCTAAATAAACTTCGTTTTGCCACGAATCTGCACCTTTTTAAAAATTATCGCAAACCAAAGATTAAAATTTTTCAACAAATTTTCACATTTTTTCCAAAATTTAAGCAGATTTTAAGTGGGGGGGGGGATTATAATTTCATTTGTCTTTTTAGACTAAATTTTACTTTTTAAAGGAGCTTTTATGATAAGCAAAATCTTAAGATTCGGCGCAGTGGGCGCGGTGGCGTTGATTTTTGCGGCTTGTTCTAAACCGCCATTTCAGGTAATTGATTTGACACCAGAAGGGCATCGCGTATCATACTCGGCAAGCAAACCTATGGGCTGTATGCTAGTGGGCGAAAAGCAAGGCATTGCGCGTGTAGGCAATACAAAAGCAAGCATTTCACAGCTAAAAGAGAGTGCGAAAAATGACGCGATAAATAATTCTGCTTTCTTGCAACAAGTCGGTAGTGGCAAAGGCGATAAGAGATTAGTCGTATATATCTCAAAAGAAGAGTGGCTATGTGGCAAATATGAGACAGTTTGCAAAGACAAAGAGCCAAAAATCAGCGATGTCAGCGCGTTAAAGGTTTATGGCGAAGTTTATGAGTGCAAATTCTAAAGGGCGTATTGTATGTTAGGTAGATTCATAAGATTTGGCAGATTCGTTGTGATAGGCGCGTTTGCAGTGGCTTTTATGGTGGGTTGTGGCAAAGAGCCGACAATAACACCAGAAGTAACCAAATCGCCCTATATTCCAAAACAGCTAAAAGAACAAGCGCGGAGCATTACTGTCGCTAAAGACGCGCCTTATAGTTGCAAGATTCTAGGCGAAGTGGAAGGCAAGGACATTGTGGGCGATAGAAGGGACGCTACGAAAGAATTATTGCGTGAAGGCGCGATGAATGACTTACGCAACGAAGCGACTTATATCACAGGGGAAGGCAAGAAAGTGGTGATGGTAATCACAAAAGAAGAAGTGCTGTGCGAAGGCGTTGTCAATGGCGTTAGGCGTAGTGTGGATTGCAGATTTACGCTACCAAAAAGCGTGAAAGACGCAGTCCTAACTTCACACAAAATTCAAGCACAAGTCTATGACTGCGGGGAAAAATAGGCGTTAAGTTTTGATTTGCTTTTAGATTTAATGTGATTTGTTTGAATCCTTTGAATCTAAAGCAATCCGCAAATCCATAAAAATCCACAAAATTTTTGAGCTATTTTTGCTAAAATACTGCATTAACATTCAAAAAAGGCGCGTATAAATTATGATAATTATCGGACATAAGGCACTGAAAAGCCCAAAGTTTAGGGCGATTCGTAGCATTAGTGATATAGATAAAACTTTTGCAAATGAAGTGGTATTTTTTAGCGATAGTTTTGAAATCGCAAGGCATTGCAATGAATGTGAAATCACTTATGCTGTGGAGGTTTGTCGCGTTGTGGATTTGATGATTTATGCGAATTTGGGCGCGAAATATATAGTGATTCGGCGCAAAAAATTAGCGCAAATCTGCCAAAAACTTACTAATGAATATTTTTTGGATAGTAAGATTTTGCTTGTGGTGCGCGATGAAAATGGCATAGAAAAAACTGCGAAATTAGGCATTGATGGCGTGATATTTGAGCAAATCTTAAAAGATTCATAAGCAATTTTGAGGATTGCAAAAATGCGTGATTTGCTAGATATTTTTAGAAAAAATTTGCTAATATTCGCGCTTTTTAGCAAATCTAATATGAATTGCTATAAATCAGCGATTTTAGAGAGGTGTCCGAGTGGTTGAAGGAGCACGCCTGGAACGCGTGTAACGAGCAATCGTTCGAGGGTTCGAATCCCTTCCTCTCTGCCATAAAACACACAATCCGCGCTTTTTGGGCGCGAATCTGCAACATTAAATCTTTAATATTTCAAAAAATATTCTGCGATTTTTTTGCTGTCATTTGTCTTTGTGAGTGCTAACATTAGCAAAACACGCGCTTTTTGCGGATTTAAATCTTGCGCTGAAATAAATCCTAGTTTTTTATCATCATCGCCCACCGCGACAAAGCCACTTTTCACGCGTGAGCTAACGGCGACTTTTAGCCCCTTTTTTAGCAAATCTTTTAGCACTTCTTTTTGAGCTGTGTGAATGCTACCTGCTCCGCTACCAGCGATGACTAATCCCTTTGTGCCGTTTTCAAAAAGTGCCTTTGCCGCCACGGATGAGCCGTCATTTGAGTAAGTGTAGAGAATATCGACTTTTGGGAGGCTTTTGAGCTTTGAAATATCAAAGTCCGTTTTTTTCGTGTGCGCTTTTAGATTCGCGCTATTAAAAAACACCTTACCATCGACTATGTAGCCCAAATTGCCAAAATCAAAGGCATTGACATTGAGCGTGTGCGTTTTTTGCACATCTCTTGCGCCTAAAATCTTATCATTCATCGCTACCATTACGCCCTTGCCTTTTGCGCTAGGATTTGCCGCCAAAGCTACGGCGTTGTAGAGATTTTTAGGACCATCGGCACTTATCGCTGTGGCAGGGCGCATAGCACCGACAAGCACCACAGGTTTATCGCTTTTTACGACTAGATTTAAAAAAAACGCTGTTTCCTCCATAGTATCCGTGCCGTGCGTGATGACTATGCCATCGACTTTGCCTAGCAAGTCATTGCACCGCTTGGCAAGTTTTAGCCAAATTTCGTTCGTCATATTGGAGCTATCGACATTTGCGATTTGCTCCCCTGTAATGTCCGCTAGATTTTTAAGCTCAGGGACTGCTTGTATCAGCACATCTACGCCCACAACACCTGCTGTGTAGCCTGTGGTGGCAAGTTTGCTATCCGTGCTACCTGCTATCGTCCCGCCTGTGGCTAAAATCGCCACCTTTGGCTTTGCTTCTGCCATAGTGAATCCTAACGCTAAAATAGCCATTATGTAAAATAAAATCCGTTTCATATTGTAATCCTTTGAAAATAAATTTGCGCTTATAAACGCGAAGCGCAGTATATGAGATTCGCACTTAACAATGTCTTAACATTGCGAATTAAAGAAACAAACGCGCAATTATGCCTTTTTGATTCTATCTAAATATCTCATTTTTAGGCTCTCTGTGCGTTCTTTGGCAAGTTTTTGCATATCGCTAACTTCATCAAACTCATCGACAATCTCTTCGCCTAACAGCGTCTCAATCACATCTTCAAAAGTTACAATGCCAAAAAACTGCCCATATCTATCCTGCACGATGAAAAATCGCTCATTTTTTTGCATAAAAAGGCGCAAGAGATTTAGCACACTGAGATTATACGGCACTACAAAAACAGGGCGGATAAAATCCGCTAGTTCGCGTGGATTTTCTTTCATTGCCTCTGTCAAAATTTCGTTTGTATCTACAATGCCAATAATCGTATCCTCCGCAAATACGGGCGCACGGGAGAATGTAAAGATATGCTTATGCTTTGCAATGTCTTTGATTTTCTCATCGTATTTGAGCGAAAAAACCACACTTCTAGGCGTCAAAATATCGGTGGCTTGGTAGTTTTTAAGCATTAGCAGATTTTGGACTAATTTCATTTCTTTGTCATTTATTGAGCCACCTTTTTTGCCTATTTCACTTGCTGCTAGGACTTCTTCGCGCGTGATTTTGCCCTTTTTGGCAAAGGACATAAATTTTATGATGATTTTTGCAATCCACACAAATGGAAATGCGATTTTTAGCAAGTAGTGGATAAAAACCGCCACAAACGGCGCAAGTCTCTGCCAGTAAGTCGCACCGATGGTTTTTGGTAAAATCTCTGTTAGATAGATTAGCGCGATGGCAAAGGCAGTGGAAGCGATGAATTGATACTGCTCCCCATACAGCGCGTTTATCTCAATGCCAAATCCTGTCGCACTGCCTGTAACGGTAAAAGTATTTAGCACCAAAATCGCGCCTTCCGTATCATCAATATGGGATTTTTGATAGCGCAAATAACCGCCGATTTTTGGGTGCTTTTTAGCGTAGCTTTCAACAAAAGATGGCGTAGTGCTTAAAAATGTAGATTCTAAAATCGAGCATAGAAAGCTACACGAAATCGCCACAACGCAATAAGTGATAAGCAAAATCATTGTTTTCCGCCTTTACAAATTTAGTGTTTTTGTAAGTTACCTACGCCAAGCACGGCATTTATCGCATCTTCAAGACTCACAATGCCTACAAACTGCTTGTTTTTATCTACCACACCCACCAAATGCTCCCTACAAATCACAAAAAGTTTTAAGAGTGCCATAACCTGCATATTTTCGCTAACTAAGCGCATATTTTTAGCGATGGATTTTAGCGCGGATTCGCCCTTATTTGTGAGATTTGACGCCAAAACACTTTGACGATAGATAAGCGAATCAATGTTTTGTGAATCGCTTTTAATCAAAGGGATTCGCGAATATGGACGCGTTTCTAGCTTTTGAACTGCTAAATCAATGCGCTCATTTTCATTTAGCGCAAACATTTGATTTTTATCTGTCATAATATCACGCGCTTTTAAGCCCCTTTGCTGCATTATGCGCTCTAAAATATCCATCTCTAATTCATCTAGCGAACCACTTTGCTCTGCCAACTCCATAAGTGCCAAAATCTCATCGCGACTCATTTTTTGCACTTCATTTTTTCTGAAAAAAAATGTCATAATCCGCGAAATATACACAAATGGATACAGTAGGTAATAAAACACAATTAGCAGGTAGCAGGCGGGGAGAATGAGCCGTTTCCAATACATCGCGCCAATGGTTTTGGGGACGATTTCGCCCACATAAAGGACGCTTAAAGTCATAATCCCCGCTACAATGCCCTGCCACGCTTCGCCAAATACCGCGACAAACTGCGCCCCTACACTTGCCGCGCCAACGGTGTTTGCAATGGTATTTACGATAACGATTGCGCCGATAGAATTGTCAATGTTTGTTTTTAGATGTTTTAGAATCTTGCCCGTTTTAGTGAGTTTGGCGGCACTCTCCACAAATGCGGGTGTGGCTGAAAACATCATCGCTTCACACACAGAGCAAATCATTGAAATGCCGATAGTTAGGGAAAAATAAAGGATTAGTAACGCCATAGATTTAAACTCCCAAGATTCCAAAAGTATGCAAGATTCCAAAAATGCGATTGTAGCGAAAAATATTTAAAAGTTTTTGGTTAGCTTTATAAAGATTTGCGTAAGATTCAATCAAGATTCGTGCAAAAAATCGCAAAAAACTTAAAATTTTGCGCATTTCTCTTGCATTTTCGCAAAAAATATATTAGAATTTTCGCATTTAAAGGGATTATTATATTAGAGGGTAAAAAATGGCAAAGGATAAAAGTAAAGTCAAACCACAAGCAAATATCATTACCATAGCAAATCAAAAAGGTGGCTCTGGCAAAAGCACTATTGCTGTGAATCTTGCTGTCAAATTGCTTGAATCTAGCAATAAAGTTTTGGTGATGGATACCGACCCGCAAAAAAGCATTGAGAGTTTTACGAATATCCGTGAGAGTGAGGAATGCACAAAGAAAAATCTAAAACATTTCACACTTTCAAACCGCACAGGCAATATCGCTGAATCATTAAAGCAATTTATCGAGTTTTATGAGCATATCATCATTGATACAGGCGGGATTGATAGCCAAGAATCGCGTAAGGCAATGCTGTATGCCGATAGCATTATTTTACCCACAACGCCGTCTCAATTTGATGCTGATGTGCTTCGCACAATGCTTGAAACGATTATGGAAATCAAAGATATTAACGAGGAGGTGCAAATTTGCATTTTGATGAATAAAATTAGCACAAATGTGCATTTGGATAGGGAACTTTTGGCGTATAAAGAAAAAGTCGAGCAGATTCGCAAGTCGCTGGATTTAAAGGGTGATTTTCACTTGCTTAGTAGCGTCCTAAAAGAGCGAATCGCCTACAAACGCGCCATAAGTGAAGGGCTTGGAATCACAGAATATAGCGATTCCAAAGCGAAGGGCGAGTTTGAGAACTTTTTTAGCGAGTTTGCGAAAGCTGTAAAATTGTCAGTCAAATTAAAATAGGAGGAAAAAATGGCAACAGACAAAATTAGCAAAATAAACAAAATCGAGGGCAACAAAAAAGCACAAGCGGTAGTAAAAAAGGCGCAAAATGCGACAAGCACCGCAAGTAAAAAAGTAAGCACTAGGGCTAAAAAAGTCCAAGTGGCTGCAAAAAAAGTAGCGAGTAAAGTGGCAAAAGACGCCAAAGTAGCAGTGGCAAAAGGCAAGGCATTTGCTTTGGGAAGCGTTGAGATAAGCGAGAAAAAACTTGCCAAAATCGAGGCATTTTTCAAGGATTTCATCAAAGATGCGAAAGCAAAAAATGAGTTTTTTGAAGCTGCGATTTTAAAGCAAATCAAAAAACATAAAAAGAAATGCAAGGGAAAGTGTAGCAAAAAATAACCTATTATGAAGGTAGCGTGAGACTTTCAGTCTTGCGCTGTATGTTTTGTAGGCTATTGCGTAATGATTCGTAAGGTAAATTGTGTCATTATGGCAGATTTATATTTGGGATTGCTTATACTTCGGGTCATCCGCGATTTTTTCAAAGTCGCGTAATTCTGCCTTATAGACTTTATAGACATTTAACACAGCGGCGGCAATGCCCCACGCTACGCCTAAAAACAGCACCCAAAACACACCAAAGATTTTTTGCATTAAAACCCCTGCGCCGATTCCTAGCAAAATAGCCACGACTATTGAAATGCCAAGTGAAAGTCCGTTTGCGCCGACAATTACGGAACGCAATTTTGGATTTTGTGCGGAGTCTTTTTGTGATTTGCTTATTCGTGCATTATTTGCGTTATTTGGTAAATTAGGGTTTAAGGGTGAGGGGGATTCTACTTTTGGCGAAAGCCAAAAGTAGCAAAAACTTTTGATAGGATTCGCACTTCGTGCGGATTTATTTTTGCTAGATTCTTGCGAATCTTTTTTAGATTTATCCATTTTTTAACTCTTCAAAAACTACTTCACACGAATCCACCACCCTATCAATGACAGATTCGTCCATCGCAGCGCAAATAAAGCCACTCTCAAAGGTTGATGGCGCGAAATACACGCCTCTTTCAAGCATTTTTTGATGAAACTTCGCAAAAAGCGCGGTATCGCTTTTTTTAGCGTCATCAAAATTTTGCACCGCCCTATCATTAAAGAAAAAGCCAAACATACTGCCACGCACGGCAGTTTGCATTGCAAAGCCAAAGCGATTCGCCCTATCTTGCATTCCCTTTGTCAAACGCACCGCCAAGCTTTCTAATCGCCCATACAAGCCATTATCACGCTTTATTTGCCTTAACACCGCTAGTCCCGCCGATACTGCCACAGGATTGCCACTCAAAGTCCCCGCTTGATAAACCGCACCTGTGGGGGAGAGCATATCCATTATGTCGCTTCGTCCGCCAAATGCCGCTAGGGGCAATCCTCCACCTATGACTTTGCCAAAAGTCGCCAAATCTGGCGTTATTTCATAAAATCCTAGCGAACCTTTCAAAGACGCGCGAAATCCGCTCATCACTTCATCAAAAATAAGCACTGCGCCAAAAATATCACACATTTCGCGCACACCTTTGATAAACTCCGCATCCGCTGGGACAAGCCCCATATTTCCCGCAATCGGCTCAATTATCACACATGCTACCTTTCCACTTGCCTTAAAACAAGCTTTTAGCGAATCCAAATCATTATATCTTGCCACAAGCGTGTGTTTGCTAAAATCCTGCGGGACACCGGGCGAACTAGGATTGCCAAAAGTCGCACAGCCACTTCCTGCACTCACAAGTAGCGAATCACTATGCCCGTGATAACAACCATCAAATTTTATAATATCATCACGCCCTGTAAATGCCCGTGCCAAGCGAATCGCACTCATTGTCGCCTCCGTGCCAGAGCTTACAAGGCGAATCTTATCGATTGCATCATAAACTTCAATGATTTCTTTGGCTAGTTTGGTTTCGATAATCGTGGGCGCACCATATCCCACACCGCGTTCAATCGTCTCTCTTATGGCTTCAAGTGTCGCGCTATCTTTATGCCCAAATATAAGCGGTCCCCAGCTTTGCACAAAATCTACATATTTGTTATTGTCCTCATCGATTAAATAGCAACCATTCGCGCTTTTTATCATTCGTGGATTTCCACCCACCGAGCTAAATGCGCGGACAGGCGAATTTACGCCCCCAGCAATCACCGCCTTTGCTTCGTTAAAATCATTTATCGAGTTTAAAATATTCATTCTAATCCTTTGAATCTAAAAAATTTTAGCAATTATACTACTTTAAAGCGTGTAAAATATACAAATTTTATGAATTTTTGTGTAATTTTTCTTGCTTTTTTTGCAAAATTTCATATAATGCCAAATTTTTTAAATAATAATTTTTATTAAAAGCCAAAAAATTATAAAAAATTTAATAGTTTTTTGAAGCAAACTTTTTTAAAACGCAATATAAAGGAAATGACAATGAGAGAAGTTTATTTGGATAATAATGCCACGACAATGGTAGATAGCGCGGCATTTAACGCGATGAGTGATTTTTTTTGCAAATATTATGGCAATCCAAACTCATTACACAAAATCGGCACTATCACACATAAGCCTTTGCGTGAAGCATTTGATAAGATTTATGATGGGATTGGCGCAGATTCAAAAGATGATATTATTATCACTTCTTGCGCTACGGAGTCAAATAATTGGGTGCTAAAAGGCGTGTATTTTAATGAGATTTTGCGAAATGGTGGCAAATTGGGCGATAAAAATCATATCATAACAACGCAAGTTGAGCACCCTGCAATTAGTGCAGCGTGTGAGTTTTTGGAGGAATTAGGTATGAAAATCACCTATATTCCTGTAAATAGCAAGGCTGGGATTGACGCAAAATCCGTTGCAGAGGCAATCACGCCACAAACAATGCTAGTTAGCGTAATGTGGGCAAATAACGAAACAGGCGTGATTTTCCCTGTGGAGCAAATCGGGGCGATTTGCAGAGAGAAGGGCGTTTTATTTCACACGGACGCAGTGCAGGCAATCGGCAAGATTCCTGTAAATGTGTGCGAATCAAATATAGATTTTTTGAGTTTTAGCGCACATAAATTTCACGGACCAAAGGGCATAGGCGGACTTTATATTCGTGCTGGTTTGGAGCTAACACCGCTTTTTCACGGCGGAGAGCAAATGCAGGGCAAACGCAGCGGGACGCTAAATGTGCCTTATATTATCGGTATGGGCGAGGCATTTGCGCTTGCAAAGGCGCATTTGGATTTTGAAGCGACAAAAGTCAAAGAAATGCGCGATAGGCTTGAAAACGCACTTTTAAAGCATAATGATGTGCTGATTATCGGGCGCGATTCGCCCCGTGTGCCAAATACGATTTTAGCAAGTATTCGCGGTATCGAGGGCGAAGCAATGCTTTGGGATTTAAATAAAGCTGGGATTTGCGCCTCCACAGGAAGTGCGTGTGCAAGTGAGGATTTAGAAGCAAATCCTGTGATGAGTGCCATTGGCGCAGATAAGGAGTTGGCGCATACGGCGATTCGATTGTCGTTGTCGCGATTTACTACCGATGAGGATATTGACTATGCGATTCAAGTCATAGATTCGGCGATTGCGCGACTTCGCAATATTTCAAGTTCATATTAAGATTTATTATAAAGGAAAAAATTATGGGAAAAGATAATTTATTAGGTGGCTCATTGTGGGAGGCATACTCAAAAAAAGTCCAAGAGCGAATGGACAACCCCACGCATTTAGGTGTCATCACGCAAGAAATGGCGGATGAAAAAGGCGCGAAGCTAATCGTAGCGGATTATGGTGCAGAATCTTGTGGTGATGCGGTGCGATTGTATTGGCTGGTGGATTCAAATGATACGATAATCGATGCGAAGTTTAAAAGTTTTGGCTGTGGGACGGCAATCGCAAGTAGCGATATGATGGTAGAGCTATGCTTAAATAAAAAAGTCCAAGACGCCGTGAAAATCACAAATATCGATGTGGAAAAGGCACTGCGCGATGACCCCGATACTCCCGCTGTGCCCGGGCAAAAAATGCACTGCTCAGTAATGGCGTATGATGTCATTAAAAAAGCAGCGGGGATTTATCTAGGCAAGAGTGCAGAGGATTTTGAGGACGAAATCATCGTGTGTGAATGTGCGCGTGTAAGCCTCTCAACCATAAAAGAAGTCATCAAACTAAATGACTTAAAGTCGGTGGAAGAAATCACGCAATACACTAAAGCAGGAGCGTTTTGCAAATCCTGCATAAAGCCGGGAGGGCACGAAAAGAGAGAATATTATTTGGTAGATATTTTGCGTGATGTCCGCGCTGAAATGGAAGCAGAAAAGCTAAAAGCAAATGTTGCAAAGTCAAGCATAGGGACGCTAGAATTTAAAGATATGACAATGGTGCAAAAAGTAAAGGCGATTGATAAAATCATCGATGAAAATATCCGCCCTATGCTTATGATGGACGGTGGAAATATGGAAATCATCGACATTAAGGAAACTAGCGATGATTTTATCGATGTGTATATCCGCTATTTGGGCGCGTGTAGTGGCTGTGCTAGTGGCTCTACGGGCACACTTTTTGCAATCGAATCGATTTTGCAAGAAAACTTGGCGCAAAATATAAGGGTGCTACCGATATAAAAAATTTTGTGCAAATCAAATAAAAATCATCATTGTAAGATTCGGTAACGCGAATCAAAACAATCCACGCCCCACCCATCATTGCGAGAAAAACGCAGTTTTTCGTGGCAATCTATTTTTTTATGTTTGTTTAGATTGCCACGATTTGCCTTTGGTAAATCTTGCAATGATAGCAAAAAATATATTGCCACGAATCGTTTCGCTCCATCGCAATGACAAATTTTTGTCATAATTTCCTACGAATCTCACAAAAAAACGCAAATTCCACACAAAATTTTCACATTTTTGCATTATTTACTTTGCATTTAAGTTTCTTTTAAGCGGGGGGGGGGTAGAATGCTAAACATTTTTTAAAAATAAAAGGAGGAATTTATGAAAACGACAAATAAACGAAGTGCTTTTAGTATGATTGAGCTGGTGTTTGTCATCGTAATCTTGGGCGTTTTAGCGGCGGTGGCAGTGCCTAGATTTGTAGCCACAAGGACAGATGCGCAGGTAGCAACTGCTAGAAGCGATATGGCAGCGGCACAAAAAGCTATTGTGGCAAAGGTTTTTGCGGATAATATCGATACAACAGCTTCTAAACCTACTGACCCAAATAGACCTTGGGGACAAGGCAATGAAATGAATAGTTGGAGTGAATGGATTGTAGAAGTCGCTGGATTAGATGGTAGCAGATGGGGCGTTGCCCTAAACCCAGGTGGCGATATATTATCAAGCTCAGTAAGCACTAAATGGGGACAAGGCGGACAAGGCTGGTGCACTGTTACTACTGAGAGAGACTCTGTCGCACCTATGGGCAATGTAACCCAAAATACACTTGGCACAGGCAAAAGTGGCAAGGGGATGTGTGCCGCTGTGCTTGGTATCGCTACTGGGGCTAATGGCAAATGCGGTAGCGGTGGATTTATGATATTTAACCCATCTAATGCCGCAATGCCTTTTTTAAACTCTGCGACTGCTGGTTTACAAGGTGGAGGTAGCAATGACTTTTGTTTCTCTTATAGCAAATCATACGCAAGTAGCGGTGGTATGGGTAATAAAGTCGTGCCACTTGCTTCCACAGGCACGATTGAATTTTAGGATTGCGTAAATTGCGAGATTTGGCGAATCGCCGAATCAATCCAAAACCCACCCCCTAACCCCCTCCGCAATGGAGGGGGAATTTGTGGAATTGCCCAGCACTTGGGAGGGGGAATCTAAAAAGTCCCTCCCCTTGCGGGAGGGATTTAGGGTGGGGTGTTTTGGATTTTAGATTCGTGCTAGATTCACTAATCACACAATGACAGACTTTTTAAATTAGATTTGTAGCTGATTCGCAACGCGAATTGACGAAGCAATGGGGCAAACTTCGTGTGAATCGCATACCCCAGAACAAATTGCCCTTTGCCAAAAAAATTATCTCCCAAACACTTCCCACCCCAAATACTGCGGACAATCTAGCTCATTTTCAATTTCAAGCAATCTATTATACTTTGCGATTCGCTCACTTCTAGCGGTGCTTCCTGTCTTTATCTCGCCTGTATTTAGCGCGACTGCAAAATCCGCTATAAAGCTATCCTCACTCTCCCCGCTTCGATGGCTCATAATGCAATTATATTTATTGCGCTGTGCTAGGCGCACGGTGCTTATAGTTTGGCTAATAGAGCCGATTTGATTAGGTTTTATAAGCACGGCGTTTGCGATATTTTTGGTAATCCCATCACGCAAAATCTTTTCATTAGTTACAAATAAATCATCGCCCACTAGCTGAATCTTCCCGCCAAGTTTATCGCTTAAAATCCTCCAGCCCTCCCAATCATCTTCGCTTAAACCATCTTCGATAGAAACGATAGGATATTTTGCGCAGAGATTTTCATAATACGCCACTAGCTCAGCACTATTTAGAGTGCGATTTTCCGCGCCCAAAGTATAGCGAAACTTATCATCTACAAACTCGCTACTTGCAATATCTAGCGCGATGGCAAAATGCTCTCCGTCCTTGTAACCTGCGCCTTTGATTGCCTTTAAAATTAGCTCAATAGGCTCTTCGTTATTTTTAAGATTCGGTGCAAATCCCCCCTCATCGCCGATACTTGTAATGTGCCCATTTGATTTTAGGATATTTTTTAGTTCGCCATAGACTTCGCTACTTGCACGGAGTGCCTCACGGAAACTCTCAAAACCAAGCGGCATAATCATATATTCTTGAAAATCCACATTGTTATCAGCGTGGCTACCGCCATTTATGATATTTAGCATAGGGGCGGGGAGAATGCTTGCGTTAATGCCGCCAATGTAGCGATATAGCGGGATTTGTAGCGTTGCGGCAGCCGCCTTTGCCACTGCCATAGAAGTGCCAAGCACGGCATTTGCGCCTAATTTGCTGTAATTTTCCGTGCCGTCCATTTCGCGCATTAGCTTATCAATCTCGCCTTGATTAAAAGGCGCAACGCCGATAAGTGCCTCTGTAATTTTGGTATTGACATTCTCGCAAGCCTTTAAAACGCCCTTACCTTTGAATCGCGCCTTGTCATTGTCTCGCAATTCTAATGCCTCTCTTTTGCCCGTAGATGCGCCACTAGGCACAATCGCACTGCATAAAGTATCATCGCTTAGCCGAACGCTCACGCGAATCGTAGGATTGCCCCTGCTATCTAGAACCTCATCTGCGAAAATATCATCAATGTAAGTCATTTTATCCCCTTTTGTATTTGAATCTTAAATACGATCGCGTTTTAATCTATCGAATCTTTGCGCTAGATTTCGTGTGAATCACGCTTAAATCTAGCCATAAATCATCGTTTTTATTTCTCATCGCCCACTTCATCGGCATTTTCATCGACAAACTCGATGATTTCCTCATTTGCCCCGATTTGCTCTTTGATTTTTGCTTCGATTTCATCTGCAATTTTGGGATTTTCTTTTAAGAAAATTTTAGAATTTTCCTTGCCTTGCGCAAGTTTTTTGTCTTGATAGCTAAACCACGCACCGCTTTTATCGATAATGTCTAACTTCACGCCATAATCGATTATTTCCCCAAGCCGTGAGATTCCCTCGCCAAACATTATATCAAATTCCGCTTCTCTAAAAGGTGGAGCGACTTTGTTTTTTACGACTTTGGCGCGGACGCGGTTGCCGATTGCTTGCTCATTTTGCTTTAAACTTGCGATTCGGCGCACATCGATTCGCACACTTGAATAGAATTTTAGCGCGTTCCCGCCTGTCGTAGTTTCTGGGTTGCCATAGCCTATCGTGCCGATTTTCATACGAATCTGATTGATAAAAATCACGGTGGTATTCATACGATGCAAAGTGCCTGTGATTTTGCGTAGTGCTTGGCTCATAAGCCGTGCTTGAAGTCCCACATGTGCATCGCCCATATTGCCATCAATCTCTGCTTTTGGCGTGAGCGCGGCAACCGAATCCACTACTATTAAGTCAATCCCGCCACTACGCGTTAGTGTCTCTAATATCTCTAAAGCTTGTTCGCCATAATCGGGCTGTGAGACATAGAGATTTTCCACATCTACGCCTAATTTTTTAGCATAATACACATCAAGTGCGTGTTCTGCGTCTATAAAGGCACAGATTCCACCTTGCTTTTGGCATTCGGCAGTGATTTGCAAACTCAAAGTTGTTTTCCCGCTTGATTCAGGACCATAGATTTCTACGATGCGTCCGCGCGGGATTCCGCCAATTCCTAGTGCTAAGTCAAGCCCCAAAGAGCCTGTGGAAATGCACTCAATTTTTTCTGTCTGCTTATCGCCTAATCTTATCAAAGCCCCTTTGCCAAAGGCTTTATCGACTTGTTTTAGCGCAAGTTCGATGGCTTTTTGCTTTTCTTTGTCCATTTTTTACTCCATTTTTTACAAAAAATATTTTGCAATTCTACGCTAATTTTGGTTAAAATTTACATAAAAATTAGGAATAAATATGAGCAAAATTATAGTGGCACATTCGCCTGATGCAGACGATATTTTTATGTATTACGCGCTATTTTTTGGCTGGGTGGGGAGCAAAAATATTCACTTTGATAATGTCGCACTTGATATTGAGAGCCTAAATAAGGGCGCATTAGAGTGCAAATATCCCATAACTGCGATTTCTTTTGGCGCATATCCCTTTATAAAGGACAATTACGCATTGCTAAATACCGCGATGAGCTTTGGCAATGGCTATGGACCAAAGATTGTAAAGCGCAAAGGCGCGAAATTAAAGCGCAATTTCAAAGTCGCATTAAGTGGCGCATATACGACAAATGCGATGATTTTTAAAATGCGCTACAAAGATGCAAAAATCATCTATAAAAATTTTTTAGACATTGAAAATGCCGTGATTTGCGGCGAAGTTGATGCGGGAGTGCTAATCCACGAATCCATTTTAAATTTTAGCGATGAGCTAGAAGTGGAGGCGCATTTGTGGGATATTTGGGTGGAAATGGCGCGGGAAAATTTGCCACTACCACTTGGTGGAATGGCGATTTTGCGTTCAATCCCACTGCTACGCGCGATTGAATGTCAAAAATTGCTTACGGATGCCGTGCGCGTGGCGGTGAATAATAAGCGCGTTTTATCGGCTATGTTGCGTGATAGGGTGCGCGTGAATGAATCCGAGCTAGAAACCTACCTAAATATGTATGCAAATAGCGAATCAATCGCAATGAGCGAAGTGCAAATGAAAGCGTTAGATAAACTTTTCGCGCTTGGATTTAATGCTGGGATTTATGGTGATTTGATTCGCACGGAGGATTATTTAGTGCCTAGCGAGTATGAAAAATTGCGATTTGGGTAAAAAAAGTGCGCTAGATTCGCGTGATTCAAAGATAAATCCCTCAAGATTTGCACATTAGATTCGTAAGATTCGCATAGATTCACGCATTTTTAGGCACAAATCTAAAAATCACTATTTACCATTTTCCAACTTCTCCAATTTTCCCATTTTCCAAAGATATAAGTCCAATTCTCTAAAAGTGCAATTTAGCGCAAATCTTTTTCTAAATTTATCCAAAATTTCTACATATTTAGGGTAATTTTCTAGTTCAAAATCATCATCGCTAAATTCCGCAAATTTGTATTGTTTATTAAATTCTTTTAACTTTTTACACACGATACTATCAAAAATCGCATAATTATCGCGCTTATACACCATACAATTATGCAACGCGCAGTATTTTGTGGCAAAAGAGTAGAGTTTGATTTCTTTATCGCCCTTGCTAAAAATCGCTAATTCACGCACAAGATTCGTATCCCACTTTTGCAGTCGCAAATCAAAGTCCTTTATACTAATGATTTTCTCGGCAATATCGGGGATTTTGACATTTTTAGTCGCATTTGTGCTATAAAAATTATCAAGGCAACCTATTTTTAGGATAATTTCGGTTAGATTCGTATTGCTTTTGTATTGATTGAAAAGCAAATCTAGCGCATTAGTTTCAAGTGTGTAATGTCGCACTTCGCGCTTACTCTCCCAAATCTCATCGATTCGCTTCATATCATCTTTGCTTGGCGTGTTTAGTTGCATTTTGAGCTCCTTATGCTTCTCTTTTGTATCTTTGGACTTTGCTTGTCTCGTTGCCACATTGATTGCAACGATAAATGAGTTTTTCATCGCCCACAAGGTAAGTTGTCATTTTTTGTTTTATCGCGCTTTGTGTAAGCGTTGCTTTATCTATAAATTTCACACTCCATAATGCGCCACATTTTTGACATTTTTCATTATCTTTGCGAGAAAAATAATAAATTAGCGCAAAAAGAAACGAGCCCAAAATGGCAACGCCAAAAACAATACCATTGCTTTCGACAAACAATCCCAACGCGCCAACGCAAACAAATACACCAACAAAAAAGTAAATAATGCTTAAAAATATAACCCATATTTTTTTCAATTTTAACCCTTTGAATCTGAAAATTTAAAAATCATATTATACGATATATTTTCTTAAATTATGATAAATATTAGTAATATTGTCGCAATTTTACATAAAGAATGGGGTGGTTACAATCCAACGCAAAAGCCAAAAGGATTGCCCTTGAAATACACGCAACAAGACAAAGCGCGGATTTTGCGCATCACCACGCGCACACTTCAACGATGGCGCACCACAAAGCCCGAGCTTTACGCGCTCATCGAAGCGGGATTTAAAATGAGAGAAAAAATCTGCGAGGACGAAAAGCAAACTGCTGAGATTGAATCACTTATAAAAACCATAGACGCGGATTTATTAGAGAAAAAGGGGTAGATTTGTGTGTGTTTTGGGCGGATTTGCGTGATTTTTTGGATAGATTCGCGATTCGTGGATTGCTTCGGCGAATCTACGATTATGCCAAAGCAATGACAAATCTTTTATATTTTGATTTGCCCTTATCGAAACCTCCACGAATCTTTGATTTCATCTAGCATTTCAGTGCGAATCTCACTTACCAAAATCCCATCTCTTGCGCCCATCATATCGCCCAAACTCCCATCAGGCAAAGCAATAAAGCTCTCCCCATAAAAATCCCATACAACGCTACTTTCCATAAAATTACCCGTGCGATTCACACGCACAATAAAGCAATTATTTAGAAAACTGCGCGTCTGCAAAAGCCTTTGCCACCGCGCATTTGAGCCAAATGAACTTGCCGTAGGGACGCATAAAATATCCACGCCCTTTTTGCGAAGCTTTATAAAAATCTCATCAAAGTGCGCTTCCCAGCCAAAAATCGCACTTACTTTAAAACCGCCCACACTAAAAATAATCGGCTCTTTTATGCGCGATTTAGGGTGCGAATCCACGCTAGAAACCACTTCATTATCAAAAAATGCCCTTTCATTCCAATGCGGAAAGTCCATAAGGCGCGAAGCACGATAAAATCGCACTTTTCCATCCCTAAAAATCGCAATGCTTTTATAAATCTTTTCGCCCGTATTTTTCGCGCCACTGCATTTTAGCTCACCTTTGGATTCCGCGCACTCAATCAAAGGCGCGACAATCGCTATACCAAACTCTTTTGATAGTGCGCTAAAATACGCCTTTTGTAATTCAAATTCGCGCTTTAAAATGCCTTTGTTGTGATATTCTTTAAAGAAATGATTTGCCACATACTCGCCTAACACGACTAAATCAATCTTTTGCCTTTTGCATTGCGATTCCAAATACTCGCGAAAAATCTTGCTATTTGGCGGAATATGCGCAAATTGCGCTATGATTAGATTCATCACTGCTCTTTTTTATTGATTTCATCATAGAGATTTTTGGCAGATTCTAGCATTTTTTGCGCTTCTATTATTTCATCTACGCCGTCTTTATAAAGCTGCATTCCGTCTTTTAGCGTGATTTCGGTGTTGTTTAATTTGTCAATGATTTGCTTTATCTTTGCGATTCTATCCTCAAAGTGAATGTTGTCTTTTTCGCCCATAATGCTATCCTATGTGGTAATTTGGCGATTCTTTGGTAATATCCACATCGTGGACATGAGATTCGCGCAGTCCTGCACTTGTGATTTCTACAAACTCGGCGTTTTTCCAAAATGTAGGAATGTCCTTACTTCCTAAATAGCCCATAGAGCTTCGCAAACCGCCCTCTAGCTGAAAAATAATATCGCGAATCTTGCCACGATATGGCACTCGCCCCTCAATGCCTTCAGGCACTAGTTTATCCTGTGCTACGCCCTCTTGGAAATATCTATCACTGCTACCACTTGCCATTGCTCCGATACTGCCCATACCGCGATAATTTTTGTATTGTCGTCCTTGATAGATGATTAAATCGCCCGGGGTTTCTTCGCACCCTGCAAACATACTGCCTATCATCACACAACTCGCCCCCAAAGCGATTGCCTTTGCCACATCGCCAGAGTATTTGATACCGCCATCGGCGATTATGGGAATCTTATGCTTTTTTGCTTCGCTCACGCAGTCCATAATCGCTGAAATCTGTGGCATTCCCACACCTGCTACGATTCGTGTGGTGCAAATGCTACCCGGTCCTATGCCTACTTTCACAGCGTCCGCCCCTGCGTTTATTAAGTCGCGTGTGGCTTCTTTGGTTACGACATTGCCTACGATTAAGTCGATTGTGAGTTCTTTTTTGATAGATTCGATAGTTTTTAGCACATTCACCGAATGCCCGTGTGCGCAATCTAGCACAAGGACATCAACCCCCGCTTCCACCAACGCCCTTGCTCTATCTATTTGCAGGACGCCAATCGCTGCACCCACACGCAGTCGCCCTAATGCGTCTTTGTTTGAGTTTGGATATTCGATTCGTTTTTGAATGTCTTTAATGGTGATTAGTCCTTTTAGGACATTGTCGCTGTTTATTATGGGGAGTTTTTCGATTTTATGCTTGTGCATAATCTTTTTTGCTTCATCAAGCGTTGTATTTTCTTTTGCCGTGATTAGCGGCATTTTTGTCATCACATCGCCTACTAATTTTCGCAAATCGCGCTCAAATCTCGTGTCTCTATTCGTAAGAATGCCTATTAGTTTGCCATCACTATCCACCACAGGCACACCTGAAATCTTGTAGTTATCGGTGATTAGCTTTGCGTCTGCTAGAGTTCTATCTGCTTGAATGTAAATAGGGTCGGTTATGACGCCAGATTCGCTTTTTTTGACTTTTTTAACTTGGCTCATTTGCGCATTTATGTCCATATTTTTGTGGATAATGCCGATGCCACCCATTCTAGCCATAGAAATCGCTGTGCGAAACTCCGTAACCGTATCCATCGCCGCGCTTACAAAGGGCGAATTAAGCGTGATATTTTTGCTTAATTTGGACTTCACACTTACTTCTTTGGGGAGGACTTCTGAGTAGCGCGGGACTAGCAAAATATCCTCAAAAGTTAGGGCTTTTTTGATGATTTTCTCTGCCATTTTTTATCCTTTCGTTTTAGATTGTTTAGATTCGTGGGACAAAATCTAAAACTCAATCAAAAAATTTTGGCATTGTAGCGTTTGTGTGCTTAAAGTTGAATTTTGTAGTTGAATAGATTTTATGATTCGTGCGAATCTAAAAATAACGCGCATTTGGCAAATAATTGCCTTATGCGCTTATAGGCTATTTTTCATCACACGCCCTACTATGCCCTAAATCACAGGCTTTTTTATAAAATCGCTTTGATTTAAGTTGAGTAGCTTTTTTCTCAGCACCTTTTTTAGAATTAGCTTCTTTAGAATAGTGATTGCCAAGCATATAGCAACTATTTATCTCGTTGTATTCACAAGCCTTGTTTAAAAACTCTATCTTTTTTTCAAAATTTTCTTGCAATATTTTTGGATAGGTGCGTGTATCACTATACTCCGTAGCTATTGTAAGGCACGAAGGACCATCTTTTAAATCACAACCTTTAAGAGCATATTCTACACGCAATTTGCCGAATTCTTCTGCAAAGTGTGATTTTGTATATTTTTTACCATAAAATAAAGACACGAATCTGCAAGATTTGCCGTCTCTAGCCTCACATTTTGCCTTTAACTGCTCTAAATTATCTTCTATAATTTTAAAGTCAGCCTCCCTATTTGGGTTTAGTCCTTCAAAATTTATCGCAAACGCAATAATTGCAACAATCATTGATAATAATATTGCTTTCATAATAAACCCCTTTAAAAACCAGCAAAAGCTAATTCAATATTGCCCTTTTCACTAGCCATAACTTGCGTAACAACCGCCCAAGCAAGGCGATTGCTCTTTAATTTATCACGCTCTTTAACTAAATCATCTTTAGTGATTAAAACCATATCCGACACATCTTTAACTTCACCCTTTATGGTTGCTACACATAAAGCAGTTACAAAGCTAGGGAATGTAGCTAATGACTGCCCAATGGTAAGCAATAACGATGAAATTGCTGTTACTTTGCTATTCAAAGAAATTCTATTTCCCATATCATTTACAATATCTATTATTTTTTGATTGACATCTCTATAATCCCAATGTTGCACATCATAGCCAAAATCAGCTCTACTATAAAACGCATCTAAAAAAGCATAAGCTTCCGCTTGTTGTTCCTCAAAAGTTAATTCTTTTGCCATAAACAATCCTTTAAAATTTATTTTTATCTTTGATTTTAAAAACCAAAGACTTTGCATTATAGCGCAATAAAGCATAAATCTATCACGCAGGGCAATTTCTATGAATTATAAATTACAATTCTATACAAAATATAATTCAATTATCTTTCAGGCAAATCCCAATTTTCCCCACACGCCTTTTCAAATCCTAAATCACAGGCTTTTTTAATAAATTGCTTTGATTTTTGCTTAAATTTATTTTTATCGCCATTCTTTTTGTAGAAATTATCATAGTTTATAAGCCCAAGTATGTAGCAGGATTGCGCGAATCCGTAATCACAGCCCTTTATTAAATACGCTTCCTTTTTGGCGTTGTCCGTCTCAAAAAAGCGAGGCGAATCCACCCCAGCTTTCGCATAATGATAGGCGATTGTATAGCAAGACTCGCCGTCTTTTAATTCACAGCCCTTTAACGCATAATCTACCCAAAGTTTCATAGATTCTGCGTCTAAAAAGCGCGATTTTTTGGTGCTCTTGCCGTAGAATCTAGACACTTCTCCACACGCGATTTTATCTTTTTCATTGCATTTTTTAATTAAATCTTGTAAATTTGATTCGCTTATTTCTGCGCCAAATAGCGCACTTATTGCGATAAAAAATATCAAAAATTTTTTCAACATTTTTAAAACTCCACTGCGCATTTTGATTCGATAAATAGTGCCAAATCTAGCAAATTTTGCTCATCAAAGTGATTGCCCAAAATTTGAATGCCGATGGGGAGATTTTCGCTATTTTTGCCGATAGGGACGCATATTGCGGGGATTCCTGCGAGATTTGCGCCGATTGTGTAAATGTCGCTTAAATACATTTCAAGCGGACTTAATTTCTGCCCTAATTTGGGCGCGACATTTGGCGCAATGGGGCTTAAAATCACATCTACGCTTTTAAAAATCTCACTATATTGAAATGCGATTAAATCCCGCACCCGTTGCGCTTTTAGATAATACGCATCATAATATCCGCTTGAAAGCACGAAATTGCCGATTAAGATTCGTCTTTTTACCTCATCGCCAAAGCCTTGTGTGCGCGTTTTTTCATACATATCTTTTAGATTTGCGCTATCTTTGGCACGATTGCCATATCGAACGCCATCAAACCGCGCTAGATTCGCACTTGCTTCTGCCATCGAAGTGATATAATAGCTTGAAATATGGTAGTTTAAATCTAGCATCTGCACTTCTTTAATCTCGTGTCCTTGCGAATCTAACAAGCACACCAAATCATCATAAGCCTTGCAAATCTCGCTATTTGCGTTTTTCAATGCTTCTTTTAAAATGCCTATTTTAAATTTGCGATTTTCATTTAGGGATTCAAAGCACTTACCTTGCAAATCAATCTCAATGCGACTTGTCGAATCTAGCTTGTCGCTCCCTTTGATAAAATCAAAAAGCAACGCACAATCGCGCACATCTTGCGTGATAGGACCGACAATATCAAGGCTAGAACTATACGCCACAAGCCCATATCGACTTACCGCACCATAAGTGGGCTTTAATCCCACGCACCCGCAATATCCAGCAGGCTGACGAATCGACCCGCCCGTATCGCTACCAAGTGCAGCGATTGCAATTCCTCCAGCCACCGCAGCTGCGCTTCCACCGCTACTGCCACCTGCTGTGCGCGATAAATCACGCGGATTTTTTGTCGCGCCATAGATGCTTGATTCGGTAGTGCTACCCATCGCAAACTCGTCCATATTTGCCCTGCCAAATGGGGCGCAATGATTTTTAAGCAGATTTTCAATCGCAGTAGCATTATAAGGCGACTTGTAGCCTTTAAGAATCGCGCTACCACAGGTAATTTCCCAGCCTTTGACGCTGATATTGTCTTTGATGAGAATGGGGATGGCATTTGCGTTAGATTCGTTTGAATCACTCGAATCTAGCGATGATTCGTCAATAATATAAGCATTTAGCTCCGAATCTTTGGCGTTTTTGGCGATAGTGGCTTTTAGCTCTTTTAGCTTATCTTGCGGGAGTTTTAGGGCTTCTCTTAAAGTTATCATTTTATGCTCCAAAAATCATTAAAAAAATTTTGGCATTATAGCCTTTGGGTGCTTAAAGAATTTTGATTTATTTTTGCGTGTATTTACTGCTAATTAAATGCGAATCAAGTCAATAAAATTCAATTTTATGCTATAATCCCGCTTTTTTTCACAAAAATTTACGCATTTAGGGGCAAATATGGCTTTATCTTTGGGCATTGATGTCGGCTCTACTACTGCAAAAGTCGCGCTGATTGATGATAATAATGAGATGATTTTCTCTAAATATCAAAGACATTTTTCAAAGGTGCGGGAGAGTAGCATTGAGATTTTACGCGAATTAAAAAAGCAAATCGGCGACAAACGATTTACCGTAGCAATCAGCGGAAGCGCGGGATTTGGCATATCCAAAATCACAGGGCTAAATTTTATCCAAGAAGTTTTTGCTACTGCCGAAGCTGTTCGGCGACTAATCCCTGATACAGACGCCGTAATTGAGTTAGGTGGCGAAGATGCGAAAATCATCTTTTTAAGCGGTGGATTAGAAGAGCGAATGAATGGCTCTTGTGCGGGTGGCACAGGCTCATTTATCGACCAAATGGTAACGCTTTTAGCTGTTAGTGCGGAGGAATTTGACGCTTTGTCGCTTGAATGCACCAAAATCTATCCTGTGGCAAGTCGTTGTGGCGTTTTTGCCAAAACCGATGTCCAGCCCCTGCTAAATCAAGGGATTCGCAAAGAGGACATTACCGCGTCCATTTTCCAAGCGGTAGTGGAGCAGACGATTTCAGGTTTGGCGCAGGGGCGCAAGATTGAGGGCAAAATATTATTTTTAGGCGGACCGCTTTTTTATTACAAGGGATTGCAAAAGCGATTTAAAGAGAGTTTAAAATTAAGCGATGAAAACGCCGTATTCCCAGAGTTTGCGCCCTTTGCGGTGGCAATAGGCGTGGCATTTTGCGCGGTAAATTTAGCTAACAATGTGGATTTTTCCTGCGATGAGCTAATAGCACTGCTTGAATCTGCCAAAAACGCCAAAAGTAGCAATAAATATTTAGAGCCATTGTTTGAGAGCAGATTCGCGCTTGAAACTTTTCAAGAGAGACACAGCAAAAATAGCACAAAAGAGCTAGACATTGCCACATACAAGGGCGATGCGTATTTGGGAATCGACTGCGGAAGCACGACTACAAAGCTAGTTTTGATTACAAAAAATGGCGAAATTCTCTATCAATATTATGGTAGCAATATGGGCAATCCAATAAGTGTGATTTTGCGCGAATTAGGCAAAATATATGATTTAGCAGGGGAGCGAATCAAAATCAAAGGCAGTGGCGTAACGGGCTATGGCGAAGAGCTTATAAAAAGCGCGTTTAAGATAGATTTGGGCGAAGTAGAGACTATGGCACACCTAAATGCCGCTAGATTCTTTAATCCTAGCGTTGATTTTATCATAGACATCGGCGGACAGGATATGAAATGCTTTTATATTAAAAATAATTCTATTGATAGCATTATGTTAAATGAAGCGTGTAGTAGCGGTTGCGGGAGCTTTATAGAGACTTTTGCAAAGTCTATGGGTTATGGCGTGGCAGATTTTGCGAAATTAGGACTTGATTCAACACACCCTGTGGAGTTAGGAAGTCGATGCACAGTGTTTATGAATAGCTCTGTAAAAGAAGCGCAAAAAGAGGGCGCGGATATTAAGGACATAAGCGCAGGATTATCGATGAGCGTGGTAAAAAATGCGATTTATAAGGTTATTCGCGCAAGAGATGCCGATGATTTGGGGAAAAATATCGTTGTGCAGGGCGGGACATTTTTGAATGACGCTATTTTGCGTAGCTTTGAGAAAGAAATAAGGCGCGAAGTTACACGCCCTAAAATCGCAGGACTTATGGGTGCGTTTGGTATGGCACTCTATGCGCGGGATTGCAAGGAATCTAGCATTCTCTCAAAAGCAGAATTAGCAGACTTTAAACACAGCGCAACACCTAGCATTTGCAATATCTGTGGCAATAAATGTCAGCTTACAATCAATCGATTCACAGGCACAGATGGCGCATTAAGTCGCAAACTCATCTCTGGAAATCGCTGTGATAAACCTTTGGGAATCAAAAAAAATATGATTTTTTTGCCAAATCTCTACGAATACAAGCTAAACAAAATCAAAAATCTTTCTATCAAACTAGCACACGATGAGCAAACTAAACAATTCAAAGGCAAAGTCGGCATTCCTTTGGGGCTAAATATTTATGAAAATATTTTCTTTTGGCACGAGATTTTTTCGCAACTTGGCTATGAAGTCGTTTTAAGCGACATAACTACTAGAAAAACTTATGCGCTTGGGCAATATAGCATTCCTAGCGATACTGCTTGCTATCCTGCAAAACTGCTTCACGGGCATATCGAAAACCTGCTAAATAAGGGGATTGATACGATTTTCTATCCTTGCAATGCTTATAGTTTCGATGATGGAAAACAATCTAGTGCTAATTACAACTGCCCTGTGGTGGCTTACTATCCCGAGCTTTTAAATGCAAATATTGATAAGCTCAAAAATATAAGATTTTTGTTTCCTTACTTTGGACTTCATCGGCGTGAAGATTTTATCAAAAAGGCATATCCATTTTTCAAAAAAGAATTTGGCACGGATAAAAAAACCTTTAAAAACGCCGTAAAATCCGCCTTTGAAAAAAGAGAGATTCATATAAATGACATTTTATCGCAGGGACAAAAGGCACTAGATTTCGCTTTGCAAAACAATCTAAAATGTATCATTTTAAGCGGACGCCCTTATCACATCGACCCTGAAATAAATCACGGCATTGATAAGCTCATAAACTCGCTTGGCGTGGTGGTTTTGAGTGAAGATAGTGTGAGAGAATCTATCGGTAAATTAGATATTTTAAATCAATGGAGCTATCACTCACGCCTTTATTCTGCGGCGCATTTTGCCACGAAGCACGAGAATGTAGAGCTTGTGCAGTTAGTTAGCTTTGGGTGTGGGATTGATTCGATTACTAGCGATGAAGTGCGGCGCATTTTGGAGAATGGCGATAAATTCTACACGCAAATTAAGATTGATGAAATCAATAATTTAGGCGCAGTTAAGATTCGTGTGCGTAGTTTGCTATCCGCGGTGGATTTGAAAAATAAAGAAGCGCAGTTAAAAAATGCAAAAACGATTCAGCACAAATCAGAGCGTGAAACTAGCTTTGATTCACACGAATCTATCGTAAATTTAGCTACAACGGAGGCAATTTAAAATGACAAAGATTTCTAAAAATTTCACAAAATTTAGCGAAACAAAATTCGTAGATTCATATAATCATTGCGGTGGAGATTGTGGGTGTGGTGGCGAATCTTGCGATACTTCAAGCACGAATCAAAGCGATTTTAACGCGCAATATTTTGAGCAATCTTATGCGCGATTTACCGCTGATATGAAAGAAACGCACACGATTTTAGTCCCCACGATGCTTCCCATTCATTTTCGCTTTATGGTAAATATTATGAGAGATTACGGCTACAAGGCAGAGCTTTTAGAGAATGCAAGTAAGGCGGTGATTGATGAGGGATTGCGAAATGTGCATAATGATACTTGCTATCCTGCGTTGCTTGTGATTGGACAGCTCATTGATGCGCTAAAAAGCGGGAATTACGACTTAAACAAAGTCGCACTTTTGATTACACAAACAGGCGGTGGCTGTCGGGCGAGTAATTATATCTATCTCTTGCGCAAGGCACTAAAAAAAAGTGGATTTGAAAAAATCCCTGTGGTGTCGCTAAATTTCAGTGGATTTGAGGAAAATCAAGCGTTTAAAATTACGCTCCCTATGCTTTGGAAACTTGTAAATGCCGTGCTAATTGGCGATGTGCTAATGTGCCTACTAAATCAAACCAAATCTTATGAGATAAATAAGGGCGAAAGCGAAAAGCTAGTTGGCAAATGGATAGAGCGAATCTCCACGCAAAGCAAGGCACTTACAAGCTTTTCTGCGCTAAAAAAGGAAGTTAGCGCAATGCTAAAAGATTTTGATAATATTTTGCGCTCAAATGAGCCAAAGGCAAAAGTCGGCATTGTGGGCGAAATCTATATCAAATATTCCCCACTTGGCAATAATAATTTAGAGGATTTTTTGCTAAATGAAAACTGCGAAGTAGTCGTTCCGGGATTTTTGGATTTTTGCCTTTATTGCCTAAATGACGCGCTAATCGAGGATAAACTCTACGGCGGAAGCATTGTAAAAAAGCTCATCTTTAAGCTACTTTATCGCCATTTTACTATCAAACAAAAAGCCGTGATAAATATTATCAAAAAGCACGGCAAATTCCGCGCTCCCGCGCCATTTTGCCACACAAAGTCGCTGATTAAAGGCTATATCGGCGAGGGAATGAATATGGGCGAGGGATGGCTACTGACTGCCGAAATGCTAGAGCTAATCCACAGCGGCGTGAATAATATCATCTGCACGCAACCCTTTGGTTGTCTGCCCAATCATATCGTGGGGCGTGGAATGATGAAGCTTTTGAAAGAGAAAAATCCGCAAAGCAATATCGTCTCAATCGACTATGACCCCGGCGCCACGCGCGTAAATCAAGAAAACCGCATAAAGCTAATGCTATCAAATGCGAAGGTGTAAATTTTTAGTGGCGTTGGCAAATCTTGGGTTACCTTTGGATTTGCGCTTTATCTAGTAAAATTCACGCTATCGACATACTCATCTGTTTTATCACACAAAAGTTTATCCACAAAAAATCTATCAAAATTCGCGCTAAACTCGCTAAATGTCGCGCTTTTTTCTACAAGCTCAATAAAGCTAGAAATGCTAATGG